>NZ_VWPL01000030.1 GCF_008630065.1 Blastochloris sulfoviridis
TGGCGGCGGAACGGCTCGGGCCGTTGATACCTCCGGCCTCGCCCGGCTGCCCCGCAAGACCAACATGCGCGCTGCGATGAACGCGATTCTTTATCTGCTGCGCACCAAGTGCCCGTGGCGCGACCTGCCGAAAGACGGCTTTCCGCCCGCTCGACCGTCTAAGGCGCCTTCCGCAAGTTCCAGCGTGAGGGTGTGTGGGACGCGATCTGGACCGAGTTGCACTTCGCGGTGCGCCAACGTGGTGCGCCAACGTCTCGGACGCGAGGTCAGCCCACGGCTGCGATCATCGACAGCCAGTCGCCGAAGTCGGCGGAAAAAGGGACGGCAGAGACGACGCGGTGAGCGAGGCGGCGGCTCCTCACGAACGACGAATCGAACCACGCCTTTCATTCGAGCGCCTGCGCGACCTGCGGATCGAGGTCGACTTGCTCATCAACTTCCTCCGGTCGGTTTCGAGAGGGAAGACAGTCGATGAAGCGGGCGTGCAAGAATCGGCAGGGCGATGCAAAGCCCGGTCATGACGGCAGCAACCCGGCTGGAATTGAAATCTCGGAACGGAGGATGTAGCCGTGATACATCCCTCGGGATCAACCGATGGGCGATCACGTCGAGATATTTCAATGATTTAGGTTGGATTTGGTAGCGGAGGAGGGATCCGCTATCCTGACCTGAACTTTCCGAGCACTCTCGCCACGTTGCGCGGCAGACCGTCTCGAATGCCCGTCCCTTTTACGTTTCCTGGGTCTGTATCGCAAGGCTGTAGAGATTCGCTATCTCGAGACCAGCGTGCCTGCGATGTATTGTGGAATTGCGTGCCAATAACATTCACTGCGTTATGCGAGAGCACGCACGGGAGCAGGAGGAACGTCGCGGCCGAGGCCTGAAACTCTCCAGACTCCGGCGCTGGAGATGCACGTCACATTGACGTCGGAGGACGAGTGACCGTCAGCGGCTCAGGAGTCCGCTTCAAGGGAACGCCGCAGGCTCGACCGCGCCCCTTTGTGGCGCGTCAGTCTCCGAGCAGCCGGTAGCCGACGCCCGGTTCGGTGACGATGAACTCTGGCGCCGCCGCGTCGTCGCCGAGCTTGTCGCGGATGTGGCCGACGGCGATGCGCAGATAGTGCGCATCCGCCTCGTGCGCCGGCCCCCACACCGTGGTCAGAAGCTGCTTGTGCGTCACCAGCCGCCCGGCGTGGCGGGCGAGCAGCGCCAGGACGTCGAACTCCTTCTTCGTCAGCTTCACCTCCGCCCCGTCGACCAGCACGAGGCGGCGGGCGAGATCGACCGTCAGCCGGCCGGCCTTGAACACAGCGCTCTCGCTGTCGGGCGCCCGCCGGCTGCGCAGCAGCGCCCGCAGCCGGGCCAGCAGCTCGCCGGTGGCGAACGGCTTGGTGACGTAGTCGTCGGCGCCGGCGTCGAGGGCGGCGATCTTCTCGGCCTCGGCGTCGCGCACCGACAAGACGAGGATGGGAACGCGCGACCATTCGCGGATCGCGGCGACGACCGCCTTGCCGTCCATGTCCGGCAGGCCGAGGTCGAGGACGATGGCGTCGGGCGCGGTGGTGGCGGCGCGCTCGATGCCGGCGCGGCCGTGGTCGGCCTCCTCCACCGCGAAGCCGGCAGCCGGCAGCGCGATCCTGAGGAACTTGCGGATCGCCGCCTCGTCCTCGATCACCAGGATGCGCCCGCCCGCCGCCTCGGTCATTTCGACTCCTCCGGCTCCGCCTCTGCGGTGTCCTCCGGCTCCACCTCGGGCTTTGCCGCCGGCAGCGCAAGCTCGATGGTGGTGCCACGCCCGTCCGTCCCCGGCACGGCGCGGACCGTGCCGCCGTGCGCCTCGACCAGGCCGCGCACGATGGACAGCCCGAGGCCGGTGCCCGCCGGCTGGCCGTCGCCGTGCCGCACCCGGTAGAACAGATCGAACACCCGCTCGGCGTCCTCGGGCGGAATGCCCGGCCCCTGGTCGCTCACCGCGACGAACACGGAACCGTCCACGGCCCAGCCGGCGATGCGGATCGGCGATTGGGGCGGGGCGTACTTGGTGGCGTTCTCGACAATATTGACCATCGCCTGGCCGATCAGCACGGCATCGGCGTCGAGCGGGGGGAGGTCGCGCGGGATGTCGACCTCGATGGGATGATCGGCGATGAGGCGGGCGAGGTCGGCCCGCACCTGCCCGACCAGCTCGCGCAAATCCACCGGCGTGCGGCGCAAGGTCAGCGCGCCGTAGCCGAGCCGGGTCATGTCGAGCAGGTTCTGGACGAAGCGGTTCAGCCGCCGTGCCTCCTCAAGGGCGGTCGACGTCAGCTCTCGGCGGTCGGCGGCCGTGAGGCCGTCGTCATCGGCGAGGCCGGTGAGGGCGCCGATGACGCTGACCAGCGGCGTGCGCAGATCGTGGCTGACGGAATTGAGCAGCGCCGAGCGCAGCTTCTCGCTCTCGGCCGCAAGGCGCGTCGCCTCAAGATCGGCGGCGAGCGTCAGCCGCTCGACCGCGACGGCGACCTGGTCCTCCACCGCAATCAGCAGGCGGCGCGTGTCCGGGTCGAGCGTGCGCGAGCGGTCGCGAAACCACACGCCGACGACGCCGATCGCGCTTCTGGCGGTGGCGAGCGGCACGAACAGCCACTCGGTGGTGGGCAGCGTATCGGTGCCGGCGCCGGCCGGCTCGTTCCTGTCGAACGCCCACTTGGCCGCCATTTCGGCGCGCGGATCGAGATTGTCCTCGATCGAGGGGTGGCCCTGCACCTGCTCCAGCCGGCCCTCGGCGCTTGGCATCAGGATCAGCGAGCGGCAGTCCAGCGTGGTGGCGATGTGGGCGGCGGCGGCCCACAGCACGTCGTCGGCCTTGGTCGCGGAGGCGATCTTGCGGGCGAAGTCGTAGAGCGTCTCGGTGCGGCGCTGGGCCGCGCGCATGCTCTCGACCTGGGCCTTGAGGCGGCCGGCCAGCGTGCCGGTGAACAGCGAGCTGACCAGGAACACCAGCAGGGCGACGATCGACTCGTTCTGCTCGACCTGGAACGAGAAATAGGGGGTGGTGAAGAAGAAGTTGTAGGCGAGGAAGCCGGTCACCGCCGCCAGCAGGGCGCCCGGCAGGCCGCGGCGGACGCCGATCACCAGCACGCCGAACAGGTACACCACGGCCAGCGACGCCACCGGCACGAGGTTCCACATCGGCCAGGCGAGGGCCGTGGACAGCGCGGTGACGAGTAGCGTCTCGATGCTGATCCGCGCCCATTCGCGCCAGCCCGGTGCGAGCAGCGTGGCCGCGAGCGCCTTCTTGCGCTCTGCACGGGCCTGCGGGGTGACGATGGTCACCTCGAAGTCGGTGGCCTGCTTGACCAGCCGCTCGAACACCGGCTCGCGCAGCCAGCGCAGCACGGCGCGCCAGCCGGCCTGCCGCGGGCGGCCGATGACGAGGCGGGTGACGTTGCGCTTGCGGGCATAGGCCAGCAGCTCGGCCGTGACGCCGGATTCGGCGTACAGCGTCACGGCCTCGCCGCCGAGCTGTTCGGCGAGGCGCAGCGCCGCCCGGAGGCCATCGCGGGTGTCGTCGCCCAGCGTGTCGTGGCGGGGCGTCAGCACAGTGGTGGCGATCCATGGGATGCGGGCGCGGTCGGCCATCCGCCGGGCGGTGCGCACCAGGGTCTTGGCCACCGGCGCGTCATTGAGGCAGACCAGGAGGCGATCCTGCGTCGGCCACGGCCCGCGCACCGCATTGGAGCGCATATAGGCGATGACGTCGGCATCGACCCGGCTCGCGGCGGTGCGCAGCGCCAGTTCGCGCAGCGCGGTCAGGTTGCCCTTTGAGAAGAAGTGGTCCAGCGCCCGCCCGGCCTGGCTGGGCACATAGACCTTGCCGGCCTTGAGGCGTTCCGTCAGTTCCTCGGGCGTCAGGTCGATCAGCTCGATGTCGTCGGCGCGCTGCAGCACCTCGTCGGGCACCGTCTCGTTCACGCGGATGCCGGTGATGCGGGCGACGGCGTCGTTGAGGCTCTCGATGTGCTGGACATTGACGGTGGTGACGACGTCGATGCCGGCGTCCAGCACCTCCATCACGTCCTGCCAGCGCTTCGGGTGGCGACCGCCCGGCACGTTGGTGTGGGCCAGCTCGTCGATCAGCGCGACCGCCGGCTTGCGGGCGAGCAGGGCGTCGATGTCGAGCTCGGCCACCATCCGGCCGCGATAGAGGACCGAGCGGCGCGGAAGCTGCTCCAGCCCCTCCAGCAGGGCCGCGGTCTCGGGCCGGCCGTGGGTCTCGACCAGGGCCACCACGACGTCGACACCTTCTCGCTGACGCGACCTTGCCTCCTCCAGCATGGCGAAGGTCTTGCCGACGCCGGGCGCCGCCCCGAAAAACACCTTGAGTCGACCGCGCCCGGCCCGGTTCGCCTCCGCGAGCAGGGCGTCAGGGTCGGGGCGGTCGTGGTCGGAAGGCGGCATGGCTCAGGGCTTCATCTCGTCCAAGGCGAGGTTCAAGGCCAGCACGTTGACGCGGGGCTCGCCGAAGAACAACTCCCGCGGCTCGATCGAGCGTTCGACCAGGGCGCGGACCTCGGCCTCGTCGAGGCCGCGGGCGCTGGCCACCCGCTCGACCTGCGCCAGGGCGCCGGCCGGCGAGATGTGCGGGTCGAGGCCCGAGCCCGAGGCGGTGACGAGGTCGGCCGGGGCCGGCTCCAGGCCGAGCGCGGCGGCGCGGGCGGCGATGGCATCCTTCAACGCCCCGGAGCTCGGCCCGAGGTTCGAGCCGGTCGAGGCGCTCGCGTTGTAGGGCGCCTCGACCGTCTTGGTGGCATCGGTCGGATCGGCGGCGGCGGTCGCCGACGGCCGGCCGTGAAAATAGCGCTCCGAGGTGAAGGACTGGCCGATCAGGCTTGACCCCACCACCTCGCCATCGCGGACGACGAGGCTGCCCGCCGCCTGGTTCGGGGCGATCATGCCGGCAAGGCCGGTGATGGCGAAAGGATAGGCGAGGCCGGTGAGCGCCGTCAGCAGGACGAGGAGCACGATGGCGGGGCGCAGGATGGCAAGCATGGGTGCTTTCTTCCCTCAGGCGAGATGCAGCAGGTCGACGACGAGGTCGATCGCCTTGATGCCGGCGAACGGCGCGACGAGGCCGCCGAGGCCGTAGACCAGCAGGTTGCGCGACAACAGCGCCGACGCCGAGGCCGGCGTATAGCGCACGCCCTTCAAGGCGATCGGGATCAGCGCCACGATGACCAGCGCGTTGAAGATGATCGCCGACAGGATCGCCGACTGCGGCGAGCCGAGCCCCATCACGTCGAACACCGCGAGGCCCGGATAGGCCACCACGAACAGCGCCGGCAGGATGGCGAAATACTTGGCGACATCGTTGGCGATCGAGAAGGTGGTGAGCGCGCCGCGCGAGATGAGGAGCTGCTTGCCCACCATCACGATCTCGATCAGCTTGGTGGGGTCGGAATCGAGGTCGATCAGGTTTCCCGCCTCCTTGGCCGCAGGCGTGCCGGAATTCATGGCGACGCCGACGTCGGCCTGTGCGAGGGCGGGCGCGTCGTTGGAGCCGTCGCCGCACATGGCGACGAGGCGGCCCTCGGCCTGCTCGCGGCGGATCAGGTCGAGCTTCCGCTCCGGCGTCGCCTCGGCGAGGAAATCGTCGACACCGGCCTCGGCGGCGATGGCGGCGGCGGTCAGCGGGTTGTCGCCGGTGATCATCACGGTGCGGATGCCCATCCGCCGCAGCTCGGCGAAGCGGTGGCGGATGCCGGGCTTCACCACGTCCTTGAGGTGGATGATGCCGAGCACACGTCCGTCGCGGGAGACGGCGAGCGGCGTGCCGCCGGAGCCGGCGATGCGCCGCACCACGGCATCGAGCGTGGCATCCGCTGGCCGGCCGGCGTCGCTGTTGATGGCGTCGACCGCGCCCTTGCGGATGCGTGTGCCGTCGGCGAGATCGGCGCCCGACATGCGGGTGTGGGCGGTGAACGGCACGAAGCTGGCCGTCGCCTTCGCTGCGTCGTCGTGGAAGCCGAAGCGCTTCACCGCGAGGTCGACGATCGACTTGCCCTCCGGGGTGTCGTCGGCGAGCGACGACAGCCAGGCGGCCTCCGCAAGTTCGCGCTCGGAGACGCCCGGCGCCGGCTCGAAGGCCGCCGCCATGCGGTTGCCGAAGGTGATAGTGCCGGTCTTGTCGAGCAGCAGCACGTCGATGTCGCCGGCCGCTTCCACCGCGCGGCCGGACTTGGCGATGACGTTGGCCTTCACCAGCCGGTCCATGCCGGCGATGCCGATGGCCGAGAGCAGGCCGCCGATGGTGGTGGGGATCAGCGTCACGAACAGCGCCACGAGATAGATCATCGGCACGGTGGTGCCCGACCAGCCGGCGAAGACCGGCAGCGTCACCACCACGAACAGGAAGACGAGCGTCAGGCCGGCCAGCAGGATGTCGAGCGCGATCTCGTTCGGCGTCTTCTGGCGCCTGGCGCCTTCCACCAGCGCGATCATGCGGTCGAGGAAGGTCTCGCCCGGCTTGGCGGTAACCTTGACCTTGATCCAGTCCGACACGACTCGTGTGCCGCCGGTGACGGCCGAGCGGTCGCCGCCCGATTCCCGGATCACCGGGGCGCTCTCGCCGGTGATGGCGCTCTCGTCGATGGAGGCGATGCCTTCGATCACCTCGCCATCGGTCGGGATCGTCTCGCCGGCCTCGACCAGCACGAGGTCGCCGGGCTCCAGCAGCTCGGCGTCCTTGAACTCGTAGAGATCGCCGACGCCGAGCAGCACCTTGGCGCCCGTTGTCGTGCGGGTGGCGCGGAAGCTGTCGGCCCGCGCCTTGCCGCGGCCCTCGGCCACGGCTTCGGCGAAATTGGCGAACAGCACGGTGATCCACAGCCAGGCGGTGATCTGCAGCCCGATCCACAACGCCGGGCCGCCGGTCATGGCTTCACGCGCCACCAGGATCGTCGCCAGCGCCGAGACCACGGCGGTGGTGAAGATCACCGGATTGCGGGCGAGGCTCCGCGGGTCGAGCTTCCTGAACGCCTGGATCGCGGCGGGACCGAGGATCGCGGGCGCGAGGAGGGCGATGTCGGCAGGCGGGTGCTTGCTCATGGAACGCCTCAGAAGCTCTTGCCGGCCAGGATCGACACCTGTTCGGCGATCGGGCCAAGCGCGAGCACGGGGAGGAAGGTGAGGGCGCCGACGATGACGATCGTGGCGACCAGCAGCGTGACGAACAGGGGACCATAGGTCGGGAAGGTGCCGGCGGACGGCGGGGTCGTCTTCTTGGCGGCGAGCGAGCCGGCGATCGCCAGGATCGGCACGATGTAGCCGAACCGCGCAAACAGCATCGCGATGCCGAGGAACGTGTCGTGCCATGGGGTGGCGGCGTTGAAGCCGGCGAAGGCCGAGCCATTGTTGCCGGTTGCCGAGGAATAGGCATAGAGCAGCTCGGAAAGCCCGTGCGGCCCGGCGTCCTGCACCGAGGTCTGGGCGGTGCCGGCGGCGATCGCCAACGCCGCGAGAACCAGCACGCCGATCGGCATGATCATCAAGGTGAGGGCGGCGAGCTTGACCTCGCGCGCCTCGATCTTCTTGCCGAGATATTCCGGCGTGCGCCCGACCATCAGGCCGGCCAGGAACACGGTGAGGATCACGAACAGCAGCATGCCGGTGAGGCCGACGCCGACACCGCCGAACACCACCTCGCCGAGCTGCATCTGCAGCATGGCGACCAGCCCGCCGAGCGGTGTCAGCGAGTCGTGCATGGCGTTGACCGAGCCGTTTGAGGCCGCGGTGGTGAACGCCGCCCACAGCACCGAGCCCACGATGCCGAAGCGGACCTCCTTGCCCTCCATGTTGCCGCTCGCCGGATCGATCAGCCCCGCGTGCAGCGGATTGCCGATGCGCTCGGCGGCGTAGAGGCCGGCGACGGCGACGACGAGCATCACGCCCATGGCGGCGAACAGCGCCCGGCCCTGGCGGGCATCGCCCACCATGCGGCCATAGGTGAAGCAGAACGCCACCGGGATGAGCAGGATCGAGATCAGCGTGAAGAGGTTCGAGATCGCGGTCGGGTTCTCGAACGGGTGGGCGGAATTGACGTTGAAGAAGCCGCCGCCATTGGTGCCGAGCTGCTTGATGGCGATCTGGCTTGCCACGGGACCGAGCGCGATGGTCTGCTCGGCGCCCTCCAGCGTGTTCGCGCTCACCGAGGCGTCGAGCGTCTGCGGCACGCCGAGCAGCACCAGCGCCAGCGCCAGCACGATCGCGAGCGGCAGCAGCACGTAGAGGATCGAGCGCACGAGGTCGCGCCAGAAATTGCCGAGGGTGCGCGCCTGCCGGCTGGCGAGGCCGCGGGCGACGGCGGCAGCCACCGCCATGCCGCTCGCCGCCGAGACGAAGTTCTGCGTCGTCAGCCCCACCATCTGGGAGAGCAGCGACATGGTGGTCTCGCCGCCATAGCTCTGCCAGTTGGTGTTGGTGACGAACGAAATCGCGGTGTTGAAGGCGAGGTGGGCCGGCAGCCCGTCGAAGCCCTGCGGGTTGAGCGGCAGAAGGTGCTGGAACCTGAGGATCAGGAACAGCACGGCGAAGCCCGCTGCGGTGAAGGCGAGCAGCGACAGCGTGTAGGTCGTCCAGTGCTGCTCGGCCTTGGGCGTGACGCCGGCCGGCCCCAGCAGCGCCCGCTCGGCGAAGCTCAGATAGGTGATCTCGCCAGTGTAGACCTTGGCCATATAGAGGCCGAGCGGCATGGCGAGCACCACCAGAAGCGCGAGGGTGAGGACGATCTGGGTGAGGTCGGCGATCATGGTTCGCTCCTCAGAACCGCTCGGGGCGCAGCAGCGCCAGCACGAGGTAGGCCGCAAGGCCGAAAGCGACGGTGAGGCCGAGGGTGATGTCGAAGCCGGTCATGACCCGCCTCACAGTCGCTCGGCGGCGAACACCGACAGGCCGAAGAGGCCGAAGCCGGCGAGGCCACCGATTAGGAACACGATGTCGAAAACCACGGGTGGCTCTCCCATTGACGATGGCGGGAGGCTAGGCGGAGCGACCGTAAAGGCGCGATGGGGAAAGCGGCCAGCGGCCGTAAAGCCGGCGTAACGAGCTTATGCATCCGCCCAAAGCTGAACGCGATGCGTCAGCGGGAAGAGGCCGCGAATTTTGCCGACGCCCAAAGTGAGCAGCATCTGGTGGCCCCAGCGAACGCGCCGCAGATGCCATTGGCCACAGCCCTGCCTGCATCCTGTACCCTGCATCCTGCGATGCACAGGTGTGCCCTCTTCAGCCCTCTTCAAAATGCAACAAACCGCAACAATTCGTAGCAATTCGTGGCAAATCTATTCAAAAGCATTCGAAGGGTTTCGAAGGGTTTCGAAGAAGACGGGGAAAACCTCGATGAGGCGGTCTCGGCGGATGGGTTGGTGGTGAGGCCGGCGGAAGAAAAGGCATCGCACTGGCAATTGCGGAGCGTCTCTGCCGAATGCTTGGAGGGCGCAAAAACCCACTTCCCTCTCGTCGAGACGAGGCGAGCAAGGTTCGCGCACCTTCCCGCGGCGCGCTTGCCGAGCGCTTGCCACGGCGCTGGCGGGGCGGTCAAGGCGCCCGCCCGCGAAGCGGCGCACCGCAGGC
The DNA here is from genome assembly GCF_008630065.1 of Blastochloris sulfoviridis. GTDB lineage: Bacteria > Pseudomonadota > Alphaproteobacteria > Rhizobiales > Xanthobacteraceae > Blastochloris > Blastochloris sulfoviridis. The sequence goes on from NZ_VWPL01000030.1 coordinate 9,607, forward strand.
GCGGCCTTGACGGCCGCCGCCGCGCCGTGGGCCGATGGCAGGCACGCGCCTGCCGTGGATCCGCGACCGTCTTCCGTCAGGCCGGCGAATTCTGCACGCAAAGCGCGTGTGTCCTATGCCGCCGGTCTGCGGGTACCGAAGTTACGCCGAACCAAGGTAATCTGCGGGCGGGCAGCGCAGAGGCTGCGTTTATCTTGCCGAACAATTAAAGATAGCAAATAGTCTGCATTTTGCGCTTAGGGCGGCGATTTGCACTCGAAGTGCGTGTGGTGTGGAGGGGGTAATTTTTTGGGTTTTTTTGGTGTCTCGATTGGGGCATTGGGGCGCGTTGGTGTCGGTTTAGAGGTTTCCAAATACCCTCGCGCCGTGAACCATGATCAAGGCGCGTTGCATGCCGCAATTCGAACCGGGATCTTCGCCAAGCTCCCTTGAAAGTGCCGTTTTACCTTGGGGTCCACGGGGGCTCGCCCCCTGGCATTCCTGTGGGCACAGCCCACATGCCTTGCAACCGCTGACGGTGCTCTTTCGTGACCTAAGGATCCGGCGCCGGCCAAGTGATGATCTTTGCCATCGGAGAATCCGGCGTTGATTTCAACCGCGGCGGCCAATGCCAGAGGCGGCACGCGCCTCCATCTTACGACCACTCGCCAAGTGTAAACGACAACCGGAACAAACCCGTCGGAACCGGCGTGGAGAGCCGCTCGACGTCTGAGCCAATTTCTATTCCTCGGGCCCGTCGGCGGCGATTTCAAGCGCGATCAGATCCAAAACATCGACCTTTTTCAGTTCCCCCTTGTCGGCGCGCGACTTGGCATCAAGGAGCAAATTCGAGATCACGTCGAGCGTCGGATCCTCGATGCTGTTGATGACCTTCGCAATCCCCAAGGACAATTTGCGTGCCCCGTAGGTCAGCCGAGACCGCCCGTCGTGTGCATGTCCCATGACGAGGTGGCGGGACCGTTCCGCAAGCTTGCCCGCCTCATCAAGGCGTTGAGCGAAGGTGTGCCGCGCCGAGTAGAGCGACAGCCCCTCCCGCGTGAAGCCGAATAGCGTCCGAACGTATTGCCAACTGCGCGACAATGCGTGGCCGGGCTTCGTCTCGCCGGTCCGCTTGGTCAGAAGCTGCCACTCGGGGAATAGGCGCGTGTGGCCCGCGGCCGCCACGGCGTCACGCCGCTCGATCAGCCCAAGTTCGATAACCCAGGGCAAGATCGGGATCATGCGCCGGGAACTGGCTGTCTTGACCTTGTGGCGCGTGAGATCGATGAACCAGACGCTGCCGTCCTCGTCGGGAAACTCAAGGAGGTTCTCGCAATCGATGATTGCGATCTCCGACGGCCGCATGCCGGTGGTGAACGCGAGCAGATATCCCCAGTACTGGGAATTCTGAACCAGAAGGTCGCCGGGATTCCAGATGCGGTGCGGCGTCTCGCAGCCGCAGAACAGCGGAAGCCTGAAGAAGCGTTCTGCCTCTTCAGGCGCGAAGACGTCGCGGTCCTTGGGCTTCGGATTGTCGTTGGTGACGGTCTGGAACCGATAGGGCTCTTCCGGCAGGGCCTCCTTGTCATAGAGCCAGCGGAAGAACGTATTCAGCGCCGAGTGATAGCGGTTCTTCAGGGTCCCTTCGGAGAGGCGTCGAAGTCCTGCCCAACCGTGCTTCCGCGCATACAGATATCGGGCCATGAGCGAACCGCGGTGGCCGTCCGGAACATCCTTGTCATGGGGCACATCCGCCAGCATGATATCGGCTCGCGCGAGGTCGCGGCGCGTCACGTCCGCGACCGCCTTGTCGCCGACGGCGGCGATGATGAACGGAACGGCAAGGCCGATGCGTTCCCGCGCACGATCGTCGCCGAAGCGCTTCTTCTCCTTGTTGAGGAATTTCTCGAGGGCTCGTGACAGCGAATCATTCGGCTCGGGCAGGAACTCATCGATTTCGGCCAAGTCGATCTGCCGCGGATCCGTAGCGTCGTGATCGGTGGCCGGGCATTCTGCCGGCGCGTTCCCCGCCATGTCGCCTGCGAACTCACTGTGGTCCTCGCCGGGCGCGACCAGGTCGCTGCCACTCAATGAGACAGGCGCTGTGGTCGCCTCCAGCAGCGCGATTTCCTGACCGTAGACGGCCGTTTCGGAGAGGCTGTCGGGATCGAACGGCAGGCGGCGAGGGGAACTCGGGCTCGGCGCGCTCTCGCAGGGGGGCTCGCCGGTCTCAGCGGCGGATCGCATCCCGCGACGGAACGCCTGCTCGACGGCGGTCTTCTTGTGGGCGTCCTCTGCGGCGACGTTCTCGTCGACGAAGGACTTCCACGTCTGGAAGAAGCCGGCGCAGGCCATCTCCGGGGGCAGGTTCGCCAGCCGGCATTCCGTCAGCCAAGTGCGAACATAGTTTTCGAAGGTAACCCGGGCGGTGAGAACATCCGGATCAATGGGAAATCCTCGCTTGCGGAAACTATTGATCTGTTGGTTCAGCAGCTCCCCGCGCCTGGAAAGCTCCGGGTTGTCCTTGAATTCGACGATCCAGTCCATGCAGATTGATATTCTCCGGCGCGCCGTCTTGAAGCAAGATGTGCCGAGCGCCGAACGGAACACACGTGAGCGCGTGGTCTTTCCGTCGAAGGCGGGCATGCGCACTTGAAGATAGTACCGACCGTCGCGACGGTGAAGGAAGCTGATGCGGGCCAAAGTCAGGGTCTCCTCGATGGGAGACGGTCCCTGGTCACGTGTCACGGCAGCTGATTCGCTACCCTGACACAACATACTGGCGATGCAGGGGAAATTTCAGGCCAAGAATGCATGGTAGCGGAGGAGGGACTCGAACCCCCGACACGCGGATTATGATTCCGCTGCTCTAACCAGCTGAGCTACTCCGCCACGCCAAGGCCGGCCGGAACCGCCAGCGCCGTGCGTTTGGCGATATAGGGAAGCGGCCGAACCGGTGTCAAGGACGGAAAGGCAGCCTTGGCCAGATCGGCCATCGGGTCTATGAGCGCCACCATGCATCAAGCCCGATCCCGCTCCGAGGCGGCGCCGCCGGCTCCTCCCAATGTCTGGCGCGCTGTCTGGCGCGCCCGCGCGGCGATGCCGGTGCTGGCGGCGCTGGTGCTGGTCCTGTTCGTGGTCTCGCTCGGCACCGGGCCGGTGGCGATCGCGCCCGGCGATGTCCTGGCGACGCTGAGCGGCGCTGGGAGCGAGGCCGAGCGCATCATCGTGCTGGAGCTGCGCCTGCCGCGCGCCATCCTGGCGCTCGCCATCGGCGCCATTCTCGGGCTTTCGGGCGCGGCGCTGCAGGGCCTGCTGCGCAATCCGCTGGCCGCGCCCTCGCTGTTCGGCGCACCGCAATCGGCGGCGTTCGCGGCGGTCGCCACCATCGCGCTGGGTCTCGCCGGCACGCTGTCCTACGCGCTGCCGGTGGCGGCGATCGCGGGCGCGTTCCTGTCGGTGTTCCTGCTGGTGGCGGTGGCCGGGCGCAATGCCGGCCTTCTGCTGCTCATCCTCGCCGGCCTCGCCATCTCGAGTCTGGCTGGCGCCGCCACCTCGCTGGCGCTCAATTTGGCGCCCAACCCGTTTGCGGCGCTGGAGATCGCGTTCTGGCTGCTCGGCTCGCTGGAGGACCGCAGCCTGCAGCACGTGGCGATGGCACTGCCGTTCATCGTCGCCGGTGGGGCGATCCTTCTCGCCGCCGGCCCGGCGTTCCGGACTCTGACGCTCGGCGAGGAGGCGGCGCAGAGCCTCGGCGTCAATGTGGCGCGGCTCCGGCTGGTGGTCATCCTCGGCGTCGCGCTCGGCGTCGGTGCCTCGGTGGCGGTGGCCGGCACCATCGGCTTCATCGGGCTTATCGCGCCGCATCTGATGCGCGGGATCATCGGCTACGACCCGGCGCGGCTGCTGGTGCCGAGCGCGCTGGCCGGGGCGGCGCTGCTCATGGCCGCCGACATCGCCGTGCGGCTGATCCCGGCCACCACCGACATCAAGGTGGGGGTGCTGACGGCGCTGATCGGCGTACCGTTCTTCCTCTATCTCATCGTGCGCGAGCGCGGCCGCCTCGGCGGGGGGATGGCATGACCGCGCCGGGAGTGACCGCGCCGTTTTTCGAGATTGCCGGGCTGTCGGTGGCGCTCGGCGGTCGCACGGTGGTCGATGCGGTGTCGCTCGCCTTGCCGCGGCAGGCGCTGGTCGGCATCGTCGGGCCGAACGGCGCCGGCAAGACCTCGCTGCTGCGGGCCATCGCCGGCCTCGTGCCGCACGCCGGGCGCATCGCGCTGGAGGGCGCCGAGCTTGCGGCGCTGGCGCCGGGCCTGCGCGCCCGCCGCGTCGCCTATCTGCCGCAGGGCCACCCGATGCACTGGCCGCTGCCGGCGCGCGAGGTGGCGGCACTCGGCCGCTATCCGCACGGGGTGCGCGATCCCGCCCGGCTCGATGCCGCAAGCGAGGCCGCGGTGCTGAAGGCGATGCGGCTCACCGATACGCTGAGCCTCGCCGACCGGCCGGTGACGGAGCTGTCCGGCGGCGAGCGGGCGCGGGTGGCGCTGGCGCGGGTGTTCGCGGTCGAGGCGCCGCTGGTGCTGGCCGACGAGCCGACCGCGGCACTCGACCCCCGCCACCAGATCGAGCTGATGGCGGCGCTGCGGCGGACGGCGGAGGAGGGCGCGCTGGTGCTCGCCGTCACCCACGACCTCGCGCTGGCGGCGCGGTTCTGCCACCACATCGTGGTGCTCGACCAGGGGCGGCTCGCCGCCAGCGGGCCAGCGTCGGAGGCGCTGTCGGGCGCGGTGCTGGCGGCGGTGTTCGGGGTGCGGGCGTTCGAGGGCCGGCAGGACGGGCTGCCGGTGGTGGTGCCGTGGGCGGTGCTGTGACCGAAGCCGCGATCCGTCGTCCCCGGCGAGCGCCGAAGGCGCGAGGGAAGGGGACCCATGGACCTCGACCTTCGCTGCTGAAGTCGGCAAGGCGGTGGCTCGCGCACGCATTGATCGGCGGTGTGATCTCTGGGTCCCCTTCCCGCACACGGCTGACGCCGTGTGCGCCGGGGACGACCGGTTGTGCGCCACGCCGCTTCTGGATTCTTGCGCTGGCAGCTGTTCTTTCGAGCGCCTGGATAGCGCCCGCCGCCGCCGGGCCGCACCCGCGCGTCGTCTCCATCAACATGTGCACCGACCAGCTGGTGCTGGCGCTGGCCGATCCCGACCAGATCCTCGGCCTCAGCGCCTATGCGCGCGATCCCCTGCTGTCCTTTGCCGCCGCCGCGGCCGCGAACTATCCGTCGCTGTCGGGCGGCGCGGAGGAGGTGCTGGTGCTGCAGCCCGACCTCGTGCTCGCCGGCCGCTATACGCGCACGGTGACGCGCGGCTTCCTCAAGGCCAAGGGCATCCCGCTCGCCGAATTCGACGTCGCCCGGTCGATCGCTGACGCGACGGCGCAGATCCGCCGGGCCGGCGAGCTGCTCGGCCAGCAGGCGCGGGCCGAGGCGGCGATCGCCGCCATCGACGCGGCGGTGGCGCGGGCCGAGGCGGCGCCGTATCGCCGGCTGAGCGTGCTGCCGCTGCAGCGGCGCGGCTGGGTGGCGGGCGGGCGCACGCTCACCACCGACCTCCTGGAGACGCTGGGGCTGGCCAATGCCGGCGCGGCGTTCGCCGCCACCGGCGGCTTGGTGCCGCTGGAGCGGATCGTCGTCCAGCGGCCGGATGCCCTGCTGCTGACCCGCGAGGCGGTGGCCGCCGAGGACCAGGGCTCGGCGCTACTCGCCCATCCGGCGCTGGTGGCTCTCTATCCTCCGGAGCGGCGGATCTACCTGCCCGAGCGGCTGACGGTGTGCGGCGGGCCGATGCTGGCCGAGGCGATCGACCGGCTTGCGGCGGAAGTCGATCGGCTGGGGCGGCTCGCGAAGTAGGACAGCAGCGTATTCCGCCGGTTCTGGCTGGTGCAATACGCTTCGCTATTGCACCCTACGAAGAGGCTTTCGGCGCGAAGAACACGAAGGCGTGCAGGCCGAGCCTTTGGCGGACGGTGCGGTAGAGCAGGGCCGCCTCCACCGTCATGCCGATGCACACCGCCATGGCCGCGCCATACATGTGCCAGGTGGGGATCAGCGCGAGGCAGGCTGCGAGGTTGGCGGCGAAGGCCGCGGCATAGATCAGCGTGCAGCGCTGCTGCTCGCCGGCCATGTTGAGCAGGCGCTCGGCCGGCCCCACCGAGGCGCGGATGATCAGGCCCGCCGCCAGGATGAACAGCAGCGGATAGCCGTCCTCGAAGCCCGGGCCGAACAGCCGCAGCATCGGCCAGCCGAGCGGCAGCAGCACGGCGATGGCGCCGACCGACAGCCAGAAGGTGCCGCGCACCGACTGGGCGAGGAGTTGCCGCTGCGCGTCGATGGCGCCGGAGACGTGGTGCTCGGCGAAGCGGTGGGCGACCGCGGCCAGCACCGCGAAGCTGATGAAGGCCACCGGCGCCAGCGTCTTCACCGCCGCGAAATAGGTCGCGACCTCGGCCGAGGGCCGCAGCAGCTGCAGCACGATGACGTCGGTGTAGATGAACAGCGAATAGAAGCCGAACACCAGCAGGATCGGCGCCGACACCTTCGCCCAGTGGCGCGGGTCGTAGGCGCGCGGCCCCGGCTCGACCACCCGCGCCAGCCGGTGGCGCAGCACGACGAGCTGCACGGTGGTGGTGAGCCAGGTGGCGATGAGCGCGGCGCCCATGCCTGAGGCGGCATCGGGCGCGAAGCCGGCGAGCGGCGCCGCCAGCGCCACCAGCATGATCAGCAGCGGCCGCAGGATGTAGGGCGGCACCAGCGCCAGATTGACCCAGTTGTAGGTGCGGGCGATGCCATCGACCAGATTGTTCAGCGCGTAGAACGGCAGGGTGGCGAAGGCGAGGTAGAACGGGATGATCTCGGCGCCCTCGATCCACGGCGCGAACGCATGCACGCCCGCCACCCCGAGCGCGGCCACCGCGGTCGAGGCCAGGAACACGAACCACGGGGCGGCGCGCAGCAGGCCGCGCAGCCGGTCGTGGGCCTGGGCCTGGGTGTATTCGGGAATGAAGCGCTGCACCGAATAGGCGAGGCCGAAATGGGCGAGGTCGCCGATCACCAGCGTCCAGGTCCACACATAAACGTAGATGCCGAACTCGGAGCGGCCCATCCAGCGCGCCAGCACGATCTGCATGGCGTAGGCCAGCACCGCCGAGGCGACGCGGATCAGGAAGGCGGTGGCGGCTGCCCGACCGGCGCCGGCCGCGGTCACCCGCTCGATCAGGCCGGCGGCCCGTGCCCGCCACCCGCCGCCCGCCATGGGTGGCCGGCTCCCGTCCTCGTCAACCGCCGCCATGGATGGTCCTTAAGTCGAGGATCCTTGGATCCCGTTCGCCCGGCGCAATGCGGCTTCCGCGCCATTGTTCGGAATAGCCGCCGGCCGGAAGCCGCGTTCTTGCCCTCTCCCCTTGTGGGAGAGGGTGCCGAGCGATCGAATGATCGCGAGGCGGGTGAGGGGTGAATCTTCAAGCGCGCGTCTGCACTTACCCCTCACCCGGCTCGACCTCGCTGACGCTCGGCCTCGCCACCCTCTCCCGCAAGAGCCCGCGCCCGGGCGCGCGCAAGCGCGGCCCGGGTGGGAGAGGGAATAAGAGAGCCGAGCCGATCGCCCGAAGGCGGTATTGTGCTCGAAGAAGGTTAGCGTCAGGTGCCGCCCGGCGACGAATCGAGCGCGGCGCAGGCGTCTTCGAGCCGCCGCCACGCCGCCGCATCGCCCGGCAGGCCGAAGCGGAGGCGGTGGGGCATGCCCTCGAAGCCGCGCACCAGGAGGCCGCGGCGGGCGAAATGATCGGCGAGGTCGGCCGCGCCCGCGGGCGGGGCAGGGCGCTCGGCCAGCCGGAACAGATCGGTGCCGCCGAGCACGGTGAAGCCGGCGCCGGCGAGCAGTTCGTCGAGCCGCGCGCGCTCGGCCGCCAGCCGGTCGCGGGTGGCGGCGATCCAGGCGGTGTCGTCGAGTGCTGCGGCGCCGACCGCGCAGGCCGGTCCGGACACCGGCCAGTCGCCGAGCGTGTCGGCAAATCTTCCGGCCAAAGCATCGTCGGCTGCGACGAAGCCGAGTCGAAGCCCGGCGAGGCCGAAGAACTTGCCGAGAGAGCGCAGCACGACAACGCGCGGCGGCAGCGCCGGCAGGGTGAGCAGCGACACGCCGGGATCAGTATCGGCGAACGCCTCGTCGACGATCAGCCAGCGGCCGGCCGCGCTCCAGGCGGTGGCCCAGCCGAGCAGGTCGGCGGCCACCCAGCGCCGGCCGTCCGGATTGTTGGGGTTGACCACCACGAGCGCGTCGAGATCTCGGGCGTCTAGATCTTGGGCGTCTAGATCTTGGGCGTCGAGATCGATAGCCGGAAGCGGCAGCCCGGCGAGGGTCTCGACGGCGCAGCCCGCGGCCTGCCAGGCCGCCGCGTGCGAGCCATAGGTGGGGCCGACGATGCCGACGCGCTGAACGCCAAGAAGGCGCGGCAGCAGGCGGATGGCCACCTCGCTGCCCGGCACCGGCAGGAGGCTCGTCCCGGCCGGCCGGCCGTAGCGGGCGGCAGCGGTCGAGGTGAGCCGGTCGAGGTCGGCGGCCAGCGGCAGGCGGTGCCACAGGACGGGATCGACCGGCGCCACCGGGTAGGGGTGCGGATTGATGCCGGTGGACAGATCCACCCAGGGCTGCGGCGCGGCCGGATACAGCCTTGCGGCGGCATCGATCCGGCCGCCATGAGCGCGTAGGCTCGCCGTCGACTCGTTCAACCAACTCTCCCAAACCGATGCCCGATCCGACCGACCGATTGCTGATCCTGACGCTGGCCTTGGCGATCGAGGCGGCCATCGCCTATCCCGGCGCTCTGTTCCGCGCAATCGGCCACCCGGTTTCCTGGATCGGCGCGCTGATCGCCATCTTCGACCGGACTCTGAACCGGAGCGAATTCTCGTTTTCTCAGCGGCGCTTGACCGGGATTGTCACGATTTCGAGTCTGGTCGCGGTTTCGCTCGCAGCCGGCGTGGCGATCGAGGCGCTGGCGCGGGCCGGCGGGCTTGCCGGCTTCGCCGTGATGCTGGTCGCGGTCGCAACCCTCATCGCGTCCGGCAGTCTCGACCGGCACGTCGCCGCGGTGCCGCGCGCGCTTGCCGCCGAGGGACTCGCGGGCGGCCGGCGGGCGGTGTCGATGATCGTCGGGCGCGACCCCGAGACGCTGGACGAGCCGGCGGTGTGCCGCGCCGCCATCGAGAGCCTGGCCGAGAACGCCTCCGATGGCGTCACCGCCCCGGCGATCTGGTTCCTGGCCGGTGGACTGCCCGGCATGGTCGCCTACAAGGCGATCAACACCGCCGATTCGATGATCGGCCACAAGAGCGAGCGCCACCTTGCGTTTGGCTGGGCGGCGGCGCGGCTCGACGATCTGGTCAATCTGCCGGCCTCGCGGCTGACCGCGCTGCTGTTCATTGCCGCCGCCGCCGTGGTGCCGGGGGCGTCGGCGACGGGCGCGCTCGCAGCAGTGCGGCGCGATGCCGGCCGGCACCGCTCGCCCAATGCCGGCTGGCCGGAGGCGGCCATGGCCGGCGCGCTGGGGCTGCGGCTCGCCGGGCCGCGCTCCTATGGCGGCGTGATGGTCGACGACCATTGGATGGGCGACGGCCGCACCAAGGCGAGCGCCGACGACGTGCGCCGGGCGCTGCGCCTCTACCGGGTGGCCTATTGCGGCGCCGGCGCCGTGGTGGCGGCGCTGGCGCTGCTGCCGCTCATCGCGCGAGGCTGAACAGGGCGTCGATGTCGAGGTGGGCGGCCAGATGGTCGGCCAGCGCGTCGAGCGTCTCCTCGATGCACGCCTCATAGTCGAGCGGGCTCGGCCCGGCGCCAAGGCGGGCGAGCCACGCCGTGCGCTGGCGGTCGTCGGTGAACAGGCCGTGGACGTAGCAGCCGGCGATGCGGCCATCGGCTGAGACCGCGCCGTCGAGGCGGCCATCGGCGAGCCGCACCAGCGGCCGCTCGGTCGCCGGGCCGCCGGTGCGGCCGACATGCATCTCGTAGCCGTGGAACGGCACGCCGTCGGCGACCGTCTCGCCCTGCACCGCCTCCAGCGCCTTGTCGGGGCGCAGCACGGTCTCGACGTCGAGCAGGCCGAGGCCGGGTGCGGTGCCGGGCGTGCCCTCCAGCCCGTCGGGGTCGGCGACCGTGCGCCCCAGCATCTGGTAGCCGCCGCAGACGCCCAGGATGCGGCCGCCGCGGCGGGCATGGGCGATCAGGTCGGCGTCCCAGCCCGAGGCCCGCAGCACCGCGAGGTCGGCGATCACCGCCTTCGAGCCGGGCAGCACCACAAGGTCGGCATCGGCCGGCAGCGGCGCACCGTCGCGCAGCAGCACCAGCTCGACCGCCGGTTCGAGCTTGAGCGGGTCGAGGTCGTCGAAATTGGAGATGTGCGGCAGCAGCGGCACCGCCACCTTGATGCGGTTGGGCGGGGTGACCTCGGCCGGCGGCTCGATGGAGGCGAGGGGGCCGGCGGTGATCCAGGCGGCGCGGGTGCGGCCCGGCTCGGCCGAGCCGAGCAGCGCCAGCGCATCCTCGGCCGGCAGCCGGTAGGCCAGCTCGAAGAACGGCACCAGCCCGAGCGACGACCAGCCGGTGCGGGCGGCGATGAACGCCATGCCATCGGCGAACAGCAGCGGGTCGCCGCGCATCTTGTTGACGATGAAGCCCCGGATGCAGCGGCTGTCCTCGGGTCCGAGCACGGTGCGGGTGCCGACCAGGCTGGCGATGACGCCGCCGCGGTCGATGTCGCCGACCAGCACCACCGGCGCGCCGACGGCGCGGGCGAAGCCCATATTGGCGATGTCGTCGGCGCGCAGATTGACCTCGGCCGCTGCACCCGCGCCCTCGACCAGCACGAGGTCGCTCTCGTCGCGCAGCCGGGAAAAGCTGTCCAGCACGTAGGGCAGCAGCGTCTTCTTGGCGGCCTGGTAGTCGCGCGCCTTGGTCTCGCCCCACACCTTGCCCTGGACGACGATCTGCGCGCCGGTCTCGCCCTGCGGCTTGAGCAGGACCGGGTTCATGTGCACCGAGGACGGTGCGCGGGCGGCACGGGCCTGCAGCGCCTGGGAACGGCCGATCTCGCCGCCATCGGCGCTCACCGCGGCGTTGTTGGACATGTTCTGCGGCTTGAACGGCCGCACCTGCAGGCCACGGCGCGCGAACAGGCGGGCAAGGCCGGCGACCAGCAGGGACTTGCCGACATCGGAGCCGGTTCCCTGCAGCATGAGTACACGGGCGGACATGAAACCTCGATCCTTTTGCGACCCGGTAGGCGCACAGCAGCGTCATCGCACCGCCAGGTCACGGCCGATTGACAGTGTTGTCGTTCCAGATACCAGATTTGTTCGCCAATGGTGCCCCGCCTCGGTGCGGGACATAAGCCGGTTGACGCCGCCGCCGCCGTCCTGTCGAAAGGCTCCGATGACATACGAGTATGAAAAGGACGGCGCGGCGATCTACGTCCGGTCGTTTTCCATCATCCGCGCCGAGGCGCAGCTTGGCCGCTTCGATGCCGACGAGGAACGGGTTGCGGTGCGCGTCATCCATGCCTGCGGCATGGTGGAGATCGCCGACGACATCGCGTTCGCGCGCGGCTTCGCCGCCAGCGCCAAGGCGGCGCTGCAGGCGGGGGCGCCGATTCTGTGCGACGCGCGCATGGTGGCCGAAGGCATCACCCGCTCGCGGCTGCCGGCCCGCAATCCGGTGATCTGCACGCTCGGCGACCCGCGGGTGCCGGGGCTCGCGGCCGAGCTCGGCACCACCCGCAGCGCCGCGGCGCTGGAGCTGTGGCGGGGAAATCTCGGCGGATCGGTGGTGGCGATCGGCAACGCGCCGACCGCGCTGTTCCGCCTGCTGGAGATGCTGGACGAGCCCGGAATCGACCCGCCGGCGGCGGTGATCGGCATGCCGGTGGGCTTCGTCGGCGCCGCCGAATCGAAGGAGGCGCTGCTGGCCCAGGGGCGGGTGCCGGCGGCGGTGGTGCGCGGCCGGCGCGGCGGCAGCGCGATGACGGCCGCCGCCGTCAACGCCGTGGCCTGCGACAGGGAATAGGCGCGCCGGAGCGGTCGATATCGCGCGGCGAGGAAAGGCAAGACAATGACCGGAACCATCCATGGCGTCGGGCTCGGCCCGGGCGATCCCGAACTGATGAGCGTCAAGGCGGCGCGGCTGGTGCGGCAGGCGGCGATCGTCGCCTATTTCCGCAAGCCGGGCCGGCCGGGCGTCGCCCGCACCATCGTCGAGGGCCTGCTGGCGCCGGGCTGCGCCGAGATCGCCATGGAGTATCCGGTTACCACCGAGATCCCGGCCGACGATCCGGCCTACAATGAAATTCTGCGGCCGTTCTACGAGAAGGCGGCCGACGACCTCGCCGCGCAGGCCGCGGCCGGGCGCGACGTGGTGGTGCTGTGCGAGGGCGACCCGTTCCTCTACGGCTCCTTCATGCACCTCTACAGCCGCCTCAGGGAGCGCGCCAAGGTCGAGGTGGTGCCCGGCATTCCCGGCATGTCCGGCTGCTGGACCGCGGCCGGCGAGCCGATGACCTATGGCGACGACGTGCTGGTCGTCCTGCCGGCGACGCTGGAGGAGGGCACGCTGGTCTCCCAGATGGAGATCGCCGATGCGCTGGTGGTGATGAAGCTCGGCCGCAACCTCGGCAAGGTGCGCCGGGCGCTGGAGATCGCCGGCTTCCTGGAGCGGGCGCTCTATGTCGAATACGGCACCATGGCCGAGCAGACGGTGATGCCGCTTTCGGACAAGGGCGACGACGAGGCGCCCTATTTCTCGATGGTGCTGGTGCCGGGGCAGGGGCGCCGGCCGTGAGCGGACGTCTGGTCATCGCCGGGCTCGGACCGGGGGCGGCGCGGCTGGTGACGCCGGAAGTGAGCGCGGCGCTGGAACAGGCCACCGATCTGGTCGGCTACGGCCCCTATCTCGCGCGCGTGTCCGAGCGGCCGGGCCAGACGCGCCATGCCTCCGACAATCGCGAGGAGATCGACCGCGCCCGCCAAGCGCTCCAGCTCGCCGAGGCCGGCCGCAGCGTGGTCATCGTGTCGTCGGGCGACCCCGGCGTGTTCGCGATGGCGGCGGCGGTGTTCGAGGCGATCGAGACCGGCGAGGCGGCATGGCGGGCGGTCGAGGTCGAGGTGCTACCCGGCATCACCGCCATGCTGGCGGCGGCGGCGCGGGTGGGGGCGCCGCTCGGCCATGATTTCTGCGCCATCAATCTGTCGGACAATCTCAAGCCGTGGGAGCTGATCCAGCGGCGGCTGATGCTGGCGGCGGAGGCCGACTTCGTCATCGCGCTCTACAATCCGCTGTCGCGCGCCCGGCCCTGGCAGCTCGACCGGGCGTTCGGCCTGCTGCTCGGGGTGCGCCACCCGGCGACGCCGGTGGTGTTCGCCCGCGCCGTCAGCGAGCCGGGAGAGCAGATCGAGATCGTGCCGCTCGGCGGCGCCTCGGCCGAGCGCGCCGACATGCGCACCGTGGTGCTGGTCGGCTCGTCGCAGACGCGGGTGGTGACCCGCCGCCGCGGCCCGTCCTATGTCTACACGCCGCGCCGGGCGGGGTGAGGGACGCTTCGCGGCGAGGGGCTTTTCCCCTCAGCGCCGCGGCCGGCCGCTGCCGAAGACGATGCCGCGCTCCACCGCCCCGGCGCCGAACTTCGCCCGCAAGGTGTCGACCGCCGCCTCCATGGCCGCGGTGCGCGGACCCGAGACGTCGACGAGGTCGGCCGGGTCGGCCTCGGCGATGTCGCTGAGCTCCGAGACGCCGATGCCGATCAGGCGGAAGCGGGTGCCGTCGGCCTCGCGCGCCAAAAGGTCGCGGCCGGCGTCGAAGATGCGGTGGGCGAGGCGGGTCGGGTGCGGCAGGGTGCGGGCGCGCGTCCGCAGGCGGAAATCGGCGCTCTTGAGCTTGAGCGTCACGGTGTGGCCGCCGAAGCCGGCGGCCTTCAGCCGCGCCGCCACCTTTTCCGACAGGCGCCACAGCACCGGTTCCAGTTCGTCGCGGTCGGCGATGTCGGCCTCGAACGTGGTCTCGGCCGAGATGCTCTTGGTCTCGTGCTCGGCCACCACCGGCCGGTCGTCGCGGCCGTGGGCGAGCCGGGAAAGGCGCAGCCCCTCGGCGCCGTAGAGGCGGGCGAGGTCCGTCGCGTCGGCGGCCGCGAGATCGCCGACCAGACGGAAGCCGTCGGCGGCGAAACGCTCGGCCGCCACCTTGCCGACCCCCCAGATGATCGACACCGGCTTTGCGGCGAGGAAGCGCTGGGCCTCGGCCGAGCCGATCACCGAGAAGCCGCGCGGCTTGTCGAGGTCGGAGGCGATCTTGGCCAGGAACTTGTTGGGCGCGAGGCCCACCGACACGGTGATGCCGACCTCGCGCTCGACCGCGGCGGCGAAGCCGGCGAGCACCCGCGCCGGGCTCATGCCGTGCAGCGTCTCGGTGCCGTGCAGGTCGAGGAACGCCTCGTCGATCGACAGCGGCTCGACCAGCGGCGTCAGCGCCAGCATGCGGGCGCGCACCTCGCGGCCGACCCGCGCATACTTGGCCATGTCGGGCCGGACGACGGCCGCGTCGGGGCACAGTTTCAGTGCCTTGAACATCGGCATGGCCGACTTCACGCCATAGGTGCGGGCGATGTAGCAGGCGGTCGCCACCACGCCGCGCCGGCCGCCGCCGATGATCACCGGCCGGTCGGCAAGGGCGGGGTTGTCGCGCTTCTCGACCGAGGCATAGAAGGCGTCGCAGTCGACATGGGCGATCGCCAGGGCGTCGAGCTCGGGGTGGCGCAGCAGGCGCGGCGAGCCGCAGTGCGGGCAGCGTGGCGCCGTTTCGGGAGCCGGGGCGAGGCAGTCGCGACAGAAGGCGGGCATCGCGTGTCCTGGCGCCCGCTCAGCCCGGCGCCGGGCCGGCGAGGATGTCGCGGGCGCCGACCACATGGGCCGGGGCGATATCGGCGGCGCGGGCGACCGCCATCACCAGGTCATCATCGCCGATCACGAATTCCAGCACGGCGACCAGGAACGCGGGCTCGGCCGCGGCGGCGCGGAGCGTCTCCGGCCCCAGGCCGCTCAGCGCCAGGAACAGGCCGAGCCGCTGCGGGTCGCCGGCGACGACGCCGAGCGCGGTCGCCGCGACACTTTCGGCCGCCGCGCGATCCATCGATTTGGCCCGATCCATCGATTTGGCCCGAGAACGGAAGGGATCCATTTGCCTTTCCGTAACAGTTCCACCACTAGACTGGCGAGGTAGGCTCTCCCCGTGCCGCTGCCCCGCGACACGGCGAACCCGGGGCTCAAAGTCTACAGGGCGACCCGGAGTCATGATCATGCCGAAAACCGTGCTCATCGTCGAGGACAACGAGCTCAATATGAAGCTCTTCCACGACCTGTTGGAAGCGCACGGCTATGCCACCCTGATGACGCGCAAGGGGATCGACGCGGTCGATCTGGCCCGTCAGCACATGCCCGACCTCATCCTGATGGACATCCAACTGCCCGAGGTGTCCGGGCTCGATGTCACCAAATGGATCAAGGACGACCCCAAGCTCAAGTCGATCCCGGTGGTCGCGGTCACCGCCTTCGCCATGAAGGGCGACGAGGAGCGCATCCGCGGCGGCGGCTGCGAGGCGTATCTGTCCAAGCCGATATCGATCGCCAAGTTCATCGAGACGGTCCGTCATTTCGTCGGGGAGGCCTAAGGCTTTCCATGACCGCGCGGGTTCTGGTGGTCGACGACGTTCCGACGAACGTGAAGCTGCTGGAAGCGCGGCTCAACGCCGACTATTTCGAGGTCCTGACCGCCGAGAGCGGACCGGAGGCGCTGGACATCTGCGCGCGCGCCCAGTGCGACATCGTGCTGCTCGACGTGATGATGCCCGGCATGGACGGGTTCGAGGTCTGCCGCCGCCTCAAATCGAATCCGCTCACCCATCATATTCCGGTGATCATGGTCACCGCGCTCAGCGACATCGCCGACCGGGTGCGGGGGCTCGAGGCCGGCGCCGACGACTTCCTGACCAAGCCGGTCGAGGACATCGCGCTCTTGACGCGGGTGCGCTCGCTGGTGCGGCTGAAGATGGCGCTGGACGAGCTGCGGATCCGCGCGGTTTCGACCCGCGACATCGGAATCGCCGATCCTCTGGCCGAGGCGGCGATCGAGAGCGGCCTGGGCGGGCGCGTGCTGATGGTGGACGACCGCGGCGCCGCGGCCGAGCGCATCGCCGCGGCGCTGAGCCACGAGCAGACCGTCGAAACCGAACCCGACGCCCGGCGGGCGCTGTTTCGCGCCGCCGACGGCAATTTCGACCTGGTGATGGTCAGCCTGGGGCTCGACGGCGTCGACGGGCTCAGGCTGTGCAGCCAGCTCAGGTCGCTCGACCGCACCCGCCACGTGCCGCTGCTGCTGGTGGTCGAGGCCGAGGACAATGACCGCCTGCTGCGCGGGCTCGACCTCGGGGTCAACGACTATCTGGTGCGGCCGATCGACCGGCAGGAGCTGCTGGCGCGGGTGCGCACCCAGGTACGAAAGCGCCGTTATGCCAGCCGCTTGCGCGACAATGTGCAGCATTCGCTGGAGCTTGCCATCAGCGACGCGCTGACCGGCCTGCACAATCGCCACTATCTCGGCAGCCACCTCGGGGCGGTGATCGAGCAGGCCGCCGCCCGCGGCAAGCCGGTGTCGCTGCTCTTGATCGACATCGATCATTTCAAGAGCGTCAACGACACCTGGGGCCACGACGCCGGCGACGATGTGCTGCGCGAGTTCGCGCTCCGGCTCAAGCGCTGCATCCGCGGCATCGACTTGGCCTGCCGCTATGGCGGCGAGGAATTCGTGGTGGTGATGCCGGAGACCGACCTCGGCGCGGCCGAGGCGGTGGCGGAGCGCATCCGACGCCAGATCGCCGCCGACCCCTTCGCCATCCACAAGGGCACCCGTCATCTCGACGTGACGATCTCGATCGGCCTGGCGTCCCGGATGGGGCCGTCGGATGGGGCCGAGGCGATCCTGAAGCGGGCCGACGAGGCGCTCTACCGGGCCAAGCGCGGCGGCCGGAACCGCGTCGAGGCCAACGCCGCCTGAGCGCCTGGGCGTAACCTTAAACTTTTACGCAGTTTCCGGCCCGCTGCGCCGGTGCCGCGTATTGCCATTGATTCCCGCACGCGTTGGGGTAGTTTCCCCAACGACGAGAGTCTTCGCAGGCCGCCCGCAACTGGCGCCTGCCGGCGGCTCTCCATCGATAACCCTACGGAATGCTCAGGTCCGCCGCATCTCCTGGGTCCGTGGGGTCTGGCCGGCCGGGCCGTGCGCGAGAGGCCTCCTTGCGCGCGATACCCGGCCGGCCTCCTTCGATTCCGGCCTTCTTCGAGCCCGGCTTCCTTCGAATACCGCTTCCAATCGCCTCCAGATCACAGCCCCTCGCACATCAGGCTCGTCCGCCGCGTCCAAAGCCGGGAAGGCTCGGCGCGTGACGGCTTGATGCTTGAAGGCTTGGCGGACAGGCGCTGTGTCATCATATGTGCAGGGCCGGAGGCCGGGCGCTGCCTTCGGCAGGGCGCAGGCAGACAAGGCGCTGAAGGACAAGGCGATGCGCGGGACAGCTCGAATCGGTGTGGCGGCCGTGGCGTTTGTGATGGCGGCGCTGGCCCTGCCGGCGTCGGCGCAGGTCGCCCAGCGGCCCAGCAACGGCGGGGTGGCGCAACGGCCGTCCGATTCGCAGATTTTCGGCAATCAATGGTCCAAGCCGAGCAACTGGCAGCAGGCGCCGATGCCCTATCGCAGCCCGTCCGATCGGCGGCCCGACCGGCCATGCCGGCTTGGCGAACGGCCCGACGCCATCAGCCTGTCGAACTGCCGCTAGCGCATTTTCCGCAAAAGTGGATACCGGTTTTGCGGAAGAAAATGCGACAAACCAGAAACTTAGAGCGTCCGATCTGATGCAGTCAGATCGGATAACGCTCTAGCGCATTTTCCGCAAAAGTGGATACCGGTTTTGCGAAAGAAAATGCGACAACTCAAATAGTTAAGTCAATCCGCGCGGCGCATGACACCGGGGTTTCAGCGCCGCGAGGGTCATTCGTCCTCACGGGCGGGGCCGTCCGGGTGCAGGCGCTCGACCTCCGCCAGCACGTCGGCGATGCGGCCGCACCGCATCAGTTCGATGGCGCTGGCGCCGGTCGGGCCCGACAGGGGCGCATGAAACCACGCCGACACCTCGCTGGCGGAGCGGGTGGCGGACAGGCGGTCGACGATGTAGTGCAGCTGGCCGATCGATGTGCGCGTTCCGAGGTCCGGGGCGGCCTCGCCGCGCATCCAGCGGGCGACCGTCGCCGGCGAGACGGACATGATGTCGGCGATATCCTCGCTGTGCAGCCCGCCGCGGTCGCTCAGATCGGCGAGGGTTCTCTGAACCGCCGGGGACATCGGTGCCTCCTGCCATCCTGGCATGTGCGAATGGCTTGCACACTTGTGTGTCGCGATGGCGACACTTGCATGTCGGCAGGCACATAAAGGGGTGCAGCGGGCCAAGAAGCGATGTTCTCACCCCAAGGTGGAGTTCCGGTCGGTCGCCGAGTTGTGGCGGTAGGTCGTCCAGCTCGGCGCGTAGGATCCGTCCGCCTCGTTGCCCCAGGTGGCCCAGGCCGGGCGGGTGCCGCGGCCGAACAGTTCGAGAAACGGCCCCGGCGAGCAAGGATTCGATCAGGGCGTATTGTTCGTCGGGCTTGCGGGAATGCTCGCGCTTGCGGGTGCCGAGATAGTTGACCTGGGTGCGGCCCGGTTCGAGCGTGCGGGCATGGCGGCCGCGCGTCCCGAACAGCAGCAGCTCGGTGACGTTGCGGAAATAGAAGCCGACGCCGCGGCCGTCGCTGCCGCCGTCCTTGCGCAGCTTGTGCCAGACGATGTTGGACTTGTAGGCGAAGCCCCAGGCGGCCATCACCGCCAGCCCCTCGGGCAGCAGCGCGTTGGGCACCCACAGATAGAGATGCGCGGTGGGCCGGACGATCCGCGCCACCGGCAGGGCCATGATCTCGGCCAGCGACAGCGTGCCGTAGCGCGACAGGCGGCGGTGCTCGGGGGCGACCTTGCCGGTGCGGTTGACGAACTGCCAGGGCGGATCGGCCAGCACGGTGGCAAAGGTGCCGTCTCCGGCGAAGCGCAGCAGGTCCGCCGCAGGCGAGGGCGCGGTGTCGCAGGATTCCGGCATTCGCGGGACTCCGCCGCCGAGGTTCGGGTCGGACCATCGCACACGGTGGTCCGCTCACCTATTTCATGAGCGCACGGGCGGCGGCGCAAGTCCAGTCGCGCAATCGCGCCCGCGTTTGGGTTTCCGGGTCACTGGAATGATACAGGTGTTCACTAAGACCGGATTGCGGATGATCCCTTCGGGATTTTCGGCGAACGGCATACGGCTCGAAGGCCTGATCGGCCGGCAGCATCAGATGCAGGCGCACGCCAGGATGCGGCTGCGCCCCGGGACGAAGCATGTATCAGGTCGATTGGACCCAGCGTGACCGCTGGCGGCATGAGGAGGCGCCGGCAACGCTGCCGGCGCCGCGGCTCGACCCCGCCGATGTGGCGGGCGTGATGCTGCTCCATTGGCAGGAGCACTGCGTCGAATGCGCGGTGCCGCTGTGCTATTCGAGCTGCCAGCTCTATGTCGCGCGGGCCGACCGCCGCTGCGCCCGCTTCGCCTATGGCATCGCCCGCGATCCTGCCGGAGGTGGGCCGCTCGGGTTCGGTGCCGACATCCGCTTCCGCCGCTGGGGCAAGCTGGAGGCCGAGATCACCGGCCGCCGCGTCTCGCTGCCCGCCCAGGCCGGTCTCGACCGCATCGATTTTGCGGCGGCGCGCCTCGCCGCGGCCGCGCGTCCGCTCGGCCGGCTGGTCGATCCCTCGCGCAGCATCGCCAACGACGTTCTCGACAAGCTGCGGGCGCAGGCGTTCCGCCGGATGGGCCGCCCGTGGCGCGACTACGACGCCTTCGTGATCGAGTGCTTCAATCCCGGCGAGACGGTGGTGCGGCTCAGCGTGACGATGTTCGCGGGCGCCGTCGCGGTGATGCGCCACGGCGTCGATCTTCATCCCGGCGCCAATTTCTGCGCGATCCCGATGGCGCTGCCGGCCGATCCCGGCGGCGATACGCCCTATCGGCTGATGGTTCATCCGGATGGCGACGCCGAGGCCCGGCTGATCTTCACCTGGCTCGATTTCGTCGTGCTGCGCGAAGGCGCACGCCTGCCCGAGGCCGCGCCGTCAAGGAGCGTTCCCGCCGCCAAGGTGAAGTGCGTCGCCTGGGATCTCGACAATACATTGTGGCGCGGCGTGCTGGTCGAGGACGGCGCGGCGGGCCTGGCGATCCGGCCCGAGGCGGTGGCGCTGGTCCACCGGCTCGATGAGCGCGGCATCATCCAGACCATCGTCAGCAAGAACAATCACGACGAGGCGATTGCGGTTCTGCGCGGCGCCGGACTTGAGGCGTATTTCCTCCATCCCGCCATCAATTGGGGCCAGAAGAGCGCCAATCTCCGCCAGATCGCCCAGCGCCTCAATATCGGCCTCGACACCTTCGCGCTGATCGACGACCAGCCGTTCGAGCGCCAGGAGGTGGCCAGCGCCCTGCCGATGGTGCGCACCTATCCGGAGGCGCCGCTCGACGCCCTGCTGGAGCGCCCGGAGTTCGACGTGCCGGTGACGTCGGCCAGCCGGCAGCGGCGGCTGTCCTATCTGACCGAGGTCCAGCGCGAGCGCGCGCTCGAAGTGTTCTCCGGCGACTATGCCGAGTTCCTGCGGTCGTGTGAGATCACGGTGCGCATCTTCGCGCCGTCCACCCCGCAGGAGATCGCCCGCTGCCTGGAGCTGATCGACCGCACCAACCAGCTCAATCTCTCCGGCCGTCGCCATGAGCCGCAGGCCTTCGCCGAGCTGCTGGCCGATCCGGCCGTGCTGTGCTTCGCCATCGAGTGCGCGGACCGCTTCGGCAGCTACGGCCTCGTCGGCTTCGCCAGCATCGCCGGCTGGGACAGCGTGCCGACGCTGCGGGACTTCGTGATGTCCTGCCGCGTCGCCCAGAAGCGGGTCGAGCACTGCGTGCTCGGCTGGGCCGCCCGCCGTGCCAGGGCGCGCGGCCATGCGAAGCTGAATGCCGACCTGCGCGTCACCGCCCGCAACACGCCGCTGACGAAGGTGTTCGAGGACATGCGGTTCGCCACCGAAACAGCGGAGGCCGACCGGCGCCTGCTGTCACTCGATCTCGCCCAGGCCGACCTCGACGATGACGGCATCATCGGGCTGGACAGCCGTGCGCTGGACGAGGTCGCCGCATGCGGCGCCTGATCGTCAATGCCGATGATCTCGGCCATTCGGATGCGGTCAATGCCGCCATCTTTGCGCTGATGGCGAGCGGCCACGTCACCTCGGCCAGCCTGATGATGAACGCGCCGGCGGTGGAGGCGGCGGTCCGCGAGATCGCGCGCTTCCCCGGCCGGTCGTTCGGCGTCCATCTCAACGCCACCGACTTTCCGCCGCTCTGCCGCGACGCCGGCCTCGCCGTGCTGTGCGACGGTACCGGCAGCCTGCATACGGAATGGGCGCGGGGCCGGCGCCATCTTCCCCGCCGCGCCCGGCAGGCGGTGTTCGCGGAATGGTGCGCGCAGGTCGAGCGCGCGCTTGCGCTCGGCGTACCGGTGTCGCACCTCGACTCGCACCATCACCTCCACACCCATCCCAGCCTGTTCCTGGTGCTCAAGCGCGTGCAGCGGCGCTTCGGCATCCGCAGGGTGCGGCTGGCGCGAAACCTGTTCGCGGCGGGCGAGCATGTCCGGCCGGGGTTCGCCGCCGGCACCGCCGCCTGGAACCTGGCGCTGCGGACGATCTACCGCACCCGCACCGCCGATGCCTTCACCGCCTTCCGGACGTTCCATGAGCGGGAGCAAAATGAGCGGGCACGGTCCGATCTGTCCTGGCAGGGCACGCTCGAACTGATGTGCCATCCCGGCGGCGAGATGTTCGCGGCGGAGACGCGCCTTCTCGCCTCCGACTGGCGCGAAACGCTGGCCGGCGGCGCCGAGCTCATCAGCTATCACGAGGTGTGATACGGGGCCTCGGCCACGGTGCCGGCCGCCGGCTGCGTCGCCCGCAGCAGAGCGACGCTCGACAGCGCCGCCACCGTGGCGATGGAGGCGACGATCGCCCACAGCACGCCCGCCGTGCCGAACAGCGGCGCCAGGACGAGGCCGGACGCCACGAAGACGGCGAGGCTCACCAGCCGGATGGTGAAGATCGTCCGCGTCCGCCCCAGCGCGAGCAGGCCGACGCCGGTTCCCTGGCTCGCCGCATCGATCAGCACGCCGATGGCCAGCGGCCAGACCAGCGGCGCGGCCGCGACGATCTCCGGCTTGCCGTAGATCAGGCCGAGCACCTCGGCCGGCCACATGAGCAGGACGGCGCAGTAGCCGGCCGCCAATATGACGAGGGGAGTGACGCTGAGGAATCCGAGGCGGCGCAACTGGGCGAGGTCGGACCGGGCGACCGCCTGCAGGAACTTGTGCGAGAACGCCACGATGATGGCGCCGTTGGCCTGATAGACCGGCGAATAGATGTTGATGAGGGCGCGAACCACGCCGCCGGCCGCCGGCCCGGCAAAGGCCGCGACCATCGGGATGACGCCCTGGCCGGAAAACCAGTGCACGATGTTGGCGGGCAGCATCCAGCGGCCGCTGCGCAGCATGGCCTGCGCATCGGCGATGAGATCGGCGCGGGAGACCCGGCGTGCGGGAATGATCCCGTGGGTGACGCCGATGCCCACCACCACCATGCTGGCCGCGGCCAGGGCCAGCAGGGCGGTGAGCGAGGTGAGCAGGTGCGTCAGCGCGAGCACCGCCGAAAGCACGAACAGCGTGGCGGCGAAAGAGCCGCCCGCGAGGGCGGCAACCGCCTGCCGGTCCGCCAGGTAGCAGAGCCGGCGGATCAGCGCGTGCACTCGCTGGATCGGCGAGACGATGGCGAGACACAGAAGCAGGCCGCCGAATTCCGCCGACCAGGTGAGCGCCACCAGTCCGAAGGCGGCGATCGCCACGCTGACGGCGCCGGCAAGCGCCAGATAGACCCAGAGCGCCGAGGCTCGCAGCGATTCGGTGGCCGCGGCCGCCGCCTGCGCCGCCGCTCCCTGCCGCCGGCCCAGAAGCTCGACCAGCGGATCGGCGACCAGCGAAGTGGTGACGACCTCGGCCAGAAGCGAGATCGTCCACACCACGCTGAACAGGCCGAAGCTCTCGATGGGCAGGATGTTGGCGAGCAGGATGACGAACAGGAAGTTCGCCGCGCTCGAAAATCCCTGGTCCAGGATGGCGAAGCTGATCCGCCCGCGCCAGTGGGCGACGAAGTCGCGGATGGCGGCGCGCCGGCTCATCGGGTGCGGCGGGGCCTCTTGCGTCACAGTTCGGCGGCCCGCTCCGGCCGGCCGCGGCCGAGCACGACGTCCTTGACGGCAAGGAGATTGCCGGCGAGCAGGCCGCGCCGGTCGCGCCAGGGGTCGCCGCCGCGCAGATGGCCCACCGCATTGCCGATGCAGCAGCGCAGGATGTTGCGCGCGGCGTAGTAGGGCGGCAGCACGCCCTTCCGCATCAGGTACCAGGAGTTCGCCACCTGCGAATAGCCGAACCGCACGCCCGGGATGCGTCCCGTCCGAGTGCCGAGGTGGACGCCCCACAGATAGTCGGTCCAGATCATGCTGTTCCATCTGACCCGGCTGTTCCACCCGGCACCGGCGGTGCGGAAGGAGAAGTCGAGATCTTCGAGCCAGCCGTAGAGCACGAGGCGCTCGTCGAACAGCATGTTCCGGATCGCCGCGGCGCGGAACACCATGTTGCAGCCATAGGGGCCGATGCCTGAGCGCACCGTGCTGCCGGCGAAGCTTGAGGGCAGCGCCGCGCGGTCGCGGGCCTCGACCAGCGCCAGGCCGTCCGCCCAGTCGATGCCGCCGAAGCCGGCGCCGTCCGCCAGCACGAGGCCGCTGGCGCTGACGATGTCGGGGCGGGCGGCCATCACCTGCTGCAGGCGCTCGATCCAGAAGCGCGACGGGATGAAGTCGTCGTCGAGGAAGGTGACGATGTCGACATCGTCGCGGATCGCCAGAAGGGCGCGGTTGCGCTGCGCCGTGAGGCCGGCGGCGCCGAAGATGATGTCCACCGGTGTGCCGGCAAGGGTCCGGGTGGCGGCCGCGTCGCGTGCGGCGATGTCCTCGGGGCCGGTGGCGGAGACGACGATGCGCGCCGGGGGAACCGATTGGGCGCCGAGGTGGGCCAATAGCCGGCCCAGGACCTCCGGGCGGCCCTTGGTGGCGATGATGAGACCGGTTCGCAGGGCCATCTAGGTCACCATCGGCAGGTTGGCGGATTTGTCCGTGCCGCGGTCTGCGCCGCTGAGAAAGGCAGGTCTCGGCTCCGGCGGCCTGAGTGGCGATGGGGTGGTGCGCAGGCGATGTCTGCTGGGCTTGCGCTGCAGATTTCGGTACAGCGCCGACACTTTGAAAAACATCGTGAAGAAGATCACGGTCGAAAATCCATTGTGCAACGGGATGTCGCTTTCGCCGAACGCATGAACGCAAAGGCCGACCAGGACCGCGAACGGGAACGTGGTCAGCGCGTGGTGCGACCGGATCGCGACGACCGCGCCCCGCCACAGTCCCAGTGCCGTAATCAGGCAAAACAGCGACAGGCCGATGACCCCGGTCTGAATGCCGATGTCGAGAAGGGAATTGTGGAAGTTGGCGATGCCGCCCTCAAGCGAAAGCCTGCTGGCGAGAATCTTCACCGGACCGCCGGGGACGAAGAACCCCGTGTAGCCATAGCCGATCCAGGGCTTTTCCAGGAAGGACTCCGACCACCACGCCCACAGGACCGTTCGCCCGGTGAGGTCGGAAGACCGGCCCAGAAGGCCGAGCGCCCAGTCCGGATCGTAGGCGACGGCGATGGCGCCGCAGAGCGCCACGACGCCGAGGGCATTGGTCCAGATGGCTCTGCGCGTATTCAGCGACGACATCCAGATCATGACGCTGAAGATGACGACCACAACGATGATGGCGAGGGCCGCACCGGTCAGCAGCAGGCAGAGCCCGCTCAGGACGAGGCCGGCAAACAGGAGCTTGCGGTTGTAGCGCTGGCTGCGGTCGAGCAGGAGCGTGAGAAACAGCGCGACACCGACCGCGAAGGCAAGGCCGGCCAGATTCTTGTGGCCGAACAGCCCGGACAGGGACTCAAAGCCGAGCAGCGTCTGACGCTGGATGACGTCATCGGATCCGTATTTCGTCCCGAACAGGATTAGATTGACGACATGAACCGGGATGACGGCAAACATCACGTAGACGAGCAACCGGACGATCTTTTCCAGCGAAAACACCGCCGCCAGCCAGGCGCAGAATGCAAACGTGAAGTACAGCGACAGCAGGCGTATGAGATCGCCGTGCTCATCGGAATTGACGATCTCGGACAGCAGGTAGGCCAGCGCGAACAGCGTCACCGGAAAATTGAAGGCGAATACCGGCAGAACCAGCCGGAAGCGGAGGGCGATCATCCACCCCACCAGGAAATAAAGGGTCGCCCACACCATCTTGTAGAGACCCGACTGGCCGATGCCGGCGCTCGATTCCGTGCTCAGGCCGAATGCGCCGTATAAGACGCCGGACATTAGAAACAGCGTGACGAACGCAAAGGCATATTCGAGAGGACGCGCGTAATTACGGTCATTCATATCCGCGTTTCCTTCGAACATCTCGATCTTGGCGCGCATCGCGCCGGCGGCGAGGCCGCATCGGCAAGAGGTGTCGTCCGGTGTCCGGTCGCTCTAAGTTCTTGGTTTGTCGCATTCTCTTTCGCAAAACCGGTATCCACTTTTGCGGAGAATGCTCTCGAGCGTCCGCCGATCTGATTGAACCGGATGAGCGCTCTAAGTCTTTGAGTGGTCGCATTCTCTTTCGCAAAACTGGTATCCACTTTTGCGGAGAATGCTCTAGCGGTTATGGGCAATCTCGATCCGTCCTTCCGGCCGCGGTCGTCAATTGTGGGCCGTGTTGCTCTTGCTATCGGAAGGTGTGCCGGCAGAACTTTTGGTAGAGATCGGACGTCTTGCAGTGGAATGTCTTGCAGTGGAGAGCGCCGACATCGGCAATGACAAGCCTTTGATATATTCGTTGGTGGAGTCTTCCAAGCTGTAGCGGCCGGCTGCCGCCCGGGCCGCTTGCGAACACGCCTCCCACCGCGGCCGGTCGGTGACGGTGGCGGCGATGGTGGTGGCCCACTGGTCGACGTCGAAGCCGCGGACGAAGCCCGAGGCGCCGTCGACGACGAGGTCGCCGGCCGCGCCGGTGAAGGGCGACACGATGCAGGGCGTGCCGCACTGCATCGCCTCGTTGCAGACCAGGCCCCAGGCCTCGCTCGACGAGGGCAGGGCCAGCATGCGCGCCGATGCGAAGGCTGTGGCGATCTGGTCCGGCGGGATGAAGGGGGTGTAGTCGAATTGCAGCCCGGCATTCGACAGCGCCTGCAGCGCCGCGTGCGGCGGGGTGTTGCTGTCGGCGACGATGTGGAGCCGCAGGTCGGGGATGCGGCTCTTCAGGGCGAGCGCGACATCGAAGAAGAACGGCGCATTCTTGCGCGGGTCGTCGATGCGCGCGCACCACAAGAGATGATGGGGCCGCCGGTCGAACCCCGGCACCTCGGCCGGGCCCGACCAGGAGGGGATGATGTGGGCGACGAAGATGCGCTGCGGCTCGATGCCCTCTTCCAGGAAATACTGGCGCCCCTTTTCGCTTGAGCAGATGACGGCGGCCGATGTCCGCAACACCAGCGGGCGGACGGCGCGGTGAAGGGCGCTGTCGGGCATGATGTGGCGCCAGCCATCGGTCATGAATACCAGCGGCCTGCGGTGGACGACGCTCCACAGCGCGGCGATCAGCATGGTGGGGTAGAGCCCGTTGACGGCGACGACATCGGGCGACAGGCGGGAGAGCGCACGCCAGATGCCGGGATTGAGGTGAGCGATCCGCCGGTCCTTCAGCGCGTGCGAAAAGCCGCGCAGCACGATGTGCTGGTAGTCCGAGGCATAGTCGCTCGTCCAGTTCCTGTCCTTTTCGCGCTCGGTGCACGACAGGACGGAAATACGCAGATCGGAGCTGCGGACGACGGAATTGAACAGCCTGTTCGTGTAGGGCGTCACCATGTTATTGCAGATTGCAACGTGCACCATGAGATTGCCCTGAGTCCAAATCTGCTGCCTTTGGCGCGGCAACGACGAATTCCGCTTGGGCGGCCGGCACCGTCAGCGACGGGTGCCAGCGTTCGTCGTCTGCGGTCGCACGCCGCCACCACGGTGGTCTTCCGATCGACCTTTGTCACGGACCGGCGTGTTTGAACGCCCGATCATAACGGGCGGATGATGACCGAAAGACATCTCGATGACGTCGCCGGCCGGCGGCGTCTGGCCGCGAGGGACGTCTGGCTGCGACGGCAGCGGCCGCCCGGCGCTGCCATGCGCGACAGCTCCGCACCGGTGCGGAGCCTCGCTAGGCGGGAACTCGCAAGGTGGACAATGGTGAGCCCGCTGGGACTCGAACCCAGGACCCCAAGATTAAAAGTCTCGTGCTCTACCATCTGAGCTACGGGCTCGGCCGGGGTGGGCAGGACATACGGATGCCAGCGCGCCGGGTCAATAGATGGCAGCGACGTTCGGGCTGCTCGGCGCTGGCGCCGGTGCCTCGCGATCGCGGCGCGCGGGCGGGCGGGCACGGCCCCAGCGTCTTGATGCGCCGCGTGAATTGGAACAAAAACGCGAGTCGAACGAATCGGTTGCGAAACGTTCTTGAAGTTCCGGATCCGGTTGAGAAGCGGGCCGGCGCGGGCTGCGCGCGCCGGCTGCCGCGATCGCAGGACGGCTACGCCCCGCGAAACTGCGGAGCCCGCTTTTCCAGGAAGGCGATGCGCCCCTCGGCATAATCGGCGCTGTCGAAGCAGGCGTCGGCGAGCGCGCGCAGCGCCGCCGGGACGCGGTCGTCGAGACCGGCGGAGGCGTTGATCGCGGCCTTGGCGGCCCGCAGCGTCAGCGGCGCGTTGGCGGCGATGCTCTCGGCGAGCTGGCGCACCTCGGCCTCCAGCGTGTCGTCGGCCACCACGCGGGTCAGCAGGCCGGCCTGCAGCGCCTCGGGCGCCTTGATGCGGCGGGCGGTGAAGAACAGCTCCTTGGCGCGCATCGGCCCCAGCGCCGCCACCACCTGGACCATGGCGTCCGGCGGATAGCCGACGCCGAGCCGGCCGGCGGGGATGCCGAACTCGGCGCTGTCGCCGGCGATGCGCAGGTCGGTGGCGATCGCCAGCCCCAATCCGCCGCCGAGGCAGAAGCTGCGGATCATCGCCACCGTCGGCTTGGCGGCGCGGCTGAGGCCGGCGAACGCCTCGGCGTTGGCGGCCTCGTAGGCGCGCGCGCCTTCGGCGGTGGCGCGGACGGTCTCGAACTCGGAAATGTCGGCGCCGGAGGCGAACGGCCCGTCGCCCGCGCCCCGCACCACGATCACCCGCACGTCGGGGTGGGCGTCGAGCGCGGCGACAAGCTCGGGCACCGCCCGCCACATGGCCAGCGTGAGGGCGTTGCGGCGGGTGGGATTGTCGAGCACCAGCCAGCCGATATGGCCGTCGATGCGGGCTGTGAGCTTGTCGGTCGGGGAGGGCAGGGTCTCGGGCATCAGGCGTCCTTGGTGTCACCAACAGGTTCGGGAGCTGTGGTAGGTTATGCTGAATCGAGTGGCAATTCGCGGAGGTTTTCATGCCCCACGGGGTCAGGCGCCGTCCGGCGGCGCTGCCCAACGCCGACCCGGTGTGGGAGCGGCTGCGCAGCGAGGCGGAGGCGGTGATCGCCGCCGATCCGGTGCTGGCGGCGTTCGTGATGGCGACCATCCTCAATCACGATACGCTGGAGGAGGCGGTGGCGCACCGCCTCGCGGCGCGGCTCGACCATCCGGACGTCTCGGACGAGCTGATCCGCCACGCCTATGCCGAGGCGATCGACGCCGATCCGTCGATCGGCGCGGCGTTCCGCTCGGACATCGTGGCGGTGGCCGACCGCGACCCGGCGACGACGCGCTTCATCGAGCCGGTGCTGTACTACAAGGGCTTCCACGCCATCCAGACCCACCGGCTGGCGCACTGGCTGTGGGGCGCCGGCCGGCGCGATTTCGCGCTCTATCTGCAGAGCCGATCCTCGGTGATCTTCCAGTGCGACATCCACCCTGCGGCGCGCATCGGCCGCGGCATCTTCCTCGACCATGCCACGGGCCTGGTGGTCGGCGCCACCGCGGTGATCGAGGACGACGTGTCGATGCTGCACTCGGTGACGCTGGGCGGCACCGGCAAGGAGCGCGGCGACCGCCACCCCAAGGTGCGCCACGGGGTGATGATCGGCGCCGGCGCCAAGATTCTCGGCAATATCGAGATCGGCCACTGCGCCCGCATCGCCGCCGGCTCGGTGGTGCTGCGCGACGTGCCGCACAACACCACGGTGGCCGGGGTACCGGCGAAGGTGATCGGCGATGCCGGCTGTCTCGAACCGGCACGGCGGATGGACCAGATGCTGGACGACACCTCGACGGCGCTTGCCCCGCCGGCCATGGGGGCCTAGGGTCCGCGCGAACCACTCACGGGTAGGAGCGCACGGCGTGGACGCAAAGGAAATCTCCAAGCTTGACCGCTATCTGAAGCGGCTGTTCAACAATACGGGCGTCAAGGTGCGCGCGCGGCCGCAAAAGAAGGATTCGGCCGAGCTGTATATCGGCGACGAATTCGTCGGCGTGCTGTTCCGCGACGATGAGGATGGCGATCTGTCCTACAATCTGCAGATCGCGATTCTCGACAGCGACCTCGACGACTGACCTTCTCTTCTGACGGCGTGGGTTATACGGTTTCCGGCCCCTGCGGCGGGAAACCGTATCCCGGTTGCCGATAATCCTGATGCCGGTCAGGACGTTGCGGCGGGATTGTCACCCGAGTCCCGAGGGATGATCGGGGCGCTGCCCCAGAGAGTGCGGTGGCGAGGCGAACTCGCGCCGGTTTCCCGCACAGTGTCCGGTTCGCCCGTATGCTGTCTACCGGTGAACCCGGATGCACCGCTCATGCAGCGGCATGGTGAGGGTGGATTTCCGAGAGGTCCGGGAGATTCGACGCGGTGGTCGCAATGTCATAGGCGGTCTGGAGGTTCATCCAGAACTCCGGGCCGGTGCCGAAATAGCGGCCAAGGCGCAACGCGGTGTCGGCCGTAACGGGCACCTCCTCACGCGCCAGGCGCTCGATACGCGTCCGCGGCACCCGCAGCGACTTGGCGAGGCCGTAGGGCTTCAGGCCCAGGGGGAGAAGGAATTCTTCCCGCAGGATTTCCCCCGGATGGACGGCAGGGGTCGGGCCGATCATGGCTCCCTCCTCAATGGTAGTCCGTGATTTCGACGTCGGCGGCATTGCCGTCACGCCAGACGAAGCACACGCGGAATTGGTCGTTCACGCGAATGGCGTACTGGCCGGCGCGATCCCCTTTCAGGGCTTCCAGCCGGTTGGCGGGCGGAACGCGGAGAGCATCGATCGTGACGGCGGCGTTCAGCATGGCGAGCTTGCGTTGCCCCACCCGCGCGAGGTCCGCCGGGAAGCCCTTGCCGACAGCGCCATTCCACACCGCTTCCGTCAGCTTGTCCTTGAAATTCAGGATCATCCCGCATCCCGTCTCGGCGAGATAACGTATCGTGTCGCGATACGTTCGGCAAGGCGGCGTATCTTGCGGAGATACGTTTCTGGTGTGCTGGTTTCAGCAAAAGTCGCTATAGTCGCAGGCGTCGCTGTCGGGTCACCATCGAATCCGGGGGCAAGGATGTCTGCGAGCATTGCGCGGTTTATGCGCCGGATCGGCGCGCTTGTGGTCATGGCGCTCGGGGTCATCGCGCTCGGGGTCATGGCGCTCGGGCTGATGCCAGCCGCTGCCGGCGCGATCTCGCCGGAGCGCTTCCTCGGCACCTGGCATGAGATCGCCCGCACTGAGCCGCTGTTCGAGCGCGGGCTGGTGCGCGTCAGCGCCACCTATGGCCGGCTGCCGGACGGGCGGATCTCGGTGTTCAACCGCGGCTTCGACCCTGTGAGCGGCCAGTGGCGCAGCATCCAGGGGACGGCGCGCTTCATCGGCGATCCGCGCGAGGGGCGGCTGGCGGTGACCTTCTTCCCGCCCTTCTCCGCCGGCCTGAACATCGTCGCCGTCGCGCCGGATTATTCCTGGGCGGTGCTGACCGGCGACGGGCGGCTGTTCGCCTGGCTCTTGGCGCGCTCGGCCAATCCGTCGCGGGCGGTGCGCCAGCGGCTGCTGGCGGCGGCGGCCAAGGCCGGCGTCGCGGTCGACCGGCTCACCTTTCCGCAGTGAGCCTCAAGGGACACGTGCAATGAGCGGATGCAGACGGAGCCCTGCATCCTTCCTCAAATGAAGCTCCTATTGGGGACCATCAGCTCATCGAAGTCTTCAAGGTCTTCGATCACTGGAATGGCTTAGACTGGCGCTCGAGCTATAAGGGAATCTGGGTGATGACGGGGTGAGAGAGGCGGCGTATCGGGGCGGGGAACCAGCCTGCCCAATCCCTCCAGAGGAGAGCGATACGCCATGAGCGAGACGACCACTGTCGTTCGGCTGCGTCAGCCCGACGAGATTGACGATCCCCTGACCGAGGTGCTGCGGAGCTATGCCGGAATGTGGGTGACGGGCGATCAGGCGGCGTTGGTGGACGACGTGGCAACGACCTCGCACCCGTCGGTGAATCTGACACCCTCGATCAGCTTGGGCAACTGAGTCTGGCCCTTCAGCCGGCGCCAGGTTTTCGAGGCGGCCTGCACCAGCTTGAACACCATCGTCTTCGCCGTCTTCGGCGACAGCGCGCCCTTGGTGCGAACCGTGCGATGACGCACCGTCGCGAACACGCTCTCGATCGGGTTGGTCGTACGAA
>NZ_VWPL01000031.1 GCF_008630065.1 Blastochloris sulfoviridis
CGTTGAGCGCGAGCAGGTTGGTCTGGCCGGCGATGGTCGAGATCAGCCCGACGATGTCGCCGATCTTCTGCGCCGCCAGCGACAGCCGGGCCACCTTCTGGGCGGTGGCGTCGGCATCGCGCGCCGCCTCCGCGGCGATCGAGGCGGACTCATTGACCCGCCGGCCGATCTCGGCGACCGAGGTCGCAAGCTCTTCCGCCGCCGAGGCCACGGTCTGGACGTTGGAGGAGGCTTCCTCCGAGGCCGAGGCCACCGCCACCGACTGGCGGTTGGTCTGCTCGGCGGCCGCCGACATGGTCTGCGCCGCGCCCTGGAGCTGCGAGGAGGCGCTCGACACCGCGCCGATGATGCCGCCGACCGCCTGCTCGAACGAGTTGGCCATCTGGTGCATCGCCGCCTTCCTTTCGGCTTCGGCCCGTGCTTCCGCCGCCTTCTGCTCGGCCGTCATCTGGTCCATCCGGATCAGATTGTCCTTGAACACATTGGCCGCACGCGCGGTCTCGCCGACCTCGTCGCCACGCTGAACGTAAGGCACGTCGAGCGACTTGTCGCCCGCCGCCAGCTTCTCCAGCACACCGGCGATCGCGCGGATCGGCTTGGCGATCGAGACCATCCCAAACACCGTCGAGCCGATCAGCACAATGATCACCAGTCCACCGAATACGAGGCTCCAGGTGCCAGATTGCGCAATTGCCGCATTGGTTTCGCGGGAGATTTCGTCCGCACGGGTCTTGGCGGCCTGCTCGGTGGCAGCGAACAGCGCCTCCATCTCGCGGGCGAGCGGACGCACGCGCTTGTCCATGATGTCGTTCTGGGCGCCTTGGGCAGCAACCAATGCCTTGGTTGCCGTGACGAGGTCCGAACCCGATCCTTCCATCGCCTTGATGGCGGCGGTGATGCGCTCGTCCGCAGCCTGCCGCTCGATGGCATTCAAAATGCTCACCGCCTGCGCCATGGATTGCTCGGCGCGGGCCTGCAACGCCGTCTCGCCGGTCGCCTGAAACCGCCAAGCCGCGAGCCGGCCGTCTTTCGAGGACGAATCCGCCTGCTCGAGAAGGAGGAGAAACTCCGCCTTCTGAGTTCCTGTCTTGCCGAGCAGATCGCGGACAGCCGCTTTGCCCTTGTCCCACTCTCCGGCAATAACGATCAGCTTATCGCGGAGCGTGATCATTTCGCGCTGCAGACCGGCCGCCTCGCGATTGCCGTTGAAATACGGGTCAAGCAGACTGATTGCCTTCGCCAGACGCTCCTTGTTGGCGGGGAATCTCGATTTCGCGTCGGCATGCTTCAAGTTTTCGCGGGCCGTCGAAACCTCCGCCTGCATCGTGCCGATCAGTTTCTCGACATCCTCGATCGAGTTCGAGAGCCGGATGTCACGGAAGGCAAGTCGCATGTCTTGAATATTGGCGCCTGCCTCTTTCGTCATATCGAGGACAAATGCCGCATCTTGGGAATCATCAGCCAACTCTCCAACATGGTTGTTCGAGATTTGGTTGTTTATGACCAACGCGCCAACGATCAGCACGCCCGCTGCGGACGTGAGAGCCAGCTTGGCTCCGATACGCAGATTGAGTTTCATGCCCGTCTCCACCCGGCACGCGGCTGCCCCAACCCCCCGTGCCTCGTGCCGGTCACGCTGCATCACCTGAGGGGCTATGCGAAGAAAACTCGCGCGAAACGTGTAAATGGATCGTTACCATCTTACGGACTACGCCGCACTACTGATCTCGCGTACGGCATTACCACAAGGCAACTGAAAATTTCGCAACGCATCATCTACAGGTTGCTTCTGCGACTGCTTCGCCGTCCACACACTGCCGCACCGCCGCAAAATCGCCCCGAGCATCGGTCAATCAACACCCGTCCGGGCGAAGCCGCCCCCGACCTTTGGCTTGACCCGATTTCGACCCGACACCGTCACGAGGAACATCCGATGCGCGCCCCCCTCGCGCTCGCCGCGCTGTTGTTGCCGCTTGCCGCCGCCCTGGCGCCGGCACCGGCGCACGCCCAGGTCTGCACCGCCGACAGCGTCGAGCCGTGCATCGACTGGCAGGTCAAGAACCGCTTCCGGCTGTTCAAGAGCGAGCAGGATTTCCAGACCCACGCCGTCGCCCACGGGCCGGGCAGCACCATTCTCGCCGTCGAGCGCAAGCTGGCGCGCGGCACCGACGGCTTCGGCTGGGCACGCGACATGGTCCACAATCTCTGCGTCGACCCGGTCACCAGCACGTTGCTCGACCGCTGCGAGCGCACCTATGAAGCTGCCCGCACCGGCAAGCCATCAAGCGACCGCAAGAAGACCGAGAGCTATCTCAACCCCCGCGACCACCGCGTCGGCCTCACCTTGAAGAACCTGGCCACCGAACCCGGCCTCGCCTGCCGCTGGACGCTGTGGGACAAAACCCCGCCCGGCCGCCAGTTCGACACAGCCTGCACCGAAGAGGTGATCGACGACCTCGCCGCCGGCATCGGCACCAAGGTGTCGGTGACGGTGCACCGCGGCGAGGAGATCGTCGCCATCCTGGAATCCCGGGTCGAGGTGCGGGATCTCTTGATCGCCGGCATGGGCGATTCCATTGCCTCCGGCGAGGGCAACCCGGATTCACCGGTGATGCTGTCCGACAAGGGCTTCTGCTACCGCCGCCTGCTCGGCGGCACCTTCTCCGAATACTTCCGGCCGTCGCGGCGCGACTATCGCGGCATGCGCGACTGCGGTCCCACCACGCCCGTCCGCGACGCCGCGCCCACTGCCCAGGGATCCGCCCAGGCCGAATGGGCGCGCGCCGGCGCCGACTGGATGAGCCCGGCCTGCCACCGCTCGCTCTATGGCTATCAGGTGCGCACCGCGCTGGCCTTAGCGGTCGAGAACCCACACGTCGCCATCACCTTCCTGCCGCTTGCCTGCACCGGCGCCCAGATCGACGAGGGCCTGCTCGGCAGCCAGCCGATCCGCGATTTCGCCAAGGCCTGCGAACAGGCGGCAGGCGGGCGCAAATGCGCCACCAGCGTGCCGCCGCAGATCGCCCAGCTCGGCCGCTATTTGCAGCTCGCGCCCGAGCGTGACCTCGACCTCCTGCTGCTCACCATCGGCGCCAACGACATCGGCTTCTCGCCGATGGTCGCCGGCGTCATGGTCGACCCGAAGGAGGACGAGTACGACGTGCTCAACCGCTTCGGCATGATCAAGACGGCCAAGGAGGCCACCGCCACGCTGCAGAAGGAGCTACCCGCCAGTTTCCGCAAGCTGCGCGCCGCGCTCAAGCCCCTGCTCGGCGGCTCGCTGGAGCACGTGGTCTATGTCCGCTACGGCCACCCGGCCCTCGAAGCGCCGGACCGCACCTGCGGCGGCGGCCGCCACGGCATGGACATCCATCCCGCCTTCGAGGTCTCGGCGCCGCGGCTGCAGTCGGTCTCCGAGTTCGTGACGAAAAGCTTCTTTCCCAAGCTGGAGCAGCTCGCCCGCTGCAATGCCGGCGGCGGCTGCGCCGACCCCGAGACCGAGCGCATGACCTATGTCGACGGTCACGACCAGGCGTTCGCCCGCGCCGGCTTCTGCGCCACCGAGCCGGCCGACCCCACCGTCGCCGAGCCGGACTTCGACGTCGCTTGCTTTAAGAAGAACGGCTCAAGCTTCCGCACTGACAGCGACGCGCTGGAGCAGCCGATGACCGACGGCTGCAGCCCCTCCGACTACCGGCCCTACGCGCCACGCGCGCGCTGGATCCGCACCCCGAACGATGCGTACTTCGCCGCCATGACCTTCCCCTACGGCGTGCTGCAGGCGCCCCAGAGCACCCATGACGGCCTGTGGGGGCTGAAGACCGCCGTCTATGGCGGCGCCATCCACCCCTCGGCCGAGGGCCACGCGGCGATGGCGGACGCCGCCATGCCGGCGGCGCGCCACCTGCTCAGCCTCTCCGCCCCGCCGGCAATCCTCGCCGAGCCGATCCCGCCGCCGGCGCCGCCGGGAGCATCTTCGGGAGCGGCACCGGCCGCCGCTCTGCCGCCCGCGCCGGTGCCGTGACCGGGCGATCGCGGCGCGGGTGAGACTGTCGTCCCGGACGGCACGCAGTGCCGAGCCGGGACCGTTTTCCGCCATCCCGTCGTCCCGGGCAAGCGGCGCAGCCGCGCGACCCGGGACCGTTTTCAGGAAGAGGTGTCTATTCCTGCAAACGATCCCGGCTCGGCGCTACGCGCCGTCCGGGATGACGAGGCACGAAGATGGACGATCCCGGCTCTCGCGTTGCTCGGCCGGGATGACGAGGCCCAGGCTATTGTCCCAGGTAAGTGGTCAGGCCGCGCGCGGGGACGACCGCGGCGTCTTGGCGTGTTAGATTGTTCAAATGGGTCGAATGACGAAAATCCTCGAACACGCCGTGGCAAAGGCGCAGAGCCTGCCGGAGGCGGAGCAGGACGCGCTGGGCGCCATCCTGCTGTCGATGCTGGACGGCGAGGCGCTCGGCCCCGACCTCGACGAGGAAACCCGCGCGGCCATCCATCAAGGGCTTGAGCAGGCGCGCCGGGGCGAGTTCGTCACCGACGAGGACGTGGCCGCACTGTGGCGCCGCCACGGTCTATGACCGTCCGCTTCACAGCCCGTGCGGCGAGCGATCTCACCGGTGTCGTCGATTATCTGGCGGAGCGGAGTCCGCAAGGCTTGCTCAACCTGAAACGCGCCCTTGAAACCACACTGCGCCTGGTCGAGCAGTATCCCCACGCGGGTCGCGCAACCGGCATTGCAGACGTCCGCGTCCTGCCGGTCGGCCGTTTCCATTACCTGATCTATTGGACGCTGCAGGGGAACGAACCCTGGATCGTCCACATCCGCGACGGCCGGCGGCAGCCGTGGCGCGGCGAGTAATGCGGTTTACGGCGGATCAGGCCGGAAACCGCTTCCCGCCATCCCGTCGTCCCGGACGGCACGCAGTGCCGAGCCGGGACCGTTCTCAGGAAGGGGATGCCGTTTCCGGATGACGATCCCGGCTCTCGCGTTGCTCGGCCGGGATGACGAGACCCAGCCTATTGTCCTGAGCAAAACCGTAGGGCGGGATAGCGAAGCGTATCCCGCCAGAATCAGCCGGGACGCCGGAGTGGCGGAATACGCTGACGCCAGTCCGCCCTACCAGCCGTTTCCTCAAATCACCTCGCCAAGGTCAACCCGGCGTCAATTGACGCCGAGCTTCTTCTGCAGGCTGGTCGAGGAGGTGGTGTACTGGAACACCATCCGCTTGTCCGGATAGACGTAGCGGGCGGCCTTCTGGGCCATCAGCGCGCCCTCGTGGAAGCCGGACAGGATCAGCTTCAGCTTGCCGGGATAGGTGTTGATGTCGCCGATGGCGAAGATGCCCGGCACCGAGGTCTCGAACGACGCCGTCTCGACCGGGATCAAATGGTCGTGCAGATCCAGGCCCCAATGCGCCACCGGCCCGAGCTTCATGGTCAGGCCGAAGAACGGCAGCATGGTGTCGACCGCCACCTCGAAGGAGGCGCCGGCATTGTCGCGGCAGATCGCCGCCTCCAGCTGGCCGCCCTCGCCGCGGATGTTCAGCACCTGGCCGATCTTGAGGTCCATGGCGCCGGCCTCGACCAGCGAGCGCATCTTCTTGACGCTGTCGGGCGCGCCGCGGAACTCGTCGCGGCGGTGGATCAGCGTCAGGCGCTCCGCGAGCGGCTGCAGGTTCAGCGTCCAGTCGAGCGCGGAGTCGCCGCCGCCGACGATCAAGACCTTCTTGCCGCGGAACGCCTCCATCTTCTTGACGGAGTAGAAGACGCTCGTGCCCTCATAGTGCTCGATGCCGGGGATGGGCGGGCGCTTGGGCTGGAACGAGCCGCCGCCGGCGGCGATCACCACCACCTTGGTATGGAAGGTCTTGCCGCCGTCGGTCACCACTTCGAAGCCGCCCTCGGGCCGGTGCTTCACGGTCTCCACCATCTCGCCGAGGTGGAAGGTGGGTCCGAACGGCTTGATCTGCTCCATCAGCTTGTTGACCAGTTCCTGGCCGCTGATCTCCGGATAGCCGGGAATGTCGTAGATCGGCTTCTCGGGATAGAGCTCGGAGCACTGGCCGCCGACCTTGTCCATGATGTCGACGAGGTGCGCCTTGACGTCGAGCAGGCCGAGTTCGAACACGGCGAACAGGCCGATCGGCCCGGCGCCGATGATCAGGGCATCGGTTTCGATGACGTCGCCGCCCGGCGCGGCGGTGGGGTCCAGCATGGTCGAACCTCTCGGAACTGGCGTACGGACAAGGGGATGCGGTTTCGTCTAGAGCCGTCTCCGCGGACGTGGAAACCGGTTTTGCGACAGAGACTGCGCCAACTCAAGAGCTTGAGCGGTCTGCGCAGAGGTGGGAACCGGTTCTGCGGACACGAATGCCCTATCCCTGCTTCTCGGGAACCGTGACGACGAGCCCGTCGAGCTCCTCGCTGACCTTGATCTGGCACGACAGGCGCGAATTGGCGCGCACGTCGAAGGCGAAATCGAGCATGTCCTGCTCCATCGCCACCGGCTCGCCGGTCCGCTCCAGCCAAGCCTCGTCCACATAGACGTGGCAGGTGGCGCAGGCGCAGGCGCCGCCGCATTCGGCTTCGATTCCGGGGACGCCATTCTTGATGGCGCCTTCCATCACGGTGGAGCCGACCTCGGCCTCGACCGTGTGCGCCGTCCCGGCGGCGTCGATGAAGGTGATTTTGGGCATGGCAGGACGCTGAATAATTGGGCAAATGTGCGGACGCGCCTTATAGGCGGTCCCAATTGGCCCGCCAAGCCCTGCCAAGCTGCCAAGCCTGTCAAGCCGTCCTTTTCCGGCCGCCCGCAACCCACGGGACGGCGCGGAGGAGCGCGCCTTGGATGACGAAACGCTGACGGCGTCAGGCAGGCTCCCGTCAGGGGCCCTGGCGCATAGTCGCGCCAATCGATGCGATCAACCGCATCTCCCGATCCCCCGAAAGGTATTTCACATGTCATTGCGTTCCAATGCACAGCCCCTCAGCCCGTCCGCTTCCCCGGCCTTCGCCGGATTGTCCGCCTCCCCGGCCTTCGCCGGATTGCTGGCCGACCTCGTGATGAAGCCGGCGGCCCCGACGACCGGCGGCTACGCCTTCGAGACCGCCATGTGCCTGGTGGAGAGCCAGTCGCCGCTGGCGCGGCCGGCGTTCGGCGGCCTGTCCGCCCACCTCGCCGCGACGATCGAGGAACGCGAGGCGCAGACCCTGCTGCTGCGCACCCGCATGCTGGCGCGCCTGTTGGCCGGCGTGCGCGACACGCTCGACGCAGCTGACACCCGCACGCTGTTCAAGGCCGCAGCCCGCGTCGCCGGCGAGCTGATGGCGGTGTTCGGCCCGAGCGCGGTCCGGGTGGCGGCGGATGGGTCGCACGCCCCGGTCGACCGCGCGGCGGCCGCCACCGCCCTCACCGAGGGGCGACTGCTCGCCGAAGGCATCGCGGTCGCGCTGGACCGCCTTGGACGCCTGCCGTGCGCGCCCTGCCTTGCGCCGCGGCAGGCCGGAACCGCCTGCGCCCGCAAGCTGTCATGATCCGGTTTCCGGCCTCCAGGGCCGGAGACCCGTAGTCCGATCGCCGAAAACCCCGTTATCGAACAAGGGGTTTTCGGCGAGAGTGCTTCCGGTGTCCCGGAGGGATCAACCGGAAACCGCATGAGATGTTTCCGGCCGATCGCGTCGCGATCCCGGAAGCCCGGCGACACCGACGGTTCGGCCCGTGGGCGGATCACGCCCCGTTCGACAGAAGCTGGGAGATATAGAGGCGGCACTCCACGACCCGCGCCTCCAGCCGCGCCACCGCCTCGAGCACCTCGGCGGTGTCGTAGCGGGCAGACAGCGCTTCCGCCTCGGCTGCGACCGCCGCCACATGGCGGGCGCCGATGCCCGCCGCGGAGCCCTTCAGCGTGTGGGCGGCCGCGCCGAACGCCTGGGCCGTTCGGGCCTCCTTCAGCCGGTCGAGCTGGATGGTCGACTGACGCAGGAACAGCCCCAGCACCTCGCGTTCCAATGCGCGGTCGCCGAAGGTGACCCGCGACAGGTGCACGAGATCGACCGGCCGGTCGGCCGTCGACGCCGTTTTCGGCAGTTCCAGAGTGGCAGTGTTCATGGCGCGTCCTGGGAGGGGTATTCGGGGGATGGACACTCGATCGATGGCCGTTCGGGCGAGACCGTTTCCGGTATCCCGAACGGATCAACCGGAAACCGTATCAGGCACGTATTGCAGGGATTTCCCTTATAAGCCTGATTGCCAAATAGGGCCTTAACGCGGCGGCGCAAGACGTCCCCCGCAAGCCTTCCGTCCCCCGCAAGCCTTCCCTCGCCCGCAAGCCCTGACCCTCAAGCCCCCGCGGGTGGCTGCCTACTACGACGGGGTCGAAGGCGCGCCGCCCCCGGCCGGCGGCTCCGCGCCCAGCGCGCGATAGCCCGCCGGGGTCAGCCGGCAGACCAGCCAGTCGGGCTTGACCGGATTGGCGATCCAGCGTTCGGCCCAGCCGTGCGCGATGCACGCCTCGATTGTCTTATGCGGAACTTCCCGGCCGTCCTCGTCGAACAGCGGGAGTTTTCCACCGGGTTGGCCAAGCCCACGCATCAGATAGCGCCGCTGCGCCTCGGTCGGCCGCGGCGCTTCGCCAGTGGCTGGAACGCCTTGGGGCGCTTGGCCCGAGTCGCCGTCACGACGTGTCATCATGGTAACCAATCCGTTAACGATGATCGGAAACCGCGCCCTCGGCGGGTTTCTTTTGACAGTTTGCACCGGTAGGATGTCTCTTGCGGTGGACTAAGATACCTCCCAACCAGGATGCAATCCTGGCACGCGGCGGGTGGTATCTGGAAGTGGCGTCCGACGGTGTTCGGCCGGACGCGAGCATGCCGACCCGGCCCGAACGGCAGCACGCCGGTCGAGGTCATGAGTACGGACCGGAGGCGACGGACGATGGCGAAGGCACCCAAGAAAATGCAGGATCCGACGGAAGCAGCGCTTTCGGCGGTGCAGGAGGCGTTGAGCGTGGCGCAGGACCATGCCGACGAACGCCGGCCGCTCCGGCCGCGGGTGCCGATCGACGACGCCGCCCCGGCCCTGCCGCCGGAACGCCCCGAGCGGCCGCTGGCGCCGCGCCGCGCCGCCAATGACGACCGGCGCAATGTCGGCCAGATCCTCGCCAACATGCAGCGCCGCACCTCGCCCGCCCCCTATTGGGCGGCGCTGGCGTTCTCGCTCGCCTGGGTCGGCATCGCCGGCGGCCTGTCCTGGACCGCCTACTCGGCCGACATCCGCGCCCTCACCTCGCAGTCCGGCCTCGCCGCCCAGCCGCATCTTCTGGCGGTGGCGGCCGGCATCGTGCTGCCGGTGTTCTTCTTCTTCGCCGTCGCCGGCCTGATCCGCCGCGCGCAGGAGTTGCGCCACACCGCCCGCTCGATGACCGAGGTCGCCCTGCTCCTCGCCCAGCCGGGCGAGCTTGCCGGCGACGGCATCATGACGCTCGGCCAGGCGATCCGCCGCGAGGTCTCGGCCGTCAATGACGGCATCGAGCGCGCCGTCGCCCGCGCCAGCGAGCTCGAGACGATGGTGCGCAACGAGGTCGCCACGCTGGAGCGCTCCTACGAGCAGAACGAGATGCGCGTGCGCAACCTCGTCGACCGCCTCGTCACCGAGCGCGAGGCGATCATCGCCCATGCCGACCGCATCGGCAGCACCATTTCCGGCGCGCACGAGGCCTTCACCCAGGAGGTGCAGGGCGTCTCCGAGCGCATCAATGCCGCGATCCAGGAAGCCGGCGACCGCGTCACCGTCAGCCTCGCCGACCGCGGCGAGCACATCACCATCGCGCTCGGCCGCGTCGGCGACCAGATGATCGAGGCGATCGTCGACAAGGGCGGCGACCTACTGGAGCGGCTGAGCGCCACCGGCATCGAGGTCAACACCACGCTGTCGGAATCCTCCGAGCAGCTGGTCTCGGCGATGCGCGGCCAGATCGACGAGATCACCGGCCGCCTCAACGCCGCGACCACCGAGCTGACCGAGTCGATGATCTCGCGCACCGACGAGATCTCCTCGGCCGTGGTCCGCACCACCACCGATCTCGCCGACACGCTGAACCGCCGCACCGACGAGGTGACGGCGAACATGCTGCGCACCACCACCGAGATCGCCGACACGCTGGGCAACCGTACCGAGGAGCTGACCGCCAGCGTGCTGCGCACCACCTCCAACCTGGCCGACACGCTGAGCAGCCGCGCCGAGGAGATGACGGCCAATGTGGTGAAGGTCACCAGCGACCTGGCCGAGACCATGGCCCAGCGCAGCGAGGCCGTCTCGGCCACCGTGCTGCAGACCACGGCCGCGCTCGCCGACACGCTGACCCAGCGCACCGCCGAGATGGCCGGCACGCTGACCGCCAACACCCAGCTCGCCACCGAGACGCTGGAGAGCCGCTCCGCCGAGATCACCAATGCGCTGGTCACCACCGGCACCAAGCTGGCCGACGAGATCGCCATCCGCGCCGGCGAGGTCGACCTCACCCTGAAGTCCACCAGCGAGTCGCTGATCCTCGATCTGTCGATGCGCGGCGGCGAGGTCGTGCGCAAGCTGGAGGAGGTCGGCACCCGCGTCGCCGAGACGCTGACCACCGGCGGCGCCGACGTCACCGAGCGCCTGACTTTGGTCGGCGACGAGGTGTCGCGCGCCATCGCCGGCCGCAGCACCGAGATGACCGAGCGGCTCGCCCTGGTCGGCGCCGAGGTCACCAAGCTGATCGCCGGCCGCGGCAACGAGCTGACCGAGCGGCTGGCCGCCGTCGGCACCGAGGTGTCGAAGGCCATCGGCGTGCGCGGCATCAAGGTCACCGACGCCTTCCGCGAGACCGCCGAGACGCTGGCCACCACCATTTCGGCCAAGGGCGACGCGGTGAAGGAGATGCTCAACGCCCGCCTCAAGGCGTTCGAGGAGACCATCACCATCCGCGGCGGCGAACTGGCCGACCGCATCAGCACCGACACCGGCGTGCTGGCCAAGTCGATCGGCGACGGGCTCACCAA
The DNA here is from genome assembly GCF_008630065.1 of Blastochloris sulfoviridis. Classification (GTDB taxonomy): domain Bacteria; phylum Pseudomonadota; class Alphaproteobacteria; order Rhizobiales; family Xanthobacteraceae; genus Blastochloris; species Blastochloris sulfoviridis. Next base: position 11,041 of record NZ_VWPL01000031.1, read on the forward strand.
TTTCGACCAGACCGTGCGGGTCCACGGAACCGAGCTGCTGGAGCAGGTGTCCAAGCGCGTCGACAGCGTCGGCGAGAGCTTCCGCGTCAATCTCGCCACCTTCGACGACCGCGTCGCCGCCAAGACCAACGAGATCGCCGCCACCCTCGACCAGCGCATCTCGCGCATCGAGCAGACGCTGGAGGCGCGCGCCCAGAACCTCAACCAGACGCTGGCCCAGCGCACGCTGGAATTCGCCAAGGTCCTCGGCGAAGGCTCCAACGGCACCGTCGACCTCCTCGACCACAAGGTCCAGGAACTCTCCGGCGTCTTCGCCCTGAAGACCAAGGAGCTCGGCGACCTCTTGATCGACAGTTCGGAGATCGTCGACAGCAAGCTCAGCGCCCGCGCCGTCGAGATGGCCGGCAACATGGATGTCCGCATTTCGCGCTTCGAGGAGCTGATCGTCGGCCGGCTGGAGTCGGTGTCGACCTCGATCGAGGTCCGCGGCGTCGCCTTCACCGACGCGCTCACCTCCAAGATCGAGGCGGTGTCCAACACGCTGCGCAACGACGCCCAGGTGGTCGAGCGCACGCTGGTCGGCCTCAGCGACCACATCCATCAGGCGCTCGGCACTCGCGCCAACGACGTGGCGGCGGCCATCGGCCAGCGCACCAACGAGCTTGCCCAGCTTCTCGACGAGCGCACCGCGACCATGAACTCCGTGCTGGGCGCGCGCGCCTCGGCCGTCACCAGCGAGATCACGACGACCACCGAGCAGCTCGCCAAGCTGCTCGACGAGCGCTCGGGCATCGTCGTCCAGGCGCTCGGCAGCCGTGCCGACGAGGTCGCCTCGACGCTCGGCCAGCGCACCGCCGAACTCGCCAGCCTGCTCGACGAACGCTCCAACAAGCTCACCGCCGCGCTCGGCTCGCGCGCCTCCGCCGTCACCACCGAGCTGGCGGCGACCACCGAACAGCTCGCCAAGCTGCTCGACGAGCGCTCCGGCACGCTGGTGACCGCGCTCGGCAGCCGCGCCGCCACCCTCACCACCGATCTGGCGGCGACCACCGAGCAGCTCACCCGCCTGCTCGACGAGCGCTCCAACGCCATGGTCGAGGCGCTGGGCAGCCGCGCCTCCTCCGTCACCACCGAGCTGACCGCGACCACCGAGCAGCTCACCCGCCTGCTCGACGAGCGCTCCGGCTCCATGGTCGAGGCGCTGGGCAGCCGCGCCTCCTCCGTCACCACCGAACTGACGACGGCCACCGAGCAGCTCACCCGCCTGCTCGACGAGCGCTCGGACTCGATGACGCAGGCGCTCGGCTCGCGCGCCTCGACCGTCACCACGGAACTCACCACCACCACCGAGCAGCTTGCCAAGCTGCTGGACGAGCGCTCCGGCACGCTGGTGCAGGCGCTCGGCGCCCGCGCCGATCAGGTCGCCGCGGCGCTCGGCCGGCGCACCGCCGAACTCGCCCATCTGCTGGACGACCGCGCGGCGCGCATGGCCTCCTCGCTCGGCGCCAGCGCCGCCGCCGTCACCAGCGATCTCGCCACCAGCACCGCCGAGCTGACCAAGCTGCTCGACGAGCGCTCGGAGGCGATGACGGCCTCGCTCGGCAGCCGCGTCGCCGCGGTCACCGACGACCTCACCACCCGCACCGAAGGGCTCGCCAGGCTGCTCGACGAGCGCTCCGAGGCGATGACCTCCGTGCTCGGCAACCGCGTCGCCGCCGTCGCCGACGACCTCACCGCCCGCACCGAGGGCCTCGCCAGGCTGCTCGACCAGAGCTCCGGCACGCTGGTGCAATCCATCGGCGCCCGCGCCGAGGAGGTGGCCTCGACGCTCGGCCAGCGCACCGCCGAGCTCGCCAACCTGCTCGACGAGCGCACCGAGAAGATGTCGAACGTGCTCGGCAGCCGCGTCGCTGCCGTCGCCGACGACCTCACCGCCCGCACCGAGGGCCTCGCCAGGCTGCTCGACCAGAGCTCCGGCACGCTGGTGCAGGCGATCGGCGCCCGCGCCGAGGAGGTCGCCTCGACGCTCGGCCAGCGCACCGCCGAGCTCGCCGGCCTGCTCGACGAGCGCTCCGAGGCGATGACGAGCGCGCTCGGCAGCCGCGCCGCCGTGGTCGCCGACGATCTCACCGCCCGCACCGAAGGGCTGGTGAAGCTGCTCGACGAGCGCTCCAGCGCCATGGCCCAGGTGCTGGGCCTGCGCGCATCCGCCGTCACCGCCGACATCGCCACCAGCACCGAGCACCTCGTCAAGATGCTCGACGAGCGCACCGGCACGATGGTCCAGGCCATCGGCACGCGCGCCGAAGACGTTGCCGCGACGCTCGGCCAGCGCACCGCCGATCTGGCCCGGCTGCTCGACGAGCGTTCCGAGAAGATGTCCTCGACCGTCAGCGCCCATGTCGCCGCGGCCACCGACGACCTGTCCATCCGCACCGAAGGGCTGGTGAAGCTGCTCGACGAGCGCTCCACCGCGATGGCCCAGGTGCTCGGCATCCGCGCCTCCACCGTCACCGCCGACATCGCGGCCAGCACCGAGCATCTCGCCAAGCTGCTGGAGGACCGCTCCGGCGCGCTGGTGGCGGCGATCGGCACCCGCGCCGACGAGGTGGCCTCGACGCTGGGCCAGCGCACCACCGAACTCGCCAGCCTGCTCGACGACCGTTCCGAGAAGATGTCGAGCGTGCTCGGCAGCCGCGTCGCCTCGGTGGCGAACGTGCTGACCACCCGCACCGAGGAGCTGGCCAGGCTGCTCGACGAGCGCTCCGAATCCATGGTGCAGGCGCTCGGCACCCAGGTGTCCGCCGTCACCGGCGAACTGGCCGCCAGCACCGAGCGCCTCGCCCGGATTCTCGACGAGAATTCCGGCACGCTGGTGCAGGCGCTGGGCGGCCGCGCCGAGGAGGTGGCCGCCAGCCTCGGCCAGCGCACCGCCGAACTGGCCAAGCTGCTCGACGAGCGCTCCGAGAAGATGTCCTCCACCGTCAGCGCCCATGTCGCCGCGGCCGCCAACGACCTGTCGACCCGCACCGAGGGCCTGGTGAAGCTGCTCGACGAGCGCTCCAACGCCATGGCCCAGGTGCTCGGCATCCGCGCCTCCGCCGTCACCACCGACCTCGCGGCCAGCACCGAATATCTCGCCAAGATGCTGGACGAGCGGTCGGGCTCCCTGGTGGCCGCGCTCGGCACCCGAGCCGACGAGGTGGCCGCCACGCTCGGCCAGCGCACCGCCGAGCTGACCGGCCTCCTGGACGAGCGGGCGAACCGCATGACCGCCGCGCTCAGCGCCAGCGTCTCCAGCGTCGCCGCCGAACTGTCGGCGGGCACCGAGCAGATCTCGAAGACCCTCGACATCCGCTCCGGCGCGGCCGTCCAGGTGCTCGGCGCCCGCGCCGAGGAGGTCGCCGCCACGCTCGGCCAGCGCACCGCCGAGCTCGCCGACCTGCTCGACACCCGCACCCGCTCCATGAGCTCGACGCTCGGCGAGCGCCTCGCCTCGATGACCGGCGAGCTGACCTCGCGCACCGAGGAGCTGGCCAAGCTGCTCGACGAGCGCTCCAACGCCGTGATCGTCGGGCTCGGCACCCGCGCCGGCGAGGTGTCGAGCGAGCTGACCGCCCGCACCCACGACCTCACCCGCCTGCTCGACGAGAAATCGTCGACGCTGGTCACCGCGCTCGACGATCGCACGGCGTCGTTCGCCACCGAAATCACCCGGATGAGCGACACCATGGTGAAGGCGGTGGAGCAGCGCGGCGCTTCCATTGCCGAGTCGATCGCCGCCAGCGCCGCCGGCTTCGCCCGCACCGCGTCGCAGTCCGGCGACGAGCTGATCGAGGCGCTCGACCGCATCGGCCGCAGCACCATCGGCGAACTGGCCACGGCCGGCGACACGGTGAAGAGCGACCTCACCCAGGTGGTGGACCGCATCCGCGACGCCAATGCGATGATGCAGCAGGTGATGACCGCCGCCACGCGCAACCTGGAGAATCTCGAAGGCACCTTCACCGAGCGCTTCAAGGCGTTCCGCGCCGCCAGCGACGTCTTGAACGAGCGCGTGGCGCATCTCGAAGGCACGACCACCGGCATCCTCAAGGACGTCGGCAGCCTCGCCCAGCGCTTCCAGGACCAGAGCAAGATCATCGCCTCGACCGCCGGCTCGCTCGACGAGACCCACCGCCGGATCGACGCCACGCTCGACCAGCGGCGTGAGGCGCTGGAGACGCTGGCCGGCAACATCTCCGCCTACGGCGCCGAGATCGACCAGCGCTTCAAGCACTTCGCCGATCTGGCCCGCGAGATGAAGGCGATGACCGAGGAGGTCCGCACCGCGCTCGACACCACGCGCACGGAGATGAAGCGCGGCGTGCTCGAACTGCCGCAGGAGACCCAGGAGAGCGCCGCGGCGATGCGCCGGGTGCTGGCCGAGCAGATCAAGGCGCTGGGCGACCTCAACGACATCGTCGCCCGCCACGGACGCGGCGTCGACGTGGTGGAACCGGCGCGCCGCTCGGTCGAGGCGGTGGCGGCCGGCGCCGGCGGCGCCCGCACATCGACGCGCCACGAGCCGGCGCGCCACGAGCCTGCGGCCGAGGCGCCCGTCGCCCGCACGGCCGCGCCGCCGCGCATCGAGACGGCACCGCCCGCGCCGTCCGGCGGCAGCGGCTGGCTGTCCGACCTGCTGGCCCGCGCCTCGCAGGAGGAGCCGGCTGCACCGCAGCCGAAGGCGGCCGCGGCGAGCCGCCAGGCCCGCCCGCCCCACCACGCCATCGAGTCGCTCGACTCGCTGGCGATGGATGTCGCCCGCATGATCGACCACGATGCCGCGGTCGATCTGTGGGAGCGCTACAAGCGCGGCGAGCGCAACGTCTTCACCCGCCGGCTCTACACGATGCAGGGCCAGCAGCGCTTCGAGGAGGTCCGCCGCCGCTACCGCAGCGACGGTGAGTTCCGCACCACCGTCGACCGCTATGTCGAGGAGTTCGAGCGCCTGCTCGATCAGGTGGCCCGGCAGGACGGCGGACAGGTGCTGACCAAGACCTACCTCACCTCCGACACCGGCAAGGTCTACACCCTGCTGGCCCACGCCGCCGGCCGCTTCGACTGAGCGGATTGACGGCGACCGAAATCAATAAGGGGTGCGCCGCGGCGCGCCCCTTTTCGTTTCCGCGTCATTCGGGACGCCTTCCACAAAAGGGGCGTCGTCCCGGGCAAGCGGCGCAGCCGCGCGACCCGGGACCGATTTCCGAAAGGTGTCTTTTCCGGAGGACGATCCCGGCTCTCGCTTCGCTCGGCCGGGATGACAACCCGGCATAAGGGGCTGTCGTCCCGGACGGCGCGTAGCGCCGAGCCGGGACCGTCTGCAGAAAGGGGGCATCTTTTCCTGCAGCCGATCCTGGCTCTCGCTGACGCTCGGCCGGGATGACAGACGGATAAGCGCGCGCCCGCGGACTGACGAAAATCGGCCGAAGAGATCAGATCCGCGTGGTGGCCCAGCGCACCATGTCGCGCAGCACGATGGCGAGCGCACTGTCCAGCGCCGCTGCAGCACCGGCGCCGTCGGTGGCGCCCGGGCTCGTGCCCTTGAACACCTTGCCGGCGGCGATGCGCCCGCCGCGATCGGTCACCAGCTTGACCGCCACCTCCACCACCGCGGTGGGCTGGCCGTCCTCCACCACCACGCCGAACCGGCGGATCTCGGTGACCAGCGTCCAGTCCGGCACCAGCCGGTCGCCGGGGCGGCCGACCGCGCGCAGCCGGCTGGCATTCTCGAACGCCTGGATGATGCGGGCCTGGAGCAGGTTCGGCAGCCGGTCGGTCCACTGGCTGTCGTCGGCATAGGCGACCTCGCCCGGCCGCGGCATGACGACGATGCGGTCGGTATCCAGCACCTGCAGCGCGGTCGGCGTCGCCACCACCATCAGGCCGCGCGCCGGCCCCTGGGCGACTGCGATATCGCGCGGCGCGCTGAGATCGAACGTCGCTTTCGGCGTGCTGCCGCAGCCCGCGAGCCACAGCGCGGCCGCACCGAGCACCAGCGTGGCGCGAACCGCGCGACCGCCCATGCCTGCCTGCGCCATCAGTCTGCCCCCTTCACGCCCGCCGCCACGTATCCCTCTATTAGAGCATGACGCGCAAGAATGAAAACCGATCTTGCGTCATAAAACATGACGAATCAGAAACTTAAGTCAGGAAGTCCAAATCGTCGGTTCCAAAGATCTAGCGCCGGCCACTGTACTCGGGCACCCCACCCCCGCCGAAGATGAACTGGCGCGGGTTGCGCTCGAAATTGCGCAGCGTGCGGTCGAAATCATTGATGGTCCGCCGCCCGTCGGTGGCCATCGCCTCGAACTCGCGCAGGCCCTGATTGGTGAAGCGGGTGACGCCGGTGGTGACCTCCGCCGTCCGCTTGTCGAGGTTTTCGGCCAGGACGCGCACCGCGCGCGCGGCGCCGGAGATCTCGGCGACCACGCCCTTGCCGTCCTCGCCCGAGACAAGCTGCTCCACCTTCGCCGAGACGCTGGCGATGCTCTTCGCCGCGGCCGAGGCATCCTTGACGAAGCCGTCGATGGCCTCCGAATTGCGTCCCAGCGCCTCGGAGAAGCGGGCGATATTGGACACCGCGGCGCGCACGTCGGCCTGGTTGTCGGAGAGCAGCCGGTCGATCCGCGTCAGCACCGCCTCGGCCTGGCCGCCCACCGTGCGCACCACCGACATCATGTCCTGAAGGGAGGAACTCTGGGCGACGATGCGCGGCGGCCCATCGGGTCCCGACGGCGGCGGCGGCGCATCCGGCTGGCCGCCGGTGAGGCTGATCGAGGCGATGCCGGTGAGGCCCTGATATTCGAGGCCGGCCTTGGTGTCGGCGCGGATGGGTGCGGACGCCTGCACCGTCGCCACCGCGATCACCCGGCGCGGATCGGTGGGATCGAGCCGCAGGCTGCGCACCTCGCCGACCCAGATGCCGTTGAACAGCACCGAGGAGCCGACGCGCAGGCCCGATACCGCCCCGTCATAGGCCACCTCGATAGTGCGCCCCTGGGCGCGCTGCGCCGGCTGCGAAAACCACCAGACGAACATGAACCCGGAGGCGATGACCGCCAGGGTGAACAGGCCGACGATCAGATAGTTGGCCCTGGTTTCCATCGCACGTCCCGGTATTTGCGCCGCGATCCTGCTTGCCGCGGCCTGTCTCGCGCGGCCCCTCTTTGGTACGGGCCGCCTTGGAATGCCGGTTGGCATCCCTCCGGCGAAACCCGGCCCCTCATGGCCGGCCGTCGCCGCCGATCGCCAAAGCCCGTTCCCAAGCAACCCCGGTCTTGAACAACGGCTTCTTGGCGAGATTGGGATCCAGGCGTGAAGCGCGCCCCTGCCAGTCCCGAATCAGACTGATTCTGGCCTGCGCAGCCGAAAATCCGTACGGCTACGGGCAAAAACCCCGGTCCGGCCGGCGGATTTTCGCCAAGTGTGCTTCCGCGATCACGGCTGGAGCCTCCGAAAGGTCAGATCACGCGATTCCCGCCGCCCGCGCCCGCTTGCCCCGGAAATACGCCTTCAACCAGGGGTGCTCGGACGCCAGCATGGTCTCGATCGGCCCCTCGGCGATGATCCGGCCATCGGCCAGCGCGGCGATGCGGTCGCAACTATCGTGCAGGCTGTCCAGATCGTGGGTCACCATGAAGACGGTGAGCCCGAGCGTCCGCTGCAGGGTGGTGATCAGCTCGTCGAACTCGGTGGCGCGGATCGGATCGAGGCCGGAGGTCGGCTCGTCCAGGAACAGGATGTCGGGGTCGAGCGCCAAGGCCCGCGCCAGCGCCGCGCGCTTGACCATGCCGCCCGACAGTTCCGAGGGGAATTTGTCCGCGGCATCGACGGAGAGGCCCACCATCTCCAGCTTGGCGAACGCGATCTCGTCCATAAGCTGCTGGGAGACCTTGAGATATTCCCGTATCGGCACCTGGATGTTCTGCTTCACCGTCAGCGAGGAGAACAGCGCGCCGTTCTGGAACAGCACGCCCCAGCGCTGCTCCAGCCTGCGGTGCTGGGCGCGGCTGCACGAACCGAGTTCGATGCCGCACACCTCCACGAGGCCCGACCGCTTGGGCAGCAGGCCAAGAATGGTGCGCATCAGCACCGACTTGCCGCCGCCCGAGGTGCCGACGAAGCCGAGAATCTCGCCGCGCCAGACGTCGAGGTCGACGCCCTTGAGCACGAGCGTCTCGCCGAAGCCGACCTCGAGGCCCCGGACCCGAATCACCGTTTCGTTGGAACCGCGCACGAAAGGATCCCCACATACGGTTTTCGCTCAATCGGCTCGGCTTTTCTTCCCTCTCCCCTTGCGGGAGAGGGTGGCGAGACCGAGCGAGGCGAGGTCGAGGCGGGTGAGGGGTAAATGCAGGCGCGCGCCTGCAGATTCACCCCTCACCCGCCTCGCGATCTAAAGATCGCTCGGCACCCTCTCCCGCAAGGGGAGAGGGGAAGAGCGCGCCCCATGCCGGGACGATCCCGCGCCGATCAGCCGGAATACGTATCACATGTCCACCGCGGCAAAGAACATGGCGAACAGCCCGTCCAGCACGATGACCATGAAGATGGCCTTCACCACCGACGCCGTGGTCTGCCGGCCGAGCGATTCGGCGCTGCCCTGCACGCGAAAGCCTTCGACGCAGGCGATCAGCCCGATCACCAGCGCCATGAACGGCGCCTTGATCAGGCCGACCTGAAAGGTCGACATGGTGATCGCCTCGCGCAGCCGGTCGAGAAAGATCTCCGGGCTCATGCCGCCATAGAGCCAGGCGACCAGCCCGCCGCCGGTGAGCGCCGACATGGCGCCGATGAAGGTGAGCAGCGGCATGGCGACGACCAGCGCGATCAGCCGCGGCAGCACCAGCACCTCGATCGGATCGAGCCCCATCACCCGCATCGCGTCGGTCTCTTCGCGCATTTTCATCGAGCCGAGCTCGGCGGTGTAGGCCGAGCCGGAGCGGCCGGCGAGCATGATCGCAACCAGAAGCACCGCCAGCTCGCGCAGCACAAGAATGCCGATCATGTCGACGACATAGGTCTCGGCGCCGAACTTGCGGAAATGGAACACGCCCTGCTGGGCGACGATGGCGCCGATCAGGAAGGTGATCAGCACGATGATCGGCACCGCGCCGAGGCCGACGCGGTCGATCTGGTGGACGATGGCGATCGGCCGGAACTGCGCCGGCCGGCGCAGCGCCCGCGCTGCCGCCGCCGCCGCCTCGCCCAGGAAGGCGGTCATCTCGACAAAGTCGCGGCCCATGCCGACCACCGCCTTGCCGGTCCCCTCGATGAAGGCGAGGATGCGGTTGCGCCTCGGGCGGGCCGGCGGCATGTGCCGGTTCGACGCGTGCATGCTGCCGATCAGGGCGTCGAAGCGCGGATCGAGCCCGACCACCTGCGCCTCGACCGCGCCGCGGCCGAAGGCGCGCCGCAGCCGCTCGATCAGCCACGCCCCATAGGTGTCGAGCCGGGCGATGCCGGCAACCCGGATCTCGACGGCGTCGACGTCCGCAGGCTCGGCGGCCACGGCCTCGACCAGCTTTTCCAGCTCCGCCGCGCGGGCGGCCGTCCACGTGCCGCCGGCCTCGACCACCAGGCTGCGACCCAGGCGCGTGCTGTGCAGAAGCGGCCCCGCTGTCACAAAAACGTCTCCAGCAATTCGGATCTTGTCGCAAGATGTGCGTCGCTGATACTAAAGCATTCTCCGCAAAAGTGGGAACCGGTTTTGCGAAAGAGAATGCGACAATTCAAAAGCTTAGAGCGTCCAGCGCCCGCCCGTCGAGAGCTTCCCGAGCACACTTCATGGAAATCGAAAAGCCCTATCTGCTCTTTCTCGGCGATGCGCCAGACCAGCTTGCGGCCAAAACCGCCCTGGGCATCGTCGACTGGCGGCGGGACTGGTGCGTCGGCCAGTTGCGGTTCGAGGGCTGCAAGGCCGATACCGGCCTGCCCGACCTCGGCATCGAGGAGGCTCGCGCCCGCGGCGCCAAGACCCTGATCATCGGCGTCGCCAATGCCGGCGGCGTGCTGCCCGACCATTGGACCGCCACCATCGTCGCGGCGATCGCGGCCGGCATGGATGTCGCCTCGGGCCTGCACGTGCGGCTGGGCAGCATCCCGGAGATCGCCGCGGCCGCCGCCGCCCACGGACGCCGGCTGTTCGACGTGCGCCATTCCGCCGAGCGCTTCGCCACCGGCAAGGGCACCAAGCGGCCGGGCAAGCGCCTGCTCACCGTCGGCACCGACTGTTCCGTCGGCAAGAAATACACCGCCCTGGCGCTGGAGCGCGCCATGACCGCGCGCGGCTACGCCGCCGATTTCCGCGCCACCGGCCAGACCGGGGTGTTCATTTCCGGCCGCGGGGTGTCGGTGGACGCGGTGGTGGCCGATTTCATCTCCGGCGCCGCCGAATGGCTGACGCCGGCCAACGACCCGCACCATTGGGACATCGTCGAGGGCCAGGGCTCGCTGTTCCACCCCTCCTTCGCCGGCGTCACGCTCGGCCTCTTGCACGGCGCCCAGCCCGACGCGTTCGTGGTCTGCCACGAGCCGACCCGCACCCATATGCGCGGCGTCGCCCATCCGCTGCCGAGCATCCGCGAGGTCATCGACCTGACGGTCGCCTGCGGCCGACTGACCAATCCGGACATAGGCTGCGTCGGCATCGCCATCAACACCGAGCGCCTGGACGAGGACGCGGCACGGCGCGTCATCGCCGAAACCGCCCAGGCCGAGGGCCTGCCCGCCACCGACCCGGTGCGCTTCGGCGTCGAAGCGATCGTCGACCGGCTGGCGGCGGAGTTCGGCCCGCCGTGACCGCCGCACCCGTCCGCAAGCTCACCGTCAGGGCCGAGACCTTCCCGCTTGCCGGCGTCTTCACCATCTCCCGCGGCTCGCGCACCGAGGCGCGGGTGGTGGCGGTCGAGATCAGCCAGGGTGCCCTGCACGGTCGCGGCGAGTGCGTCCCCTACCAGCGCTATGGCGAGACGGTGGAAGGCACCATCGCCGCCGTCGAGGCGCTGGCGGCCGATGTTGCCGGCGGACTCAACCGCAGCCGCCTGACGGAGCACGTGCGCGCCGGCGCCGCCCGCAACGCCGTCGACTGCGCGCTGTGGGACCTGGAGGCGAAGCTCGCCCACCGCCCGGCCTGGGCGCTCGCCGGCCTGCCGGAGCCGAAGCCGGCGGTCACCGCCTACACCATCTCGCTCGGCACCCCCGAGGCGATGGCCGCCGCCGCCCGCGCCGCCTCCAGCCGGCCGCTGCTGAAGATCAAGCTCGGCGGCGACGGCGACGCCGAGCGCATCCGCGCCGTGCGGACTGCCGCGCCGCGGACGCGGCTGATCGTCGATGCCAACGAGGCCTGGACGCCGGACATGCTGGAGGCGAACCTCGCCGGCTGCGCCGCGGCGGGGGTGGAAATGGTCGAGCAGCCGCTGCCGGCCGGGCACGACGACGCCCTTGCGGCGATCCGCCGGCCGATCCCGGTGTGCGCCGACGAGAGCGTGCACGACCGCAGCACGCTTGGCGAACTCGCCGGCCGCTACGACGCCATCAACATCAAGCTCGACAAGACCGGCGGCCTCACCGAGGCGATCGAGCTCGCCAAGGCCGCGCGCGGTCTCGGCCTCGATCTGATGATCGGCTGCATGGTCGGCTCCTCGCTCGCCATGGCGCCGGCCCTGCTGCTCGCCCACGGCGCCCGCTGGGTCGACCTCGATGGCCCGCTGCTGCTCGCCAAGGACCGCGCCGGCGGCCTGCACTATGAGGGCTCGCTGGTCTTCCCGCCCCAGCCCGTGCTGTGGGGCTGAACGGATCGCCCGCGCTGTCCGCACCGGCATGATGCGGCGGTGGCCCGGCGCATCGCAGCCGCCGAAAATCCCGCTCTCAACCAAGAATTTAACGCCACCTCCGGCACCCACCCTGGCGCGGTGCAACGGCCCCGATTGCGGCGGAATTCGGCAGTTTTGCTTTGATCTTAAGCCACAGTGAACGATTCGCTGGGCATGGTGCGGGGCCGAGTCCGCTCGTAAGCGACGGAGATCCTTCGCCATGGCCGCCCCTCCCATGACCTTGCCGATGTCCGAGACGGACTATGAGGCGATCGAATCCGCGGTCATGGAAACCGCGCGGGGGCAATGGTTTCTCGCCGAATACGCCCGCCGCACCCGCCAGGCCGAAACCGATCGGATGCACGAGGTGCTGCAGCGGATCGAGGACAAGATCGATTCGCCGGCCCGCGACCCGCATTTCGAGCGGGTGCAGATGAGCATCATGGAGATGGCCCAGGCGATCGCCCGCACCAAGGACGAGATCGCCGCCATCAAGCCGACCCAGGAGGTCGACGGCCGCTTCGGCGAGGCGACCGAGGAGCTCGACGCCATCGTCACCACCACCGAATCCGCCACCGGCGACATCCTGCACGCCGCCGAGCAGATCCAGGAAGTGGCCTGGACGCTGCGCGAGCGCGGCTTCGAAGGCCCGATCTGCGACCTGCTCGACGAGCGGGCGACCGACATCTACACCGCCTGCTCGTTCCAGGATCTGACCGGCCAGCGCACCCGCAAGGTGATCGGCGTGCTGCGCTATCTCGAAGCGCGCATCAACGCCATGATCGACATCTGGGGGCTGGACGGCGCGCCCGCCCTCCGCGCCGGGGCTGCCGCGCGCGCCGCGGCGGACGTCGCCGAGAAATCCGACGCGCCGCTCGGCCGCCAACTCGCCCACGGACCGGCGCTGCCGGGCATGGGGCTGGAACAGACGTCGATCGACGCCATGCTCGGCGGGCTGGATACCAGCGGGCCCGACGAGGATCTGGACTTCGTGGCCGTCGCGATCGACGACGCCGACTTCGCAAGCTTCGAGCCGGCGGCGGCCGCGGACGTGACGGCGAGCGAGCCTGCCGAGAGCGAACCTGTCGAGAGCGAACCCGCCGCCCCCGAAGACACAAAGACCGACGACGAATCCGCGATCGTCGAGGCTGTCGTCGAGACCATCAAGGTCGACGACATCGAGATCGACAAGATCGAGATCGACAAGATCGACTTGGACGACATCGAGTTGGACGCGACCGAGATCGGCAGGTTCAACATCGACACGGTCGAGGTTCCGGCCATCGAGATGGACCTCGTGGCGGTGGATGTCGACCTGCCGGCGGAGGATGCCGGCCTGACGAAGGCGGACGACGGTTCGGTCAAGACGGCCGCAGGCGACATGCCGCCGGCCGTCGAGGCGCCATCGATCGCCGCCGGGCTCGACGACCGGCCGTTCGCGCACGATGACTCCGTCGCGGACGACGTCGTGGCGGACGGCACGCCCGCGCGTGACAGCGCCGACCTGCGCATCATGACCGCGCCGCTCGATTCCCTGGTCTTCGACATCGTGGCGATCGATGCCGAACCGCTCGAAGACGAGCCGTCCGCCGCCGCCCCTGCCGAGATGTCCGAACCCGTTGGCGCCGAGGCCGATGACCAGGAGAAGGCCGAAGCGGAAGCCGAGGAGACGGCCGAACAGACGGCCGCCGTGAAAGCCGAAGCGGAAGCCGACGTCGAAGCCGGGATGGCGCCGGCGTCCGGCACGCCGAGCCTGGCGCCGGATCAGCCCGCGGCGCGGCTCTCGACGGCCGACATCGACCGGCTCACGCCGGTCGAGCGGATCGCCCTGTTCAGCTGAACTCAGTATTGGGATTGGCGATGATGCCGGCATAGGTGCCGGCATCGACATTGCCGCCCGACAGCACCACCGCGACGGTGCGGGCGGCGCCGATCCGCCCGGCCAGCACCGCCGCCAGCGCCACTGCCCCGCCCGGCTCCACCACGAGCTTCAGCTCCTCAAAGGCGAAGCGCATCGCCGCCTCAACCTCGGGGTCGCTGACGCTCACGCCCCCCGCCACCAGCGTGCGGTTGATCTCGAAGGTGATCTCGCCCGGCGTCGGCATCAGCAGCGCGTCGCAGATCGAGCCCGAGAGCGCGTCATTGCGCTCGCGCCGGCCGCTGGCGAACGAACGGGCGTGATCGTCGAAGCCGGCGGGTTCGGCGCTCGTCACCCGCGCCTGGGGACAGCGCTCGGCCATCGCCAGGGCGATGCCGGCGAGAAGCCCGCCGCCCGAGGCCGGCACCACCACCGCCTCCGGCGTCACGCCGAGCAGCGCGCAATCGGCGGCGATCTCCAGCCCCACCGTGCCCTGGCCGGCGATGACCTCCGGATCGTCGAACGGCGGCACGATGACGGCGCCGCGCGCCGCAGCGAGCCCCCTGCCGATCTCCTCGCGGCTTTCGCGCACCCGGTCGTAGGTGACGACCTCGGCGCCCAGCGCCTTGGTGCGGGCGATCTTGGCGGCGGGCGCATCCGCCGGCATCACGATGGTGGCGTTGAGCCCGAGCAGGCCGGCCGCCGCCGCCACCCCCTGGGCGTGATTGCCCGACGACCACGCCACCACCCCGCCGGCCCGCCGCTCGGGCGCAATCTGGGCCATGCGATTGTAGGCGCCGCGGAACTTGAACGAGCCGGTGCGCTGAAGCGTCTCCGGCTTCACCAGCACGCGCCGGCCGGCGGCCGCGTCCAGCACCGGAAAGGACAGGAGCGGCGTGCGCACGGCGACGCCCACCAGCCGCGTCGCGGCGGCGTGCACGTCGGACGCGGTGGGAAGAACGGCCCGAAGCGGTTCCATAGTGCCTTCGCTCGATAGGAAGCCTGCGGGAAAGTCGCAAGACCGTAACCGAGCGGAGGCGCCAGCGGCAACCGAACCTTGACGGGTGGCCCCGAAACGGTGATGCAGGGGCACTCCCGCGAGGGCCCTGCGGATTCATGCTCGTTTCCAAGTCGCGTGTTCTGATCCTGATGAGCAGGACCGGCGGTGGCCACCTGGCGAGCGCGCGTGCGCTGGCGGCCGAGTTCGAGCGCCAGCGGCCCGGCGTGGCGGTCGAGATCGTCGACGCTCTGATCGACCACCTCGTCTACCCGATCAACCGCCTGCCCGGCAGCTACGACTTCCTGGTCAACCGGACGCCCTGGCTGTGGGAGCTGCTGTGGCAGCAGACGCGCTGGACCAAGCTGACGGACCCGGTGTCGCGCGCCGTGCGGGTGCTGTCGCGCCCGCGCATCAAGCGCCTGCTCGCCGCCTCGGCCCCCGATCTCGTGGTGTCGGTGCACCCGCTGGTCAATGCGCTGGTGGCGCCGGTCCTGGCGGACGTGGCGCCCGCCACACCCTTCGCCACCGTGGTCACCGACCTCGGCAGCTTCCACCCGACCTGGTTCAACGGCGGGACGAAGGTGCTGTTCGTGCCCACCGAGGAGGCGGCGGAGCTCGCGGTGCGGACCGGCCGACCGCACGACAGCGTGCACGTCTGCGGCCTGCCGGTGCGGGCCGCATTCGCCGAGCCGCCGGCCAGCCGGACTGCCGCCCGCGCCGCCTTCGGCCTCAAGCCCGACCTGCCGGCCGTGCTGGTGATGGGCGGCGGCGACGGCATCGGCCCGGTCGGCGCCATCGTGCGCGCCTGCGCTGCGGCGCTCGGACGCGACGGCCGGGGCCAGATTGCCGTGGTGTGCGGCCGCAATGCCCGCCTCAAGGCGGAGCTCGACGCCGTGCAATGGCCGGCGCCGGTGGCGGTGCTCGGCTTCGTCGACCAGATGGCCGAGCTGATGCACGCCTGCGACCTCCTGGTCACCAAGGCCGGCCCCGGCACCATCGCCGAGGCCACCATCTGCGGCCTGCCGATCCTGTTCTCGGGCTTCATCCCCGGTCAGGAGGAAGGCAATGTCGACTATGTGGTCGCCCGCGGCGGCGGCCGGTTCATCCGCCAGCCGGCGGCCATCGCCGAGGCCGTGGTCGCCCTGTTCGGGCCGGACCGGGCAGCGCTGGCGGTGATGGCCGAAAGCTCGCGGGCGCTCGGCCGCCCCCACGCCACCACCGAGATCGTCGCGCGGCTGGCCGGACTGCTGAGCGCGTGACCCCACGTGCCGACCCTCGGGGTCGCCGCCTCGCCCGCCGGCAGCGGCAAATTGCGATGCTCAAGCGAGGCCCGGCGCGCCGCGCCCCCTCGCGACCCGCCACAAAACTGCGATTCGCACACCCCCGCGCCGGGGCAGGCCTTGCCCTGCGGCCGCGGAGCAACTAGGAACAGGCGTCGGATGGCCTCGTGGCGGAGTGGCTACGCAGCGGACTGCAAATCCGTGTACTCCGGTTCGAATCCGGACGAGGCCTCCAGTCCCCTTCCCCGCCTGCGTCCCGCACGCGCGGCTCCATCCAGCCCGGTTCCGGTTTTTGTGTTGCGCGCAGGGCTCTTCCGCCGGCGATCGCGGCCGCTGGAGTTGACACGGTCGAGCCTCGCCAGTTACACGCAGCGCTCCGAATTCAGCCGGTGGCCCGCGCTTCCGGTCACCGAGGAACGTGCCATGAAAGTCCGTAATTCGTTGAAGTCCCTGCGCGGGCGCCACCGCGACAACCGCCTCGTCCGCCGCAAGGGCCGCGTCTACGTCATCAACAAGACCCAGCGCCGCTTCAAGGCCCGCCAGGGCTGAGTCCGGCGGCGCCGAGAGCTGCCCGTGCTGACCGTCGGCTCCGGCCGTGAGTTTTCGCGGAATCTCTGATTTCCGGAACGCGAATCCGCGCGTGTCGGCGGCCCGGTGCATCAGCACCCTGGGTCGTCGCCTACGGCATCGAAGCCCGCAGACAGCAAGGCCCGCAAGCATCGAGGCCAGCAGGCATCGAAGCCCATTCTTGGCGCGCAATTGCGTGCCGGAACGTGAGCGCGCGGCTTGGCACCAACCGGCCTGCGGCCTGCCCGACGCGCGCCCGGCGTCCCGTGCACCGGAGGCTCCGGTCGACCGGTGCATCGCACGACAGGCGGCGTCCTGCGCCTGCCGCCGGTTGCGGCGGGCTGCCGCATGCGGACAATCGCGGCTTTGCTGGAGCAGGGTCTGTTCGTAGGGTGGCGGCATGATGCTGCCGTCACGCCCCCTTACCGCCGCCCTCCTCGCTTTGGCCTTTGTCCTGCCGGTCGCCGCGCAGAGCCCGCTGCGGCCACCCGAGCGGCCGCCCGAGCCGCCCAAGGAATTGAAGCGGCCCTCCGGCCGCGCCGACCTCGACCGCCTGTTCACGCTGCTGCAGCACGCCCCCGACCGGGAGACGGCGAAGCTGGTCGAGTCCCGCATCTGGGGCCAATGGTTCCATTCGGGCAGCGACACCGCCGACCTTCTGATGTCGCGGGCGCGCGCGGCCATGGACGACAACGACACCGAGGTGGCGCTGCAGCTGCTCGACGCGCTGGTCACCGTGGTGCCGGACTATGTCGAGGCCTGGAACCGGCGGGCCACCGTCAACTATCTGCGCAAGGACTACAGCGGCGCGCTGCACGACGTCGCCGAGACCCTGGCGCGCGAGCCGCGCCATTTCGGCGCGCTGATGGGGCTCGGCCTGATCCTGGAGGATATCGGCCAGGAGAAGCAGGCGCTGGAAGCCTTCCGCCAGGCGCTGGCGCTGAACCCCTATCTCGAACGCGTGCCGGACCTCATCAAGCAGCTCGCGCCGAAGGTCGAAGGCCGCGAGATCTGATCCGGGGTTCGACAGGCCGACACGGGTTCCGGCTGATCGGCTCGGGGGTTTGCGGGCGGCGGGGTCTGACACGCCGTGGGGTCTTGCACGCGCCGGGATCTTGCACGCGCCGGGATCTTGCACGCGCCGGGATCTTGCACGCGCCGGGATCTTGCACGCGCCGGGATCTTGCACGCGCCGGGATCTTGCACGCGCCGAAGACCCCCACCCGCCCATGCTTGCGCTCGTGCACCCTCCCCCGCTTCTACCCTCCCCTGCTTCGCGGAGGAGGGACAAGAGCCGGAAATGTCGCGCTTTCTTTTCCTCCCCGATCTTCGGGGAGGGTGGCGCCGAAGGCGCCGGGTGGGGTCGACCCGGTCGAACCACCGCGCCCTGAGGCGCCTCTGTCCGATCCCGAGGGGATCGGCCGGAACCGCATCAAAAGCAAAACGGCCGGAGGTGTCCCTCCGGCCGTTTTCCGTTCAGATGTTGCGGCCTCACGCCTGCGGCTGCGGCTCCAGCTCGCCCTCGCCGCCCTTGGGGCGCGGCCGGCGCGGAATGGCCGAGGAGCGCGGCTGCGCCAGCTCGATCTCGACATCGCGCACCGGCGGGTTGCCGTCGAGCAGACCCTTGATCTCGTCGCCGGTCAGGGTCTCGTATTCGAGCAGGCCCTTGGCCAGCGCTTCGAGCGCGTCGCGCTTCTCGGTCAGGATGCGGGTGGCTTCCTGGTGACCCTCGTCGATCAGCCGCCGAACCTCCTTGTCGATGGTCTGGGCGGTGACCTCGGAGATGTTCTGCTGGCGCGACACCGACATGCCGAGGAACACCTCGTCCTGGTTCTCGCCATAGGACACCGTGCCGAGCTGGTCGGAGAAGCCCCAGCGGGTGACCATCATGCGGGCGAGGCGGGTGGCCTGCTCGATGTCGGACTGGGCACCCGAGGTCACCTTCTCCTTGCCGAACACCAGCTCCTCAGCGACCCGGCCGCCCATCATGATGGCGAGGCGCGAGGTCATCTGCTCGTAGCTCATCGACAGCTTGTCGCGT
Organism: Blastochloris sulfoviridis; assembly: GCF_008630065.1. GTDB lineage: Bacteria > Pseudomonadota > Alphaproteobacteria > Rhizobiales > Xanthobacteraceae > Blastochloris > Blastochloris sulfoviridis. Next base: position 29,642 of record NZ_VWPL01000031.1, read on the forward strand.
TCGGGCAACTGCATGACCATGCCCAGCGCCCGGCCGCGCGGGATGATGGTGGCCTTGTGGACCGGGTCGGTCGCCGGCACCATCAGGGCGACGATGGCGTGGCCGCCTTCGTGATAGGCGGTCAGCATCTTCTCCTCTTCGGTCATCACCAGCGACTTGCGCTCGGCGCCCATCATCACCTTGTCCTTGGCGTCCTCGAACTCCTGCTGAGTGACCATGCGCTTGTTGCGCCGGGCCGCCATCAGGGCCGCCTCGTTGACGAGGTTCATCAGGTCCGCGCCCGAGAAGCCGGGGGTGCCGCGGGCGATGGTCTTGAGGTTCACGTCCGGCGCCAGGGGCACCTTGCGCACGTGGACCTTCAGGATCTGCTCGCGGCCGACGACGTCCGGGTTCGGCACCACCACCTGCCGGTCGAAGCGGCCGGGACGCAGCAGCGCCGGGTCCAGCACGTCGGGCCGGTTGGTGGCGGCGATCAGGATGATGCCTTCATTGGCCTCGAAGCCGTCCATCTCGACCAGCAACTGGTTCAGCGTCTGCTCGCGCTCGTCATTGCCGCCGCCCAGGCCCGCGCCGCGATGACGGCCGACCGCGTCGATCTCATCGATGAAGATGATGCACGGCGCGTTCTTCTTGGCCTGCTCGAACATGTCGCGCACGCGGGAAGCGCCGACGCCGACGAACATCTCGACGAAGTCCGAACCCGAGATGGTGAAGAACGGCACATTGGCTTCGCCGGCCACCGCACGGGCGATCAGCGTCTTGCCGGTGCCCGGAGGGCCGACCAGCAGCACGCCGCGCGGGATGCGGCCGCCCAGGCGCTGGAACTTCTGCGGATCGCGCAGGAACTCGACGATTTCCTGCAGATCCTGCTTGGCCTCGTCGACGCCGGCGACGTCCTCGAAGGTGACGCGGCCGTGCGCCTCGGTGAGCAGCTTGGCGCGGCTCTTGCCGAAGCCCATGGCCTTGCCGGCGCCGCCCTGCATCTGGCGCGACAGGAAGATCCACACGCCGATCAGCGCCACGAACGGCAGCCACGAGAACAGCAGCTGCAGGAACCAGGGGGTATCCTGCTGCGGCCGGGCGCTGATCGTCACGCCCTTGCTGTAGAGGCGCTGCACGAGACCGGGATCGTCGGGCGCATAGGTCTGGAACGCGCGACCGTCATTGAAATGACCGGTCACGGTCGAGCCTTCGATCACCACATCGCGAACCCGGTTCTGGTCGATCTCCGTCAGCAGCTGCGAGAACGGGATGTCATTGGCCTGCTGGCGCTGCGCCGGATTCTGGAACAGCGTGAAAAGTGCAAGCAGCAACAGGACGATGATGACCCAGAGCGCGAAATTTCGAAAGTTTCCGTTCATCGGGTTCCCCTGCGGCGCGATCGTGATCGCCCGCGTCTGTTCCGGATCGATCGCTCGGTCCGGACCGGTCTTGGAGACGCCGTCGGCCCGGCGTCCCGCGTAATTGATATGTAATCTAGGGCTCGCTCCCGGCCATCACAAGGGAAGCGCCCCTCTTCGGCCGAACACAGCTCCCATGGCCGGGACTTTCGTCACCCGAACTCTCGCGCGCCTTCCTTAACGCCAGCCTTCCGGGCGCGCCGCGGCGGCGCGGGCCCGATCGATACGGCTCCCTGCGTCAGGCTGATCACCGCGCCGGCCAATGTGCGACGATACGTCCCCCCACCCGGCGGGGCCGGCAGGACGTGCCACAGGGACTCCTGCAGGCGTTCGAGCTTGGCGAGTTCGACCGGCCCCTCGGTGCCCACCCGGCCAATGGCGCGGCCGAGCAGCCGCAGCCCGATCTCCGCCGGCAGCGCGGCAAGCGCCGCCGCCGGCAGCCGGATGACGCCGCCCGGCGCCGCCCCGGAAAGCGTGGCTTCGGCCGCGTCGGTGGCGGCCTCCAGCGCCGCCTCGGCCCGCGCCTGGCGGGCGGCGAGCCGGGCCAGCCGATCGGCCGTGAGACCCTCGCGCGCCAGCGCCGCCCACGCCGCCCGCAGCCGCGGCCGCGCGAAGCGCGGGTCGGCATTGGAGGGATCGCCGCTCCAGGCGACCTGCCGGTCGGCCAGCGTCGCCACCAGCCGCGCCTTGGCCACCGCCAGGAACGGCCGGTGCAGATGAATCGCCCCCCGCCGCTCCACGGCGCGCATGGCGGCGAGCCCCGCCGGCCCCGAGCCGGCGGCAAGCCGCAGCAGCACGGTTTCGGCCTGGTCGTCCAGCGTGTGGGCGGTAGCGACGTCGAACGCGCCGAACGCCGCGGCGGCGTCCGCGATGAGGCCGTAGCGGACGGCGCGCGCCGCCGCCATCAGGCCCGTGGCCGGCTTGTCGCCGATCCAGGCGCGCGTGCTGTGGGACACGCCGAGGCCCGCGGCGAGCCCCGCCACCGCCTCGGCCTCGGCCGCAGCCTCCGGGCGCAGGCGGTGATCGACGGTGACGGCGAGGAGATCGGGAAACCGCGGCGCGACGCGGCGCTGCTCGGCGGCGAGCACCAGGAGCGCGGTGGAATCGGGACCGCCGGAAACGGCGAGGACCAGCCGGGGGAGACCGGCGAGCGGGGCGAACAGGCGGGCGGCTTCGGAAGCGTCGATCGGCAGCGCCGCCTCAGCAGCGGGCACGCTTCTTCTCCTGCTCCAGCCCCTGGCGCACGCTCTGCGGCGCGCCGGGATGCTTGCGGCTCGCCTCGACGAAGGTGGCGCACGCCGCCTCGCGCTCGCCGAGCGCGGCCAGCGACTGGCCGAGCCGCAGAAGCGCGTTCGGCGCCACCTGGGCGTTGGGAAAGTCGGTCGAAATCCTGAGGAACTGCTCGGCCGCGTCGCGGTAGCGCTGGCGCTGATAGAGGCTTTCGCCGAGCCAATAGGTGGCGTTGGGCACCAGCTTGTCGCGCGGATAGTTGGTCAGAAAACTGCGGAACCCGGCCTCGGCGTTCTGGTGGTCCTGCTGCAGCACGGCATTGTAGGCGCGCTGATAATCGGCCTGCGGCGAGCCGCCGCCGGGCGGCAGCGCCGCCTGTTGCGCGGCCGGCGGCGCGGCCCGGCCGGGCGTGGCCGGCGGGATCACCGGCGGCGGCGGCGGGCTGGGGTCGGCCGCCGCCCGCGACGCCAGCGTGGTGATATCGAGCGGCTGCCCGAACTCGCGTCCGCCCGGCGCGCCGACCGGGCCGTCGTTTGACGGAATCGACGGCGGCAGAGCCTGGGCGGGCGCGCCGGCCACCGGCCCCAGTCCGCCGCCGAGCGCGCGCGGCGCACCCGGCGCGTTGGGATCGGTCGCGGGGTCGAAGGCATCGGAGCGGCGCTGCGTCCCCGTCGCGACCGGCGCCTGCGCCGGCAGCGGAGCGGGCTGCGAGCGCTGCTGGAGCGGCGCCGCAGCGGCGGGGCGGCCGGCGCCGCCGCGGCCGCTGAGCTCCTGGAAGCGGAACTCGTAGTCCTCCTGCATGCGCCGGAGGTTCTGTTCGAGCTGCTGGTTGCGGAACTGGAGCTGCTCGATCTGGCCGTTGAGCTGGCGCACCAGACCTTCGATCTGGTTGAGCCGCACCACCAGATCGCCGCTGTTCATCTGCGGCTCGCGCTGCGGCTGGGAGCCGAACAGCTGCGCCAGCGGCGAGCCGACCTCGGCGGGCGGGCGGACATCGCCATACTGCGCGCTGGCCGGCGCGACCGCCAGCATGGCCAAGAAACCGGTGGCGACCAGCCCGGTGGCGATCAACCCGGTGGCGAACGCCCCGAATACGGACGGATTACGGACACGCGAACCTGCGCGCATGAACGGCGACTCTCGCTGTGGCATGACACGCGCAGACTACCCGGCGGACCACGGCCAAAATGTGACCCCCGGCACCGCCATCGCGCCATTGCCGGCCGTCACCGCTGCACCGGGCAGGCCGGCACGGACGAGAGGACGGCGGGCGGGACGGCGACGGGACGGCGCTCGCACCGGCCCGGTCCACCCTGCGCGCGGATGGCCTCAGGAGCCGGCGGCGGCGCCGTCGAGCGCGGTGACCGCGCGGCGGTTCTGCGACCAGCAGGAGATGTCGTTGCACACTGCCACCGGGCGTTCCTTGCCGTAGGACACCGTGCGCATGCGCTGAGAGCTGATGCCGCGCGCCGTGAGATAGTCGCGCACCGTCTGGGCGCGGCGGGCGCCGAGCGCGATGTTGTATTCGCGGGTGCCGCGTTCGTCGGCGTGGCCCTCGATGGTGAAGTTGTAGCGGCTGTAGCGGTTGAGCCACTGCACCTGCTTGTCGAGGGTGGCGCGCGCGGTCGTCGTCAGGTCGGACGAATCGGTCTCGAAGAACACGCGATCGCCAACATTGACGATGAAGTCCTGGGTGGAACCGGGCGTGGCCATGCCGGCGCCGCCGAGGCCCGCCTGATCGCCATTGGGATTGGTGGCGCAGGCGCCGGCCGAAAGAGCCGCCGCGATGGCGACGGCGAAGCGAACGGTGCGAAGGGATCGCAGGGTGCGCGTCATGACGCTTCGACTCCTATGTGAACCGCCCCCGCCAACGCAGGAGCGGCCGTCGCACTCAGGAATGATCCGTCAACCTTGACGGAACCTTTCCACCGCGCGGCGAAAAAGCGGCATTTGCCGATCGTGATGGTGAACTGTTTGCAAGGGTTAACGGCGACTTAATGGCGAATGGGAGGACGGCGGGCGTTGCCTGCGCAAATCCGGCGCTGCCAGCCACTTGAGCCGGAAATGGCCGACCCGCGGGAGCGGCCGGGGGGGCAGCCAATCCCGCGAGCCGGCCGTGATACGCGAATCACACCGGCTGCGCCGGGCTGCCCTGCGCCAGCATCGGCGACGGCGTCTTCGCCACCACCCGCTTGTCCTTCGCGATGAAGGTGTAGAACATCGGCACCACGAACAGCGTGAACACCGTGCCGATCGACATGCCGGTGGCGATGACGAGGCCCATCGAGAAGCGCGCCGCAGCACCCGCGCCCGAGGCGTAGAGCAGCGGCACCACGCCCAGCACCATCGCCGCCGTGGTCATCAGGATCGGCCGCAGGCGGATCTTCGCCGCCTCCTGCACCGCTGCCATCCGGTCCAGGCCCTTGCTGATCTGCAACTCGTTGGCGAACTGCACGATCAGGATGCCGTGCTTGGTGATCAGGCCGATCAGCGTGATCAGACCAACCTGGGTGTAGATGTTCAGCGTGGCGAAGCCGAGATTGAGGAAGGCGATGGCGCCGAACATCGACAGCGGCACCGACATCATGATGACGAACGGATCGCGGAAGCTCTCGAACTGGGCGGCGAGCACCAGATAGATGACGATCAGCGCGAGGCCGAAGGCGAGCCCGATCGAGCTCGATTCCTGCACCTCCAGCCGCGACTGGCCGGCATAGTCCTCGTAGAAGCCGACCGGCATGATGCCGGCCGCAATCTGGCGCAGCGTCTGCAGCGCCTCGGTGGTGGTGACGCCGGGAACCGGCAGCCCCGAGACGGTCGCCGAATTGAGCTGGTTGAACTGCTCGATCGCCGCCGGCGAGGCATCGGTGTCGATGCGCACCAGCGCCGACAGCGGCACCATCGCCCCGCTCACCGCCCGCACATAGTAGTCGCCGAGCCGCTCGGGATTGAGGCGGTCGACCTGGTTGACCTGGGTGATGACGTCGTAGGAGCGGTTGTCGCGATCGAATTTCGAGATCGAGGCGCCGCCGACCAGCGTGCCCAGCGTCGTGCCGATGTCGGCCACCGACACGCCGAGCGCGGCGGCGCGGTCGCGGTCGATGACGATGCGCGCCCGCGGCGTCTGGAAGGACACCGAGTTCTGCACCACGATGAACTTGCCCGAGGCCAGCGCCTTCAGGCGCACCTGCTCGGCGACCTCGTAGACCTGCGCCGCGTCGCCGATGGTGCGCAGCACGTACTGCACCGGCAGGCCGTCGCCGGTGCCCGGCAGCGAGGGCGGCGCGAACACGAACGCCTGCAGGCCGGCATTGGCATCCAGCATCTTCTGGATGTCCTGCTTGATCGCCTCGGCCTTGCGGTCCTTGCGCTCGTCCCACTCCTTCAGCTTGAAGCCGATGAAGCCTGAGCCGCCGCCATCGATGCCGAGAATGGCGAAGGTGTCGACGACCTCGGGGATCTTGCCATCGGGCGTGAGGAAGCCGTCGGCGAAGCGCTGCGCATAATCGACGGTGGCGTATTTCGGCGTCTCGACCAGACCGAGGAAGGCGCCCTGGTCCTCGTCCGGCGCAAGCTCGGACTGGGTCTTGGTGAACAGGAACCCAGTGGTGGCGAGCATCACCACCACGATGCCGAGCGTCACCGGCCGGTAGGCGAGCGAGCCCTTGAGGCGGCGCCCGTACCAGTTCTCGACATGGGTGAACACGCGATCGACGACGCCGGAGAAGCCGCTGTGGCCGCCGTGCGGCTTCAGGAGCTTGGACGACATCATCGGCGACAGCGTCACCGCGATGATGCCGGAGATGATGACCGCGCCGGCCAGCGTGAAGGCGAACTCGCGGAACAGCGTGCCGGTGAGCCCCTGCGTGAAGCCGATCGGCGCATAGACCGCCGCCAGCGTGATGGTCATCGACACGATCGGGCTGAAGATCTCTTTCATGCCGACGATCGCCGCATCGACCGGGTCGAGCCCCTCCTCGATGTGGCGGTGGATGTTCTCCACCACCACAATGGCGTCGTCGACCACGAGGCCGATCGCCAGCACCATCGCCAGCAGCGTCAGCAGGTTGATCGAATAGCCGAGTATGAACAGCACGAGGCCGACGCCGATCAGCGACAGCGGAATGGTGACCACCGGAATGATCACCGAGCGGATCGAGCCCAGGAACAGCAGGATGACCAGGATGACGATCAGCGCCGCTTCGCCAATGGTGAAGAACACCTCCTTGATCGAGGCGGAGATGAAGTTCGAGGCGTCATAGACCACCTCGGCGGTCATGCCGCGCGGCAGCGTCGGCTGGATATCCTTGATCGCCTGATGGATTTCGCGCGCCACCGACAGCGGATTGGCGCCGGGCGCCGGCGTGATGCCGATGAAAGTGCCTTCCCGCCCGCTGAAGCTGACCTTGGTGTCGGTGTTCTCGGGGCCAAGCGCGACATCGGCGACGTCGCGCAGCCGCACGAGCTGGTCGCCCTGGGCGCGGATCGGCAACGCGCCGAAGGATTCGGGCGTCTGCAGCGTCGTCTGCATCTCGATGGCGTAGGCGACGTAGTCGTTCTGCGTCTTGCCCGGCGCGGCAAGAAAGTTCGAGGCGCGGATGGCGACCAGCACGTCGCTGGCCGTGACATTGCGCGCGGCGAGCCGCACCGGATCGAGCCACACCCGCATCGAGAACTCGCGCCCGCCCAGAATCTCGGCCGAGCCGACGCCGTTCAGCGTCGCAAAGCGCGGCTGCACCACGCGGGTGAGGAATTCCGTCACCTGCTCCGGCGTCATCTCGGATGAGGCGAAGGTCAGGTACATCAGGGCGATCGACTCGCCGGTGCCCTTGACGATCACCGGATCCTCGGCGTCGGTCGGCAATTGCGCGCGCACCGTCTGCACCTTGGCGGTCACCTCGGTCAGCGCGGCGTTGGGGTCGGTGTTGAGCCGCATGCGCACCGACACCTTCGAGTTGCCGAGGCGGCTCTGCGAGGTGACGTAGTCGACGCCCTCCGCGCTGGAGACCGCCTTGGCGATCGGCTCGGAGATGAAGCCCTGGATCAGGTCGGCGGACGCACCGGTGTAGATGGTGGTGATGGTGACGGTGGTCTCGTCGACCTTGGGATGCTCGCGCAGCTGCAGGTTCATCAGGCCCTGCGCGCCGAGCAGCATGATCAACAGGCTGACCACCGCCGACAGCACCGGCCGGCGGATGAAGAGTTCGGTAAAGCTCATGGCCGCGCCGGATCCCGCACCGGAATGCCGGTGACATCAATGGTGTTGTCGATCTTGACCGGCGCACCGGCCTGCAGCTTGTTCTGGCCGGAGACGACGATGCGCTCGCCCGGCATCAGGCCGGACAGCACCTCGGAGCGGCCGCCGTCGCGCCGGCCGACCTTGACGAACACCTGCTTGACGGTGAGCGCCGGCTGGCCGTCCTTCGCCGTCTCCTCCACCACATAGACGTAGTCGCCATAGAGGCTGGTCACCACCGCGGTCTGCGGCACCACCACCACATTGGGCTCGTCCGGCAGGTCGATGCGCACGCGCAGGAACTGGCCGGGGACGACCGCCCGGTCGCGATTGTCGTCGAGCAGCCCCTGCACCGACACCAGCCGGGTCTGCGGGTCGATGCGCGGGTCGATGCCGATGATCCGGCCGGTGCGGTCGAGCCGGTCGTCGGAGGCGCCGAAGCGCACCGGCTGGCCGATCCTCACCTTGCCAACCACCTGCTCGGGCACAGTGAAATCGACCTTCATCTGGTCGAGATGCTGCAACGTCGCCACCACCGTGCCCGGCTGCACGTACTGGCCGGGATTGATGCGGGCGATGCCGATTGTGCCGGAGAACGGCGCCTTCAGCGCCTTCTGGTCGATGATCGCCCGGTAGCGCTCGAGCTTGGAGCGGGCGGCGGCGAGCTGCGCCACCATCTGGTCGAACTGCGCCTCGGTGTCGAAGCCGCGGGTGCGCAGCGTCTCGGTGCGCTTGAGGTTGGATTCGCCGAGCTTGACCGCCGCCTCGGCGTCGATCAGGTCGGCTCGCTCCACCGCATCGTCGATCTGGACGACGATGCTGCCCTTCTCGATGTGCTGGTTGGGCTGGAACAGGATGTCCTTGACCAGCCCGCCGATCTGCACCGCGAGCTCCACGCCGTTCTCGGCCCGTGCGGTGCCGATCGCCGCGATGCCGGGCTTCCACGTGGTCGCCTTGACCTCCGTCGCCGACACCGTCTGCGCTGGCCGCGGCATGTTGGCGAAGATGTCGGCGATCAGCTTGTCGCGGAAGAAATTGAACCACACCAGCCCGGCACACAGGCCAACAGCCAGAAAGGCTACCAGGAAGACGACGATCCGCCGTTTCATGAGTTCACACGCATGGGCAAGGGGGAGGCGGACTCCGCAAGGCCAAGCCCGCACCGCCGAACTGGGCGAGGACGCGAGCCGGCCGGCGAAAAGCTCTTGCGGACCCGCCGGTCATGATCGTAGCTTATATACCGTCCAGCCGGTGCAGTGCAAGAGGGTCTACCGTCCGGACGGTACAGATTGGGGCACCCTTGCGAATGGCCGGCGAACGTCGCACCCGAACCAACTCGCGATCCCGCATTCTCGATGCGGCCGCCGAGATCGTAGCCGAGATCGGCGCCGGCAAGATGACGCTGGACGCGGTGGCCGAGCGGGCCGGGCTAAGCAAGGGCGGCCTTCTCTACAACTTTCCCAGCAAAGACGCCCTTTTGCAGGCAATGATCGAGCGCATGGTGGAGGACGGGATCACCGAGCGCGAGGCCTCGCGCTCCGCCCACGCCCATCGCCCCAATGTCGAGGCCCGCTGCATCATCGCCTCCGACCTCGCCCATTGCGGCAGCCACAGCCGCGACGTCGCCAGCGGCATGCTCGCCGCCATATCGGAGAACCCCAGCCTGCTGGAGCCGGTGCGCAAGGTGGTGGCCGAGGAATGGGCGATGATGCGGGCGAGCGACTGCCCCGAACTGTCGGCGATCGCCTGGCTCGCCGTGCAGGGGCTGATGTCGCTCGACATGTTCGCGATCAGCCCGGTCACCCCTGAGGATCGCGAGCACATCCTGGCGGCGCTGGACCGTCTGCTCGACTGCCGCGCCTTGCCCGCGCCGCAGTAATACGAACGGCCCCGAACGCTGGCGCGTGGGGCCGTTGACTCTCGCGGATTCTCCTGTCGGAAACCAAAGACGTCACGACAACCCGGCACCGCGCCCGCCGGCCAGCCTTCGCTGTCAGCGGCTTCATGCGGCGTCCGGGATCGACGCGCCTTCGCCGGGCGCGCGACTATCGCGACGACAACGCCCGGGAGACGGTCTTGCGCTTTGCCTTGGCGGCCTTCGGCGTGGCTTTCGGCAAGGTCGCATCCCTGGCCAAGCGCTGCTCCCGCAACCTGGCGGTCTTTTCGAGGACGGCAGCCTGATCGGCGCGATATTCGGCCAACGCGGCCACGCCATCCTTTTCGGCCGCTTCCTTGCGAAAATGCCGATTGGCCTTCCGGGTCGCCGCGCTCTGCGGATGGCTGTCATTCATTTTGGCGCCCTATGGCTCTGAAAGAAAAAACCTCGCGATCCGGCGCGCCAGACGCGAGGCTCAATTCCGAGCTTTGCCAGTACATCCGTGGTCAAAACTCACAACCCATGACATCCTCGACAAAAGCGGAAACCGGTTTTGCGAAAGAGAATGCAACAGCTCGATACCTAAGTGCGTCCACCTGGTTCAACAAGACCGGCGGACGCTCTAGTGGCTTCCGAGGGTTCCCGTCATGATCGACGGAAACGGCCTTCCAGAAGCATGCTTGCCGAAATCCATTGTTCGACAATGAGATTTACGGCAGGCACGTGCGTGGCCTTCGGCTTGTTCAGCCCAGACCACACGCAAAAGGCTGCCTCAGGCGGCCTTCAGATTGTCGGCCGACGACTTGCCGGTCCTGCGGTCCGCGACCACGTCGAAGGACACGCGCTGTCCTTCGTTAAGGCCGTACATCCCGGCCCGCTCGACGGCGCTGATGTGAACGAACACATCCTTGCTGCCATCATCCGGCTGGATGAAACCGAAGCCCTTTTGGCCATTGAACCACTTCACGGTTCCTTGCGTCATGTATCTAAGTTCCTAAACATGAGGAGTTCGGCGGCACGCTTTCGCGGCCGCTCAGTGGTCGAGATTTTGGAGAAGAACCGTTCGTCACGCGCGATTTTCGCGGCGAGGCCAAGTCGTTCGGCCGAAACTCGATACTCATTTATAAACGAGCTTGCTGGGCCAAGCAAGGAGAATCCCCCCAGGGCGATCGGGTGAAGAAAGGCGTGACAAGGTCCTGAAGTGCTGAATCTGTCGGTTCCTTCGATTCGGATGCGGAGGATGGGCGATGGAGCCAGCGGAACCGGACTTTGC
>NZ_VWPL01000032.1 GCF_008630065.1 Blastochloris sulfoviridis
GCCCTCATCGCCATCGCCCGAAAGCTCCTGACCATCCTCAACGCCATGATTCGAGACAACAAACCCTGGCGAGACCCAAAAGCCGCATGACAGTTGCTCGCTGACGCTCGCCCGGGACGACGAGGTGACGGCTGCCCTCCTACTCCGCCGCGGTGCGCGTCGCCGCCAGTTCCCCCGGCAGCGCGTAGGCCCATTGCGAGATCGAGCCGGCGCCGAGGCAGATGACGTAGTCACCCGGCTCGACCAGACCGGCGACCAGCGGCGCGAGCTGCGGCGCCCCTTCGAGCGGCATCACCTTGCGGTGGCCGCGCGCCCGCAGGCCCGCCACCAGCGCGTCGCGGTCGACGCCCTCGATCGGCGTCTCGCCCGCCGGATAGACCGGCGCCACGATCACCGTGTCGGCGTCGTTGAAGCAGGTGCAGAACTGCTCGAACAGGGTCTGCAGGCGGGAATAACGATGCGGCTGTACCACGGCCACCACCTGCCCCTTGGCGGCGCTGCGGGCGGCCCGCAGCACGGCGGCGATCTCCACCGGATGGTGGCCGTAATCGTCGATCACGGTGACGCCGTTCCACTCGCCGGTGCGGGTGAAGCGGCGCTTGACGCCGCCGAAGCCGGCAAGCGCGCTGCGGATGATGTCGTCGGAAACGCCGAGCTCGTGCGCCACGGCGATGGCCGCGGTGGCATTCAGCGCGTTGTGGCGGCCCGGGACCGGCATTGCGAGATTTTCCAGCGTATTGACCACGGCACCGGTGCGGTCGCGGATCTGCACCGAGAAGTGCGTCTGCATGCCATTGGGCTCGATGCCGAAGATGCGCACGTCGGCCTGCGGGTTCTCGCCATAGGTGACGATGCGGCGGTCCTCGATGCGGCCGACCAGCTCCTGCACCGTCGGGTGGTCGATGCACATCACCGCAAAGCCGTAGAACGGCACGTTCTCGACGAAATCGCGGAAGGCGTCCTTCACCGCCTCGAAGGTGCCGAAATGGTCGAGGTGCTCGGGATCGACATTGGTGACGACGGCGATGTCGGCCGGCAGCTTGAGGAAGGTGCCGTCGCTCTCGTCCGCCTCCACCACCATCCAGTCGCCACCGCCGAGCCGCGCATTGGTGCCATAGGCGTTGATGATGCCGCCATTGATCACGGTGGGGTCGAAATTGGCGGCATCCAGCAGCGCCGCCACGATCGAGGTGGTGGTGGTCTTGCCGTGGGTGCCGCCAATCGCGATGCAGCTCTTCAAGCGCATCAGCTCGGCCAGCATCTCGGCGCGGCGGACCACGGGCACCCGCCGCGCCCGCGCCGCGACCAGCTCGGGATTGTCGCGCTTGACGGCGGAGGACACCACCATCACCGCGGCCGCGCCGAGATTGGCTTCCGCATGGCCGATGGCGACCGTGACGCCCTTGTCGCGCAGCCGCTTGACGTTGGCGTTCTCGGCAAGATCGGAGCCCTGCACGGTGTAGCCGAGATTGACCAGCACCTCGGCAATGCCGCTCATGCCGATGCCGCCGATGCCGACGAAATGGATCGGGCCGAGCTGGCGGGGAAGTTTCATGGCAGGGTCACTCCGGTCTGGCCTGCCGGGCTGTGGCAAGCACGAGGTCGGCAAGGCGGGCGGCCGCGTCCGGCCGCCCCTGGGCGGCGGCGGCCGAGGCCATGCCGGCAAGGCGGGCGGGCTCGCGCGCCAGCCCGGCCAACAGATCAGCAAGGCGCTCGGGGGTGAAGTCCGATTGCGGCACCAGCAGGGCGGCGCCGGCCTCGGCCAGCGAGCCGGCATTGGCGAGCTGGTCCTGATCGAGCGCGCCGGGCAGCGGCACCAGGATCGCCGGCCGGCCGATCACCGCAAGCTCGGCAACGGTCGAGGCGCCGGCCCGCGACACCACGAGGTGCGCGAGCGCCATGCGCGCCGGCAGGTCGGAGAAGAACGGCGCCACCTCGGCCGCAACGCCGAGCGCGCCATAGGCTACCGTTACGGCATCGAGATCCTCGGACCGCGCCTGCTGCACGAGATCGAGCCGGGCGCGCAACGCTGCCGGCAACAGCGAGACGGCGGTGGGCACGATCTCGCTCATCACCCGCGCGCCCTGGCTGCCGCCGAACACCAGGAGGCGCAAGGATCCGCCCGGCATCGGCGCGTCATAGCGGCTGCCCGAAGCGGCGATCACCGCCGGGCGGGTCGGGTTGCCGGTGAAGGCGGCCTTGGCGGCAAGCGCCGGTGAGCCGGCGAACACGCCGGGAAAGCCGGTGGCGATGCGGCTCGCGCGCGGCGCCAGGAGACGATTGGCGCGGCCGGGCACGGCGTTCTGCTCATGGATCACGGTGGGGATCCCGGCGAGGCTCGCCGCCCACAGCGGCGGCACGGTGGGATAGCCGCCAAACCCCACCACCACGTCGGGCCGGAGCCGCCGCATCAGCCGCCAGCCGGCATGAAGGCCGTTCAGCATGGTGAAGCCGAAGCGGGCGAGCGAGGCCGGATCACGGCCGCGTATGGTATCGGCCGTCACCACATGGCGGGCGCGGGCGGGGAAGGAACCGGCATAGGCGGCGGCGCGCGCGTCGGTGACGAGATCGACCACGGCACCGCGGCGGGCGAGTTCGCCGGCCAGCGACTCGGCCGGGAACAAATGGCCGCCGGTGCCGCCGGCCGCGAGCAGAACCAGCGGCGCGCTCACGTCGGCCGCCCCGCGAGGCGGAACGCCGATTCGGCCTCGGCCGCCACTTCCGCGCGCGGCCGGCGTCGGGTGAAGGCGAGCAGCATGCCGACGCCGAAGGCCAGCGAGATCAGCGAAGAGCCGCCATAGGAGATGAAGGGAAGCGTCATGCCCTTGGCCGGAATCAGATGCAGGTTCACCGACATGTTGATCGCCGCCTGCATGCCGAACAAGAGCGCGAGCCCGGCGGTGGCGAAGCGGGTGAACGGATCCTCGTCGCGCAGCGCCAGGACGAGCGAGCGCAGCACCACCAGCGCGAACAGCCCGACGATGGCGATGCACAGGACGGAGCCGAACTCCTCCGCCGCCACCGCGAAGATGAAGTCGGCGTGGCTGTCGGGCAGGATGCGCTTGACCGTCCCCTCGCCCGGCCCGCGGCCGAGCCAACCGCCCGAGGCGAAGCTGCCGAGCGCGGTCTCGATCTGGAAACCGTCATGGCCGGCATCGGGATTGAGGAACTTGTCGACGCGCTTGGTGACGTGCGGCACCAGCGTGTAGGCCGCCATCAGGCCGGTCACCGCGACGCCGCCGAGGCCGACCATCCAGATCCAGCGCAGGCCGGCGAGAAAGAACAGCGCGCACCACACCGTCACCACCAGCACGGTCTGGCCGATATCGGGCTGCGCCGCCAGCGGCACCACGCTGACGCCGAGCAGCGCGAAGGCGAGCGGCAGCGCCGGCACGTCGCTGCGCCGCGTCGATTCGGCGAACAGCCACGCCGCCAGCACCACGAAGGCCGGCTTGAGAATCTCGGAGGGCTGGATGTTGATGCCGCCAATCACCAGCCAGCGGCGCGCGCCCTTGATCTCGGCGCCGAACACCAACGTGGCGAACACCATCACCACGCTGACGGCGAAGATCACCACGCACAGCCGGCGCAGGTCGCGCGGGCTCAAGAGCGAAGTGCCGATCATCACCGCGATCGCCGGCACCAGATAGAAGGCCTGGCGGTTGACGAAGTGGAACGGTTCGAGCCCGAGCCGGTGGGCCACCGCGGGGCTTGCCGCCAGCGACAGCACCACGCCGATCACGATGAGCGCGCCGATGGCGAACAGCGTGATGCGGTCCACGCTCCACCACCACTCACCGAACGTCGTCTTCTCGCGTCTCGACACCATGGCCGCCTCGCCGACAGGATTCATGCGGTTTCCGGTTGATCGACTCGGAATAGTCGACCGGCCGGGAGCCACTCTTTCCCTCTCCCCTTGCGGGAGAGGGTGCCGAGCGATCGGCAGATCGCGAGGCGGGTGAGGGGTAAGACTTCGAGCGTCCGCGACGCGCACCCCTCACCCGGCTCGACCTCGCTTTGCTCGGTCTCACCACCCTCTCCCGCAAGGGGAGAGGGAAGGAAAGAAAAGAGCCGGGCCGATCAGCCGGAAACCGCATCACGCCGCGCTAGGGGCGTGACGCCCCAACATGCCCAACAAAGCGTTAATTGCCGGTTCCCGAACTGGCGGCTTCGGCTGCCAGCGCCCGCACCAGCGCCGCGAACTGCTGGCCGCGCTCCTCGAAGTCGCGGAACTGGTCGTAGGAGGCGCAGGCCGGCGACAGCAGCACCACCGGGTGCGGCCGCCCCTCGGCCGCGGCGTCGGCCGCGGCCCGTGCCACCGCCTCATCGAGCGTGCCGGCCATGACATGCGCCACCCGCCCGCCCAGCGTGCCGGCGAACTCGTCCGCCGCGGCGCCGATCAGATAGGCCTTCGCGATGCGCGGAAAGAAGCCCGTGAGCGTGGTGATGCCGCCGGCCTTGGGCTTGCCGCCGGCGATCCAGTAGATGTCCTCGAACGAGGCCAGCGCACGGGCCGCGGCGTCGGCGTTGGTGGCCTTGGAATCGTTGATGAACAGCACATTGCCGCTGCGGCCGACCTCCTCCATGCGGTGGGCGAGGCCGGGAAAGCTCTTCAGCGCCGCCGACGCGATCTCCGGCGCGAGGCCGCAGGCGGTGGCGGCTGCGAAGGCCGCTGCCGCATTCTGGGCATTGTGGACGCCGCGCAGCGAGCCGATGCCGGCGAGCCCGACCGAGAAGCGCCGGGCGCCGCCCTGCGCCAGCACGATCTCGTGGCCGTCGAGATAGAGGCCGTCGGCCAAGGGCCGGCGCACCGAGACGCGCACCACATGGGTGCCGGCGCGCTCCAGCCGGTCGGCGATGGCCTGGCACAAATTGTCGTCGACGCCGACCACCGCCGTGCCGCCCGGCTGCACGCCGGCGACAAGCCGTTCCTTGATCGCCGCATAGGCCTCCATGGTGCCGTGGCGGTCGAGATGGTCGGGCGTGAGGTTGAGCAGCACCCCGCAGGAGGGATCGAGCGAGGGCGCAAGGTCGATCTGGAACGACGAGCACTCGACGACGTGCACCCGCCCGGAGCGCGGCGGCTCCAGCGACAGGATGGCGGTGCCGATATTGCCGCCGAGCTGCACGTCGCGCCCGGCCAGCTTGAGAATGTGGGCGATCAGCGCCGTGGTGGTCGACTTGCCGTTGGTGCCGGTGATCGCGACGAACGGGCTCGTCGGATAGACGCGCCGGCGCTCGCGCACGAACAGCTCGATGTCGCCGATCACCTCGACCGCGGCATTGCGGGCGAGCCCGACGCTCCAGTGCGGCGCGGGGTGGGTGAGCGGCACGCCGGGCGACAGCACCAGCGCAGCCGCCGAACTCCAGTCGATCTCGCGCAAGGAGCGCACGTCGAAGCCGCGCGCGGCCGCCTCGGCGCGGCGCGCCTCGCTGTCGTCGTCGATGATCGGCTGGGCGCCGCCGGCCCTCAGCGCCTCGGCGGTGGCGAGGCCCGAGGCACCGAGCCCGAACACGGCGACGGCGCGGTCCTTGAAGGAAGTCACGGGGATCATCAGCGCAGCTTCAGCGTGGCGAGGCCGGCCAGCGCCAGCACCACCGAGATGATCCAGAAACGGATCACGATCTGCGGCTCGGTCCAGCCGAGCTGCTCGAAATGATGGTGGATCGGCGCCATCTTGAACACGCGCTTGCCGATCAGCTTGAAGCTCGTCACCTGGATGATGACGGAGAGCGCCTCCAGCACGAACAGGCCGCCGACCACCGCCAGCACGATCTCGTGCTTCGTCGCCACCGCAACGGTGCCGAGCAGGCCGCCGAGCGCCAGCGAGCCGGTGTCGCCCATGAAGATCTGCGCCGGCGGCGCGTTGAACCACAGGAAGCCCAGCCCGGCGCCGACCACCGCCCCCAGGATCACCGCCAGTTCGCCGGTGCCCGGCACGTGCTGGATCTGCAGGTAGTCGGCGAAGATGACGTTGCCGGAGAGATAGGCGATCAGGCCGAAGGTCGAGGCGGCGATCATCACCGGCACGATGGCGAGGCCGTCGAGCCCGTCGGTGAGGTTCACCGCATTGCCGGCGCCGACGATGACGAAGGTGCCGAAGATCAGGAACACCCAGCCGATATTGACCAGCACGTCCTTGACGAAGGGAAACGAGATCGAGGTGGCGAGCGGCCCCTTGGCCACGTACATCAGCGCCAGCACCGCGACACCGGCGATCGAGGCCTCGATGGCCAGGCGCGCCTTGCCCGAATAGCCCATGTGGGTCTGCTTGGTCACCTTGAGATAGTCGTCATAGAAACCGACCAGCCCGAAGCCGACGGTGACGAACAGCACCACCCACACATAGGGATTGGCGGGATTGGCCCACAGCAGCGTCGAAACCAGCATGCCCGACAGGATCATCAGCCCGCCCATGGTGGGCGTGCCCTTCTTGGACAGGATGTGCGACTTCGGCCCATCCTCGCGGATCGGCTGGCCCTTGCCCTGGCGGAGGCGCAGCGCAGCGATGATGGTCGGCCCGAACAGGAACACGAACAGCAGCGCCGTCAGCATGGCGCCGCCGGTGCGGAAGGTGATGTAACGGAACACGTTGAAGGCGGACACGGTGCCCGAGAGCTCGACCAACCACGTCAGCATGCCGCTCTCCCGTTCTGCTGCCGCCCGCTGCGGAGCGGCGCTCGGCATAGCCGCCCGGCCGATGGTTCGGCAAGGCACTTGTGTTCCAGGTTCGCCCGAAATCAACCGCGGCGTGCGGCCACCGCCGCCGCGACCTCGTCATGGTCGGAGAACGGCAGCACCCGATCGCCGATGATCTGGCCGGTTTCGTGGCCCTTGCCGGCCACCACCAGCACGTCGCCGGGCCTGAGCCCGGCCACCGCCTGAGCGATCGCCGCGTGCCGGCCGGCGATCTCCTCGGCGCCCGGCGCGCCCTCCAGGATCGCCCGGCGGATCAAGGCCGGGTCCTCGCTCCTCGGATTGTCGTCGGTGACGATCACCGCATCGGCCAGCCTCGCGGCCACCTCGCCCATCATGCGCCGCTTGCCGGGGTCGCGGTCGCCGCCGGCCCCGATCAGCACAACCAGCCGGCCGGTGGCATAGGGACGCAGCGTGGCCAGCACCTTCTCCAGCCCGTCCGGCTTGTGGGCGTAGTCGACGAACACCAGCGCGCCGTCCACCTCCGCCACCTTCTCCAGCCGGCCCTTGGCGCCTTCGAGATGCTCCAGCGCCGCGAACACCGCGCCGGGCTCGGAGCCGGTGACGATGGCGAGCCCCGCCGCTGCCAGCGCATTGGCCACCTGGAAGGCGCCGGCCAGCGGCAGCCGCACCGAATAGAATCGGCCGCCGGTCTCCACCTCCAGCCGCTGGGCGAAGCCCTCGACCGCGGCCGACACCAGCCGGATGCCGGCGCCGCCGCGGCCGATCGAGAACACGCGCAGGCCGCGCGGCCGCGCCACCGCCCGCACCCGGTCGGCCTCCGGCAGGTCAGCGTCCACCACCACGCCGGCGCCCGGCGGCAGCAGCGCCTCGAACAGCCGCAGCTTGGAGGCGAAATAGGCGTCGAGCGTCAGGTGATAGTCGAGATGGTCGCGCGACAAATTGAGGAAGGCGCCGGCCGAAAACCGCATGCCGTCGAGCCGGCGCTGGTCGAGCCCGTGCGAGGAGGCTTCGATGGCGAGATGCGTCACCCCCTCGCCGGCCAGCCGGTCGAGCGTGGCGTGCAGCGTCAGCGGATCGGGCGTGGTCAGCGAGCCATAGTCGGCGCCGGACGGCGCCACCACGCCGATGGTGCCGACGCTCGCCGCCTTGTGGCCGAGCGCGGTCCAGATCTGGCGGGTGAACGCGGTCACCGAGGTCTTGCCGCTGGTGCCGGTCACCGCCACCTGGGTCGCCGGCTGGCGGGGGTGGCGCCGCGCCGCCGCCCGCGCCAGCGCGCCGCGCACGTCCGCCACCACGATCACCGGCACGCCGAGATCGCCCGGTGGCGCCTGCGCCGCGATCACCGCCACCGCCCCCTTGGCGACCGCGGCCGGCGCATAGGCGAGGCCGTCGGCATTGGTGCCCGGCACGGCGACGAAGGCATTGCCGGGCGTCACCTTGCGGCTGTCGGCGGCAAGCCCCGTGACCTTGAGGCCGGCGGCGCGATGGCCGGGCGGCAGGTCGGCGGCGAACAGGTCGGCGAGCGTGGTCATTGCGAACCCACCAGCGAACGCGCCGCGGCGATGCGCGGCCCACCCTTCAGCAACGCCTCGGCCGGCGGCAGCTCGTCGCGCTTCTCCAGGCCGAGCATCGGCGCGGCGCGGGCGATGATCTTGCCGGTGGTCGGCGCCGCGTTCCAGCCGGAGGTGGCGTAACCATGGGTCTCGGGCAGGCCCTGCGGTTCGTCGAGCATCACCAGCACCAGATATTTCGGCGCATCGGCCGGCAGGATGCCCATGAACGCCGCCATCACCTTGTTCTTGGCGTAGCGGCCATTGATCACCTTCTCGGCGGTGCCGGTCTTGCCGCCGACATAGTAGCCCTTGACTTCGGCCTTGGTGGCCGAACCCTTCTCGGCATTGAGGCGCATCAGATAGCGCATCTTGTCGGAGGTCTCGGGCTTGATCACCTGGGTGCCGAGCTTCCTCGCCTCCTCGGGCGAGCGCTTGAGGAAGGTCGGCGGGATGAGCACGCCGCCATTGACCAGCGCGCACACCGCCGCCGCCGCCTGCAGCGGCGCCACCGACAGGCCGTGGCCGAAGGCGATGGTCACCGTGTTGAGCTCGCCCCAGCGCTTGGGCACCAGCGGCTCGGCGCTCTCGGGCAGCTCGGTTCGCATGCGGTCGAGCTGGCCCATCTTCTTGAGAAACGCCTTGTGGCCATCGACGCCGATCGCGAGCGCCATGCGCGCCGTGCCGATGTTGGAGGAGTGGATGAACACCTCCGGCGTCGACAGGATGCGGTGCGTGGGATGGAAATCGTGGATCTGGAAGCGGCCGTAGCGCAGCGGCGCGCGGGCGTCCCAGGTCGAGTTCAGCGAGATCTTGCCGGAATCGAGCGCCATCGCCAGCGTCAGCGCCTTGAAGGTCGAGCCCATCTCATAGACGCCGGTGGTCAGGCGGTTGATGACGGCATCGTCCTTCGAGGTGACCGGCTTGTTGGGGTCGTAGTCCGGCAGCGACACCATCGCCACCACCTCGCCGGTGTTGACGTCGAGGATGGCGCCGGAGGCCGCCTTGGCCTTGAATTTCGTCTTCGCCTGCATCAGCTCGTCGCGCATCGCATGCTGGACGCGCAGATCGAGCGCGAGCTCGACCGGAACCTGGGCGCGGTCGGTGGCAAGCCCGATCTGGTGCAGGAAGGCCAGGCCGGTCGAATCGACCCACTTCTCGACGCCGGCGATGCCCTGGTTGTCGATATTGACGTGCCCGAGCACGTGGCCGGCCTCGGCGCCAGCCGGATAGACGCGCTTGTTCTCGCGCAGGAAGCCGATGCCGGGAATGCCGAGGCGATGGATCTGCGCCTGCTGCTGGCGCGTGATCTCGCGCTTGAGCCAAGCGAAGCCGCGGTTCTTGGCCGACAGCCGCTCGCGCACCTCCGCCATGTCGAGGTCCGGCATCACCGCCGACAGCAGTTCGAGCGCCTCGTCGACATCGATGATGCGCCTCGGCTCGGCGAACAGCGAGGAGGTCTTGACGTCGGTGGCGAGGATCTCGCCATTGCGGTCGAGAATATCGGGCCGCACTGAGGCCAGCGCCTCGTTGGTCGCGCTGCGGCGGCCGGCACCGCCATCGGCGTCGGCGGCGAGATAGGCGGTCTTGCCGGCAATGATCGCGAAGATCAGCGCGAATGCCACAACCAGCAGCTTGAGCCGGCGGCGCGAGACGGCATGCGCATCGGTGCCGGACCAGCCCACGGGCTTCGGCTCCGGCACCCCGGCGCGGCCGGATGACGGCATGTCGGACCGCGGCCCGCTCATAGCCCGTCTCCCGTCTCGGCGCCGTTGATGGCGTCGCGCGGCTCCATGTCGTCGAGCATGTCGCCGATCGGATCGCCCGGCGGCGGCGGCCGGTCCGGCAGCTTGTCAAGCCGGTCGAGCCGGTCGAGGTCGAAGCTCTTGAGCGCCAGATGGCGGCTGGCCAGCGCCTGGATGCGGTCGGGCCGCGTCAGTTGGCTCCATTCCGCCCGCAGCTGCGCGATCGCCTCCTTCTCCTGCCGGATCTCGCCCCGCAGCTTGGCGATCTTCTCGGCCTGCAGGGTCGACTCGTATTTCACATGATAGACGCTGCCGGCGGCGGCGATCAGCGCCAGCACGACGATGGTGTTGAGGATGCGAAGCATGTCAGCGCCTCCGGCCGGTGGCGGCGAACGGATCGGGCACCCAGCCCGGCGCCGGAGCCTCGCTCCTGGCCGGCGCCGCGGTGCGTATCGCCGCGCGCAGCTTGGCTGAGCGTGCGCGCGGATTTATGGCGACCTCGGCGGCCGACGCCTCGACCGGCTTCTTGACCGCAAGCGAGAAGGTGGCGGGCGCCACCGCGCCCTGCGGCGCATGGCGCGAGCCGCCGGCCGTGGTGCGCGAGCGCTCGGCGAGGAAGGTCTTGACGATGCGGTCCTCCAGCGAATGGAAGCTCACCACCACCAGCCGCCCGCCGTCCTTCAGCACGCGCTCGGCGGCGAGAAGGGCGGTGGCGAGCTCGTCGAGTTCGTCGTTCACCGCGATGCGCAGCGCCTGGAAGGTGCGGGTCGCCGGATGGATGTCGCCGGGCCTGGCGCGCACCACGCGGGCCACGATGTCGGCAAGCTGGCGCGTCGTCGCGATCGGCGCCTCCGCCCGCGCGGCGACGATGGCGCGCGCCACGGCGCGGGAGTGCCGCTCCTCGCCGAACGCGAAGATGACGTTCGCCAACGTGGTCTCATCCAGCCGCGCGATCAGCTCCGCCGCGCTTTCGCCCTCGCTCGCCATGCGCATGTCGAGCGGCGCGTCGGCCCGGAACGAGAAGCCGCGCCCGGCCTCGTCGAGCTGCATCGACGACACGCCGATATCGAGCACCACGCCATCGACCTGGGCGAAGCCGAGGTCGGCGGCGACCGCGTCGAGCCGCGAAAAGCGGTCCTCGACCAGCGTCAGGCGGCCGTCGGCGGCGTTGACCAGATCCCAGCCGGCGAGGATGGCGGTGCGGTCGCGGTCGATCGCCACCACCCGGCAGTCGGCCGCGGCGAGGATGGCGCGGCTGTAGCCGCCGGCGCCGAAGGTGCCGTCGATGATGACGTCGCCGTCCTGCGGCGCCAGCGCCGCCAGCACCTCCCCCACCAGCACGGGAATGTGGCGGGCAGGTCCGCCGGCGGACCGTTCGTCGGGTCCGCCGCCCGCCATCATTCCCGTGCTCCAGGAGCGCGCGCTGGCGCATCCGGGAGTCCGAGGCGTTTGCGAAGATCGCGCACTCTCGTCTTGGCCTCTTCGAGGTGCGTGCGAAAACGCTCCGGTTCCCAGATCTGAAACTTGTGGCCGAGCCCGACGAAGGTGACGGCGTCCTTGATGCGGGCGTGGCTCTTGAGGGTCTCGCTGAGCATGACGCGGCCCTCCGGATCGAGCTTCATCAGCTCGCTCGACCCGTAGAGCGCCCTCGACATCTCGTCGCGCTCGTCCGAATAGGGCGGCAGCATCGCGATCAGCCGGTCGATCTCGTCGATCAGCATCCGCCCGCCGCCATCGATCGCCGGCGCATCGAGGGCCGGCAGGCAATAGGCCCCGTCGAGACCGTCCCGGGCCAGCACCGTGCGATAGGGAGCAGGGATGGACACGCGCCCCTTGGCGTCCAGACGCATCGTGTAGCTGGACACGAAGCGGTCCATCGCGGTCGCCATCCCCCAGCTCGACGCGCGCGCCGACGGGCGCCGGAACGTCCCGCCCGCAGGTGCAGGCCCGACCGCCGCCCAACTGGGGACGGCTGGACCGCGCACACAGGACCGCGCCCGACGCGGCCCATCCGAGCGGGATGGTTTGGGATATCATGGGTAAATATGGTCGTCAATGGAATCGGACGGGGGCCAGACGCTCGTCGCGCCAGGATGCCATTGGATTTACGCTCTCTGAAGGTTAAGGAACGGTTGCCCTGCCGCGTGCGCCCCTGCCACCGCCAGACCAGAATGCGAAAACCGCGCATCGAAGCCAGAAGATCGCCGTCCGGCCGCCGCAGACTCCGGTCTCGCCCTGGGATTCCGGCGCGCTCCGCCACCGGGATCACCCCGTGATCTCCCGGCTCCCGCCGTCGAGGACACCCGGCCGATGACCATTTGGGGAAAGCTCGGCGGCGCCAGCGTCGGCCTCGCCGTGGGCGGCCCGCTGGGGGCGCTGGTCGGCGGCATCGCCGGCCATTTCATCATCGACGTGCCGTTCGGCCGCCCCGCCGATCCGCAGGCGAAGTCGCTCGCCTTCACCATCGGCGTGGTCGCCCTGTCGGCCAAGATGGCCAAGGCCGACGGCGTGGTGACGCCGCTCGAAGTCGAGGCGTTCCACGAAGTGTTCGAGGTGCCTGACGAGGAGATGGCCAATGTGCGCCGGGTGTTCGACCTCGCCAAGGGCTCGGTCGCCGGCTTCGATGCCTATGCCCGCCAGCTCGCCGACATCTTCGCCGACTCGCCCGAGATGAAGGAGGAGCTGATCGACGCCCTCTTCCACATCGCCAAGGCCGACCGGGCGGTGCACCCCCATGAGCGGGCGTTCCTGCGCGAGGTCGCGACGATCTTCGGCTTCTCGGAGGCCGAGTTCGCCGCCATGGAGGCGCGCCATCTCGCCCCCGGCAAGGGCGACCCCTATCTCGCGCTCGGCGTGACGCGGCAGGCGAGCGACGAGGAGATCACCAAGGCGTGGCGGCGACTGGTGATGGAGACCCACCCCGACCGGCTGATCGGCCAGGGCCTGCCGCCCGAGGCGATCCGCCTCGCCACCGATAAGCTGGCGGCCATCAACGCCGCCTACGAGACCATCCGCGCCGAGCGCACTGCCCGCCGATGAGCGAGTATCCGATGCCCGACTCCTTCTCGCCCGATTGCCCGCTGGTCACAGCCGTCATGCCCTCGCCGCGCTTCGGCGAGCGCCGCGGCCCCGGCGGACCCGACGCCATCGTGCTCCACTATACCGGCCTGCCCTCGCTGACCGAGGCGCTGGCCTGCCTCGCCGGTCCGGAAGGCACCGTATCCTGCCACTATGTCGTCGAGGAATCGGGCCGGGTGCTGCAGCTCGTGCCGGAGCACAGCCGCGCCTGGCACGCCGGCGAGTCGATCTGGGCCGGCGACACCGACGTCAATTCACGCTCGATCGGCATCGAGATCGCCAATCCCGGCCATGATTTCGGCTGCCCCGACTTTCCGCAGGCGCAGATCGACGCGGTGATCGCGCTCTGCCGCGACATCATCGCCCGCCGCGCCATCCGGCCCGACCGCGTGCTCGGCCATTCCGACGTCGCGCCCGTGCGCAAACGCGACCCCGGCGAGAAATTCCCGTGGGCCGCGCTGGCCGCGGCCGGCGTCGGCCTGTGGGTGCCGCCCGCCCCGCCCGCCGACGGCCGCTTCATCGTGCGCGGCGAGCGCGGCCTGCCGGTGGAGGCGCTGCAGGCGCTGCTGGCGCTCTATGGCTACGGCCTCGACATCACCGGCCTGTTCGACGAGACGACCGAGGCGGTGGTCGCGGCCTTCCAGCGCCACTTCCGCCCCGCGCGCGTCGACGGCGTCGCGGACGTGTCCACCGTCACCACGCTGCGCGACCTGATCGCGGCCCGCGACGCCAGCCTCAACGCGTCGCGGGCGAGCCCCCGGGTATGACCACCCGTCGTCCCGGGCAAGCACATTTCGCCGTTCCAACCCGGGACCGTGCGCAGGAAAGGGGTGCCCTTTCCTGAGGACGATCCCGGCTCTCGCTGACGCTCGGCCGGGATGACGAAGGGGGAGGTCGTCGTCCCGGGCAAGCGGCAACGCCGCGAAGGACCGTCAGGTCTGGACCGTCAGGGCCTGTGGACGGCCAGGGTCCGGGCCGCGTCACCCCGTCCCTTTTTGTCGTCCGCCCGCCCGTCACCCTTGACGCGGCCGCCCGGCACCCCCATTGCAGCCTTGCCAGTCGGCTGGACGGTCGCCGCTCACGCGGAGGAAAGTCCGGGCTCCATGGAGACACGGTGCCGGATAACGTCCGGCGGGGGCGACCCTAGGGAAAGTGCCACAGAAAGCAGACCGCCTCGGCCTCGGCCGGGGTGAGGGTGAAAGGGTGCGGTAAGAGCGCACCGCGGACCCGGCAACGGGGACGGCATGGCAAACCCCACCGGGAGCAAAACCGAATAGGGGTGGCGCGGGCGGACCGAAAGGCCACGCCCAGGCCCGTCTCTGGGCCGCCACCCGGGTTGGTTGCTTGAGGCGGCGCGCAAGCGCCGTCCCAGAGGAATGGCCGTCACGTCCGGGGGCGACCCCGGGCCCTACAGAACCCGGCTTACAGGCCGGCTGGCACCTGCCCCCTGCCCGGTTTCCGGACACCACGGCGTCCGGCGGGATCCGCCTTTGGGCCGCATGACGATCCGCCGGCTGGGGACGCCACGCGGATGCCGAAGGCGCGATTCGATGCCGGCGCGGCGCTGGCGGTTTGGCTCGCGAATCCTCATCATGCGCGCGATGGAAGACGTAGGACACTGCAGGCGGCGCGGCATCGCCCATTCGACCAACCTCGTGGGGCGGCCCCCGGAGTGGCTGGGAAGTTGCGCCTTCAACGAGGCGCCGGTTCCGCTGCACATCTGGGGCGTGCGCGAGATGAACCCCAGCCTGTTCACCATGCTGGACCAGGCGGGCGACCTCGCCGAGGCGGGCGAAGCGTTCTTCTGCTACATGATGGCGATGTTCGGCCTCGACCCCGAGCAGTGCGACGCGGCCTCAGGCGGAAAGAGGCGCTACCGCTCGTCCTTCCTGCGGCTGATCACCGGCTGGAGCTTCGACAGCAACGGCCCGGAAGGCGCGGTGCTGAAGGGCTGGGTCGAGAGCCGGTTCGGCGTCTGCCCCTCCTTCCACAAGGAGATCATCGACGAGGTTTCGAGCCCCGCCTGGGAAGCCTATGTGGACGAGAAGATGTCGAGCCACTTCCACAACAACGCGATCTGGGTGCAGCTCGACCTGCTGTTCGAGTTCTGCCAATGGGCCATCGGCCGCTTCGCGTTTCCGGAGCAGACGCACCTGACGCTCTATCGCGGCGTCAATGCCTTCGACGAACATTGGATCGTGGATCGGACGGACAGGCACGAGGCGGTGGTTCGGCTCAACAACCTCGTGTCGTTTTCGTCCGACCGCGACGTCGCCGACTGTTTCGGCGACATGATCCTCACCGCGCGCGTTCCCCTCAGCAAGATCCTGTTCTTCAACGGCCTCCTGCCCTCGCATCTGCTGAAGGGCGAGCGCGAGTACCTGGCGATCGGCGGCGAATTCCGGGTGGGCGTGGACTATGTCTAGAGCGTCCGCCAATCCGACCGAACCAGACGGCCTCTCTCGGGTGTCGAGGCGTCGCATTCTCTGTCGCAAGGCCGGTTCCCACTTCTGCGGAGCATGCTCCAGGGAGGCCGCAACATGACCACGCCGACCGTGGAAAACCGTGCGCTCGCGGCCTATCTCGGATTCGCCATCGGCGACGCGCTCGGCGCCACCGTCGAGTTCATGACCAGGGGCGAGATCGCAGCAACGTATGGCGTGCATCGCGACATCGTCGGCGGCGGCTGGCTGAGGCTCAAGCCGGGGCAGGTGACCGACGACACCGAGATGGCGCTGGCGCTGGGCCGCTCGATCCTCCGCACCGGCGGGCTGGACGTCCGCGACGTCTGCGAGGAGTTCGCGGCGTGGCTGAAGACCGGGCCGGCCGATGTCGGCAACACCTGCCGGCGCGGCATCCGGCGCTATATCGAGCATGGAACCGTCGAGGGCGCGTTCTCGGAAGGCGACGCCGGCAACGGCGCCGCGATGCGCGTTCTGCCGGTGGCGCTCGCAACGCTCCGTGAGCCCGGCAAGGCGGATGCGTGGACGCTCGCCCAGGCGCGCGCCACGCATCACCATCCGCTGTCGGACGATGCCTGCCGCGCGCTGGTGCGCATGATGCACGGTCTCTTTGAGGGGCTGGGGAAGGACGTCGTGCGCCGGGAGGCCGCCGATCTCGCGGGCCGGCACCGGGCGTTCCGCTTCGAGCCCTATCCGGGCCAGTGCTCCGCCTTCGTCGTCGACACCATGCAGACCGTGCTGCACCACTATCTTGGCGCGGACTCCTTCGCCGCGTGCGTCGTTTCGACCGTCAACCAGGGCGGCGACGCCGACACCACGGGCGCGATCGCCGGCATGCTGGCGGGCGCCACCTACGGGCTGGACGCCATCCCTGCGCGCTGGCTCGCGGTGCTCGACCGCGACGTGGCGGACGCCATCCAGACGCAGACGCCGCGGCTGCTGGCGATCTCGCAGGGCGCCTGCGCCGAAGGGATCTGATCCGCTCAGATCATCCGCTTCGCCATGTCGGCCTTGCGCGCGATCATCTTGTCGGCAAGCGCGCTGCTGCCGCCGGTCTCGGCGACGACCTGCCGAATCGCGTCATCCGGAATCCGGGTCACCACGGCGATGGCCTCGTCGATCTCGGCAGGGCCCATGTCGCCGAACAGCCGCACCGCGTGCGGATTGTCCTCGTCGGTGCGCAGCGTGTCGAGTTCGCGAACGCAGGTGCCGAACGCGCGGCCCTTGGGATCCCCCTGCGCCCGGAACTCCAGCGCGCCACCGACGTCGAGCGTCAGGACCACCCCGCCCACGACGCCCTGGTTGTCGCCGTCAAAGCCGGCGGCATCCCAATTGGCCGTCCAGGCATGCACGCCGAGCCAGCGCTGCGCCTGCCTGCGCTCGCTGTCGTCGAGCTGCGACACATGCTTCTTGTCGAGCGCGGCAAGCTCGGTCGCGACCTCGTTCGGATCCGTTGCGCGCACATAGGTCAGCGTCGGCGCCCCGGCGAGCTGGTAGAGCCTCGCCGCGAGGATCTCGTTTCGCGCATGCGCGGGCGATTCCAGCGACTTCACATAGAACCGCCGGCCGCTATTGTCCTGGTAGACGCCGCCCGGATTGCTGCCCATCCGCCGGCCGACCTTCTCCATCGCCGCCGTGTCGATGACATCGGCGTCGATCACCGCCGTGGTCCGCCGCACCAGCGCAAGCTGCGCCGGCGTCTCGATCGCGCCCTTGCGCGCGCGGCGGACGTCGCGGATCGCCGCGTCGGGCGCCATGCCCAGTTCGACGAGAAGACGCGCGGCGATCATGCCGGCCCGGCCGAGCCCGCCCCGGCAATGCACGACCACATCGGCGCCGCCGCGCAAGAGCGCACGGATGTCGCGGCCATTCGTCTCCCACTCTCTCTCGAACGCGTCGCTCGGAACCGAATAGTCCGCGATCGGCAGGTGTCGCCAATCGAGGCCGAGGCGTCGGACCTCCGCGCCGAGATGGGGCACCTTGAGCACGTCGAGCTCGCCCGGCTCGACCAGCGTCACCACCAGCCGCGCCCCCCACGCGGCGATGGCGTCGAGATCCGCTCCCAGGTCGCGCGCCCACGCCCCGGTGCGCGCGGCACTGTCATGCTTGCCGGGGCAGAAGGTGATGCCGATTCGCCCATGCGCGGGGCTGGCCCGCACCTCCGCGATCTGAAGGGGGTGTGTCTGGCTTGTCCGCGCCCCGGCCATCCGTCATTCCCGAACACGAAATCGGCTCCCGGAGCCGAAGACTAGAGCATTCTCCGCAAAAGTGGGAACCGGTTTTGCGAAAGAGAATGCGACAACTCAAGAACTTAGAGCGCCCGATCTGATGCAGTCAGTTCGGATCGCGCTCGAAAGCATATTCCGCAAGAGCGGGAACCGGCTTCGCGAAAGAAAGCGGACCTCGAGACTTGGGGCGTCCGCCCGGTCCAATCGGATCGGCGGATGCGCCAGCGCTCGCAGGCGGCGGTCGCGGGGCCGCGTCGCCATGCGGGTCGCGATCCCAAAACTGTTGCGCACTCGCAACAACGGCCGGCATTCTAGCGATTCATTCGCAATTTCGGCTCGGCAGCGGCGCGGCGGAATTGCCGCTGACGTACCGTCCCCGTAGAATTGTAATACTATAACAGTTCCAAACTAGGGTGTTCTGAGATGGGGATTCGGGGTTTGATCGTGATGGCAACGGCTGCCGTGCTGCCGCTTGCCGCGCAGGTGGGTCTGGCCGAGGCGGCGGATCTGAAAGGCAAGGCGCCCGTCGCGGCGGCGGAGCCGCAGCTCTGCAAGGAGACGACCGAGGTCAATCCCGACATCTTCGGTTTTTCGAGCGGTACCGACGTCGCGACGCCGGGCTCGCTGGCGCTGGGCATCGAATATGGCGGCGGCTTCGGCATTCGCTCGGGCCGGGCGATGTCGACCGATGGCAAGGTGCAACTCTCCTACGGGCTGGTGCCGTGCGTCGAGATCGGTCCCTCGATCGTGTTCGGCAACGCCTATGAGGAGACGAATGACGGGCTGGCGCGCACCGAAAGCGACGCGCTCGGCGCCTCCATCGAGGCCAAATTCAAGCTGCTCGGCCGGGCGCAGACCGGCTTCGGCATGACGTTCGTCGTCGAGCCGGGCTGGGCGCGGGTGAAGGAGCGCACGCGCTTCGCCAGCGGCGATCCGAACGAGACGAGCAATCACGACGAGACCAGCCTCGCCATGAAGCTGCTGTTCGACGCGGTGCTGGTGCCCGACCGGCTGTTCTTCGCCCTCAACTTCGTCCATGAGGCGGCGTGGATCGACGTGACGCCGCAGGAGGAGGAGTCGGCCTTCATCACCTCGGCGGCGCTGACCCTGCAGGCGACCGAGAACTTCTTCCTCGGCGTCGAGGGCAGCTACCGGCAGGCCTATGCCGGCGCGTGGTTCGACCAGGCGCAGGGCGATGGGTGGTACATCGGCCCGACCTTCTTCTGGGCGCTCAGCGAGAACGTCGCGCTGTCGGGCGCGCTGGCGGTCCAGGTTGCCGGCAACGAGAAGTCGTCGGAAGAATATATCGCCATGGGTGACATCAATCTCGTGGACTTCAGCCAGTACGATGCCAAGCTGAAGCTCGGCATCTCCTTCTGATGTGACGTGAAGTCCGGTTGACCAAGCCGGATTTCACCCCCTGCCCTCGCCCGCAGTCGAGCCTGCGCCGGCGGCGGGATGACGATCCGCAGCAAAGCCCGCGCCGGCAGTGTGACCATGCCGGCGCGGGCTTTGGCTGTTTATGCGACCCGCTGGCCCCACCGGCCGGCCGGCGCATGGCCGGTCCAGTTGCGGCATCATGGAAGGCGCGCCCTGCGCGGCATCCGCCATCGGGGCCATCGGCCCGCTTTGGCCGCGATTGGCGGCGCCCTGCACGGGCAGAGACCGCGACCGCCGCGGTCCGGCGATCGCCGTCAGATCACCCGCCGCGCTGCGCGGGATTTCACAAGACTACCCGAAGCGCCCGTTTGGAGTTGGCAATCCAGCCCCAACTCACTACAAATCGATCCGCAATTCGAGAGGTCGATGGCTTGATTGAATTGGAGCGCAAGTTCCAACACCTTGAGTTCGCACACCTTATCTCGCAGAACCGGCGGCCGGTTCTGCGCCGGATGCTCTGGACGGCGAGGCCCGGCCGGCTCATGAGGGCCAAATCTACGCTTCCCATTGTTCCCGAGCATCGCCAACGGGCTGAGCGATGTCAGTGCTGATTGTCCTGGCCTTGATGGCCCTGCTGGCGGGCGCAGGCTTTGCGCCCATCGCCGCGCGATTCGGGCGCGTGCAGGCCTCGCAGACCGCGGCCGCAGCCCTGGTCGCCGCCCTGGCCCTGCTCGCACCGCTGGTTCCCGAGGCGATGTCCGGCCAGGTGGTGGTGGCCTCCTGGTCCTGGCTGCCGGAATGGGGGCTCGACCTCGCCTTCCGGTTCGACGGGCTGTCGCTGCTGTTCGCGCTGCTCATCCTCGGCATCGGCCTGCTGATCGTCCTCTATGCCAGCTACTACCTGCCGGTGTCCGACCGGATGGGGCGGTTCCTGGGGCTGCTGCTGGTCTTCGCCGCCGGCATGCTGGGCATCGTGCTGTCCGAGAACATCCTGCTGCTCCTGGTGTTCTGGGAGATCACCAGCGTCACCTCCTTCCTGCTGATCGCCTACAAGTACGAGGCGCACGATGCGCGCATCGCCGCGCGCATGGCGCTGGCGGTCACCGGCGGCGGCGGCCTAGCGATGCTTGCCGGCTTCCTGCTGCTCGGACACATCGCCGGCTCGTTCGAACTGTCGGACATCCTCGCCCGCGGCGCGCAGATCCGCGCCCATCCGCTCTATGCGCCGACGCTGCTGCTGATCCTTCTCGGCGCCTTCACCAAGTCGGCACAGTTTCCGCTGCATTTCTGGCTGCCGAACGCGATGGCCGCGCCGACCCCGGTCTCCGCCTATCTGCACTCGGCGACCATGGTGAAGGCCGGCGTGTTCCTGATCGCGCGCCTGCACCCGGCCCTGGCCGGCACCGAGCTGTGGTTCGGGCTGGTCAGCTCGGTCGGCGCGGCGACCTTCGTGTACGGCGCCTATGTGGCGCTGCTGAAGCACGACTTCAAAGGCCTCCTGGCCTATTCCACGATCAGCCATCTCGGGCTGATCACGCTTCTGTTCGGCCTCGACACGCCGCTCAGCGTGGTTGCCGGCGTGTTCCACATCATCAATCACGCCATCTTCAAGGCGTCGCTGTTCATGGCCGCCGGCATCATCGACCATGAATGCGGCACGCGCGACATGCGGCGCATCAACGGCCTGTTCAAGTACATGCCCTACACGGCGACGCTCGGCATCGTCGCGGCGGGGGCGATGGCCGGCGTGCCGCTGCTCAACGGCTTCCTCAGCAAGGAGATGTTCTTCGCCGAGACCATCGAGCATCCGCATTTCGGCATCCACACCTGGGTTCTGCCGGTATTCGCCACCATCGCCGGCATGCTGTCGGTCGCCTATTCGACGCGCTTCATCCACGACGTGTTCTTCAATGGCGAGCCGATCAACCTGCCGCGCTCGCCGCACGAGCCGCCGCGCTGGATGCGCTTTCCGGTCGAGATCCTGGTGCTGCTGTGCGTCGCGGTCGGCATCGCGCCGCAGCTTTCGGTCGGCCCGCTGCTCGATGCCGCGGCCGGCGCGGCGCTGCTGGGCAAGCTGCCGCACTTCGAGCTGGCGGTGTGGCACGGCTTCAGCCTGCCGCTGGTCATGAGCTTCGTCGCGCTGGCCGCCGGCATCGTCTACTACGTCAACCGGCGCTTCCTGTTCGAGCTGCACGAGCGCTATCTGCCCGACCTGCAGAGCCCGGTGGCGTTCGAGCGCGTCTATCAGGCGATGACCGCCGTCGCCGGGAAGGTGATGGCGCTCGTCGACAGCGGCGCGCCGCGGCGTTATCTCGCGCCCCTTCTGGTGTTCGCGATCGCGCTCGGCCTGTGGGCCTATTGGTCGGCGCATCTGACTGGCGTCAGCCTCGCGCTCGCCGGCACGGCGGCCGGGGCGCCGGCGGGCCCTGTGGTCCAGGCGTTGGCGCTGGCCGGCCTCGCCGCGCTCGCGGCCGGCTGCCTTGGCGTCGTCGCCTGCCACCGCCAGCGTCTGCTCGCCATCATCTTCATGAGCGTGGTCGGCCTCGTGGTGTCGATGACCTTCGTGCTGCTGTCGGCGCCCGACCTGGCGCTGACGCAGATTTCGGTCGAGGTCGTCACCATCGTGGTGATGCTGCTGGCGCTGCGCTTCCTGCCGGCGCGGGCGGAGGCGGCCGAGCCGCGCGGGCGCCGGCTGCGCGACATGGCGCTCGCCGGGCTTGCCGGCGGCGGGGTGGCCGCCCTCAGCTACGCCATGCTGACGCGGCCGTTCGAGACGATCTCGAACTTCTATCTCGCGAACGCCGTGCCGGGCGGCGGCGGCGCCAACGCAGTCAATGTCATCCTGGTCGATTTCCGCGGCTTCGACACGCTGGGCGAGATCACCGTGCTGGCCATGGCGGCGCTCGGCGCGCACGCGCTGGTCAGCGGCCTGCGGCTCTCCCCCTATGCCGGCAGCGCTTCGCGCGAGGCCGACCGCCACCCCATCATGCTGGCCATGCTGGTGCGCCCACTGCTGCCGCTGGCGCTCGCCGTCTCGCTCTACATCCTGCTGCGCGGCCACAATCTGCCGGGCGGCGGCTTCATCGCCGGTCTCGTCACGTCGGTGGCGCTGATCCTGCAGTACATCGCCTGCGGCATCGATTTCGGCCGCGCGCGCCTGCCGCTCGACCAGCCGCGGCTGATCGCGGCGGGCCTCGCCATCGCCGGCGCCACCGGCGCTGCGAGCTGGCTGTTCGGCGCACCGTTCCTCACCAGCGCGCACGGCCATGTCCATCTACCGCTCATCGGCGATGTCGAGCTTGCCTCCGCCATGCTGTTCGATCTCGGCGTCTATCTGGTGGTGGTGGGCGGCACGCTCCTGGTGCTCACCGAGCTCGGAGCACTGAGCCGGCGCGAGCTTGGCGCCGAGGGGCCGACGCAGGAGCCGGTGAGCCAGAAGCCAGCGACGCGGGAGCCGGCGTCATGGAGCTGATCGTTGCCGCCGGCATCGGCCTGCTCACCGCCTGCGGCCTCTATCTGGTGCTGCGGGCGGAGACCTTCTCCGTCGTGTTCGGCCTCACGCTGCTGTCCTATGCGGTCAATCTGGTGCTGTTCGCCAGCGGCCGGCTGGTGGCCAATGCGCCGCCGCTGCTGATCGAGGGCGTTGCGCGCCACACCGATCCGCTGCCGCAGGCGCTGGTGCTCACCGCCATCGTCATCAGTTTCGGCATGACGGCCTATCTCGTCGCGCTGGCGCTGCGCGCCAAGGGCGAGAGCGGCCGCGACGGATTCGACGACGGCGACCCGACATGAGCCATCTCGCGATCATTCCCATCCTGCTGCCGCTCGCGGCCGGCATCGCCTGCCTGGCGCTGGAGCGCGCGGGGCTCGCTGCGCAGCGCACCGTTTCGCTCGCCTCGGCGCTGATGATGGTGGCGATCGCGGCACTGCTGCTGCGGCACGCCGGCACCGGCGCGATCGACGTCTATGCGCTCGGCAACTGGCCGGCGCCGTTCGGCATCGTGCTGGTGCTCGACCGGCTCTCGGCATTGATGGTGGCGGTGTGCGCGGCGCTGGCGCTGCCGGCGCTGATCTATGCGAGCGGCGGCACCGACGCGCTGGGCCGCCATTTCCATGCGCTGTTCCAGTTCCAGATCGCCGGCCTCACCGGCGCCTTCCTCACCGGCGACCTGTTCAACCTGTTCGTCTTCTTCGAGGTGCTGCTGCTCGCCTCCTACGGCCTGCTGGTGCACGGCAACGGCCGGGCGCGAGCGAGCGCCGGCCTCGCCTATGTCGTGCTCAACCTCACCGGCTCGGCGCTGTTCCTCATCGCGCTGGGGCTGCTCTACGGCACGCTGGGCACGCTCAACATGGCCGACATGGCCGGTGCGCTGGCCCGCGTGCCGACGGCGGATCAGGCGCTGGTGCGCACGGCCGCAAGCCTGCTGGTGGTGGTGTTCGCGCTGAAGGCGGCGCTGTTTCCGCTGTCGTTCTGGCTGCCGCGCGTCTATGGCGCGGCGGTCGCGCCGGCCGCGGCACTGTTCGCCATCATGACCAAGGTCGGCGTCTATGCGCTGCTGCGGGTCTCCACCGCCACCTTCGCCGGCGCGCCGGTCACCGCCGATCTGCTGCAGCCCTGGCTGATGCCGCTGGCGATCGCCACCATCGTCGCCGGCACGCTCGGTGCGCTGGCGGCGCGGCGGCTGGCCGTGGTGGTGGCGAGCCTCGTCGTGGTCTCCACCGGCACGCTGCTCGCGGCGATCGCCGCAGCAGGCACCGAGGCGATCGCCGCGGCGCTGTTCTATCTCGTCCATTCGACGCTGGTCGCCGGCGGCTTCTTCCTCTTGGCCGGGCGCATCGCGACGGCGCGCGGCGAGGCGGGCGACGGCTTCCGGACCGGCCAGACCGCCAGGCGGGCGGTGACGCTGGGGGCGGCCTATCTGGTGTTTGCGCTGGCCATTTGCGGCGTGCCGCCGCTCTCCGGCTTCCTCGCCAAGCTGATGATCCTGCGGTCGATCCAGGAGGCCCCGTTCGGACCCCTTGCATGGACGGCGCTTCTGCTGTCGAGCCTGCTGCCGGCGCTGGTGCTGGCGCGCGCCGCCAGCGTGTTGTTCTGGGAGGCGAAGCCGGCGCCCGCCGCCACCGCCGAGGTGCGGCTTGGCCTGCCGGCGCTCGCCATGCTGACGATGCTGGCGGCGAGCCCGCTGCTCGTGGCATTCGCCGCACCGGTGGCCGATTATGCGCGGGCCACCGCCGAGCAGCTTCAGTCCTCTGCGGCGTCCGAAGCCGTGCTCGGCGCCGATCCCGCCACTGCCCGCGAGCGCCGGCCATGACAGGGTTTCCGATGTCCGTTCTGCACGCTCTCGTGCCGGCGCCGGTGCTCAGCCTGATGATCTTGGGGCTGTGGCTCGCGCTGGCGCCGCAGATCACGCCCGGCCAGTTCGTGCTCGGCGCGGTCGTCGCGCTGGCCATCCCCCGGCTCACCGCCGCATTCTGGCCCGACCGGCCTCGCCTCGCGCGGCCGCTGGTGGCGCTGCGCCTCGCCGGCACGGTGCTGGCCGACATCGTGGTGGCGAACTTCGCGGTGGCGCGCCGCGTCGTCGGGCCGCTCCATCGGCTGCATCCCGCCTTCGTCGAGGTGCCGCTCGATCTGCGCGACGGCTTCGTCGCCACCATTCTCGGCAGCATCGTGTCGCTGACGCCGGGCACGGTCTCGATCGAGATCGACCGTGAGCGCTGGATCCTGTTCGTCCATGCGCTCGACGACACCGATGCGCAGATGCTCGTCGACACCATCAAGCGGCGCTACGAGGCGCCGCTGCGGGAGGCCTTCGCATGCTAGCCGTCGTCGTGCCCGTCGCAGTGGGACTGGTCGTGGCCGCCATCGCCCTCACGCTGTGGCGGCTGGTGCGCGGCCCAGGCGTGATGGACCGCGTGCTGGCGCTCGATACGCTCGCCGTCAACGCCATCGCGCTGGTGATCCTGTTCGACATCCTGTTCGGCAACGCCATCTCGTTCGAGGCGGCGCTGCTGATCGCGATGATGGGCTTCGTCGGCACCGCCGCGCTGTGCAAGTTCCGCCTCAGCGGCGATGTCATTGAATAGGACTTGCCATGCTGACCGAGGTGCTGACATCGGCGCTGGTGCTGATCGGGGCGGCCTTCGTGCTGCTCGGGGCGGTCGGGCTGGTGCGGCTGCCCGACCTGTTCACCCGCCTGCACGGCCCCACCAAGGCCACCACGCTCGGCGTCGGCGCCATGGTGCTGGGCTCGATGATTTACTTCAACGCTCAAGGCGAGGGCGTGAGCCTGCGCGACCTCGCGATCGTGCTGTTCCTGTTCATCACCGCGCCGGTCAGCGCCCACATGATCGCCAAGGCGGCGTTGAAGGCGCGCGAGCGTCCGCCGCAGGCGGAGCCGCTCTCTTTCCCCTCTCCCCTTGCGGGAGAGGGTGCCGAGCGATCGACAGATCGCGAGGCGGGTGAGGGGTGAATCTTCAAGCGCGCCGTATGCACCCCTCACCCGGCTCGACCTCGCCTCGCTCGGTCTCGCCACCCTCTCCCGCAAGGGGAGAGGGAAGAAAGAAGCCGAGCCGATCACCCGGAAACTGTCTGACGTGAAAGATCACCGCGGCAGGCCGCAGCGGGCATAGACCGCGGCGCCGAGCCGCTCGGCGGGGCGGAGGCCATCGGTGCGCCGTTCCGGCGCGGCGCGGTCATCGGCAGGGGGCGCGTATTGCTGGGTCACCCGGGCGATGCAGCCGGCGGTGCGCGAATTGCGCTCGGCGGGCGGGCGCTGGCGCATCTCGGCATCCTCGCCGGCCGCTGCCGGCAGCGTCGCAGCAACCACGGCCGCGAGCAGCCCGGCGCGCGCCAGCCGCGCCGTCACGGCAGCCGGCCGCGTGTTGTGGCCGGCGTGAAATCCTCCGCCCGCAGCCAGAACACCTCGCCTTCGCTGGTCTCGGTGTCGAGCCAGAACAGCGGCAGATCAGGGAACGCGGCCTCCAGCGCCGGTCGGCCCCGGCCGACCTCGCACATCAGCGCGCCGGACAGCGCAAGATGGGCCGGCGCTTCGGCCAGGATGCGACGGACGATGTCGAGCCCGTCGGCGCCGCCGTCGAGCGCCAAGTGGGGCTCGTGCGCGGCCTCCGGCGGGAGATTCGCCATGCCCTCAGCATCGACATAGGGCGGGTTGGTGAGGATGAGATCGTAGTGCGCGCCGGCCACCGGCGCGAACAGGTCGCCGCGGAACAGCGTGATGCGGTCGGCGAACCCGCTGTTGGCGATGTTGTAGGCTGCGACCTCGGCGGCGTCGGCCGACAGCTCCACCGCGTCGATCATCGCATTCGGGAAGACGTGGGCGGCGAGGATGGCGAGGCAGCCCGAGCCGGTGCAGAGATCGAGCACCCGCTCGACCCCCCCGACGTCGCCGATCAGCGCGCCATCGGGGCCGATCAGGTCGGTGCGGAACAGCAACTCGCCGATGAAGGAGCGCGGAATGATCACCCGCGGGTCGACCGCGAACGGCACGCCCTGGATATAGGCGCGGCCGACCAGATAGGGCGCGGGCATGCGGGTGGTCACCCGCGCCTCGATCAGGTGCAGCACGTGGCGCCGCTCGGCCCGCGTCAGCCGGGCATCGAGCCAGGGCGCGAGGTCGTCGATCGGCAGATGCAGCGCCTCCAGGATCAGGAACGCCGCCTCGTCGAGCGCGGTCTCGGTGCCGTAGCCGTAGGAGATGCCAGCCGCATTGAAACGGCTGACCGCGCAGCGCACCAAGTCGCGCACGGTCAGGAGGTCTTCGGCGTCGGTGTCGGCGGTGCTGTCGGTCACATCAGCCCGATAGCCGCCCGGCGGGACGGACGCAAGAGGTCCGTCGCCCCGGTGCGGCCGCGCTCAGCCGCAGGATCGGATTACTCGCACACTTCCATGCGGCGGACGGTCCAGCCATAGCCTTCCACCCAGATGCGGCGGTTGGCCATGTAGCAGACCGGCGCCTCGACCGGCTCGTAATAGTAGACGCGGCGCGGCGGCGGCGCGGGGTAGTAGTAGGTCGGCGCGGCATTGGCGGCGGCGGCCCCGATCAACGCGCCGGCGGCCAAGCCGAGCACCGCACCGGCGGCCACGTCGCCGCCGCGGTAGCGCGCCTCGGCGGGGGCCGGCGCGGCGGCCATGGCGGCAGCGGCGACCAGCCCCGCACAGGCGAGAGTCGAGAAGGTGCGTGTCATGGTGACCTCCATGCGCTGCGGGAGCGGAACCACCGCTTCCGAGCCGTCAAGTCTATGGCTTGAGTCTTGACGATGAATTGCGCCAAAACATCGGCAGATCGGATGGTACGAGCGTCACGGCGTGGTGTTGCGGATGCGGCGCTGGGACACGGTCGCCTGCTCGCAATGCCACGGTTGCAAAAGCGCCAAAATTCGCGCGAAGTCGGCGCGCCCGTGCTTGCGGGCGGCCGCAGTCAGGCCGGAAATTGCTCGATTTCCAGGTCTTCGACTTCCGGATCGACCAGCCGGGCCGCGCCCCACTGCGTTAATATTTCGTTCATCCTATCGACGACGAAAAACCGCGCCGCGTCGCGGTCATAGCCCTCGGCGAGCAGCGTGTCATAGTCGGTGTGGCAGTGGCGGACGTGGGTGGTGGTGGCCAGCCACACGGCGATGGAGGGCGGCAGCCCGCGCAGCGCCGGCGCCGACAGCGCCTGGCGGAAGATCGGCTCGGCGTCGGCCAGCGGAATGTGCGGCGCAAGCTCGCGGATCGCCTTGCGCAAGGCGCGCTGGCGGCGGGTGCCGGCCGCGCCGCTCATGGTCCGGCCCGCCGGCCGGCATCCGCCTGATGCGGCTTGAGATCGATCAGCGGCGTGCCGTCCAGGCAATCCAGCCCGCGCACCGTGAGCCGGTGGCCCTCCACCCTCACCAGCGGACAGGCCGACAGGCCGATCGGGTTCGGGCGCACCGGCGAGCGCAGGGCGAAGGCGCCGCGCGGATCCGGGCGGTGGTGCGGCCGCTGCACCATCACGGTGCGCAGCGAGCGGTGCAGCCAATAGAGCACGTCGAGATGCGCGCATGCCTCGATGCCGAGCAGCGCATCGGCGAAACGCTCGAACACCTCAATGGTGCAGAGCGCATCGCTGTCGGCGCCGCTTCGCGGGCAGTCTTCGCGGCGCAGGAACGGGGTGCGGATGGTGCCGATGAAATAGAGGCCGGCGTCGAACGACTCCGGCAGCTCGATGCCGATCTCCCCCTCGCGGAGAGCGGAGTCGAAGATCGCCGTCATGATGCCTCCCGCCGATGCCGCCTTGCGTCGATGCTAGAGCATTCTCCGCAAAAGTGGGCCCGGTCCTGTGGAAAATGCTTCAGCCGCCCGGCCGGGCGTTGGTGGCCGCCTTGCGCAGCAGCTTCTCGGTTTCGAGGACGACCAGCAGCAGGACGCCGGCGCCGAGGATGGCGGCGGCGTCGAGCAGCGACATCGGCCGCGTCTCGAAGGCGGCGTTGAACGGCGGCGCATAGGTGAAGGCGAGCTGGGCGAGCACGGTGACGCCCACGCCGATCAGCACCGCTTTGGTGCCGAGCACGCCCTGCCAGGTCAGCGAGGGGCCGTGCACGTAGCGCACGCTGAACAGATAGAAGATTTCCAGCACCACGATGGTGTTGACGACGATGGTCCGCGCTTCCTCGATCGGCAGGCCGCGCTGCCCGGCCCAGAAGAACATGCCGAAGGCGAAGATCGCGAACAGGATCGTCACCAGGAGGATCTGCCAGGCGAGTTCGCCCGAGACCAGCGGCGCGTCGCGCCGGCGCGGCGGGCGCGCCATGCTGCCGGGCTCGGCCGGCTCGAAGGCCAGCGTCATGCCCAGCGCCACCGCCGAGACCATGTTCACCCACAGGATCTGGACCGGGGTGATCGGCAGGGTCCAGCCCATCGCGATCGCCCCCAGGATGGTCGCGGCCTGGCCGCCATTGGTGGGCAGCGTCCAGCCGATCACCTTGCGCAGATTGTCGTAGACGGTACGCCCCTCCTTCACCGCCGCGACGATCGAGGCGAAATTGTCGTCGGCCAGCACCATCTCGGCGGCCTGCTTGGAGGCCTCGGTGCCCTTGCAGCCCATGGCGACGCCGACATCGGCGCGCTTGAGCGCGGGCGCGTCGTTCACGCCGTCGCCGGTCATCGCCACCGTCAGCCCCTGCGCCTGCAGGGCGCTGACGAGGCGCAGCTTGTGCTCGGGCGTGGTGCGCGCGAACACGGTGGTCTCACGCACTGCCTGCGCCAGATCCGCTTCGTCGAGCCGGTCGACCTCCTCGCCGGTGCGCACCACCGGCGCCCGCGCCAGCCCCAGTTGCTGGCCGATCTCGCGCGCGGTGATGGCGTGGTCGCCGGTGATCATCACCACCCGGATGCCGGCGGACTGGCACTCGGCCACGGCGGCGATGGCCTCCTCGCGCGGCGGGTCGATGAAGCCGACGAGGCCGAGCAGCACCAGGCCGTCCTCCACGTCGGCGAAGGTCAGGCTCTGCTGGCAGGCGCCGGCCGGCTTCGTGGCGAAGGCCAGCACGCGCTGGCCCTGGGCGGCGAGGTCGTCGGCCTGGGCGCTCCAGGCCGCACGGTCGAGCGGGCGCTCGCCCGTCATGGTGCGGGCGGCGTGGGCCATGTCGAGGATGCGCTCGGGCGCGCCCTTGACGAAGATGAACCCGTTGCCCTCATGGTCGTGGTGCAGCGTCGCCATGAAGCGGTGGGCGGCGTCGAAGGGAATTTCATCGGTGCGCGGCACCGCCTTGCGCAGGGCGCTCACGTCGAGGCCGGACTTGGCGCCGAGCACCACCAGCGCGCCCTCCATCGGATCGCCGTCGACCAGCCAGGCCGCCTCCGTTTCCCGCGTCTCGGCGTCGTTGCACAGCACGGCGGCGCGCACGAGTTCGGCGAGCATGCCGTCCTGCGCCGGATCGATCTCGATGCCGGCGCGGGTGAATGCGCCGGCGGGCACGTAGCCGGCGCCGCTTACCTCGTAGCTGTCATTCGCGGTCACCACCGCCCGCACGGTCATCTCGTTGCGGGTGAGGGTGCCGGTCTTGTCGGAACAGATGACCGACACCGAGCCCAGGGTCTCCACCGCCGGCAGGCGGCGGATGATGGCGTTGCGGCCCGCCATGCGCTGCACGCCCACCGCCAGCGTGATGGTCATCACCGCCGGCAACCCTTCGGGAATCGCCGCGACCGCGAGGCCGACCATCGCCATGAAGGCGTCCGTCATCGCATAGCCGCGCAGCAGCACCGCGAACACGAAGGCGGCGGCGGAGACGCCGAGCACCACCAGCGTGATCTGGCGGGCGAAGCGGTCCATCTGGGCGATCAGCGGCGTCTTCAGCTCCTCCACCGCGCCGAGCAGGCGGCTGATGCGCCCAAGCTCGGTGGCCGCGCCCGCGGCCACCACCAGGCCGCTCGCCTGCCCGCCGGTGACCAGCGTGCCCGAATAGGCCATCGCGGCGCGCTCGGCGAGCGGCGCCGCCGCCGCCACGGGGTCCGTGGCCTTTTCCACCGGCACGGATTCGCCGGTCAGGATCGCCTCGTCGATGC
Organism: Blastochloris sulfoviridis; assembly: GCF_008630065.1. Classification (GTDB taxonomy): domain Bacteria; phylum Pseudomonadota; class Alphaproteobacteria; order Rhizobiales; family Xanthobacteraceae; genus Blastochloris; species Blastochloris sulfoviridis. The sequence continues at coordinate 30,653 of NZ_VWPL01000032.1, forward strand.
GCAGATTGCGGCTGCGCATCAGCCGCAGGTCGGCCGGCACGCGGTCGCCGGCTTCCAGCAGCACGATGTCGCCGCGCACCACCTCCTCGGCGGCGATCGAGCGCCGCACCCCCTCGCGCAGCACCGTGACCTTGGGATCGATCATGGCGCGGATGGCTTCGAGCGCCCGCTCCGCCTTGCCCTCCTGCAGGAAGCCGATCACCGCGTTGAGCACGACCACGATCAGGATGACCAGGGAATCGAGCAGGTGGCCAAGCAGCAGCGACACCAGCGCCGAGGCCAGCAGGACGTAGATCAGCAAATTGTGGACCTGCAGCGCAAAGCGCACGAGCGCCCCGCGCCGCGGCGCCTCGGGCAGGCGGTTCGGACCGTCGGCGGCAAGCCGCGACGCCGCCTCGGCCGCGGTGAGTCCGTCGGTGCGGCTGTCGAGCTGCGTCAGGCAGTCCGCGGCGTCGAGCGCGTGCCAGGCCGGGGGGGCGGCGTTGCCTTGGTTCATCAGGGGATCGCTGTCCTCTGCGGCGGGCGCGCTCTCGCCCGGATTGCCGACTCATGACCTCGCCGGTTCCCGGAGGGCCCGCCGCGCCGCCGACATCGAGGAGCGGCCGGGCGTGCCCCGGCGTGCCCCCTTGGCCATTCCGCCAACGGCGGCAGCGCGAGGTTCGTTCGCGGGCAGCGCTGATCGGCGCGACGGATGTTCCCCCCGCCCCGCCACGCGCGTGGTGGGAGGGGAGCAGACGGCGTCGCCTCTCCCCTCCCCTCATGAGCGCAGCGAATGGCGGGGAGGAGTCAGGGGCGGGGGGCATCGCGGTCCGGTCCCATTGGAATGCTCCAAGTTATTACTCTGTCGCATTCCCGTCCGCAAAACCGGTTCCCACTTTTGCGGAGAATGCCATAAGTTATTGCTCCCTCACATTGGGCATCCAGGGCATGCCCCCGGCATTGACCTCGCGCGTATATGTCTGAAATATACAAGGCGATGCTCGATCTCGATCAGGTCAGCGGGTTCGACTGGGACGACGGCAATGCCCGCAAGAATGCGGACAAGCACGGCGTCAGCGGCCCCGAAGCCGAGCAGGTGTTCTTCAACGCGCCGCTGCTGGTGGTCGACGACCCGAAACACAGCACGGCCGAGCCGCGCCTCCACGCGCTCGGCCAGACGGACGGAGGGCGCCTCCTCCATGTCACGTTCACGTTGCGGGCCGAGGGCACCAGGATCCGCGTCATCTCGGCGCGGGACATGAGCCGCAGGGAGCGGATGATCTATGAAACGCAAGCTTGAACCGGTGCCGACCTTCGCCACCGAGGCCGAGGAGCGGGCGTTCTGGGAAAGCCACGACTCGGCCGATCATGTCGATTGGAGCCGGGCCGAGCGCGTGCGCCTGCCCAATCTGAAGCCCTCGACCACCGCCATCTCGCTGCGCCTGCCGGTCAGCCTGCTGGAGCAGATCAAGATCGAGGCCAACAAGCGCGACGTGCCGTATCAGTCGCTGATCAAGATGTGGCTCAAGGAGAAGGTGGGGTGAGCGTGCCGAAGAGGCCACCGCCGACAGAGGCCGTGAGCCTCGAACGGAGCCGACGGCTGGCCAGCAACTGGCTATGGGTACTCGAACTTCAACGTCAACGCCTCTGCCGCCCCGACCCCATGGACGGCGAGTTCTTGTTGCGCCGGTTCTATGATTTCCAGTTCTTCATTGTCGCTCTTTATCGGTTTCGGCGATCGCTCGAACTCGCGAAGCAATCGCCAACCGTAGCAGAACCGATTTCCAAGGCACTGGACGTCTTCGATGCGACGGTTCCACCACTTCGAACCATGAGGAACGTTGCTGAACATTTCGACGAATATGCCCTGGATAAGGGGCGCGACAGCACTGTATCCAGAACATCTCTCGAAGTCGCCGTCGTTGGCAGTAAAGTTTTCCAGTGGCTCGGCCACAGCCTCGACATCGATGACACGCTCGCCGCTGCGCGGCGAGCGTTCAGTGAGTTGAAGGAAGCGTCCAAGCTTCTCAGCGCGCGAACTTCTTGTACTTCAGCCTGTGCGGCAGGATGGAATCGGTGCCGAGCCGGCGCATCTTGTCGGCCTCATAGTCCTGGAAGTTGCCCTCGAACCACTCGACATGGCTGTCGCCCTCGAAGGCCAGGATGTGCGTGGCGATGCGGTCGAGGAACCAGCGATCGTGGCTGATGATCACGGCGCAGCCGGCGTAATCCTCCAGCGCCTCCTCCAGCGCGCGCAGGGTGTCGACGTCGAGGTCGTTGGTCGGCTCGTCGAGCAGCAGCACGTTGGCGCCGCTTTTCAGCATCTTGGCGAGGTGGACGCGGTTCCTCTCGCCGCCCGACAGCTGGCCGACCTTCTTCTGCTGGTCGGGGCCCTTGAAGTTGAAGGCCGAGCAATAGGCGCGGCTGTTCACCTCGCGCTTGCCGAGCTGCAGCATGTCGAGGCCGCCGGAGACCTCTTCCCAAACGTTCTTCTTGCCGTCGAGCGAATCGCGGCTCTGATCGACATAGCCGAGCTTGACCGACTCGCCGACGGTGATCGAGCCGGCGTCGGGCTGCTCCTGCCCGGTGATCATGCGGAACAGCGTGGTCTTGCCGGCGCCGTTGGGGCCGATGACGCCGACGATGCCGCCCGGCGGCAGCTCGAACGACAGATCGTCGATCAACAGCTTGTCGCCGAACGCTTTTGAGAGGCCCTTGAACGAGATGACGTTGTTGCCGAGCCGCTCTGCCACCGGAATGACGATCTGGGCGGTGGTCGGCGCCTTGTCGGACGCCTTGGCCAAGAGCTCGTCATAGCGCTGGTAGCGCGCCTTGGACTTGGCCTGGCGCGCCTTGGGCGAGGCGGCGATCCACTCCTGCTCGCGGGCCAACGTGCGCTGGCGCGCTTCGTCCTCGCGGGACTCCTGCGCTAGGCGCTTCTGCTTCTGCCCCAGCCACGAGGAATAGTTGCCCTCGTAGGGGATGCCGCGGCCGCGGTCGAGTTCGAGAATCCAGCTCGTGACGTTGTCGAGGAAGTAGCGGTCGTGGGTGACGATCAGGATGGCGCCGGGATAGTTGCGCAGATGCCCCTCCAGCCAGTTCACCGTCTCGGCGTCGAGATGGTTGGTCGGCTCGTCGAGCAGCAGCAGTTCGGGCTGCTCCAAGAGCAGGCGGCACAGCGCAACGCGGCGCTTCTCGCCGCCCGACAGGCGGTCGACCGGCCAGTCGTCGGGCGGGCAGCCCAGCGCGTCCATCGCCTGCTCGACCTGGGACTCGAGGTCCCACAGGTTCTGCGAGTCGATCTTGTCCTGGAGCGCGGCCGCCTCGTCGGCCGTCTCGTCGGAATAGTCCATCATCAGTTCGTTGTAGCGGTCGAGGATCGCCTTCTTGGCGGCGACGCCGAGCATGACGTTGCCGCGCACGTCGAGCGAGGGATCGAGCGGCGGCTCCTGCGGCAAATAGCCGACGCGCGCACCCTCGGCTACCCAGCCCTCGCCGGTATATTCGGTGTCGATGCCGGCCATAATGCGCAGCAGCGTCGACTTGCCGGCGCCGTTGACGCCGAGCACGCCGATCTTGGCATCCGGGTAGAATGACAGGTTGATGTTGTTCAGAACCTGCTTGCCGCCGGGGTAGGTCTTGGACAGACCCCGCATGTGATAGATGAACTGCCGTCCGTTCATATCGACCGCTGCGGTCCGGCCCTTTTGGTCAAGGCCGTGCCGCCCTTTCTAGGGTTTCGGGAGATTGCGGCCGTTCTAGTCGAGCGCCCCGCCGGTGGCAACGGGTGGGCGCGGGCCGGCGAGCCGGCGAGTTGCCGCGGCGCCGGCGGATTTCGCATCTGCGAATATTCGGGCCTGCGCGCAACTGTCCGGAAAGACTCCAAGGTGCATTCTCAAGCTTGATCGATCGCCCCCCGACAACCGATCAGGATTGTGTACCGATGGCTCTGGCAGCCTCCCCAGGACGGATTGTGGCCGGCAGCGGCGAGTCGGACCGCGCGAGCGCCCCGGACCTCGGCGCGATGGCGCTGGAGGCGCTCGACGCGCTTGCCGTGGGGGTCGCCGTGGTCGGCACCGACAGCCGCATCCTTTTGGAAAACCGGCGCTTTCGCGAGCTGCTCGGCTCCAGCGCGATGGCGGCGGCGCTGCAGGGCTGGGACGATGACCTCGCCTCGCGCGAGATCGCGCTGGAGTGCGGCCGGCGCGTGCGTCTTGCGGCGGCGCGCATTCCGCAAGGGCTGCTGGTGAGCGCCGAGGATTTGCGCCGCAGCGTCGATCCGAAGCGCGTGGCCGATCTGGCGCGCACCGATCCGCTGACCGGGCTGGGCAACCGGGCGATGTTCCAGGAGCGGCTGGCCGAACTGGCCGCCCGGCGCGATGCCAAGGCGGGTACCGTCGCGGCGCTGACGGTCGGCCTCGGCCGCTTCAAGGACATCCGGGAGTCGCTCGGCCATCCGGTGGGCGACGCGCTGCAGCGCCTGGCGGCCGACCGGCTGCGGCAGGCGCTCGGGCCCGACGATCTGGCCGCCCGCTTCGGCGGCGACGAGTTCGGCCTCATCCATGTCGGACAGGCGCAGCCGCAATCGGCCGCGGCCCTGGCGGAGCGCGTCATCGAGCTGCTCGGCCGGCCCTATGTGGTGGAAGGCCATCTGCTCAACACCCCGGTCAATGTCGGTATCGCGCTGATGCCGGCGGAGAAGCGCGACAGCAGCCACACGCTGAGGGGCGCGGATCTGGCGCTGTGCCGCGCGCGGCAGGCCGGGCACGGCACCTTCCGCTTCTTCGAGGCGGCGATGGATGAGCAGGTGCAGACGCGCCGGCGGCTGGAGCTCGATCTGCGCCGTGCGCTGGCGATGCGCGAATTCGTGCTGCTCTATCAGCCGCAGCTCAATCTGGCCTCGCACGAGATCACCGGCTTCGAGGTGCTGCTGCGCTGGTACAGCCCCCAGCATGGCATCGTGCCGCCCTCGGTGTTCATTCCGCTCGCCGAGGAGTTCGGCCTGATCGGCGCCATCGGCGAATGGATCATCCGCACCGCCTGCCGCGAGGCCGCCGGCTGGCAGCGGCCGCTCAGCGTTGCGATCAATGTCTCGGCCGCGCAGTTCGGCGCCTCCAACCTCGTGCCGGTCATCCTGTCGGCCCTGGGGGAGAGCCGGCTCGACCCGCACCGGCTGGAACTGGAGATCACCGAGAGCGTGCTGCTGAAGGACGATGGCTCCGCCCTCGACGTGCTGCGCATGGTGCGCCAGATCGGCGTGCACGTGTCGATGGACGATTTCGGCACCGGCTATTCGTCGCTGTCGCGGCTACACAGCTTTCCGTTCGACAAGATCAAGGTCGACCAGTCCTTCGTCCGCGTCGGGCCGAGCGACGCGAGTGCGACCGCGATCGTGCGGGCCATTGCGGCGCTCGGCCGAAGCCTCGGCATGGCCATCATCGCCGAGGGCGTCGAGACCGCCGAGCAGTTCGACCGTGTCGCCGCCGCCGGCTGCACCGACGTGCAGGGCTATCTGATCAGCCCGCCGGTGCCGGCCGACCGGATCGCCGACGTCGTCCGCGAACACAGCGCCAGCCCAGCCCGGACCTAAGCCATGACGGCCGAACCCATGACCCCCGAACCCATGACCCCCGAACCCATGCCCCCCGAACCCGATCTCTACCGCCTGGTCTATTGCAGCCGGAACCGCATCCTCGGCTCGCCGCAGGACGTGGCCGCCCAGGTGGAGGCCATCCTGGCGACGTCGCGCCGCCTGAATGCCCGCGTCGGCATCACCGGCGCGCTGGTCTTCAATGCCGGCATGTTCGCCCAGGTGCTGGAGGGTGCCCGCGACCCTGTGGAGGTCACCATGGAGCGGATCCTCCGCGACGAGCGCCACGGCAACATCCAGGTGCTCGCCTTCGAGCGCGCCGAGGCGCGCGGCTTCCCGTCATGGTCGATGGGCTATCTCGGGCGCTCCGCCGAGGGCCAGAGCCTGTTCGCCCATATCGGCGAGTCGACGGGGTTCGAGGCGGCGCGCCTCGACGGCGAGCACATCTTCAACGTGATGCGCGCCATCGCCGTGGAGGAGGAAGCCGCTGCCGCAGGACGGCTCCAGTCGCGGCACGCATGAGCGTGCGGCGGCGTGCACGTCGGCTCAAGCAGCCTGCAGATCGGCCAGCGCGGCATGGAAGGCGGCTGCGCGCTCGGCCACCTCGGCCGGCGAGCGCCCGGCGGCGTAGAGCGCCGCGCCCAGGCCGAACCCGTTGGCACCAGCCGCGAAATAGGGCGCCATGCTCTCCGGCGTGATGCCGCCGGCCGGGATCAGCTTGATTGTCGGCGGCACCACCACGCGCAGCGACTTCACCACCTCGGGCCGGATCATTTCCGCTGGAAACAATTTGATGGTGGTGGCGCCCAGCGCCGCGGCGGCGAACAGCTCGGTCGCCGTCGCCACGCCCGGCATCGGCGTCAGCCCGTATTTCTTGGTGAGGCGGACCACCGTCTCGTCGAAGCTCGGGCAATCGATCAGACGCCCGCCGACGCGGGCGACGTCGGCCACCTGGCGCTCGCTGACCACCGCGCCGGCGCCGATCACCGTAGTGTCGCCGAACGCGTCGACCAGCCGGCGGATGCTGCTCAGCGCATCGGGCGTGGAGAGGGGAACCTGCATGACGCTGAAGCCGGCATCGACCAGCACCTTGCCGATCGGCACCGCCTCGTCGGGCGTCACGCCGCGCAGAATCGCGACCAGCGGGCAGGCGGCCAAAGCCGCGTCGAACGTCACAGGCATGTCATCGTCCTCACAAACCTCGGCACTTGCCGGAGGGCGCAGGCGGCAAAGCCGGCGCACCGCAACCGCGGCGCCGCGCGGCGGCGCAGCAGACCGCTCCAGGCGAAGGCACGAAAGCTCATCGCGCTCCAATCGAGTGCAAACGGACGCATGTCAATCGACGGCGGCCGCCCCGCTCCGGGATTCTCGACAATATCGAGGAGTCGTTCCTAGCATTTCCAGCCCGGCACGTCGCCTCGTGGTCACACGATCCTCGGAGGCGGGCGTAACGCGGCAAGTGGTTGCGCGCGGTCGCATCCTGGCGGCAGGCGGCTCATCATGGGAAGTCCGCCGCAGCCGCCGGCATTTCGACGCCGGCATCCGCCTTTACGGTGACGAGTCGGCCGGCGGCTCGTTCGTTTGCCGGCTTTGGTCTTGCGCTCCAGTCCGCTTCGGCGCGGCGCGCCGCCGGGGCGTTCGGGCGGCGGCGGGGCGGCCGGCCTTGTCTGCCGCAGGGCCCATCGGATCCGGGGCCTCCGGCCGGGGCGTCGTCAGCCGCTGTTCGCCGGCATAGGCGAGCAGCCGCTCGGCGAAGGCGTGCGGCCGCTCGGCCGCGAGCCGCGCCATCTGCTGCTCGGCGGCGGCGATGTGCTGGCCCTGGCGGGTGCGGATCGCCGCCGTCAGGCGGGCGCGCCGGCGGGCGTCCAGGAGGCGGGCATCCAAGAGCCGCGACGCGCTGGCGAGAAAGCGGCTCAGCGCCTCCAGATCCTGGCCCTGGCCCAGCCGGTCGCGCAGCTTCTGCACCTCGTCGATCCACACCTCGATCGGCCGCGGCCACAGCGGCCGCGCCAGCTCCATCTGGTAGCGGTGGATCACCGCCGCCTTGCGCAGCTCGTGCAGCGATTCGGCGGATGCCGCCGACCAGTCGTCCGGCGCAGCGTGCACCATGCGGCGAAAGCCCTTGGCGAGGCCGGCGATCAACGCGCGCAGCGGCAGGTCGGCGTCGGCGAGGCGTTCGGCGGCCGCGCGGGCGCTGGCCAGGAACGCCAGCACGTCGGCGCGCACCGTGGTGTCGAGGCTCGCGGCCTCGGTGGCCCGTCGCGCCGCCTCCAGCGCCTCGCGCACCGGCGCGGCCAAGTCGGGGCGGATCAGCTTCTTGTCGACGAGATCGTCGAGCCCTTCGAGCGAGGCGGTGAGGTCGCGCGCGCCGGACAGCCGCCGCGCCAGCGCCCCGGCCTCGCGGCGCTCGATCCTGGCGGCCTCGCCGCGCAGCGGCTCGGCGAGCCGCAGCAGCGCCCGGTGGCGCTTCATCGCCTTGCGGAACTCGTGGATGGCGACATCGTCGCGGTGGCGGCCGGATTGGAGGGCGGCGGCGGCCTCTTCCACGCCGGCTATGAGCGCGCGCGACAGCTCGACCGCCGCCGCATCCTCCGCCCCCGGCATGCGTCTGGCCATATTTTCCTGCTCCCTGCACTCTGCCGGCGGCGGCCTGTACGCCGTCCCCACCTTTGTCGCGGGCCCGCTCGCCAGTGCCGCTTCGCCGCCCCGGCGCGCCCAGGTGTTCCGGTAACTGGGAATTCCACGCGCGAGATCAATAGCTTGCGGACCAGCCTGGCTCCCCCCTTCGATGAAGGCAGGCACGTCCGGCGGCGTCCCGCGCTCTCCCTCGCCGGCTTCGACAACAATGATATGACAAAATTATCGAGGCACGGCCTTCCCTTTGCGGGGGGCAGTTGCTAGATAGCCGTTGCGTCGCCGCTCCTTCGGAGTCGCAGCGCCCCTGACGCGGGGTGGAGCAGCCCGGTAGCTCGTCAGGCTCATAACCTGAAGGTCAGAGGTTCAAATCCTCTCCCCGCAACCAACAAAAAGCCCGCTATCTCAATGGGATGGCGGGCTTTTTGACTCTCGAACCCACCGCCATGACTCCCGCGCCGGAATCCTATCGGAATCATTCGGTGGCAAACTCCAGCGGGTTCCGGCGTAGCTCCAGGGCGAAGACTCTCGTCGCCCTCGCCGGCTAAGGAATTGTCCGAGAATTATCGCTCCGAACCGAGTGAGTTTGGGCTGATGGTGTAATTCCACTCGCCGTGGAAGTCGTGGCGGGTGAGGTTGACGGCTTCAAGGTCGGCGTCGGCGATTTTGACGCCGGCCGG
>NZ_VWPL01000033.1 GCF_008630065.1 Blastochloris sulfoviridis
GCCATCCGCCTCACCCTCAAGGGCGAGCACATCCCCGTCCCGGCTTGACGACGCCCGCAGCGGGCTGAGCAGTTACGTCTGCCCAGTCACCAAGCACCCGGCAGACTTGTCCCAGGAGATGGAAACGCTCCTGGTTTTGACGACAGGTCTCTGGCTTACGACGCGTCATCGAGGGTTCACTTTCGTTCGTCTCTCTGATCCCTACCTGCTCGAGGTACGTCCTCGACGCTTTGACCCCAATGCTCACCACCACGGCTCTTTACCGCAGCAGCTTGGGGTGGTTTGGAACCCGCTCTTGGAAGCCGATTCCGAAGGGCCTGCCTTCATCTCCTATGCAGCTTTGACGCAGTCGGTCAGTTCATTGCGAACCTCCTTCTTGCGTGCGCCTGCGGCACACTTTCAATCCGCCAGTGATCGCGGATGGCGCTGGCGAAAGTGGAAGCGGGCAGCATCACGGACGAGACATAGAATGCGGTTTCGTGCCGGGGTTTCCACAGTCCGGTGGCGGCGGCGCGCACCTCGGTCCGGCGCTCGACGCGCACGACGGCGGCATTCAGCGCCTCCCACCCGGAACCGTCGAGGGATGCGCCGACGGCATAGACCTCGACGCGGCGATCCTCCTGGCGATTGCGTCCGAGATTTCGGCTGTCGCAGGCCGCGACCGGCGGTGTGGTGGCGACCAGCTCCTCGATGCGCCGGAGCAGGCCCGGCTGGTTGTCCTTCACTTGGACGATGAGGTCATTGCCGGTGTCGCGGGCAATCTCGAATGTTTTTTTGGCAGTGCATGGCATCGAGCGTGAACACTCGCCCGGTCAGCCCGAGCGTTGCGATCAGGGTCTGCACCGCCGGGATCTCGTTGGACTTTTCCTCGACGACCTCATGGGCGAGGATGATCTGGTGGTCGACGGCGAAGGCGCTCAGCACATGGACGGCCTTGCGGTCATGGAAGGCGTCGAAACTTTGCCGCAGCGTCTTGCCGTCGATGGCGATGAACCGGGACGGCCCGGCGCCACCGGACCGGTCGAGCGCCTCGGCATGACGCCGGAACGCCCGCTCCAGCTCATCCGGATCGATCCGCTGCAGGATGCCGCGCACCGAGGTGTAGGCCGGCGCCCGCCGCAGCGCCGCGGTCGGAAACGCCGCGTTGAGCAGTGCCAGCCGGCGGTCAATCAGCGCGTGGATTTGCCGGTAGGACCGCGCGCCGCTCAGCATCGCGATGATCGAGAACAAGATCACGCCGCCTTGGCTGTACATCTTGCCTTCGGCGCGGCGGCGGTCCGGAATGGCCGCGAGGCAGGACTCAAGATCGACGCTCAACATGGGCAACCTCCGAATCGGTTGCTCCCCATAGATTCAGAGCGAACGCGTCCGAAAAAGCGAAAAACGCTCCCTCACGCCAAAGCCTTAGCCTCATAGTCCAGAGCGTTGAACAGCCCTGCAGTCATGCCCTGTCGTGCAACGCGACGCTTCGTTGGCGAACGACGGGGCACGCAGCTTGCGGAGAGACCGGGACAGAGGCGACTCCGCTGTCCCGACAGGAACTTTAAATCAACGGCCCCGGACGCTGACGCGCGGGGCCGTTGACTCTCACGGATTTTCTTTCGGGAAATCAGAGATTTCGCGAAACTCTGCGACCGGACCAACGGCCAGCCTTCGCTGCCGTTGGTCTTACATGGCCGTCGGTTTCACATGGCGCTGCGTCCACGCAGCATGTTGGTGACGAACAGCACCACAGCGAGCAGGAGCGCGATCCAGAACAGAGTCGTCGCGAAGCCCGTCGCGGTTCCAGCGAGGCCGCCGAATCCAAACACGGCCGCCACCAGCGCAATCAGCAACAAGACGATTGCCCAGTTGATCAGATTGCCAATCATGGAATTCCTCCATTTGTTTGATGATCGATCCTGCACAACGCGCGGTATTTTAGTGCGTTCCATGCCCGATCATCTGTTTTCGCGAATTCCGGCGGACGCCACATTCACACTGCTCTATTGCAGGTCTCTCGATTGCAGGTCTATTGCCAGTATCCTGCCTGTTGCGTGGATCCTGTCCGCCTCACGCGCCGAGATGTTCGGCATCATCGCGCCGAACACCCTACTGGCGACCCTCCCCGGCCAGATATCGCCTTGGCCAAGTACTGCCTTGACGAGGCATTGCCTTGGCCATGCATTGCCCTGGCCATTCATTGGATCTGCTGGCCAGGAGGTCGCCGTCTGCGAGACCCGGTGCGGCGAGGAGGGGCAGCGCGGCGGCAGATGATTCCAACGGGCCCAGACGCTGACGCGTGGGGCCGGTGACTCTCGCGGATTTTCTTTCGGGAAATCAAATATTTCACGAAAATCCGCGACCGCAACCAACGGTCCGCGTTCGCGGCCGTTGGCATGAGACACTGTGTTGGTCGCTGCCGAACACACGCGCTTGCGATAGGCGGCGCTTGAGGCGACACTTGCCGCCTATCTGCCCTGCTTTGCCGAGTTCGCTGCGGTCTCGACGTTCGTCCGCAGCGGGTTGCCGGCCGGTCCGGTCAGACGCTGTCGACACCCTTCTTGATGGCGTCCTTGGCTTTTCCGATCGCCTGCTGCGCCTCGCCCTTGCGCTCTTGCAGCACGCCTTCGGCTTCCAGGTTCTCGCTGCCGATGACCTTTCCGACCGCCTGCTTGACGTTGCCGGCTGCCTCGTTGGCCATTCCCTTGATCTTGTCTGTGGTGCTGCCCATGGGAAGCTCCTCTTTCATGGGAACCGTGATCGGTTCCGTAATTAACAATCCCGCCGGGCCCCAGAAAGTTCCTTGCCAACGACTGTCCGCGGACTGAAATCGGTCCAGGATCGGCCGCAAAATAATTATCCTATTTGAAATAGGATGTTCCTATTATCTTGTCTGCATTTCGGCTAGTCTGAAGCTCTGCGGCCGACGCTAGAATCAATCTAACCTTATTGCGGGTATCGATTCTTGCAGGGCGGCGGCTGCTATCTTGCAGCGGCGGCCGTGCGCGAGGCGGGTTGGACGCGGGCAGCCGTGGGCAACACTGTGTCTGTTCCGAAGCCCCGGCTCGTCGGCGGATCCGCCTGCACGAGGAGCCGGCCTGGTTGCAAGTCGCTTTGGACATCACGAACCGATGAGACACGTTTGATGCGCGATGACCTTTCGAGATCCTGTCTTGTCGTGGGCGTCGGCGCCTCGGCGGGCGGCGTGGAGGCGCTGACCGGGCTGTTCGGCGCGGTGCCCGCCGAGCCGGGCATGGCCTTTGTCGTGATCTCGCACATCGGGCCGGGCCGCGAGAGCATGCTCGATCAGATCATCGCGCGGAGCGCCCGCCTGCCGGTGTCGAACGCCAAGCACGATGACCGCGTCGAAGCCAACCACATCTATGTGCTGTCGACCAATGCCGCGATTTCGATCAAGGATGGCCGCCTGATCGTTCTGCCCCGCACCGCATCGAGCGAGCATAACCCCATCGACGTGTTCTTCACCGCGCTTGCCGATGACTGCGGCGAGCGCGCGGTGGCCATCGTGCTGTCCGGTTCCGGCAGCGACGGCACGCTCGGCATCAAGGCGATCAAGGAGTGTGGCGGGCTGACGCTGGCGCAGGGCGCCAGCGGGCAGACCCACCCGGGCCAGAGCGGAATGCCGGAGAGCGCCGCCGCGACCGGCTTGGTCGACAAGATCCTGGCCGTCGAGGAGATGCCGGACGAGCTGGCGCGGTACGCCGAGTCGCTGGCGACGGTGCCAACTCCCGTTCCCGCCGACGAGGCCGACCCCGAACCGGAGCAGTTCCGGCATGCGCGCTCGGACATCCTGTCGACCCTGCGCCAGCGTTTCGGCCACGATTTCTCCGGCCACAAGGACAAGCCGTTCATGCGACGCGTGGTGCGCCGCATGCGGCTGCTGCATGTCGCGGATCTGCAGGCCTACGCCGATCTCCTGAAACAGGATCCCGAGGAGCCCGCCAAGCTGCTGCGCGATCTGTTGATCGGGGTCACCGACTTCTTCCGCGATGCCGAGGCATTTGCCGCGCTCCAGCGCGCCGTGGTGCCCGAGCTGTTTGCGGGATGCGATACGACCAGCATCGTGCGGGTGTGGGTGCCGGGCTGCGCCACCGGCGAGGAAGCCTATTCGATCGCCATTCTGCTCAGCGAGCATATCGAGAAGCTGCCCTATTCGCCGCGCGTCCAGATCTTCGCGACCGACATCGCCCGCCCCGCCCTGAGCGTGGCGCGCGCCGGCCGCTATCCGGCGTCGCAACTCGTGGGCCGGGTCAGCCAGGAGCGCCTCGACCGCTTCTTCCTCAACACCGGCGAGACCTTCACCGTGTCGAAGACGTTGCGGGAGATGTGCGTCTTTTCCGACCACAGTCTGCTGCGCGACCCGCCCTTCTCCCGCATCGACCTGGTCTCGTGCCGCAACCTGCTGATCTATCTCGATGCGGAGGCGCAGCGGCGGATCATCGCGGTGTTCGATTATGCGCTGCGCCCCGGCGGCTATCTGTTCCTGGGGCCGTCGGAGAGCATCTCGCAGCTCGGCGATGCATTCGTCTATCTCGACAAGAAGCACCGCATCTTCCGCCGCCGCGATCGGCCCGGCGCGCGCCTGCACCCGACGATCGCCTCCACCGCCAACTACCCCACACAGTTTCTCGATGACACGCGCCAGCGAATGACGACGACTCAGCTCCAGCATGCCGTGCAGGCGCGGGTGCTCGACCAGTTCACCCCGCCGCACGTCGTCGTCAACCGGGACGGCGACATCGTCTACCAGTCGGCCAACACCGGCCGCTATCTCGAAGCGACCGCCGGCGTGCCGAGTCGGCATCTCTTGAACTTGGCGCGACAGGGTCTGCGCGCCGAATTGCGCACGACGCTCCAGCAGGCCATGCAGGGCCGCAAGCCGGTGGTCCGCGACCGGGTGACCGTATCGACCGGCGAGGTCAAGGAGCAGGTCCGGCTCACCGTCGAGCCGTTCGGCCACAGCGCCGACGAGCCGCTGTTCCTGGTGGTGTTTGCGGAGACGGGCACCCGTGGTTCGAGGCAGAACCCCACGAGCGCCGCGGAGCAGTCGCCTGTGCGGGCGCCGCAGGACGAGGGAACCGCCAGGGACGAAACCATCGCCCAGCTCGAACGGGAACTGGCCGATACGCACGAGCGATGGCTGACATCGATCGCCGAATACGAAGGCGCAATCGAGGAGCTCAAATCAGGAAACGAGGAGCTGAACTCGATGAACGAGGAGCTCCAGTCCACCAATGAGGAGCTCGACACCTCGAAGGAGGAGCTGCAGTCGCTCAATGAGGAGCTGCAGACCGTCAACACCGAGCTGCAGGCCAAGATCGACGAGCTCGACACCGCGAACAGCGATCTCGCCAATTTGTTCGAGAGCACCCAGATGGCGACGGTGTTTCTCGACCACGACCTCGTCATCCGCAGCTTCACGCCGGCGGCATGCAGCATCTTCAAGCTGATCCCGACCGACAAGAACCGCTCGCTGACCGATATCGTCAGCGAGATCGACTATCCCGAGCTCGGCCAGGATGTTGCCGAAACCGTCGCCACCGGCGTGTTGCACGAGCGGCGCGTGTCGCGGCGGGACGGCTCGGCGCACTATATCGCGCGCGTCCTGCCCTACATGACTGCCGGCAAGGCCAGGGACGGCGTCGTCATCACCTTTATCGACGTCTCCCAGCTCACCCGCGCCGAACGGGACGAGGAGCGCACGCGGCTTCTCATCAGCGAATTGAACCATCGCGTCCGCAACATGCTGGCGGTCGTCATCTCGATCGCGCAGCAGACGCTCACCGGCGGCAAGACGCTGGCCGATGCCAAGGCGGCATTGCTGGCGCGCTATCGGGCCTTGGCGCGGTCCTATACGCTGGTCGCGCGACAGAACTGGGGTTTCGTCGCGTTTCAGGATCTCATCGAGGACTCGCTCGGCGCGCATATGCTGGGGCAGGTCGGCCGCGTGAAGATCGAAGGCTGGCCCGTTCGCGTCAGTCCGCGCGCCGCCCTCACCCTCGGCATGGCTTTGCACGAACTCGCCACCAACGCGGCCAAGTACGGTGCGTTCTCCGACGAGAACGGCACGGTCTCGATCCGCTGGGAGGCAACCCCGCCCGAGACGAAGGACCACTTGACGATCCACTGGGTGGAACGCAACGGTCCGCCGGTTGCGCCGCCGGACCGGCGCGGCTTCGGCTCCGATCTCCTCGAAAAGGTGATGTCGCACGACCTCGACGCCCGCATCGACCTGCGCTTCGAGCCGGTGGGCGTCGAGTGCCACATCGTGGTTCCGTTCTCCGACAATGTGAGGCTGGATGACTAACCTGCTCGGCCGCCCGCTCCGTATTCTCGTGGCGGAGGATGACGCCCTGATCGCCTTCGATCTTGTCGATGCGCTCGAAATGTTCGGCTGCGTGGCGGCAGGCCCGGTCGCCACCGTCAAGGCGGCGCTCGAGCACGCCGACGATCCGGCCAATGCGATCGACGGCGCGCTGCTCGATCTCGATCTGCGCGGCCAGCGGTCCTATCCGGTCGCCGCCGCCCTCATGCGACGGAACATTCCGTTCGCCTTCACCTCGGGCTACGGAATTGAGGCGATCGAGGCGGACTTTCGCGCCTGCCCTTGCCTGCTGAAGCCGACCAATCGATCGGACCTGCTCGCCGTGCTGCGCGGGTTTCTCACCGCCACAGCCGACGCACCGCAGAACCTTGCCGGACCGGACGCGCAAAGCGCCTGACAGGAAAGTCGGCTGGTCAAGTCGGAGCTTTGTCTTCGCTGTCGTCGGCATGAATAGCGCGCGCGCCGAACCGGCCAAGCAATCTGCCTCGCGAAAAGGAGAGCGCATTGATTCGTTCAATGGGCTCCGACATGGATCAAATTGCCGCGGCAGGCGTTGTCAAGAGCAGGCTTCGCAGTGAAGCTGGGAGAAGCCTCAAATGACACGCGTGCTTCGTGCACCATTGGTGACGGCGCTGGTGATCGCGATTGCCGGCCTGTTCGGCGCGTCATCGGCAAGCGTTGCCCAAGACACGCAGAACTCTTCGGGTCATAGAGCGGGCGCATCGGCGCCATCGCAGCAAAAGTCGAGGGCAGTCGTCGCGCCACGCAGCGGCGGCAAGTCCGACGCCATGCCCCGGCGCGCCGCGCCGCGCAATGTTGCCCCGCGCGCCTCGGGTCGATCCGCAACCGTTCCGCGCCAGGCTGCCCCCAACCAGGCCAAGCCCTACCAGGCCAAGCCCCGCCAGGCCAAGCCCCGCCAGGCCAAGCCCCGCCAGGCGGCTCCCGGTCAGGCAACGCCGTCCCGGCAAGCCAAGCCCCGTGAGGAGGCCCCGCGGCACGCAACGCCGTCCCGGCAAGCCACGCCGCGCAACGCCAGCCGCCCGGCGCGCGACCTGCAGGGCGTGTCCCTGCGGGGCGCCAAGCGAGTCGCCGTCGGCGGCCGGAACTACGCGATCCATCGCGACAGCCATCGCGTACGCCGCTCCGACGGCTGGAGAACGTTCGTGGGGCTCAGCGCGCTCGGCAGCGTCGCGATCGCCGCAGCGACCTATTATCCCTACGCCTACATCGATGCGCCGGCGCGGCTCTGCGATGGGCTGACCGAAGACGGCTGCCGGCTGCGCTGGCAGGAGGTGCCGACGATCGAAGGCCCGGCCGCATACCAGTGCGTCGCCTATTGTCCGTGGCAGTGACGCCGGCGCGGAAGACCGGATGCGACAGTCACGTGCGTATCGAAAGACGGACCGACAGCCAGAAAGGGACACCAGACCATGAGCCGAAACGTCCTCTACACGATCGTCGCGGTCCTCGTCGTCGCCACCGCAGTCCTGGGTTATCAATACTACCGGGACCGGAATACGACCACCATCGAGCTCAATGTCGGCGAAAGAGGCATTTCCATCGACCGGAAATAGCCGCACGGCTTTTCGGATGTCGCGACGATCGCGCCATCCCGGTGACCGCCGATCAGCGTCTCATTTGCGCATGCGATGAAGATTGAGCTGGCCGGCGAGCCTCTGAAAAGGGAGATACGCCATGTCGCTTGGAACCATCCTCATCGTCGTTCTCGTCATCTTCCTGCTGGGAGGCTTCAGCGGCCGCCTGGGCGGCTATGGCTACGGGTTCGGCCATGCCGGCGTCGGAATTCCAGGCGTCATCCTGATCCTTCTCGTGGTCCTGTTGCTGCTCGGCAGGCTCTGACCCCGCAGCCGGACTTTGTGGGCGAGCGCTCAGGGCGCGCACGCCCCCGCGCGGCGGCGTCACCGTGGCACGCCGCGCGAAAGCCGGGGCAGAGATATTCTGCCGGCAAGACCTATGTGGCTGGCAAATCACGTGTATCACATGTGATTTGCCAGCCACATCTGCTTGAGCAAGTCACATGTGCTTGATCCAGAATTCGCGGATCCACCTTTCCGGTTGATCCCTCGGATAAAGGAAGTTGATCCTTCGGATAAAGGAAACGGTCTCGAAAGCCATCGGGATTTGGGCAACCGGAATACGAAACTCCAGCTTGATCAGCCGAATTTCGCATCATACCAACGGCCGCGAAAGCGGACCGTTGGTTCCGCTCGCGGATTTTCGCGAAATCTCTGATTTCCCAAAGGAAAATCCGCGAGCGTCGACGGCCCTACGCGTCAGCGCCTGGGGCCGTTGGTATCAAGGACTTGGAGCGGCGATCGCCCCCGCATCGGCCTCTCATGCAGAGGGCTGAAACAGCGTCGAACAGCGCTGTCGATGAGACGCTGGTGCCGGGCGTGGCGACCCGGATGCGTCCCTTGTCACTTTTCCGGAAAGTCTCTCATGAAGGGCTCATCCAAACCATCATCCATGAAACTATAGTCTCGTATTGACAGATTATCGAGCAAAATGGCATTGAGCAGAGATCTATTAACGGTTATTCCATCTTTATATTCGATAAATCCAAGCTTTCTGAATTTGTTCATGAAGTAGCTGACGCGGGACCTGGTTGTTCCGATCATATCTGCCAGGGTTTCTTGGCTTAGATCTGTTGTTATGTGCTCGGCTTCTGATTCTGTGCCATAATTCGCCAAGAGCAGCAGCAGTCTGGCGAGGCGTTTTTCGCTCGAGTTTAACAACTGGTCGACAAGGTCTGACTCGACCCGGATTTTTCGTGCCAGAAGGTGGGAAATGAACATTTCGGCAAAAGACGGCTCTTGCTGAAGCGCGCGAAGAATTGTCGCCTTTTCGATTTTCACGATAACGGAATCGGTCAGGGTCGTGACCGTCGCGATACGATACGGCGGTCCGGACAGGCATGACTCGCCAAAGAAGTCGTTCTCCCCGAGCAGGGAGATCACAGCTTCCCGGCCCTCCTTCGATACGACCGCAACTTTCACTTTGCCGCTTCGGATATAATAGACGGCGTTGGCGGGAGCACCCTGCGAGTATACGATTTTGGCTTTGCGGTACGCGCCGACGCTCCGTCCCTCGCCAGGTTTGGCGAGAAAGATCCTAGGATCAAAAGACGACTTGATTTCGCTCGCCATGAAGTCCGCCCAGCTTGCAGCCACCGGTCGAACAACGGATGGTCGCGCAAACGGTTTCATTTTTCCGCGAGCGGTCTCCGTGCGGAAGCTGTCCGGCGGAAACGTCCGCCAGGACGCTCGCCAATCGCCGTAACGGCCTGATTATTGGTCGAAAAATCATCTTTCCGACGATCGCGCCGGATGCCTTGCCGCATCCGCTCAATCACGGTTTCGTGATCGATTCGTCGTGGATTCCGAGCGATTTTGCGCAGTTATCGAATCCGGGCCGTCGCAAAATTATTCACGCTGAATGGGCTTTATGTAGAGCTTTGCGCGCGAATTCCTGAGGTTTTCGCGTGACCTCTGCTGCCGACCTGATTTCGAAGCCCATGCCACAGATGGGTCGGCCATCAAACAAATGTTTCAACATAAAAAATGAAGGGGAAGACTCATGAGCAACGAAATATTCAGAGCATCTGGCGTCGATCCCAACGATGGTGCCAAGATCGTCTATGTCTGGTGTCGCGACAACAACCAAGACAGCTACACCCTCATCGGCTCAGGCTATGTCGTGGGTGCGCAAGCCGGGCTTCCCCCGGGCATCCGGCCTGGACAATTTTGCGTTGTGTTCATTCTTCCGCCCGGACACTCCGCCGATACCATCGTCATCACGGACGATACGAACGGCAAGGAATTCCTGCCTAACGTCAGCGTGATTCCGTGCTCCACCTCTGCGGTCTTTCAGCCCGGGGTGGGCGCGATTTCCGATGGCGCTGCGGCGGACGCCAGTACCGCGCGCCTGGCCTAGGCCAATCCTCAATCTCGCTGAAGTATGACACCGTATATGCGGAGGCAGAACCATGAGCGATTTAGTACTCGTTGAGGGACGCGACATTGCCGGCACTACAATGTTTATTTATTATAACGATGGCGGCAACTATATACTATTAGGTAGTGCTTCAAATACAACTGCGGCTGTTGCTGCGAGCACAAGTACGCTTTTGGCCTCGTACTCGGCCCTGGTCTACCTGCCAGATGGGTATGATCCTGCCAATATTGTCGTTTACAACCAAGCCGGGACCGTTCAGGCACCTGGGGATCCCCAGAACAGTGGTGAATTCGCTGTCGAGATCGTGACTCCGACGGGCGCGACCGGCGCCACGGGTGCCACGGGTGCCACTGGTGCGACCGGTGCCACTGGCGCGACGGGTGATACCGGCGCCACGGGTGCGACCGGCGCGACCGGTGCCACAGGCGATACTGGCGCGACCGGCGCCACGGGTGCCACTGGTGCGACCGGTGCCACTGGTGCGACGGGTGATACCGGCGCCACGGGTGCGACCGGTGCCACTGGCGCAACCGGTGCGACCGGTGCCACGGGCGATACTGGCGCGACCGGCGCCACGGGCTCGACGGGTGCCACCGGCGCCACGGGTGATACTGGTGCCACTGGCGCCACGGGCTCGACGGGTGCCACCGGCGCCACGGGTGATACCGGTGCCACTGGCGCGACAGGTGCGACCGGTGCCACGGGCGATACTGGCGCGACCGGCGCCACGGGCTTGACGGGTGCGACCGGTGCCACGGGCGATACTGGCGCGACCGGCGCCACGGGCTCGACGGGTGCCACCGGCGCCACGGGTGATACTGGTGCGACCGGTGCCACGGGTATCGGCACCACCGGTGCGACGGGTGCGACCGGCGCCACGGGTGATAGTGGTGCGACCGGCGCCACCGGCACCACCGGCGCCACAGGTGCCACAGGTATCGGCACCACCGGTGCGACTGGCGCCACCGGAGCGACGGGTGCGACTGGCGCTACAGGTGCCACGGGTATCGGGATCACCGGTGCGACGGGTGCCACCGGCGCCACGGGTGATACTGGTGCGACCGGTGCCACCGGCGCCACCGGCGCCACGGGTGCCACAGGTATCGGCACCACCGGCGCCACGGGTGCCACAGGTGCGACCGGTGCCACCGGGTCGACCGGTGCCACAGGTGCTACGGGTATCGGGATCACCGGTGCGACTGGCACCACCGGTGCGACGGGCGCTACGGGTATCGGTACCACCGGCGCAACCGGGGCGACTGGCGCCACGGGCGCGACGGGAGCAACGGGTGCCACGGGTATCGGTACCACCGGTGCGACGGGTGCCACAGGTATCGGTACCACCGGCGCCACGGGTGCCACAGGTGCGACCGGAGCGACGGGGGCGACTGGAGCTACCGGTGCCACCGGGTCGACCGGTGCCACAGGTGCTACGGGTATCGGTACCACCGGCGCAACCGGGGCGACTGGCGCCACGGGCGCGACCGGAGCAACGGGTGCCACGGGTATCGGCACCACCGGTGCGACGGGTGCCACGGGTATCGGCACCACCGGAGCGACGGGTGCGACTGGAGCTACCGGTGCCACCGGGTCGACCGGTGCCACAGGTGCTACGGGTATCGGGATCACCGGTGCGACTGGCGCGACGGGAGCAACGGGTGCCACGGGTATCGGCACCACCGGTGCGACTGGCGCCACCGGAGCAACGGGCGCTACGGGTATCGGTACCACCGGCGCAACCGGGGCGACGGGCGCGACCGGAGCGACGGGTGCCACCGGTATCGGTATCACCGGAGCGACGGGTGCGACTGGAGCTACCGGTGCCACCGGGTCGACCGGTGCCACAGGTGCCACGGGTATCGGGATCACCGGTGCGACTGGCGCCACCGGAGCAACGGGCGCTACGGGTATCGGTACCACCGGCGCAACCGGAGCCACGGGTGCGACCGGAGCGACGGGTGCGACTGGAGCTACGGGAGCCACGGGTGCCACCGGGGCGACTGGCGCAACCGGCACTACCGGAGCGACGGGTGCCACCGGAGCCACGGGTGCGACTGGAGCTACCGGAGCCACGGGTGCGACCGGTCACACCGGAGCCACGGGGCCGACCGGCCACACCGGAGCCACGGGGCCGACTGGTCACACCGGGCCGACCGGCTGCACCGGACCGACCGGCCATACCGGACCGACCGGCTGCACCGGACCGACCGGACCTACGGGGCCGACCGGCTGCACCGGACCGACCGGACCTACGGGACCGACCGGCTGCACCGGACCGACCGGGCCTACGGGGCCGACCGGCTGCACCGGACCGACCGGGCCTACGGGGTCGACCGGCTGCACCGGACCGACCGGTCACACCGGACCCACCGGCCATTGCGGACCGACCGGCCATACCGGACCGACCGGCTGCACAGGCCACTCGAAGCCGCACGACCACGGTGGGCACACCTGGCCCTGGTCGAAGCCGAACGGCCACGGTGGGCACGCCGGCCACTCGAAGTCGCACGGCGACGACGGTGACCGCATGACCTTCATCTCGGGCCATGCCAAGTCCGACAATGCCAAGTCCGGCAATGACGGCCTGGGAGCGAAGGGCAGCACCAACCTGAACGGCAATGACGGGACACTTCGAGGCCCTGCGCAGACGTTGAGTGCAGCCCTCACCCCGCGTGACGTCGTGCCGCAAGGGGCCTCCTGGCTGAGTGCAAGCAACACGAATCCCGGACCCACGGCGGTGGGGGCGTCTGTCAACCTCACCGGCAATTCGGGTGCTGTGATGCCAAGCTTCGAACGCCACGCCGACAATTGGCAGGCACACAATTGGAATGTGCTGCGCCACTAGGGCTGGTCTTGACCAAGGAGAGGTCGGCAGGATTGCCGGCCTCTCCATCTTCTGTCTGTCGGCAGTTTTGGTTTCTATCGGAGAGTGCGTCGGCTGATAGGATCTGAATTGCCGGCACGTCAACGTGACGGAATTCGACTTACTGAAGTCGCTCGTCGGCGTTATGCGGCAACTCTATATTCGACTTCGTCAGCTTCAGGAGTTTCGAGAGAACCAACTTCGACTTTACGTATCTATCTTGGATAGAGCGAACGAGTGCAGGGCTCTCAATATGACGCATGATGTTACTTTTCCCGCCCGAGGGCCTGCCGGCAGCGGACTTGCCAGCAACGGACCTGCCGGCAACGGCTTGGCGCTGCGACCGAACGAGCTTCCGCCGTCGCGCAATTCCGCTCTGCTCTACGACCTCGGCCATGCTCCGGCTGAACCGGAGCAGCGTCTCGCCGCTGCCGACGACCCAGGCGTGAACGCTGCTGAACAAGGCGCCGGCCCGCTTCAGGCGCGCCTGGCGGCGGCGATGACCGTCGCCCGCTATCACGGGGTCGACCTCGATCTCAGCGGGTTCAAGCTCGATGTCACCGAGTCGGCGCCCGCTCCGCCGGTACTGGTGGACTGGTTTCGGCGGTCCGGGCTGTGGGCGCGCTGCGTCCGCCTGAGCTTCCGCCAGATGATGAAGATCGAATCCCAGGCGCCGGTCCTGCTGCTGCTCACGGACGGCGGCGCCGCCCTGGTGGTTGGCCGCAGCCGTGAGCACGGCATGCTGCTGCTGCGCGATCCCTACGCGCCTGCCGGCGCGGCACCGGTGCCGGTGGCGGAACTCAGTCTCAAGCAGGTTTGGGATGGCACGACGCTGCTCGTGCGCGCCTCGCGAGAAGACAGCGAGGACGAAAAGCCGTTCGATCTCGCCACGCTCACCCGCCTCGTCTGGGGCGAGAAATCGATCATGCGCGACGTGGCGATCGGCTCGGCCACCATCACCATTCTCGGCGTGCTCCCCGTGCTGATGATCATGACCACGCTGAATACCGTGGTGACGTATCGCAGCATGAATACGCTCACGCTGATCGTCGTGATCATTTTGATCGCGCTCGTTTTCGAGATGCTCATCACCTGGTCGCGGCGGATGATGCTGGTCATCCTCGCCAATCGCCTCGACACCAGGCTGAACCTGGCGATCTTCGATCGGCTGATGACGCTGCCGCTCGATTTCTTCGAGCGCAACCAGGCGGGCGAGCTGTCCTACAAGGTGGGCCAGATCTACAAGGTCCGCGAGTTTCTCACCGGCCGGCTGATGACGACGTTCATCGACGTCGCCATGGTGGCGCTGCTGCTGCCGGTGCTGTTCTACATGGAGGCGGTGCTCGCCTGGACCGTGCTGGCGGCCGCCGGCTGCATCGTGCTGGTCATCGCGGCGTTCCTCAAGCCGCTCGCAAACATGACGGCCAAGCTCGTCCAGGCCGAATCCGACAAGGGTTCGATCCTGGTCGAAAGCATCTACGGCATCCGCACGGTGAAGTCGCTGTGCCTCGAATCCACCCGCGCCGCGGAATGGGATCAGCGTGTCGCCAAGCTCGGCGAGCTCAATCTCAAGATGGGCAAGCTCAGCAACTGGCCGATGGTGCTGGTGATGCCGTTCGAGAGATACACCGTGGCCGGCGTGCTGGCGCTCGGCGCCTATATCGCGCTGACCTCGGACAACCCGCTGTCGCTGGGCGGCCTGATCGGCTTCATGATGCTGGGCGGCCGGGTGGCGGGTCCGCTGGTCAATCTCGCCAAGCTGCTGCAGGACGTCCAGGAGGCGCGCGAAGCGCTCTCGCAGGTGGGGTGGGTTCTCAACCGCGAGACCGAGCGGCGCGCGCTGACCCACGGGCTGCGGCCGAGACTCGAAGGCGCGATCAGCTTCGAGGACGTGACCTTCAAATATGAAGGCGCCAAGACCCCGGCGCTGGACAGGATCAGCTTCGCCATCGAGTCGGGCACCATGCTCGGGCTGGTCGGCCGCTCGGGGTCGGGCAAGTCCACCATCACGCGGCTGCTGATGGGCATCAACCGCGACTATTCCGGCGCGGTGAAGATCGACGGCACCGATCTTCGCGAAATCAATCTGCGCCATCTGCGCCAGAGCTTCGGCGTGGTGCTGCAGGAGAACTTCCTGTTCCGCGGCACGGTGAAGGACAACATCCTCGCCGGCCGTCCCGGCCTCAGCTTCGAGGATGCGGTGCGCGCCGCCCGGCTCGCCGGCGCCGAGGAGTTCATCGAGCGCCTGCCGAAGGGCTACGAGACCTGGATCCAGGAAGGCTCGCCGAACCTGTCCGGCGGACAGCGCCAGCGGCTCGCCATCGCGCGCGCGCTGATCGTCGATCCCCGGCTGATGATCCTCGACGAGGCGACCTCCTCGCTCGATCCGGAGAGCGAGGCGGTGATCAACGCCAATCTTCAGCGCATGGCGCTCGGGCGCACGATGGTGATCGTCTCGCACCGCCTGTCGTCGCTGGTCGATTGCGACCTGACGCTCGTGCTCGACCGCGGCAAGGTCGTCGATCTCGGGCCGCATCGCGACCTTGTCGAGCGCTGCGCCGTCTATCGCCGTCTTTGGCTGCAACAGACCTCCCAACCCGATGTCCAGGGAAGAACCCATGCCGCGCCGGCTCCGAAGCTCGCCCACAGGGGCTGACCCCGCCTTGGTGGAGGGGGGGCCTCTGCCGCTCGCCGTGCTCGAATTCGAGAGCCCGTCGGCGGCGATCATCGCCAAGCGGGTGCCGCCGCTGTCGCGCGCGATCAACTATCTGGTCTTCCTGCTTGTCGTCTCGCTGCTCGCCGCAAGCGGGCTGATCCAGGTCGACAAGATCGTGTCGTCCAGCGGCAAGCTGGTGGCCGATGCCCCCAACATCCTGCTTCAGCCGTTCGACCGGGCGATCGTCGAGAGCATCGAGGTGAAGAAGGGCGACATCGTCAGCAAGGGCCAGGTGGTCGCCCGCCTCAACCCGACCTTCAGCGCCGCCGACCACATCGCGATGAAGGACCAGGTCGATCTGCTCAGCGCCAAGGCGCTGCGCCTGCACGCGGAGACCGAGGGCACCATCTACGTGCCCGATCTGTCCAATCCGCATGCCGAACTGCAAGCGTCGATCTTCCGGCAGCGCTCGGGCGAGTATCAGCAAACGCTGCTGAACTTCGATCAGAAGATCAATCAGTTGAGAAGCCAGATCGCCGGCGACAATGCGCAGGCCGCCTATTATCGCGAGCGCCTCGGCCTGGCGGCGAAGATCGAGGGCATGCGCCAGAAGCTCCAGGATCTCCAGATCGGCAGCGTACTCAACACGCTGCTGGCCGCCGATGCCCGGCTGAACATGGCCGGTTCGCTCTCGCAGGTGGAATCGGACGCCGTCCAGGCGGGCCGCAAGCTGGCGTCGCAGCAAGCCGAGCGCGAGACGTTCATCCAGCGCTGGAGCAGCGAGACCTCGCAGGAGCTCGCCGATGTGCGCCGCAAGCTGGTGCAGGCCCAGCAGGACTTTGCCAAGACCGCTCTTTACAACGAGCTCGTGGTGCTGACGGCGCCGCGCGACGCGGTCGTGCTGTCGGTGGCCAAGATTTCCATCGGCTCGGTCGTCACCAGCGCTGAGCCGCTGATCCAGCTCGTGCCGCTGGACGCGCCCCTGTCGGTCGAGGCCAACATCTCCGGCGTCGACAGCGGCTATGTCCGGCCGGGCGACGAGGTGACGATCAAGTTCGATACGCTGCCCTACCTGCAATATGGCAGCGCTCGCGGCGTGGTGCGCGCGATCAGCGCCGACAGTTTCAGCCCCGAGACCGCGCCTCAGGACGGCGGCTCGACGCTGCCGAACCGGCCGCAGACGCTGTTCTACAGAAGCGACATCACGATCGACGAATTGAAGCTGCACCACACGCCGCCGGGATTCCGCCTGATGCCAGGCATGCCGGTCGTCGCCGACGTCAAGGTCGGCACGCGCTCCGTGCTCGCCTATTTCGTCGGCAAGATCCTTCCCGTCGCCTACGACAGCATGCATGAACCTTGAGCCGCCAGCGATGATCAGCTTCAACCTCCTCAAGCCGTTCGGGCGATTTTCGTCGGGTTCTCCGAACCGGGTGCGGGCACGGGCCGAGCGCTTGTCGGAAACCGCGCCGGAGCGTGCGCTCGCTCTGTTCGCGGCGGCGGCCGAGGCCGGCGACATGGAGGCCGCCTTCATCGTCGGCGAGCGCTTTCTCGAAGGCAAGGGCGCGCCGCGCCAGCCGTTCGAGGCGGCGCGCTGGTTCTACCGCGCGGCCGAGGCCGGGCATGTGCGTGCCCAGTGCCGCCTCGCCCAGCTTCACCTCTTCGGCCTGCCGAAGGCCGCCGTCGGGCCGAACGCAAAGCTGTTCCACGCAGTCGAACTGACAGGCGCCGATCATGCCGCGGCCCTGCCGTGGGCGCAGCGTGCGGCGGAAGCGGGTGCGGCGGATGCTCAGGCGTTGCTCGCCTATATTCTCACGTCGGGGCCGGAAGACGTGCGCGATCCCGATGCGGCGATCGAGTGGTACCGCAAATCCGCCATGCAGGATTGCCCGCAAGGACGGTTCGGCTACGCCGTCGCCTTGCTGATGAACGCGGACACCGCCGAACAGACGTCCGCCGCGCTCTATCACATCGTGCGCGCCGCGGATGCCGGCTTTCCCGCTGCGCATTACCTGCTTGGCGTGAGCGCCGAGCGCGGAGTTGGCGCGGTGCTGGACGAGACGGAGGCGCGGCGCCACTACACCGTCGCGGCCGAGGCCGGGCTTTCACACGCGCAGACGCGCCTCGGCCTGATGCTGATCGACGGCCGCGGCGGACCGGCCGACCTGTTGAATGGCGAAAGCTGGCTGCGCCGTGCCGCCATCGGCGGCGATTCGGAGGCGGCGGCGCGGCTCGGCGACATCTATGCCCGCGGCGGTGCCCTGCCGCCGAACTATGCCGAGGCGGCGCATTGGTTCCGCACGGCGGCCGAGCGTGGACACAAGGCCGCCGCGCGCGCGCTCGGCATGCTCCACCTCACCGGCGCCGGCGTCGCCCGCGATCCGGACGAGGCCGCGACCTGGTTCCAGCAGGCGGCCGAGGCCGGCGATTGCGATGCGCAGGCCAATCTCGCGGCACTCCTGCAGGGAGGGGCGGTTTCCGCCTTCGCGCAGGACCCGCCGCCCGTCCATGACTGGTTCGAGCGCGCCGCCGAGCAGGGCGACCTTGTCGGCGCATTCAACTTCGCGGTCTGCCTCGCGGAGGGTGTGGGCGTGCCGCGCGATGACGTGCGCGCCGCCTTCTGGCTCAAGCGCGCCGCCGAAGGCGTGGTGAACGCGCAATACTGGTACGGCCGCATGCTCGCCGAAGGCCGCGGCGTTGCCAGGGACGACGGCGAGGCCGCCGCGTGGTTCGCCCGCGCCGCCGAGGCAGGCATGCCGGACGCGCAGGTTGCCATCGCCGAGTGTCATATCGCCGGCCGCGGCGTGCCGCGCGATCATCGCCTGGCACAATCCTGGCTCGCGCGCGCGGCGTCTGCCGAGCACGCAGGCGCAATGGTCGCGCTCGGAATGATGCTCGGCGGCGGACACGATATCGAACCCGATCAACGGGACGCGCGACGCTGGTTCGCACGGGCCGCCGAGCACGGTCATCCGCTCGGCGCCCTCATGCTTGCGCGCCACGCCTGGCGCGGCATCGGCGGGCCGCAGGATATCGAAGCCGCCCGCCACTGGTATGAGCACGCCGTGTCGCTCGGCGCGCCCGAGGCGTCGGCAGAGCTTGCGCTGTTCGAGAAGGTGTTGGCGGACGCGGGAACGAAGGCCGACATCGACATAACGCTTCACCCGGCGAGCTCGGATGCGCCCTCTGCGCGGGTCGGGATGTGAGGACGGCGACGAGCCGCACGCGCAGCGGCATTGCAGGGATTGGACGATGCGTATGACAGGGGCTCAAGCATTGAGTTGTCGCAGTCTCTTTCGCAAAACCTGTTCCCACTTTTGCGGAGACTGCTCCGCGCTATTGAGTTGTCGCAGTCTCTTCCGCAAAATCGGTTCCCACTTTTGCGGAGACTGCTTCGCGCTATTGAGTTGTCGCAGTCTCTTCCGCAAAACCGGTTCCCACTTTTGCGGAGACTGCTTTGGGTCCGCTGACGCCTCACGGGCCGGCGAGAAGGCTCCGTATTCGCACCGGCAATTGGCCGGGCGCGTTCAGCTCCGCGCAGCTCTTCTTCCAGTTGGAGAGGTAGCTGCGCAGGGAAAGGCCGCTTCGCCCCGGCCAGCGGTTCAGCGCGCCCATGTCCGCGACC
This sequence comes from Blastochloris sulfoviridis, assembly GCF_008630065.1. Taxonomy (GTDB): domain Bacteria; phylum Pseudomonadota; class Alphaproteobacteria; order Rhizobiales; family Xanthobacteraceae; genus Blastochloris; species Blastochloris sulfoviridis. The sequence continues at coordinate 19,448 of NZ_VWPL01000033.1, forward strand.
GTGGCCGCATCGTCCTCGAACAGGCTGAGCATCGCCGGCACCGCGCCGCGCGCGACATCGATGCCGCCGCGCTTGGCGAACACCGCCTTCTGCGACTTGAACCAAGCCCCGAAGCCATCTTCGATGCCCTGGTCCTGCCCGAACTTGCGGTGACCGGCCAAAATGGTCTCGCGGTAGGTGCGGATGGAGCCGGCATAGGCGGCGTCGTTGGGGAATGGCGGCGCACGCTCCCACTCGTCCGCCAGGCGCGCCAGCCCGCGCAGCGAGAACGCCTCGACCAGCGCTTCCTCGATCCAGCGGCACGGATTGAGCGGGATGGAGTCCGCCTGCCAGCTGTTGCAGAGCACATGCCCCAGCTCGTGCCCGAACTGGTAGGCGAGATTGCACCAGTCCCGGGTGCCGACGATGACGATGATCCAGGCCGTTGTCGGCAGGTCGGTCTGGAGCCAGATCGCCGGGTTGGTGTCCGCCTTGTCGTCGACGCGAAGCTTCTCGGGCTGACGGTCGGACAGAAGCGGAACGCCCGCCAGGCAGGCCGCGCGCATCCGCTCGATCACGGCGGCGGCATCTCTCGGTGCCGACCCGCCCCAGTTGCCTCCAAGTTCGAGAGGGGCGGTGAGCAACGTCATCTTCGGAGAGATGGCGCGTGCCGCAGCCGTTTTCAACGCCAGCAGCGCGCCGGCCCCGAGCAGCGACATGAAGCTGCGCCGTTTCATGACCGGCTGTCGAGGGTCATGGTCCCCATCCTGTCCGCGTCCGCTTGTCGCCGACGCATCAACACATGGACATTCTGAAACACATGGATACGCCGATGAACGCGTCCGGACAGATTATTTGCCTGAACATGATCGTCAAGAACGAGGCGTCGGTCATTCGCCGGTGTCTCGACAGCGTGCGGCCGATCATCAACCGATGGGTCATCGTCGACACCGGCTCCACCGACGGCACGCAGGATATCATACGCGAGCATCTGCGCGACCTGCCGGGCGAACTGCATGAGCGGCCCTGGCGGAACTTCGCCCACAACCGCACCGAAGCCCTGGAGCTGGCCCGCGGACAGTGTGATTACGCGCTGATCATCGACGCCGACGATACGCTGGAGATCGAGCCGGGCACCGTGCTGCCGTTCCTGACCGCCGACTCCTACATGATGGAGATCCGCATCAGCACCGTCGCCTATCGCCGGCCGCAATTGGTGCGCGCCGCGTGTGGGTGGCGCTATGAAGGCGTGCTGCACGAATTCCTCACCTGCGAGGTGGCCGGCCCGCCAGGACTGCTCACGGGGATGCTCATGCGGAGCAATCCAGACGGCGCGCGCCGGCAGGATCCGCGGACGTATCAGCGCGACGCTGCCGTGCTCGAGGAGGCGCTGCGGACCGAGACCGACCCGTTCCTGATCACGCGCTACCGCTTCTATCTGGCGCAGAGCTATCGCGACTGCCGCGCGCTGGACAAGGCGCTAGAGAATTATCTGATCCGGGCCGGGCTTGGATACTGGCAGGAGGAGGTGTTCATCAGCCTCTACTGTGCCGCTCAGCTGAAGGAGCAGCTCGGTCATTCCGATCAGGACGTCATCGACGCCTATCGCCGCGCGGCGAACGCGCAGCCGACGCGGGCCGAGGCCCTTTACAAGGCCAGCCGGTTCTGCCGCTTCAGGGGTCTCTTCGAGGATGGCTACGACCTCGCCAAGCGTGGACTGGCGATCGAGATGCCGGCCGACGGGCTGTTTGTCGAACCCTGGGTCTACGACATCGGCCTGCTGGATGAGCTTGCGCTCAACGCCTATTGGTCCGGGCGCTATCGGGATTCCCTCGATGCGAGCCTGAAGCTGCTCGCGACCGGCAAGCTCGCGGCCACTGATATGCCGCGCGTGGTCGAAAACGCGCGGTTCGCGAGCGCGAAGTTGCCGCGCGATGCAAGCCTGGGATCGCTGGGCACCGAGAGCTTGGCCGAGCAGCATGCCTTGCGCCCGCCGCGGCCGCTCCGCTCGCGACTGAACGGCACGCCCCGCGTGCTGGTGTCGATCATCGCCGGACAGGACGAGGACTCCCTGCCGCTCTATCTCCAGTGCATCGAGGCGCTCGATTATCCGAAGTCCTCGATCGTGCTGAGCGTCCTCACCTTCGGCAGCACGGACGCAATCGAGCGGCGGCTGCACGATTGGGCGGGCCGCATCAAGGACCAGTACGCCGGCGTGGAGTTCGACGCCGGGGATGCGGGCGGGCGTGTCAAACCGTTCATCCTGCATGAACGGACGTCGTCGACGCCCCGCAGTCCCGGCCACTGGCGCAAGGCCAGTTTCAGCCGTGCCCAGGCGCACGGGTGCGATTTCTGTTTTGTCGCCGACGCCGACACCTTGATGCGTCCTTGCACGCTGCGCGAACTGGTGGCGCTCAACCTACCAATCGTCGCGCCATTCCTGCGCGCCGTGAGCCCGGACGATCCCTATTCGAACTACCATGCCGAGATCGACGCAAATGGCTATTTCGAAAATTGCGACCAGTATTCATGGGTCCTCAACCGCCGGGTCCGCGGGGTGCTGGAGATGCCGGTTGTCAATGGCAGCTACCTTGTCCGCGCCGACGTGATGGAGGATCTCGCCTTCGAGGACGGAACCGCCCGGCTCGAATACGTGGTCCTTGCCGAAAGCGCCCGCAAGCGTAGCATTCCTCAGTATCTGGACAACCGGCAGGTCTATGGCTACGTCCTTTCCGGAAAGCGTTCGGCGGCTCCAAGCATCGAGAAACTGAAAGACCTGTTTGAGTCTGAAATGCCGAACGAGTCTGGAAATGAATATCTCAACATACGGATCGCAGGTTAGGAGCCACCCAGAAAAAATATTTGTGTCATGGGCTTGCAGCGGTGACGAAGCATGGTCCGGATCATGAAGAGTTCCGGACCAGCCTGCCCGAGGCAGCCAGCGGGAGATCTGCGGCCGACGCTATCGCGTCATCTTGACGGTGATCTGCGCGTCGCCGAGGGCGCGCTCGAAATCCACCGAGACGCCGTCGCCGAGCTGGCGCACCAGCACGTCGGCGGTGGCGGTGCCGACACGGAGATTGCGCAGCCGAACCCAATCGAGCTGCGGCGGCAGCACCGGATTGACGAAGCGGATCTCGCTGGTTGCCGGCTTCAGCTCCAGGCCGAGGCAGGACTGGACCAGCGAGAACGGCGTGGCGGACGCCCAGGCCTGCGGCGCGCAGGCCACCGGATAAAGCGTGGGGCCGCGCCCGGCGCGGCGGCGAAAGCCGCAATAGAGCTCCGGCAGACGGCGCAGCTCCATATAGGCGGCGGCGTCGAGGATGCCGCCGAACACCCGCTGCACCGCCTCGCCGGCGCCATAATGCGCCATGCCCGCCGCGATCATGGCGTTGTCGTGCGGCCAGACCGACCCATTGTGGTAGGACATCGGATTGTAGCGCCGCTCGTCCTTGGCGACTGTGCGGATGCCCCAGCCCGAGAAGAAATCCGGCTTCATCAGATCGCGCGCGACGCGCGCGGCACGGTCCGGCGGCGCGAGCCTCGCCCACAGCACATGGCCGGCATTGGAGGTGCGCACCTCGCAGCGCCGCTTCATGCCGTCGAGCGCCAGGGCGTAGGTGCCGAGGCCCTCGCACCAGAAGGCCTCGTCGAACCGGGTGGCGAGGCGCACGGCCTCCTCGTCGAGCTGGTCGCCGGCGTCACCGTGGCCGAGGCGGCGGGCGAGCCGCGCCATCAGGGTCTTGGCGAAGAAGACGTAGGCCTGAACCTCGACCAGCGCGATCGGCCCATCGGCCAGCCGCCCGTCGGCGTGGAAGACGGCGTCGTGGCTGTCCTTCCAGCCCTGATTGGTCAGGCCGTTCTCAGTGGCCCGGGCATATTCGACGAAGCCGTCGCCGTCGCGATCGCCGTAATTGTCGATCCAGTGCAGCGCGGCGAGCGCCGCCGGCCACAGCGCCCGCAGCGTCGCCAGATCGTCGGTGCGCTCGACATAGAGGCCGAGCAGGACGAGGAACAGCGGGGTGGAATCATTGCTGCCATAGTAGCGCGAGAACGGAACCTCGCCGAGCGCCGCCATTTCGCCGCCGCGCATCTCGTGCAGGATCTTGCCGGGTTCGGCGTCGCACGCCGGGTCGGCTTCGGTGGCCTGCAGCGCCGCGAGACGGGCCAGCACGCCGCGCGCAATGGCGGGCGCGGCCCAGAGCATTTCGATGGCGGTGATGATGCCGTCGCGGCCGAACGTGGTCGAGTACCAGGGGATGCCGGCATAGGGATAGGGCCCCTCCGGCGTCTCGGTGGTCAGCATGGCAAGGTCGGCCATCGAGCGGCGCAGCACCTCGTTCAGCACCTGGTGGCTGGTCTCGACGCTGGCCATGTCCCGCGTCAGCGCGCGCCGCGAGCGATGCGCCGCCAGCATCGCCGCGCCGAAGGCGATGGGCCTGCCCGCCTGCGGATCGCAGGCGACCTGCAGGAACAGCGACCGGCTCTGGTTCGGCGCCAGGGTCACGCGCCAGGAGGCAGCGGTGGCGCCGAGCGTCTCCGGCGCCGGGTTGAAGCAGATGGTGGTCGTGCGCGTGCGCCCGTCCAGCCCGGCGCAGGAGATGCTGACATCCTGCGCCGAGGTGACGTTCGTCTGGATGCGGCCATGGCGCTCGCGCCGCGCCCCGCGGACCTCGAACAGATCGGCGAAATCGGCGGCGAAGATGAAGGCGAGGCCGAGCCGCACCGGCCGTTCGCCGTGATTGCGCAAGCCCAGCCGCACATGCGCGACGCCCTCCCACAGCACCACCGAGCGCACCATGTGGATGGTGTCCTTGGGCAGCACCACGTGGCCGTCGAAATAGACATCCGGATTGGTCAGGTCGGCCGCCAATGCCAGATTGTCGTCGCGCACGGTGGAATCGAGCAGCAGCGGCAGGGTGCCGTTGATCATCAGCTCAAGCCGCGACAAATAGCGGGTGTCGCAGAAGAACAAGCCGTCGTGGCCGCCCTGCGACGCGCCGATGTCGCCGTAGGAATCCAGCACGGCGAAGCAGTCGCCATGCTTCAAGGTTCGCCGCGGGCGGGCCGAGGGGCCGGTGGCGGGAATGTAGAACGGGGACTCGCCGACGGTGTCGATCAGCAGTTCGGTGACGGCCGTTGTCTTAGCCGGCATGAACCTCACTCTGCAGAACGTGAACTGGGGCGGCCTGGCGCGGCGCAATCAGCCGCGGCCGCACCGCCGGCCTGCGAATGGTCCACGCCAGACCGCGATAGACATCGACATAATCGCGCGCCATCCGCTCGGCGGTGAACCGTGCCTCGAACTCGGCGCGGATACGCCGACGGTCGAGCGACAGCACCTCGGGGATCGCGCACAGCGCCTCGTCGAAATCGTCGACGATGCGTCCGGTCACGTGATCCTCGATCACCTCCGACACCGAGCCGGCACGGAAGGCGAGCACCGGCGTCGCGCACGCCATGGCCTCGATCATCACCAGGCCGAACGGCTCGGGCCAGGCGATCGGGAACAGCAGCGCCTGCGCCTCGCCCAGCAGCTTCGCCTTGTCGCGGTCGTCGATCTCGCCGATGAACTCGACATCGTTGCCGCAGGCGATCTCGGGATGCACCACCTCCCGGAAATATCGTTCGTCGACCTTGTCGACCTTGGCCGCCATGCGCAGCTGCAGGCCGAGCGCGCGTGCCAGCCTGATTGCGATGAGCGGGCCCTTCTCCGGCGACATCCGCCCGAGAAAGGCGAGATAGCCGCCGCGCGGATCGTAGGTCGGCGCCAGCAGATCCTTCGGCAGGCCATGCGGGATGGTGGCGGCGAAATTCGCGTCCGCCACCGCGGTGCGCTGGTGGTTCGAGATCGAGACCAGCGGCATGCCGGGGAAGCCGCGATAGAGGGCGCCGATATCGGGCAGATCCTGGCGTCCGTGCAGCGTCGTCACCGTGCGGTGGCGCCGGTTGTTGAACAGCGGAAAGTGGAAGGCATCGATGTGGAAATGCAGGACGTCGAACTCGTCGGCGCGGCTGTTCAGCCAGTCGAGCATCAGCAAGTAATACGGCACCGGATCGGCCACGGCCGGATCGAGCCGCAGCGCCTTGCGCACCACCGGCACGAGATCGGCGCGGGTGACGGAATCGCCGCTGGCGAACAGCGTCACGTCATGACCAAGGTCGACGAGCGCCTCGGTGAGGAAGTGCACCACGCGCTCGGTCCCGCCATAGTATTTCGGCGGCACGCTCTCCATCAAAGGCGCGACCTGGGCAATCCTCATGTCATCCTCGGGGGGTTATACAGGCGCAGCCTAAGGCGCCCGAAATATGGACAGCAGTCCTGATCATGAAACGTTCTCGCCCTCGACCTGTTCCATCTGCGCCCACTCGGGCGGATGGCCTGCGGGCGAGAATTGGCCGCACGACACTGTCGTGACACCTGAGCCAGCGGAACGGTGAGCCGGACGGACGGATCGTCTTCTCGAAGGTCTCGACCGCGCTGTGCGCCGCCATCGCCTCGTGAGGTGGCCCCACTCGTTTGAACGGTGTGAGCTGGTCCGATAGTGGGTTTCCGCCTCGATCCTGCTGCCGTCCGGTCCCCATCGTGTCTCCTGGTCCGGCGCGGTCTTGGGTTCCCTTCCCGACCGCCTGCGGCGGTCGCCGGGAACGACCGGTCCGGTCCGGCATCATTGCGTCGGCCGGTGCGGGGCCGGCGCGCGCGGTCGTCCCCGGCGCGCAGGGCGAACCACGCCGCGGTCGTCCCCGGCGAGCGCGGCATCAGCCGCGCGAGGGAAGGGGACCCACACCGGCCGTCGTCGTGTCGTCACGGATCTCGTCGCTCTGTAGGGCGCAATCGCGTCAGCGTATTGCGTCGGCCCGGCCGGGTGTCGCGCCGTAAAGGGCGGAATACGCTTCGCTATTCCGCCATACGCTTACTAACTTCTATGCTGGCGCAGTAATTCCTAGAGCGCTTAGACCTTTGAAGCCGGGTGACAAATGCAAGAACTCTACCGTCGCATGGAACTAGCTGCCGTCGAGGTGTTGGCTGCGACCCAATTGACCTGCCTGTTCGGTTTCATGGCCTGGCTCGGCGCCAATTCGCTGGCGTGGGGGCTGGGCCTCGTCGCTCTCGGCTGCGCGGCGGATCTGTTTCGGTGGTTCTACCGCTACGACTGGCAGGCACGGCGCTTCGTGCGCAATGATCTCGACGCCCGGACTTATCTCGCCGAGCTGGAGCGGCTGCTGGCCGACGACGCAGCCGCTAAGCGGATGAACCGGCTGCACACGAAAATCGTCATTGCCGGGTGTGCAGTGTGGCTCGGGCTGCTCCTTCCGATCGTGCTCGTCAATACGATCTGGGGCGATGCTCCGTTCTGCGCCATTGCGCCCGCCCTCAATGCGTTCGACTGGCCCGCCTCGCAACTCGTCGATGTCATCCGGGAAAATGAACGGCGGTTGACCGCCGCTGGATTGCATTGCAGGGCGGTGTACCTTGAAATCTATTATTCGGTCTACTATTATCTCTTTGTCATCGGGGTACTATTCTATATTGTTGTCGTTAGCGATCTTATAGCAGACAATATTCCAGTGCAGGCAGTTCGGAAGGGGCGTCTTCCAGATCTAGATGCTGTCTTAAGAAGCGCTAGACTGTGGCGCGGTTTGGTCATGTCTGCGTTGGTACATGGTTTGGGGGTCCTCACCGTACTTTGGGCGGCGGCGGCGAGCATGAAGCCTCCCGGCGCGGGGCGCTCCTGGAACGTTCATGAGTCGAATTTTCATCTATTCGTATTGCCCTTCGCCACCATCGGAATCTTTGTCGCTCTTTCGATGGTGAACTATGTCTATACGGCGTGCCGCGCTGACTGCGTCCGGCGCGAAACTCAATCACCCAGAATCCAGCAAGTCTAAGGGCGAGCTATGTCGTTAGTCGGTTCTATCGTTGCAGATCACGCTCTGAAAATCTCGACGGCATGGATGGATGGTGCATTTGCACTCGTCGCTCGCCAGTCGAAAAACGTTCCCATGCCGATGGCCGGGACGGTGGAGATCGAGGCCGGGCACGCCGCGTGATCGAAAATCTGTTGTCGCCGGCGCTGCGGTATCGGCACGAAGCCACATTTATGTAGGGCGCAATAGCGTCAGCGTATTGCGCCAGGAACGCCGGAATATCAGACTGGTGGAATACAATTCGCCATCCGCCATACGCTTGCTATTCCACCTTACGATTGCTTAGTCATTCGCCAACGGCGCGACGGTCGCCTCCAGGGAACGCCCTTCATGCCAGGTTTTATCATAGAAGGCGTCACCGGCGTCGGTAAATCGATTGTCTTCAAGCGAATGCAGGCTCTCATCGGCGAGCGCCACCCTGCGAACACCAAGCTCCTGCTCAGCGAGCATTACACCGAACGCGTGCTAGAGCACGCGAAGGAGGCCGGCACCCTGACGGAGGAGCAGGTCGCTAAGCATCTGGTCGATCTGATGGCCGTGCCGGCTATGCTGAAATCCATGCTGGAAGGTTCCAAGTTCCGAGGGCGAGCCGGCAACGCGTCGCCTATCGTGTTGATGGAGCGCTTTCTGCTGAGCCATGTCGCCAACATGCGCATGCTTGGCTTGGGCCAGTGGCAGCGGAACCACGATTTCGTTGCCCGGCTGTACGCGCAGGCCGACGACTGCCAGATCGTCCGCATCGTGCTGCGATGCCGGGATGAGGAACTCCCGGCTCGCGTACTCTCGACCAGACGCCACCGGAACACCCACTGGTCCTCCCATCTCGACAGCTTAGGCGACGATTCCCAGATCGCTGACTTCTATCGATGCTGGCAACGCCATCTCCTGGACTTTGCGGAGACGCACGCCACAACGATCCAGCCGGTCTACGTGGACATCGGTGCCGACATGGATCCTGTGGCTTTCCGACGCGTGGCGGACGAGCTGTATGAGCGCCATCTGTTGCCGAGGCTACGGTGATCCGCGCGATCCTGTTTGATGTCGACGGTACCCTGGTTGATACTTCGACCGCCGAGAACGAAGCGGTGGCGGAATTCCTCATCGGCGAACCGGCGCTGAGCCACTTGGATCCGGCGGCATTCCTGGCCACGTAGCTGTATCAGCCGCCCGGAACCTCGTTTGCAGACTTCGTGTCTGTCTGTGACAGGCTTTGGGTCTCCGGGATCAAGCTTCGTGTCCAGGTAGAGTTTTGACGCGAAAACTCAACTGCACTCCGTCGTCCCACCGCAGGTGTCGCACTTCATGCAGGTGCCCTTGCGCACCAGCGTGAAGTTGCCGCATTCGGGAAGCGTTCACGCCGCTTCCTCAGGCCGCGGGTCATGTCGCCACGACCGACCAGAAGCCCGGCAACCGAGATGTCCTCGTCGAGCGCATCCCAATGCAGCCCGCGGGGGCTGATTTCGACCTCGGCGCGCTGTTCCGGGCTGGCGTGATAGAGGCGCGGGAACCACGCCAGCGGCACACCGAGCGTGCGGCCGTCGGACAGCGTGACCCACATCACGCCGGCGTCGAACCGCACATGTGTTGGCGAGACGGTCATGGGCGTTCCGGTTTGTTCGAACGGGATGCAACTTTGCGGCGTTGGTGCGGTCTGTGCAAGGTACCTTCGCGAGCGCCAGCCTGTCGCCGTCCTATGTCCCGGGTTCCCGTGTGTTGGAGCTGCGCGAGATTGAGCCGGCGGAAGATCATGGGTTCCCTTCCCGACCGCCTGCGGCGGTCGCCGGGAACGACCGGTCCGGTTCCGGCATCATTGCGTCGGCCGGTGCCGGGCGGCTGGCGCGCGCGGTCGTCCCCGGCGAGCAGGGCGAACCACGCCGCAGTCGTCCCCGGCGAGCGCGGCCCGCGCGAGGGAAGGGGACCCACCAGCCGTCGTCGTGTCGACGCGAACCTTGTCGCCCTGTAGGGGTCGTCCTGTAGGGCGCAATAGCGTCAGCGTATTGCGCCGCCCCGGCCGGGTGTCGCGCCGTAAATGGCGGAATACGCTTCGCTATTCCGCCCTACGCTTGCTGTCATGTGGATCGTTAATCAAAGTGTCTATAGTAGTACCAAGTCGTGTCGCGCTTCTTCTCAGGTGAAAATGAACGATAAAATGGAATAAAATCTTTCATGGCGTGTTTCAGGGCTTCAGCGTGTAAGGGATGTGAACAACCGAAGATTTATCTCGAATGATTGCGGGGCACAGATTCGGATCCTGTCCATTCTTTTTATTTAGATTTGCCGCGATTATGGGCAAACCAAGTTCTAAGGCCAATTCTAGTTCCCAGCGGACGTATTTGTATAGGTTCTTTGTCTTTTCACCTATCAGAACTATGACTACGTCAGATTGCTTCATGCGTTCACGTAGTCTTGATTTCACATAATATTCCCCTTGTGCGCGAGCGGTCATATTGTCGAGGTCATGCGCATCTTGATAGTTAAATTCAATAGATCTATTTGCTTTCCAGCCGTTTATGTAGGCGTATGCCCACTTGTCGGTATCGCCATCGAAAACAATGTACGCGGTGTTGGTCATGAAGTGCTCCTCTTAATCTGACTGTCTTGCTATCCATAATGTGTGCTCACGTGAAAACGCCTTTTCAGCATCGTTCACAAACTGCGAAAAATCTTCTTCGCTGCATGTTGCTTCGGTCCGCATCTTGATTAATCCGATCTCATGGGCGGTTACAGTGTACGCGGCGCAAAGCTCATTGAATTTCCTTATCTGCATCCACCCAACTACAGAGGCAGCAACTACAATTAATGGCTCGATTGGCCAATATGGCCAATCCGGTGCTGCGATTCGAGTAATAACAAGTGCTGTTGCTAGTACATAAGCAATAGAACTAGCGGTAACCCAGAAAGATGCGCCCCGTCTATTAATGATAGCCTTTCGAGCGTACCATTCTCTTTGTTCATCAATGCGATTATTGATGTAGTATTTTATTCTATCAGAAAGTGACATTAAGCGGATTTGCTGCATTCTGTCTGTAATTTGATCGTTTCCAGACCAGTCGCTTACTATTTTCTCCGCGGTTGCGCGATTTTCTGCAAAGACAGAGTGCAATTGATTTCGGAATTCGGCCTGTGCCTGATGCCCACTCTCGGCTAGGTCTCCAAACGGCGCTGCGCGCATAACGTACCGCCAAGTAAGGGTCTTGACGCTCTCTGCGAGGGCGCGGCAGCGGTACCAATCCTGTTCGGGCTTGCGTAGAGCTCTCGTGAGCAACACCACCAATCCAGCGATAAATACGAATGCATAACAAACGTAGTACCAAGTGCCTGTTAGGAAACTCATTGAGAAAATAGATGCTAGAAAAAGGGTGGCATACTCGCCTTGAACAAGCCTAAGAAAGTGAGCCTGGTATCTATTCGATGCTTCGTCTGCGCACAAAAATAATGCTGGATAGTCTATCTTTGTCATCTCGCTTTCCTTCATTAATTCTGATTTATTTTGATAAATTGTGTATTTTATCCAAATTTTTGTCCCCGGATGGCTGCAATATCAGGGCTATTATCTTGCGAAAAAATTCCGATTGCTCTTGATATGTTCGGCTATGTCAAGGGCGGCGAGTAATCGCCGCCCTGCAACCTGTTGACCAATCGTTCACGAGCACCCCGTCGTCCCGCCGCACGTGTCGCACTTCATGCAGGTGCCGTTGCGCACCAGGGTGAAGTTGCCGCATTCGGGGCAGGACTCGCCCTCATAGCCGCGCGCCTTGGCCTCGGCCCGCCGGTCGGCCAGCACGGCCTTGCCCTCGGTCGCCCCAGCCTCCTTGACGCCCGCCTCGCGTGCACCCGCCTCCTTGACGCCGGCCTCCTTGACTCCGGTCTTGGCGTCGCGCGGGCGCGGCGTGCCGGGCGGCAGCGCCGTCTCGCCCTCGGTTCGCTCCGACGCCTCGGCCTCGCCGATGCCGAGATCGGCGTCCGACTCGATGTCCTCGTGGGTCTCGAAGCTCGGCTTCAGCGCGGTGGCGCCGGCGGTCTTCAGCACCGCCACCGTGCCGGTGCCGCCGCGCGGGGTCTCGCCCTTCGGCACGACGAGAAGATTCTGCGTGCGGCCGCGCACCAGGCCCTTCGAGACGACGCGCGAGGCCGGCGAGGGCGAGGGCGTCTTGCCCTCGGCGACGCCCGCGCCCAGCGCATCGAACGAGGCGTCGGGCTGCACGTGGCCGAGGTCGTAGCGGCCGAGATACGACACCGCCAATTCGCGGAACACATAGTCGAGGATCGAGGTGGCGTACTTGACGATGTCGTTGCCCTGCACCGGGCCCGCCGGCTCGAAGCGGGTGAAGGTGAAGGCGTCGACATATTCGTCGAGCGGCACGCCGTATTGCAGGCCGAGCGAAATGGCGATGGCGAAGTTGTTGAGGAGCGAGCGCAGCGCCGCGCCCTCCTTGTGCATGTCGATGAAGATTTCGCCGAGCCGCCCGTCCTCGTATTCGCCGGTGCGCAGATAAACCTTGTGGCCGCCGACGATGGCCTTCTGCGTGTAGCCCTTGCGGCGGTCGGGCAGCTTCTCGCGCTCGCGCACCTTCTGGACCTGCACCTGCACCCGCTCGACCACGCGCTCGACGATGCGCTCGGCGACCTGCGCGGCGCGCGCCGCCGAGGGCTTCTCCAGCAGCGCCTCGATGTCGTCGTCGTCCGCGTCGTCGGCGATGAGCTGGGCGGAGAGCGGCTGCGACAGCTTGGAGCCGTCGCGATAGAGCGCGTTGGCCTTCAGCCCCAGTCGCCAGGACAGCATGTAGGCGCTCTTGCAGTCCTCCACCGTGGCGTCGTTCGGCATGTTGATGGTCTTGGAGATCGCGCCCGAGATGAAGGGCTGCGCCGCCGCCATCATGCGGATGTGGCTCTCCACCGTGAGATAGCGCTTGCCGATGCGCCCGCACGGATTGGCGCAGTCGAACACCGGATAGTGCGACTCTTTCAGGTGCGGCGCGCCCTCCACCGTCATCGCGCCGCAGACGTGCAGGTTCGCCGCCTCGATCTCGCGCTTGCCGAAGCCGAGCGCGCTGAGCAGGTCGAAGCCCGGTGCGTTGAGCGCCTCAAGCGGAATGCCCAGCGTCTCATGGCAGAACGCCTCGCCCAGCGTCCATTTGTTGAAGGCGAACTTGATGTCGAACGCGCCCTTCACGGCGGCCTCGACCTTGTCGATCGCTTCCAGCGTGAAGCCGCGCTGGGCGAGCGTTGCCGGGTTGATGCCGGGCGCCTGCTTCAGCGAGCCGTGGCCGACCGCATAAGCCTCGATCTCGGCGATCTCGGCCTCCGAATAGCCGAGCTGGCGCAGCGCCGCCGGCACTGCGCGGTTGATGATCTTGAAATAGCCGCCGCCGGCCAGCTTCTTGAACTTCACCAGCGCGAAATCGGGCTCGATGCCGGTGGTGTCGCAATCCATCACCAGGCCGATGGTGCCGGTCGGCGCCACCACCGACACCTGCGCATTGCGATAGCCGTGCGCCTCGCCCAGCACCACCGCGCGGTCCCAGGCGCGCTTGGCGTGGTCGATCAGCCGCGGGTCGGAGCAGGCGGCGTGGTCGAGCGGCACGGGAATGATCGACAGGCCCTCATAGCCCTCGCGGAAGCCGTGGGCGGCGCGGCGGTGATTGCGCATCACCCGCAGCATGGCCTCGGCGTTCTTGGAATAGCCGGGGAAGGCGCCGAGGAAGGACGCCATCTCCGCCGAGGTGGCGTAGGCGACGCCGGTCATGATGGCGCTGAGCGCGCCGGCGATCGCCCGGCCCTCGTCGGAATCGTAGGGTATCGCCGACGACATCAACAGCCCGCCGATATTGGCGAAGCCGAGGCCCAGCGTGCGGAACTCGTAGGAGCGCTCGGCGATCTCCTTCGACGGGAACTGCGCCATCAGCACCGAGATTTCGAGCACGATGGTCCACAGCTTGATGGCGTGCTCGTAGGACTCGACGTCGAACGCGCCGTTCGCCGGGTCGCGAAAGGCGAGCAGGTTCAGCGAGGCGAGATTGCACGCCGTGTCGTCGAGGAACATGTATTCCGAGCACGGGTTCGAGGCCCGGATCGGCCCGTCGGCGGGGCAGGTGTGCCAGTCATTGATGGTGGTGTGGAACTGCAGGCCGGGGTCGGCGCAGGCCCACGCCGCGTAGCCGATCTTGTCCCACAGATCGCGCGCCTTCAGCGTCCTGGCGATGCCGGGCTGGTTGCGCCAGGTGAGGTTCCACGAGCCGTCGTGCTCGACCGCGTGCAGGAACTCGTCGGTGACGCGCACCGAATTGTTGGAGTTCTGGCCGGCGACGGTGAGGTACGCCTCGCCGTCCCAATCGGTGTCGAAGACGGGGAAGTCGATGTCGGCGAAGCCCTGGCGCGCATACTGGATGATGCGCTTGATCAGATTGTCGGGCACGCCGGCGCGGTGCGCCAGCTTGATCTCGCGCTTCAGCGCCGGGTTCTTGTCGGGCTCGAAGCAGTCGCCATTGTCGCCCTCGCAATTGACGCAGGCCTTGAGGATCGCCTTGAGGTGCTTGTTGCAGGCGCGCGAGCCGGCCACCAGGGCGGCGACCTTCTCCTCCTCCTTCACCTTCCAGTCGATATAGGCCTCGATGTCGGGGTGGTCGATGTCCACCACCACCATCTTGGCGGCGCGGCGCGTGGTGCCGCCGGACTTGATGGCGCCGGCCGCGCGGTCGCCGATCTTGAGGAAGCTCATCAGGCCGGAGGAGCGGCCGCCGCCCGACAGCTTCTCGCCCTCGCCGCGCAGCCGCGAGAAGTTGGAGCCGGTGCCCGAGCCGTACTTGAACAGCCGCGCCTCGCGCACCCACAGATCCATGATGCCGCCGTCATTGACCAGGTCGTCGGCGATCGACTGGATGAAGCAGGCGTGCGGCTGCGGATGCTCGTAGGCGGTCTTGGACTTGGTGAGCTTGCCGGTCTCGAAATCGACGTAGTAGTGGCCCTGGCTCGGCCCGTCGATGCCGTAGGCCCAATGCAGGCCGGTGTTGAACCATTGCGGCGAGTTCGGCGCCACCATCTGCATCGCCAGCATGTAGCGGTGCTCGTCGAAGAAGGCGCGGGCGTCGTCCTCCGAATCGAAATAGCCGCCCTTCCAGCCCCAATAGGTCCAGGTGCCGGCCAGCCGGTCGAACACCTCGGTCGCCCTGGTTTCGCCGACGCTGCGCTGGCCCTCCGGCAGCGCCTTCAGCGCGGCCGTGTCGGCGACCTTGCGCCACAGCCAGGAGGGGACGGTGGGCTCCTCCACCGGCTTCAGCTTGGCCGGCACGCCCGCCTTGCGGAAATACTTCTGGGCGAGAACGTCGGCGGCGACCTGCGACCAGGAGTCGGGCACCTCGATGCCCTCCAGCCGGAACACCACCGAGCCGTCGGGATTGCGGATCTCGCTCACCGTGGTCCGGAACGCGATGTCCGCATAGGGCGACTGGCCCGCTTTGGTGTAACGCCGCTCGATCCGCATCGCTGTCGTCCTCTTCGGCCGGCGCCGCGGCGCCCGCACTGGCAAATCCGAAAGTCCGGTGCCGCGACCTCGCTCGGCGCCGGCCGGCATGGGCGCGCCACGCCTCCGTCCCGTCCGCCCCACTCGACGGCGCCGGTCCGGCCGCGTCTCGACCCGCTACGCATGTGAAATTGTCGGCCGGGCGTCTCTTGCGGGGGCGCCCGGCACGGACCGGGAAGCTAGGTCGACTCAGCGCAACGCGTCAAGGATTAGACGCCAACGGTGAACGAAGCCCTAAATGTAGTATGGCGGTGGGGATTGTGGGGACAAGTCGGCGAGTCGCCGCAAGTGCTTGGAGCGCCGTCACGTTCGTGCGATCGCCGACGGCCGGAACGCCGCCGGCAGCGCTTGTCAAGCGTCTGCGGCGCGACAGTTTGGGGTTGGAAAAGGTATTTTATAACCACAGATTGCCGCAAAGGCACGTGCAGCCGGTGGTGGCGGGTTCCGGCGGCGACCGAATCGGTCGCCTCCGCTGGCGCCCGAATCGGGCAGGCGGGGTTGCGGCCGCCGCCGCCGCCGGTCCACACTGGACAAGCCGCCCCGCCCGCTCCACAACACGACAACGGCCGCGGGCACGAGGAATGCGATGCTGAAACGCTTGTTCCTGGATTGGTTCACTTGGTGGAACGGCACCACCCTCATGACCCGCCTGACGCTGTGGCGGCGCGGCGAGAAGGTGGGCGAGGACGAGTTCGGCAATGTCTACTACCGCATGCCGAACGACCCGAAGCGCAACCCCGCCTTCAAGCGCGAGCGGCGGTGGGTGGTCTATAGCGGTTATGCCGAGGCCTCGACCATTCCGCCCGGCTGGTGGGGCTGGATGCACCACACCACCGACACGCCGCCGGTGGCCGAGACCTACGTGCCGCGCGACTGGCAGAAGCCGCACCGCCCAAACATGACCGGCACGCCGCGCGCCTACCGGCCCAAGGGCTCGATCCAGGCCGAGGGCCAAAGGCCCGCCGCCACTGGCGATTACAAGGCGTGGACGCCGGCCGAGTGAGCCGCCTTTCCGGTGCCTCATTTGCCGTGCTAAGCGTGATGGGCGGCGGTTTCGCGCACTGTCGCCGCCGGCGGTCCGGCTGGGCGTGATGCCGGCTTGCAGGTTCCGCGCATACACGTGACGCAGCCGCCCCCGTCTTGTCGGCCCCGTAGTGCCGCCGCCGTTTGAGTTCATCCGTGAAGGTCATGATCGCTCGCGCCGTCGCGCTGCTTGCCTTGTCCCTGTCGGCCGCTCCGGCGCTGGCGCAGGTGCTGCTGCCGCCGGCCGACGTGCCGGGCGCGCGCCGCAGCCAGCCCGTGCCGCGCATCTATGAGGAGCCGGAGGACGTGCGCCCGCCCGCGCCGCGGCCCCAGCCTCAACCCCAGTATCAATACCAGCCGCCGGTGCGCGGCAGTTTCGATTCGCCGGTCGAGCGCCAGGAGCTGCCGCCGCCGCCCGCAGCACCCGGCATGCCGGGCATCATGGCGCCGCCGCAGCCGGCCCAGAACCTGCCGCCCCAGACGCCGCCGTCCCAGGCCACGCCCGGGCAGGCGGTCCGGCCGGGTGCGCTGCCGCAGCCGGCCGCGCCCGGCATCCAGACCCAGACGCCGCCCTCGCCGGCCGGCGCGGTGCCGCCGGGTTCGGAGGATTTCGTGGTGGTGGCGCCGCCGGCCCAGCGCATCGAGAACCGCACGGCGACCTTCAACGGCCTCGACAAGATCACCGGCCGCATCATCGTGTTCGATGCCGCGATCGGCGAGACGGTGCAGTTCGGCGCGCTGCAGGTCACACCGCGCGCCTGCTACACCCGCCCGCCCAGCGAGACGCCCAATACCACCGGCTTCCTGGAGGTCGACGAGATCACGCTTCAGGGCGACATGCGGCGCATCTTCACCGGATGGATGTTCGCCGCCTCTCCCGGCCTGCACGCGGTCGAGCACGCGATCTATGACGTGTGGCTGGTCGACTGCAAGCAGGCGCCCCCCAATCTGGAAGCGCAGACCCGGCGGTGACGCCGACGTCGGCGCGGCAGGTCTCGGCGCGGCAGGGGGCAGGTCTCGGCGCGGCAGGTCTCGGCGCGCCGCTTCTCAGTTAGATCCCTGATGGCGCCGGGCAGACCCCTGTCCGGAATGGTGGCAGGTGCCCATCGGCATTTGACAAACCTGACGAGATATCGATTCAACACCGCGGGTGCTGCTGCCCTTAGAGAAGAGACAAGGAGACCCGCATGGAAAAGGACGCTGAGCAGGTTCGGCGTGAGGCCGAAGCAGGACAGACCGGGGAGAAGGTCGCAGCTCCCGATCCCGCGGTCGCTCCGCCGGCAACGTCGGAAGCCTCGGCCGTGAGCGCCGGCGAACAAGGTCAGGAGCCGGCCAAGACCGAAATCAAGGCCGAGATCAAGACGGAGCCCAAGCCCCAGAGCGCAATCAAGGCCCCGTCCGAGGCGAAGCCTCAGGCGAAGGCCCCGCCGTCCAAGGAGCAGGTGCTGAACATGACCGCGCGGGAGCGGGCCGCCCAGGGTGGGCCCATCGAGGTGGTGGCCGTGCTGGTTCTCGTGGTCGTCGGCATCATCGGCGTGCTGGTCATCCTGTTCGGTGGCGGCTGAGGCCCGAGGGCGCGTTCCGCAAAGGCGGGGCCGATTTTGCGAAAAATGCTCCACACCAAGAACTTGGGGCATTCTCCGCAAGAGTGGACACCGGTCTTGCCACCAACAAGGCTCGGCACGAAAAATCCCGGAGCGTCTGGCCGGTCGTTCGGATCGGCGGACGCTCTGGCAGGCGAAATTCGCCCTCCGGCACCACGTGTCGGGGTGCGAGGCGTCTAAATAGAAAGTATTCGGGCCAACCCCGCCCGACCCCACCGGCTCCCGGCCGCGAGGCGCTTTCATCGCCGGCGGGTCGGGTTTCCGGTGGTGAACTCATACGGTTTCCGGCATCCCGAAGGGATCAACCGGAAACCGTAGCATCCGCCGCCGGACGCCGGCCGCCCGCGCTGTTTTGCGTGGCTTTCGACAAAGCCGGTCTTGCTGAGACTGTCCGGTTTGCCTATACGAGTCGCCAACGCGCCCATCGTCTAGCGGTCTAGGACGTCGCCCTTTCACGGCGAAAACAGGGGTTCGAGTCCCCTTGGGCGCGCCAATAAAAACAAAGACCTAAGTCGGCGATCTCGCTTCAAGGCCTTCGTTTTGGGAAGGTTTTGGGGAGAATGTGCCGGCGTCCGCCGACATCCACGAACGTTCGCCGAGTCGCGATCGCCCCCTCACCAGGCGCGTGCTTACGCTCCGCATGGCAATCGGTCATTAGGGTCTGACGGCTAGAGTCGACCTGGATCGGACCCGGGCGTCCGCGCAAAGCCG
>NZ_VWPL01000034.1 GCF_008630065.1 Blastochloris sulfoviridis
TGCCGCCGCTTGCCCGGGACGACAGTCCGGGCCTCGTCATCCCGGCCGAGCGTCAGCGAGAGCCGGGATCGTTATCCGGAAGAGCCCCCCGTCCTGCAAACGGTCCCGGGTCGCGCGGCTGCCGCCGCTTGCCCGGGACGACAGTCCGGGCCTCGTCATCCCGGCCGAGCGTCAGCGAGAGCCGGGATCGTTATCCGGAAGAGCCCCCCGTCCTGCAACCGGTCCCGGGTCGCGGGCCTGCGGCCCTTGCCCGGGACGACAGTCCGGGCCTCGTCATCCCGGACGGCGCGCAGCGCCGAGCCGGGATCGTCATCCGGAAGAGACACCCCATCCTGCAAACGGTCCCGGGTCCTCGCTTCGCTCGGCCCGGGACGACGTGCGTCACCCGCCCCGGAACGACGCCGTTACCCCTCCGGGACGACGTGCGTCAGGCCAGCGCCTGCACCGCGGCATCGAGGCCGAGGGCGAGAAACAGGATCAGCCCGGCCTCGCGGTTCGACTTGAACAGCCTCAGGCACAGCGCCGGGTCGGCGATGTCGAGCCGGCGGATCTGCCAGGCGAGATGGCCGGCGAACGCCGCCACGCCAATGAGCGCGATGGCGTGGCCGCCGGCCAGCACCACCGCCGCGCCGATCAGCACCGCCGCCGCGCCATAGAGCGCGATCAGCGCCTCGCGCGAGCGGGTGCCGAACAGCCGCGCGGTCGACTTGACGCCGACCAGCTCGTCGTCCTCGCGGTCCTGGTGGGCGTAGATCGTGTCGTAGCCGATCACCCAGGCGATCGCGCCGGCATAGAGCAGGAGCGGCGGCAGGTCGAGCCGGCCGAAGGCGCCGGCCCACCCCATCAGCGCCCCCCAGGAGAAGGCGAGCCCGAGGAACGCCTGCGGCCACCAGGTGATGCGCTTCATCAGCGGGTAGATGGCCACCACCAGCATCGAGATCAGGCCGAGGACGATGGTGAAGCCGTTGAACTGGACCAGCACGGCGAACCCGATCAGCCCCAGCCCCAGCAGGAAGGCGGCCGCCGCCCGGGTGCGGATCTGGCCCGAGGCCAGCGGCCGCTGGCGGGTACGCTCGACCTTGAGGTCGATGTCGCGGTCGAGAATGTCGTTCCAGGTGCAGCCGGCGCCGCGCATGGCGATGGCGCCGATCAAAAACAGCACGAGGTGCCACGGGTTCGGATAGGCCGCGCCGCCGGCGATGGCGGCCAGCGCCGCCGACCACCAGCACGGCAGCAGCAAAAGCCACCAGCCGATCGGCCGCTCGATCCGCGCCAGCCGCAGATAGGGCCTCACGCCGAGCGGAGTGTACTTGTCCGCCCAATGGTCGGGAACCGCGTCGGCGACGCGGATGTCGTGCGCTGTCTGTCCGCTCACCGCGATGACCCGCCCAAGGTTGAGAAGATGCCCGAGCCCTGCGTGCCCGGATTGGTCGGGTTGGTGGTGCCGCCGCCGATGCCGGTCGGCCCGCTGAGCGAGCCGATGCCCGGGCCCGAGGGCTTCGCCGGACGGTCGGGGGCGGCCACCGGCTTCGCCGAGCAGACCTGGGTGCGGGCCTTGAGGGTGCGGGCGTGGCTGTTCTTGGCCTGCGCGACCACCTGCGGCGGAATCTGGCACCAGGGCTGGTTCTCTTCCAGGTACTTGACCACCTTGGCCTCGCTCTCGGCGAAGCGGCGGATCGCCTGGCACATTTCCCGCGGCGGCACCTTGCGCTCGCCCGCCGCCTTGACCTCGCCGGCGCGCTTTTCGGCGTCCTGGCGGAGCCTTGCGAAATCCTCGACGCAGTTCTGCTGGGCCAGGGCTTCGGGTCCGGCGCAGGCAGCGAGGGCGGCAGCGATCGTCAGGATGCGGAGGCGACGCATGACAAGGTTCCAGCTCGTGTGGCACGGTCGCGGGCAACCCGTCTGAACGGCAACCCGCCCGCAGGAAACCGGGTGGACCCGAGGCACCCGCCCGCCGCGTCCACGGCGGCAGCAGGTCCAACGCAGCAACAGGTCCGACGCAGCAACAGGTCCAACGCAGCAACAGGCACGACGCGGCAGCAGGTCCGACGCGGCTCGACGCGAAACCAAATTCCACGTTCCTGGATTTCGCTCTAACGCGATATCGTGGTCTGGGCAAGGCAGCGCGGACCGGGCGGCAGGGTGCCGCCATCGCGCGGGGCGTGTGCGGCGTGCCGAGCCCCGCGCGGACGGGTTCACATTTTGGCGATCAGCGCACGCCGAGCAGCGCCAGCATGATGCCGCCGGAGATGGCGGTGCCGAACACCCCGGCGAGGTTCGGCCCCATCGCGTGCATGATCAGGAAGTTGTTGCGGTTCTCCTGCAGCGCGACGACGTGCGACACCCGGGCCGCGATCGGCACCGAGGCGATGCCGGCCGAGCCGATCAGCGGGTTGATCTTGTTCGTCAGGAACAGGTTCATGATCTTGGCGGTGACGACGCCCGACGCCGTGCCGAACACGAAGGCGACGAGGCCCAGCGCCACGATCTCCAGGGTCTGAACGGTGAGGAAGCGGTCGGCCGACATGGTCGAGCCGATGGCCAGCGTCAGGGTGATGGTGATGACGTTCATCAGCCCGCCCGCCGCGGTGCGGGCGAGGCGGTCGACCACGCCGACCTCGCGCAGGAGGTTGCCCAGCATCAGCATGGTGATGAGCGGGGCGACCGGCGGGAAGAACATGTTGACGATGAACCCCATCACCAAGGGGAAGGCGATACGCTCGGCGCGGCTCACGGTGCGCATCTGCGCCATCTGGATGCGGCGCTCGGCCTTGGTGGTGAGCAGCCGCATTACCGGCGGCTGGATCATCGGCATCAGCGCCATGTAGGAGTAGGCGGCGACCGAGATCTGCGGCAGCAGATCGGGCGCCAGCTTCATGGTGACGAAGATCGCCATCGGCCCGTCGGCGCCGCCGATGATGCCGATGGCGCCGGCCTCGTTGAGGGTGAAGCCGAGCAGCTTGGCGCCGATCAGCGCCACGAAGATGCCGAGGTGCGCGCCGGCCCCCAGGATCACCAGCTTGGGATTGGCGATCATCGGCCCGAAATCGGTCATGGCGCCGACGCCGAGGAAGATCAGCGGCGGGATGATGAGCAGCGCCACGCCCTGGTAGGCGTACCAGAACAGCCCGCCGGGCAATATGAGGTCGGAGCCCGGCACATTGGCCACCACGCAGGCGAAGCCGATGCCGATCAAAAGGAACGGCTCGTAATGCTTGGCGATGGCGAGGTAGATCATGGTGATGCCGACGGCGATCATCACCATGTTGCCCCACCAGAAATGGGCGATGCCGGTCTGCTCGTAGAGCGCGCCGAGGAAGGCGAGGATTTCGCTGAACATTGTCTCTGTGTCTCTGTCGCTCTGCTGGTGGTCAGGCGTCAGTCGACCCGCTGGGCGGGGCCAGCGGCTCGTTCGGGCGGGCGCGGCTTGCGGCGCCGGCGGCGTGGGCGAGCAGGCGGGCGCGGCCCTGGTCGGCCCAGCTCGATCCCGGCAGCGGACCGTCGATGCGCAGGATGTGGCCGGCGCGGACGACCGCGTGCACGGCGGCGGCGATGACCGGCAGGTGCGCCGCCGGAATCCCGTCGGGCGCGACAGGGCGCGTCGGCGCCGGATCGCGTTCGGCCGCCGGCTGCGCAGGCTTCTGCCCGATGCGGTTGATCAGCGGAAACAGCGACAGCACCACCCCGATGCCGGCGATGATCACGAAGCTCAGGAAGAAGTCGATGATGCTGAGGATGATCGCGCCCTGCAGCGTATCGGGAAGGCGGATGGCCTCCATGAGAGCACCTTGCGTGAGGGGGGGGGGGACGCAACCGAAGCTGCGGGGAGACACGCTCAACTCAGGCTCGACAGCCTATCAGCCAAAGGGCGCCAATCCCGACCGGTCGGGACCGCGTCAAATCCGCCGTGCCACATCCATTGTGCCACATCCATTGCGCCGGGCCGGCAGCCTCACCCGGTCCAACAACGGAATCACGCCGGGATCCGAATCCAGTATCAAGGCAATGATGACGCCAGCATAGTCGCTGACCACGGAAAGCCCAACCATGGCCGCATATGAGTTCGACGCCGTCCGGCTGTTTGCCGAAGGCCAGTTCGCGCCCGACGCCGAGATTTCGATTGGACCGGACGCGACCAATTACCTCGCCAATGTGCTGCGGCTGCGGGTCGGCGATGAGGTTCTTCTCTTCAACGGCCGCGACGGCGAATGGCGCGCGCGCATCGCCGACCTGAAGAAGCGCGGCGCCATGCTGGTGCTGCGCGGCCAGACCCGGCCGCAGAGCGTCCCGTGCGACCTCTGGTACCTGTTCGCGCCGCTCAAGCACGCGCGGCTTGACTACATGGTGCAGAAGGCGGTCGAGATGGGCGCTAGCGTGCTGCAGCCGGTGATGACGCGGCGCACCCAGGCCTCGCGCGTCAATCTGGAGCGCATGCACGCCAACGCCATCGAGGCGGCCGAGCAGTGCGGCATCCTGTCGGTCGCCGAGGTCCGCCCCGTGGCCGCGCTCGACGATCTCCTCGCGGCGTGGCCGGCCGAGCGCACGCTGGTGTTCTGCGACGAGGACGCCCCGCCCGGTGGCGCGCCGGCGGCGCTGGCCGCAGCCCCCAAGGGGCCGCTCGCGGTGCTGGTGGGGCCGGAGGGCGGGTTCGACCCGGCCGAGCGCGAGCGGCTCGCCGCGCTGCCCGGCGTGGTGCGGCTGTCGCTCGGCCCGCGCATCCTGCGCGCCGACACCGCGGCCGTCGCCGCGCTGGCGCTGGTGCAGGCGATCCGCGGCGACTGGCGCTGAGGGCGGTCTGCGGCACATGAAAAACCCGGCGGATCGCCGTGCGATCCCCGGGCTCTTCAGCGCAGACACGATGTTCAGACACTCTCTTCGGTGCAGACGATGTCTGCATCTTCGGCGCAGAAAATATCTGCACCTTCATCGCAGACGATGCCGGCGATCCTTCTCACGGGTGGATATAATCCCCCCCCCCGGGCAGCACGCCCGTCGCTTGCACCTCGACGGTCGATCCCGATAGAGGGCGGGATGACCACTCGGGCGGATCGGTGCGGGACAGGTACCGCCGTCGGCGCAGACCAGCGCCCTTTAGCATCGGATCGACACGAGCGAGCGAACGCCCGTTTCAAGGATGCCCCTGGCGACCTCTCGAACCGCACCACCTGCGCAACCCGATTTACCGGTGCCGCGACGGGCGTGCTTTGAATGAAAATATGCACCCGCGGCGTTTCGCCAGCATCCGCATTCAAACGGCTGGACATGATTCAGCCATATTTCCCCCCGGCGTGAGTCCCGCACCCGCCTACGCACCCACGCACGCGCCCGCGGGCGCACCACGCCGCAATCACCATCCGCCATCACCGCCCGCAAGATGAACAGCCATTCAGGAACGGAGACAAATTCTCTCATTATTACAAAAGCTTAAATTGCCTTTCGGCGTCCGGCGGGCGATGGTGTGCGCATCAACTTCGCATGGAGGACGTCATGAAGATTTCCACACTGGTGCTGGGTGCGGCGCTGGCCGCCGGACTGGCGGGCACCGTCGCCCAAGCCCAAGCCCAGCCGGCGTCGGGTTCGGACGGTTCGGCGTCGCCGCGCGCCAGCCGCTGGCAGCCCGACGCGGCCGATCGCGCCGCCATGCTCGATGCCCGCCTCGCCGCGCTGAAGGCCGGGCTCAAGCTCACGTCCGAGCAGGAGAAGCTGTGGCCGCCGGTGGAGAAGGCCATTCGCGACGAAGCGGCCAAGCGTCAGGCCCGGAGGGACGAGATCCGCAAGCTGCGCGCCGAGAGCAAGGGGCCGCTCGACGTGCTGGAGCGCCTGAAGCTGCGCGCCGACCGGATGTCGGAATCGGCGGCCGATCTCAAGCAGCTCATCGAGGCGGTGACGCCGCTGCACGCCAAGCTCGACGACGCCCAGAAGCGCCGGCTCGGCGCGCTGCTGCGGTTCAGCGAGCGCCGGTTCGGCCCCTGGGGCTCGGACGGCAAGGGCCCGCCCCACGGCCCGATGATGCGCATGTGATGCGCCATTGTTGCGTTCTTTCCGTCGTCGTCGCCGGGCTTGTCCCGGCGATGACGGGGGAGAGAGCGTGCGAGCACGGTGATGGGCGGCGGGTCGGCGATGACGGTGGGGAGAGCGCGCGAGCACGGTGATAGGCGGCGGCGATGACGGCGGCAAGGGCGGGAGGCGTGACGCAGCGTCATCCGGCCGGTGCTGCGGGCGTTTCGCAAAACCGGTATCCCCTTTGGCGGAAAATGCTCTAAACCGGACTCGAAAGGACACCCATGACCGATCTCGTCGACCTGTCGGCGCTGGAAGAGCGCGTCCAGAATCTCCTCACTGCCGCCCGCAAGGCGGGCGCCGATCAGGCCGATGCCGTCGCCATCCGCAGCGTGTCGCTGTCGGTCGATGTGCGCGAGGGCCGGGTCGAGGAAGGCACCCGCTCCGAGAACGACGATTTCGGCCTGCGGGTGTTCGTCGGCCGGCGGCAGGCGGTCGTCTCCACCAATGACGCGGTGCGGCTCAATCCCGACCGGCTTGCCGAGCGGGCGGTGGCGATGGCGCGCGCCGCGCCCGAGGATCCGTTCGCCGGCCTCGCCGATCCCGGCCGGCTGGCGCAAAGCGTGCCCGACCTCGATCTGCTCGATCCCACCCTGCCCGGCGCCACGGCGCTGGAGGCGCTGGCCCGCGCCGCCGAGGAGGCCGCGCTCGCCGTGCCCGGCGTCACCAAGTCGAGCGGCGCGTCGGCCTCGGCCGGGCTCGGCGGCTTCGTGCTGGCGACGTCGGAGGGCTTCCGCGGCGCCTATGTCGCGTCCCAGCACAGCCTGTCGACGACCGCCATCGCCGGCGAGGGCACGGCGATGGAGCAGGACTGGGAGTACAGCTCGGCGCGCCATGCCGCCGACCTCGAGGATGCCGCCGCGCTCGGCCGCAAGGCCGCCGAGCGCGCCGTGCGCCGGCTCAACCCGCGGAAGGTCGCCACCACCCGCGTGCCGGTGATCTTCGACCCGCGCGTCGCCAACAGCCTGGTCGGCCACATCGCCTCGGCGATCAATGGCGCGGCGATCGCCCGCGGCACCAGCTTCCTGCTGGACAAGCTCGGCACCGCGATCCTGCCGCCCGGCACCCGCGTCATCGACGATCCGCTGCGCCGGCGCGGCCTGGGCTCGCGCCCGTTCGACGGCGAGGGCGTGGCCGGGGCGCCGCTGGCGGTGGTCGAGGACGGCGTGCTCGCCTCCTGGCTGCTCGATTCCGCCACCGCCCGCGAACTGGGCCTCGCCACCACCGGCCACGCCCACCGCGGCACGGGCGGGTCGCCGAGCCCGTCGCCGTCCAATCTCTACCTCGCCGCCGGGCAGGCGAGCCCGCGCGCCCTGATCGCCGACATCCGGGACGGCTTCTACATCACCGACCTGATCGGCATGGGCGCCAGCATCGTCACCGGCGACTATTCGCGCGGCGCGTCGGGCGTGTGGATCGAGAATGGCGAGCTCACCTATCCGGTGGCCGAGGTGACCATCGCCGGCAACCTCGCCGACATGTTCCGCGCGCTGACGCCGGCCGACGACCTCGAATTCCGCTATTCGACCAACGCGCCGACGCTGCGGGTGGAGGGGCTGACAATTGCCGGGCGCTGACCCCCTCGCCGATCCGGAGGCGGCGCGCGCCGCCCTCGTCGAGGCGGTGGCCGAGGCCGGCGACATCGCGCTGCGGTTCTTCCGCGCCGATCCGCGGTCCTGGACCAAGGGCGCCGCCAAGTCGCCGGTGACGGAAGCCGACGTCGCCATCGACGTCTTCCTGCGCCAGCGGCTGATCGCCCGCGCCCCCGCCTATGGCTGGCTGTCGGAGGAGACCCAGGATTCCGCCGAGCGGCTGACCCGCCGGCGGCTGTGGATCGTCGATCCGATCGACGGCACCCGCGCCTACATGGCCGGCGGCACCGACTGGTCGATCTCGGCGGCGCTGGTGGAGGATGGCCGGGCCATCGCCGCGGTGCTGTTCGCCCCGGTGTCGCGCGAGATGTTCTCCGCCAGCCGCGGCCGCGGCGCCACCCGCAACGGCGTGCCGATCCGGGCGGGCAGCCGCACCGACCCGGCCGGCGCCCGCATGGCCGGCCCCAAGCAGGGCTATCCGGCGGTGACGACGATCCTGGCGGACGCGGGGCAGGTCGAGCGGGTGCGCTCGCTGGCGCTGCGCATCGCCCGGGTGGCGGAGGGCACGCTCGACGCCGCCTTCGCCGGGGCCGGCGGCAATGACTGGGACCTTGCGGCGGCCGACCTTTTGATGCACGAAGCCGGCGGCCGGCTGACGACGCATGCCGGCGCGGATCTGGTGTTCAACCGTCCGAAGCCCGTGCATGGCGCCCTGGTTGCGGCCGGCGCCGCAATGCACCAGCCCCTGCTCGCCCGTCTCGCCAGCTTCGTCCCCCCTCCCCTCGCCGAGCGCCCCGCATGACGGCAGCCGACAACGCCCATATGCGCTACTTCATCGTCCACCTGCACCGTCTGCTCGATCCCGAGCACAAACCGCGGACCTGATCCCGTGTGGAAGCGTCTTGCCCGCTCGCCGGCATTCCGGCGGGCTGCCGGTGCCTTTCTGGCCGGCTATCTGCGTCTGGTCGCCCGCACCGCGCGCCCGGTGTGGGAGCCGCTCGACGTCTACGACCGGCTCGGCCCCGATCTGCCGATCATCCTGACCTTCTGGCATGGCCAGCATTTCCTCTCGCCGTTCGTCATGAGGCCGGGGATGAAGGCCAAGGTGCTGGTGTCGCGCCACGCCGACGGCGACATCAACGCCATCGCCGCCGAGCGCTTCGGGGTCGGCACCATTCGCGGCTCGGGCGACCACAAGGGCCGCTTCCACCGCAAGGGCGGCGTCTCGGCCTTCCTGGAGATGGTCGACAGCCTGGCCGACGGCTTCAACATCGCGGTGACCGCCGACGTGCCGAAGATCTCGCGCAAGGCCGGGCTCGGCGTGGTGATGCTGGCGCGCGCCAGCGGCCGGCCGATCTATCCGCTCGCCATCGAATCGAGCCGCCGCATCGTGCTGCCCTCCTGGGACAAGGCGAGCGTCGACCTGCCGTTCGCGCGGCTGGCCTTCGTGGTCGGCGACCCCATACGCATTTCACCCGAGTCTGACGATACGGAACTGGAAGCCTGCCGCCGTCTGCTGCAGGATCGCCTCGAAGCCGCGCACCAACGCGCGGCCGAGCTGACCGGCCGAGGACCACGCTGACCGATGGGCAGACCTGTCTGGAGTGGGCTCGCGCTGGCCGCCTATCGCGGCTTGGCGGCGGGTGTGCGGCCCTTGGTGCCGCTCTATCTCGACCGCCGGGTGCGCCGCGGCAAGGAAGACTCCGAACGGCTGGGCGAGCGCTACGGCAATGCCTCCGCCGCCCGGCCGCCGGGCCCGCTGATCTGGACGCACGGCGCCAGCGTCGGCGAGACGCTGGCGATCATGCCGCTGCTCGACCGGCTGGCCGGCCGCGGCTTCAACATCCTGCTCACCTCGGGCACGCTGACCTCGGCGCAGCTCGCCGGGCGCCGGGCGCCGCCGGGCGTCATCCACCAGTTCGCGCCGCTCGACGTGCCGGCCTATGTGGCGCGCTTCCTCGGCCACTGGCAGCCCGACCTGGCGCTGTTCGCCGAATCCGAGCTGTGGCCCAATTTGATCGTGCAGACCACCGGGCGCGGCACGCCGGTGATCCTGGTCAATGGCCGCATGTCGGAGACCTCGTTCCAGCGGTGGTCCAACCTGAGGTCGGTCTCGGGTTCGCTGCTGTCGCGCATCGACCTGTGCCTCGCCCAGAGCCGCGAGGCGGCGCGGCGCTACGAGGCGCTGGGCACGCCGCGGGTGAGCACCACCGGCAACCTCAAGTTCGACACGCCGCCGCCGCCCGCCGACGCCCATGAGGTGGCGGCGCTGGCCCAGCGCATCGCCGGGCGGCCGGTGGTGCTCGCCGCCTCCACCCATCCCGGCGAGGAGAGCGCGATCTACGCCGCCCACCGGGCGCTGCGCGACCATTCGCCGGGGCTCCTCACCATCGTCGTGCCGCGCCATCCCGAGCGCGGCGCCGAGGTGGCGGCGCTGGCCGAGCGGGAGGGGCTGGTGGCGCTGCAGCGCTCGCGCGGCCATCTGCCCGACCAAGGCACCGGGGTCTATGTCGCCGACACCATCGGCGAGCTCGGCCTGTTCTACCGGCTGGCGCCGATCGTGTTCATGGGCGGCTCGCTGGTGAAGCGCGGCGGGCAGAACCCGATCGAGCCGGCCAAGCTCGAATGCGCCGTGCTGCACGGCCCGCATGTGTTCAATTTCGCCGAGGTCTACGAGGCGCTCGATCAGGCGCGCGGAGCGATGGCGGTCGCCGATGTCGGCGCGCTCGCCCGCGCCCTGGCGCTGCTGCTCGCCAGCCCCGAGACGGTGAGGCGCATCGCGCTCGACGGCCGCGCCACGGTCGAGCAGTTCACCGGCGCGCTGGAGCGCACGCTGGCGGCGATCGACCCCTATCTGATCCAGCTTCGCCTCGGCAGTACCTGATGCGCGCCCCGGCCTTCTGGTGGCGCGAGCCGGGCGCGGCTGCGGCCCTGCTGCGGCCGGCTTCGGCGCTCTATGGCGCCATCGCCGCCTCCCGCCTCGACGGCCAAGGCGCCCGCGCGGCGCGGCCGGTGATCTGCGTCGGCAATCCGACGCTGGGCGGCGCCGGCAAGACGCCGACGGCGATCGCGCTTTCCGGCCTGCTGGCGGAGATGGGCGAAGAGCCGGTGTTTCTCACGCGCGGCTATGGCGGGCGGGTGACCGGGCCGCATGTGGTCGATGCCGCCCGCGACACCTCGGCCGAGGTCGGCGACGAGCCGCTGCTGCTCGCCCGCGCCGCCCCCACCGTGGTTGCCCGCGACCGGCCGGCCGGCGCGGCGCTGGCCGCCACGCTCGGCAGCGTGGTGGTGATGGACGACGGCTTCCAGAACCCGTCGCTGTCGAAGGATCTGTCGCTCCTGGTGATCGACGCCGCGGTCGGCCTCGGCAACGGGCTGGTGTTTCCGGCCGGGCCGCTGCGGGCGCCGCTCAAACCGCAGCTTGCGCGCTCAGGCGCCCTGGTGCTGATCGGCGAGGGCCGGGCGGGCGATGCGCTCGCAGCAGAAGCGGGCCTGCCGGTGCTGCGCGCCCGGCTTGTGCCCGACGCCCGCGCCCTCGACGGGCTGGGCGATCTCCTGGCGTTCGCCGGCATCGGCCGGCCGCAGAAGTTCGCCGACACGCTTCAAAGCCTCGGCCGGCCGGCAAAGCGCTTCGCGGCCTTCCCCGATCACCACCGCTACAGCGCGGCGGACGCGGCGCGCCTGCTCGATCGCGCCGCCGCCGAAAGGCTGGCGCTGGTGACCACCGAGAAGGATCTGGTGCGATTGCGCGGCGACCCAGCCCTGGCGCGGCTTGCTTGCGCCTGCCGGGCGCTGCCGGTGCGCCTGGTGTTCGAGGAGGTCGAGACGCTGCGCGGGCTGCTTCAGGATGCCGTGAACCGGCGGCGCAGTTGACCATTGTCGCAGTTGCCTGTTGTCGTCATCCCGGACGGCGCACAGCGCCGAGCCGGGATCGCTCTCCGGACAAAAGCCGTCCCTTTCCTGCGCACGGTCCCGGCTCGCGCGGCTTCGCCGCTTGGCCGGGACGACGCTCCCTCGTCAGCCCTCGCGCTCGGCTTGCAGCCGGGCCAGCACCGCGGCCGGCGTGGCGTAGGCCTCCTGCCGGTCGACGCTCCAATATTTCAGCTCGTCCAGCGGGATCGGCTCGCCGGTCACGGCACAGCGGACATAGGCGCCCGGGCGGATGACCCGGAAATCGCCGTCCAGATATCTCACCTCGGCCTCGCCGACCGGATGGGGCGATCGATCGTAGCGGTTGAGCACGGCACCCTCCCGGCAACTGCGCCGCGCCCGCGTGGCCGGCCAATACGCAGACATAATGCCGCGCGCGGCCGCCGCCAAGCGTCTGTCGCCCGCCCGTCCTACGTTTCCGGACGATCAGCTCGGCTTCTTCTTCCCTCTCCCCTTGCGGGAGAGGGTGGCGAGACCGAGCGTTAGCGAGGTCGAGCCGGGTGAGGGGTAAATGTGGGCGCGCGCTTGAAGATTCACCCCTCACCCGCCTCGCGATCTCACGATCGCTCGGCACCCTCTCCCGCAAGGGGAGAGGGAAGAAAGGCGGCTCCCGGCCGGCGACCACTCCGAGCCGGTCAAGCGGCAACCGCATCACTCGAACAGCGAGCCCTGATCGGGCTTGCCGCGGCGGCGGGCCGGGCGCTGTGGCACGCCGCCGGCCACCACCGGGGTGCGGCCGTCGGCGAACTGGATCTCCAGCCGGTCGCCCGGCTGCACCGCGGCGGCGGCACGCACGGCGCGGCCCGCCGTGTCGCGCACCAGGGCGAAGCCGCGCGCCAGCACCGCGTGATAGGACAGCGCGTCGAGCAGCGCCGCCCGCCCCTCCAGCCGCTCGCGCCGGCCGGCCAGCGCCCGCGCGACGGCAGGCTTGAGCCGCGCGCCGAGCGCTTCGGCGCGCTGGCGGTCATGGGCGATGCGCTCGCGGGCGGCGCGCACCTGGGTCGCCCGCGCCATCGCCAGCCGCTGCGCCAGCGCGTCGACGCGGCGCGTCTCGCGGTCCAGCCGCCAGGAAAGCGCCTGCGGCACGAGCCGCCCGGCCACCCGCAGCAGCGCCGCCCGGTGCAGATGGGTGTTGGCGGTGAGCGCCCGCGGCAGGCGGGCTTCGGCGGCATCCAGCCGCTGGCGGGGGCCGGCCAGCAGCACATCGGCCCGCGGCAAAGCGCGGGCGGCGGCGCGCAGCAGGTCCCGGCGGCGCTGGACGAGGCGGACCAGCGCGCCGGTGAGCCGGCCGCCGCGGTCGGCGACCTGGGCCAGAAGCTCGGCCCGCACCGGCACCGCCATCTCGGCCGCGCCGGTGGGGGTGGGCGCGCGCACGTCGGCGGCGTAGTCGATCAGGGTGGTGTCGGTCTCGTGGCCGACCGCGGCGATCAGCGGAATGTCGCTGTCGGCGGCGGCGCGCACCACGATCTCCTCGTTGAACGACCACAGATCCTCCAGCGAGCCGCCGCCGCGGGCGACGATCAGCAGATCCGGCCGGGGGATCGGCCCGCCCAGCGGCAGGGCGTTGAAGCCGCGGATGGCGGCGGCGACCTCGGCGGCCGAGGTCTCGCCCTGCACCCTGACCGGCCACACGATCACGTGGCGCGGAAAGCGGTCGGCGAGGCGGTGGAGAATGTCGCGGATCACCGCGCCGGTCGGCGAGGTGATGACGCCGATGACGGCCGGCAGAAACGGCAGAAGCTGCTTGCGGGCGGCATCGAACAGCCCCTCCCTGGCCAGCATGGCCTTGCGCTGCTCCAAGAGCGCCATCAGCGCGCCGGCGCCCGCCGGCTCGATCGAGTCGATGACGATCTGGTACTTCGAGGAGCCGGGATAGGTGGTGAGCTTGCCGGTCGCCACCACCTCCAGCCCCTCCTCGGGCTTGAAGCGCAGCCGGCCATAGACGCCCTTCCAGACCACCGCCTCGATGCGGGCGCCGGCATCCTTGAGCGCGAAATAGCAGTGGCCGGAGGCATGGACGCCGCGAAAGCCGGTGACCTCGCCGCGCACCCGCACGTAGGGGTACGCGTCCTCCACCGTGCGCTTGAGCGCGGCGGACAGCTCGGTGACGGAGAATTCGGGCAGATTCGGGCGGGGGGCGTCGGTCATGGGGGGAATTTAGAGCATTCTCCGCAAAAGTGGGGACCGGTTTTGCGAAAGAGAATGCGATAAACCAAGAACTTAGAGCGTCCGCCCGGCTCAACCGGATCGGCGGACGCTCTCGCGTCGCGGAGGGGGCGCAGGCCAGCGGGGGCGTTGGCCTGCGAGGAGGCGCTGCAGGCCGGCAACGAAACCAAGGGGTGTCCGTTGCCTTCCGCTCCGGCGCGGAGCATCTTTAAGTGTCGTTGGGTGAGAGTGTACACACAGTCGATGTTGAAGCCGTGGCGCCGGAGAACGTGATGGCATTCAAGAAGACGGGTCTCAAGAGTGGTGATGTTGTGGCCTGCGCCAATGATCCAGCACCCCCGAAAGATGGATACGTCGTCGTGAAGCGCGGCGCGGCGACGGGGCGGTATATGTCCGTTCCTGGAATCGGCAGAGTGACGCTCATCGAGAGCGATACGCTGTCACGGGCAAATCGAGCTGCGGCCGAAAAAATTCAGTCAGCGATCAAACGTCCTGTCGAGAAGTGACGTGACGGATAATAACAACCATTTCAATCCGATATTTGACAAACTTGTAAACGCCGAGCATCCGCAAGTTGCGGAAATGGTTGCTTACTGTCTCTACAAGATTCGCAAGCGCGAATGGGCGACGGATTTCTTTGCCAAGAACGGCCGCAAACCGAACGATGAAGAGCTGGCGGCGTACGTCGCGATGTGGACCCCGTCCCTGATCGAAGGCACACGCCAGCAAGCCACCGGTATCGTAAATTCGTTTGCGGCGTCGGTTCTGGATGAGAATGCCCCAAAAATAAGAGAGGATGCACTCCGGGGGACATTCTTACGCGCTGTCTCCACATCGATCGTGGCGTCATTTTTCTATACGCTGCTGCTGATCGGCGTCGTCATTGTCGGCCAAATTGCCGGCGTCGACATCGCTTCGATCTGGAGCGCCATCAGCGGAGTCGCGTCGAAAACCGGCCAATAACAGGCGCCAAGCAAGCGTAGAGCGCAATCGCCACAGCGTCTTGCGCCGAGGGGCCGGCGTGGAAAATGGCGGGATACGCTTCGCTATCCCGCCCTACGTCCCGCTGAGCGTCACCCCTCCCCGCCCTCCTCCGGCGGAGTCTCGTCGTCCTCGACCGCCGGCACGGCGTAGGCGCCGGTGAACCAGCGGTTGAGGTCGATGTCGGCGCAGCGCCTGGAGCAGAACGGCCGCCAGCGCACCTCCGCCGGCTTGCCGCAGATCGGGCAGCGGCGCGGCGGCGCGGACTTGGCCGTATCGGGCTTGGCCGGGTCGGGCTTGGACGGATCGGTCATGGTCGCCGGCCGCTTGAGCATTCTCCGCAAAAGTGGGAACCGGTTTTGCGAAAAGAGAATGCGACAACTCAATAACTTGGAGCATTTTCCGCACAAGTGGATACCGGTTGTGCGAAAGAAAATGCGACAAACCAGAAACTTAGAGCGTCCGCCTGGTTCAACGAGATCGGCGGATGCTCTAAAGTCGGTTGGCCCAGCCGGCATGGACCGGATAGCCCTCGCCGGCCAGCAGGCCCAGCGTCTCGTAGAGCGGCAGGCCGACCACGCCGGTGTAGGACCCCACCAGCTTGACCACGAAGGTGCCGGCCAGCCCCTGCACGGCGTAGCCGCCGGCCTTGCCGCGCCACTCGCCCGAGCCGAGATAGGCCTCGACATCCTCGCGCGACAGCCGCTTGAAGCGCAGCCGCGTCTCGGCCAGCCGCGTGCGCACGTGCCCCGCGGCGTTCACCAGCGCCACCCCGGTATAGACGCGGTGCGAGCGGCCCGACAGCAGCTTGAGGCAGGCGGCGGCCTCGTCGACCAGCTCCGGCTTGGGCAGGATGCGGCGGCCGACCGCCACAACCGTATCGGCGGCCAGCACCAGCCCGCCGCGATGCTCGGGATCGCGGGCCAGGATTTCGAGGGCCTTGGCCGCCTTCTCGGCGGCGAGGCGGGCGGCCAGCGTGCGCGGCAGCTCGCCGCGCTTGGGCGTCTCGTCGATCTCGGCGGGCATCAGCCGGTCGGGCACGATGCCGGCCTGGTCGAGCAGCGCCAGGCGGCGCGGGGAGCCCGAGGCGAGGATCAGGTTCAGGCGGCCGGGTGTAGGCGCACTCATTGCGGGTTCCGGACCCCGCGCCGGGCGCGGGCAAAGGCTGCTTGAGGTGGAACTGTTATACGAAATCCGGCCGATCCGGCCGGAGTTTCGTATTCCGGTCGCCGAAAAATCCCTCTTCCGATCAAGGATATTTCGGCGAGGCCGTTTCCGGTATCCCGAAGGGATCGGCCGGAAACCGGATGACGCTCCGGGCTGGGTACCCCCTCCAGCGACGAAGCGGGCGAGACGGCGGCGAGTCGGCCGACGGCCCCGGCAGCACTTCGCCCACGGCGGCGGGAAATTCAAGCAGTTCTTCGGCGGGCGTCGCGGCCGGACGGCCTCATGCCGGTCCGCGTGGGGCATGACTTTGGAGTCTTTCGTCGCCAGCGACCGGGCCGACAGCCTCCGCTCCACGCAGGCCGACATGGCATGCTCGCGCGCTCTCGCCGTGGTCTTCGCCGGGCTTGGCCCGGCGATCTCGATAGGACCGCGGCGGTATCGAGAATCAGGGCGGCACGCAAGTGGCCAGGATCATCGGGATCGCCGGACAAGCCCGGCGATGACGGGGGCTGTTCCGGCCATACCGCCTGGACCCGCAGGGTCCCGTCCATGCGGTCCGGCCTCAGGTGCCCGCAGCGCCCTGGGCAGCCGCAGCCTGATCGATGAACTCGACGCCGACCTCGGTCTCGGTGCGCCAAGCCAACCTGCAGCGGCGGATGGAGCCGTCGCGTTCGTGCAACAGGTGAAACATGGAGGGCACGCCGATGGTCGACGGCAGCCGCAGCCGGGCACCGCCGGGCGTGAGGTCGCGGACCACGCAATCCATGGTGATCGACATGTTGCCGAAGGCGATGCGCGCGCCGCGCAGCGTTCGATCCCGGTATTGCTGGCGTCGCTCGGTCATTGTCTCCTCCCGCCGGTCGCGGACTGACGCTGTACCTGACTGGAGTCGAAGATGATCGATCAGTTTTGACGAAAGGTTATGGCGATTGCCGAAACTCGGGATTATTCCGGAAATCTAGCTGTTGACCAACAAATCTTGCACGGATTCGGTGCAACAACAGGTCGCGCACCTCACGGTAGGCGGCAAGGCACTGCTCGCGGCTGCCCGCATGCTGGTCCGGCTCCGGCGTCGGCCAGTATTCGATGTCGACCGACAGCGTGCGGGTCATCTCGATGGCGCGGTGGTGGGCCTCCGGCGACAGCGAGATCACCAGATCGAAATTCAGCCCCTCCAGCTCCTCCAGCTCGTCGAAGGTCTTGGGCCTGTGCTTCGACATGTCGATGCCGATCTCGGCCATCACCACGTCGACGAAGGGGTCGTGCGCGCCCTTCAGGATGCCGACCGAGGTCACGTACATCAGGCGGCGGAAGACGCGGCGCAGGATGGCCGCGGCCATCGGCGAGCGGATGGAATTCATGCGGCAGGCGAACAGCACCGACTGCGGCAGCTTGCCCCCGGCCCCAGTCACCTGTTCACCCTTTCCACCTGTTCACCCTTTCCACCGGGTCATACGGTTTCCGTTTGATCCCTTCAGAACAACCGCTGGCCGGGAGCCGCGCTCTTTCCCTCTCCCCTTGCGGGAGAGGGTGCCGAGCGATCGTGAGATCGCGAGGCGGGTGAGGGGTGAATCTTCCAGCGTGCTCCCGTATGCACCCCTCACCCGGCTCGACCTCGCTTTGCTCGGTCTCGCCACCCTCTCCCACAAGGGGAGAGGGAAGGAAGAAGCCGAACCAATCAACCGGAAACCGTATCACCCCTTCCAGTGGAGGGCGCAGATCAGCGTGAACAGGCGCCGCGCGGTGTCGAAGTCGATCGCCACCTTGTCCTTCAGGCGCTCGGCCAGGAGCTCGGAGCCCTCGTTGTGGAGCGCCCGGCGGCCCATGTCGACCGCCTCGATGTGGCTCGGCGTCTGGGTGCGGATGGCCGTGTAATAGCTGTCGCACACCATAAAATAGTCCTTCACCACCCGCCGGAACGGCGTGAGCGACAGCAGGTGCGCCACCACCGGCCGGCCATCGGCACGGCGGATGTCGAACACCAGCCGGTTGTCCTGGATCGACAGGTGCAGCGCGTAGGGGCCGGCGGCGTGGCCGACCGGCTCGAACTGATTGTCTTCCAGCAGGTCGTAGATCGCGGTCGCCCGCTCGTGCTCGACGTCCGGGTTGGAGCGGCCGATCGAGTCCTCGTCCAGAGTGACTGCGATCAACCGCCGGCTCGGATCGCGGACAGGCCGGTTCATGCGTGGTCCGGATTGAGGCGGATCGCGACGGAGCGCGCGTGGGCGTCGAGCCCCTCGGCGCGCGCAAGCGCGATCGCGGCTGGCCCGAGCGCCCGCAGCGCCTCGGCGTCGCAGCGCAGGAGCGAGGTGCGCTTCATGAAGTCGAGCACGCCGAGCCCGGAGGAGAAGCGGGCCGAGCGCGCGGTCGGCAGCACGTGGTTGGAGCCGGCGACATAGTCGCCCACCGCCTCGGGCGTGTGGTGGCCGAGGAAGATGGCGCCGGCATTGTTGATGCGCGCGGCCAGCGCCTCGGCGTCCTCGGTGGCGATCTCCAGGTGCTCGGCGGCGATGCGGTCGGCGAGCGGGATCGCCTCCTCGAAGTCGCGCACCAGGATGAGGGCGCCATAGTCCCGCCACGACGCGCCGGCCGCTTCGGCGCGCGACAGGGTCTTCAATTGCCGCTCGACGGCGGCTGCGACCGCGTCGATGAGCGCGGCGTCGTCGGTGATCAGGATCGACTGGGCGGAGGGGTCGTGCTCGGCCTGGGCGAGCAGGTCGGCGGCGATCCAGTCCGGGTTGCCGTGGCGGTCGGCGAGGATCAGCACCTCGGAGGGGCCGGCGATCATGTCGATGCCGACGCGGCCGAACACCAGCCGCTTGGCGCACGCAACATAGGCGTTGCCGGGGCCGACGATCTTGGCGACCGGGCGGATGGTCTCGGTGCCATGGGCCAGCGCGGCGATGGCCTGGGCGCCGCCGACGCGGTGCACCTCGTCGACGCCGGCGAGCTTGGCCGCCGCCAGCACCAGCGGGTTCAGCACCCCGCCCGGCGCCGGCACGGTGACGACGAGGCGCGGCACGCCGGCCACCTTGGCCGGCACCGCGTTCATCAGCACCGAGGACGGATAGGCGGCGGTGCCGCCCGGCACGTAGAGGCCGGCGGCCTCCACCGGCGTCCAGCGATAGCCGAGCTCGACGCCGAGCGCGTCGCGCCAGCGGTCGTCGCTGGGAAGCTGGCGCTGGTGGTAGGCGACAATGCGGTCGCAGGCGAATTCGAGGGCCTTCAGCGTCTCGGGCTCGACGGCATCGAGCGCGGCGTCGATGTCGGCCTGCGGCACGCGGATGCCAACCTTATCGAGGTCGATGCGGTCGAAGCGCCGCGAACAGTCGATCAGCGCGGCATCGCCGCGGGCGGCGACGTCGGCAATGATGGCGCGCACCGAAGCCTCGACATCCTCGGCGGTCTCGCGCTTGGTCGCCAGGAGGTCGGCGAACCGGGCGGCGAAGTCGGACTCGGTGGTGGCAAGGCGAACCGGCATGTCGTCAACTTTCTAGAACGCGACGGGAGAATTCCAAGGATCTTTCGAATCCCGGGGCCCTTCAAGCTGCGCGAGGGCTTCGACGTCGCGAGCCGGCGGCGGTGCCGGCCGCGTTTGCGACCTCAGGCATCTTCCTCGTGGGCTGGCGTCCGCTTGGCCGCCCAGACGGGGCCGAGATCGGACAGCGCGACCTCGATGCATTCGACATCGAGCCGCACCGCGGCACCGGCGGAGAACACCAGGGTGATGGTGCCGGCGGGCGGCTCGGCCGGCGCAAACGTGATGGCCAGCAGGTTCAGCACCCGCTCGGAGTCGGCCGGCGAGAAGCCGTGGGTGGCGGCATGCAGCACGCGGTGGACCTGCAGGCCGGCGCGCCGGCGGCGGGCCTCGGGCCGCAGGCCCTGGGCGGCCAGCCAGTCGAAGCGGTTGACCACCATGGCGAAATGCCGCTCGCGCGGCAGGTAGGCCATGTCGCCCACGGCGACGACGGCATCCTGCAGATGGGCCGAGATCGTCTCCAGGTCGTCGGCGTCGAGGGCGGCGAGCTTCAGAAGGTCAACCATGGGAACAGCCCCGTGTCGAATGCGCTGTCCTAAACCACAATCGCCAAAGGGAAAACCCGGCCTGTCGCGAAACAGCGCATCGCCGGCCGCCGTCCCAGGCGGCTTCCCGGTGATCGGCTCTCTTCTTCCCTCTCCCCTTGCGGGAGAGGGTGGCGAGACCGAGCAAAGCGAGGTCGAGCCGGGTGAGGGGTACAGACGGCATATGCGGGAAGATTCACCCCTCACCCGCCTCGCGATCTTTCGATCGCTCGGCACCCTCTCCCGCAAGGGGAGAGGGAAGGAAGGGGCGCCCCTTGCCCGCCACCCCTCAGCCGCTGATGCGATCGATGTCGGCGCCGCAGCGCGACAGCTTCTGCTCCAGCCGCTCGAAGCCGCGGTCGAGGTGGTAGACGCGGTGGACGAGGGTCTCGCCCTCGGCGGCGAGCCCGGCGATCACCAGCGACACCGAGGCGCGCAGGTCGGTCGCCATCACCGGCGCGCCCTTGAGCTTGCCGACGCCCTCGATGGTGGCGCGCTCGCCGTCGAGCTGGATGCGGGCGCCGAACCGCGCCAGCTCCTGCACGTGCATGAAGCGGTTCTCGAAGATGGTCTCGGTGATCACCGAGGTGCCGTCGGCGCGGGTCATCAGCGCCATCAGCTGGGCCTGCAGGTCGGTGGGGAAGCCCGGGAACGGCTGGGTGGTGACCTCCACCGGCAGGATGCCGGCGCCGTTGCGGCGCACCCGCACCCCGTCATTGGCCGGGATGATCTCGGCGCCGGCCTGCCCCAGCACGTCGAACGCCGCCTGCAGCAGCTCGGGCCGCGCGCCTTCCAGCAGCACGTCGCCGCCGGTCATCGCCACCGCCATGGCATAGGTGCCGGTCTCGATGCGGTCGGGCAGCACGGCGTGGCGGGCGCCGGTGAGCCGCGGCACGCCGCGGATGGTGAGCGTCGAGGTGCCGACGCCCTCGATGTGCGCGCCCATCTTGATCAGGCATTGGGCGACGTCGCCGATCTCCGGCTCGCGCGCGGCGTTGCGGATCACCGTCTCGCCGTGGGCGAGGACGGCGGCCATCAGCGCGGTGTGGGTGGCGCCGACCGAGACCTTGGGGAACTCGATCTCGGCGCCCTTCAGCCCGCCCTTGGCCGAGGCCACCACATAGCCGGACTCGATGTCGATCTTGGCGCCCAGCCGCTCCAGCGCATAGATGTAGAGGTCGACCGGCCGCGTGCCGATGGCGCAGCCGCCCGGCAGCGACACCCGCGCCTCGCCCATGCGGCCGAGCAGCGGCCCGATCACCCAGAACGAGGCGCGCATGCGCGACACCAGGTCGTAGGGCGCGGTGGTGTCGACGATGGCGCGGGCCGAGAGCTGCAGCGTCTGCGGCGATTCCTCGCTGCCGCCGGCCCGCCGTCCGGGCACCATGACGTCGACGCCGTGATTGCCGAGGATACGCTGCAGCAAGGCGACGTCGGCCAGCCGCGGCACATTGTCGAGAATCAGGATGTCGTCGGTCAGCAGGCTCGCGATCATCAGCGGCAAGGCGGCGTTCTTGGCCCCGGAAATCGGGATGGTGCCGTTGAGCGGGTGTCCGCCCCTGATGCGAATCCGGTCCAAATCAGTCTCCGATGCGCGCCGGAAGGTAATCCAATGCCAACATAGCCGGCTGCCCCCGTCTAGCGCGCCGGCCCGGGCGAAACAATGGCAAAGCCCGCCGCGAAACGGGTCCGGGGCCGCAAGGTGTTATGCGGTTTCCAGTTGATCCGCTCGGAACATCCGCGGCCCGGAGCCGCGCTCTTCTCTCCCCTTGCGGGTTGCGGCGTTCACGGATCTGAATTGCCAAGGTGGCGAGATCGAGCCGAAACGCGGTCTCTTGTCGCGAGACTTGGGTCTGAGGCGTTTGCCCAAGACCCGCCGTCGTCATGGCCGGGCTTGTCCCGGCCATCCACGTCTTTGTTTCCAAATATATTTTTAAGTCGTGGATGCCCGCGACAAGCGCGGGCATGACGAGTTCAATCCTGTGGCCACCGGTACCTGCCCATCTGCGGTGTTCTCGACGAAACCCGCGCGGGCCGCCCGCTAATCTATTGGCATTTAATGAATAAATCAGATCCCTGAATGACGCAGCGCCTTGTGGGAGAGGGGAAGAAGAGGGCTCCGGCCGGCGCGTCCATCACGACGTTGCCCCGTCCGGCGGTTGGGGGCATGGTGCGCGGCCTCGCGCTTCGGATTGGAATGACTATGCCTCAGTATCGCTCCCGGACCTCAACCCATGGCCGCAACATGGCGGGCGCCCGCGGCCTGTGGCGCGCCACCGGCATGACGGACGCCGACTTCGGCAAGCCGATCATCGCGGTGGTCAACTCCTTCACCCAGTTCGTGCCCGGCCACGTCCACCTGAAGGACATGGGCCAGCTCGTCGCCCGCGAGATCGAGGCGGCCGGCGGCGTGGCCAAGGAGTTCAACACCATCGCCATCGACGACGGCATCGCCATGGGCCATGGCGGCATGCTTTACAGCCTGCCCTCGCGCGACCTGATCGCCGACAGCGTGGAGTACATGGTCAACGCGCACTGCGCCGACGCCATGGTGTGCATCTCCAACTGCGACAAGATCACGCCGGGCATGCTGATGGCGGCGATGCGGCTCAACATCCCCGCGGTGTTCGTCTCCGGCGGGCCGATGGAGGCCGGCAAGGTGACGCTGGCCGGCAAGGCGCACAAGGTCGACCTGATCGACGCCATGATCGCCGCCGGCAACGACACGGTGTCGGACGCCGACGTGGCGGTGATCGAGCGATCGGCCTGCCCGACCTGCGGCTCGTGCTCGGGCATGTTCACCGCCAATTCGATGAACTGCCTCACCGAGGCTCTCGGCCTGTCCTTGCCCGGCAACGGCACGGTGGTGGCGACCCACGCCGACCGCAAGCGGCTGTTCGTCGAGGCCGGCCACCTCATCGTCGATCTCGCGCGGCGCCACTACGAGCAGGACGACGCCTCGGTGCTGCCCCGCGCCATCGCCACCTTCGCGGCGTTCGAGAACGCCATGACGCTCGACATCGCCATGGGCGGCTCGACCAATACCGTGCTGCACCTGCTGGCCACCGCCGCCGAGGCCGGCGTGAACTTCACCATGGAGGACATCGACCGGCTGTCGCGCCGGGTGCCGTGCCTGTGCAAGGTGGCGCCCTCGGTGGCCGACGTGCATGTCGAGGACGTCCACCACGCCGGCGGCATCATGGCCATTCTCGGCGAGCTCGACCGCGCCGGGCTGATCGACACCTCGACCCGCACCGTCCACGCCGAAACCTTAAGCGCCGCGCTTCAGCACTGGGACGTGCGCCGCACCACGAGCGAGGCGGTGCAGACCTTCTACCGCGCAGCCCCCGGCGGCGTGCCGACCCAGGTCGCCTTCAGCCAGGCGGCGCGCTTCGACGCCGTCGACCTCGACCGCGAGAAGGGCGTGATCCGCGACCTTGAGCACGCCTTCTCGAAGGACGGCGGCCTCGCGGTGCTGTCGGGCAACCTCGCCACCGACGGCTGCATCGTGAAGACCGCGGGCGTCGACGCCTCGATCCTCACCTTCTCAGGCCCGGCCAAGGTGTTCGAAAGCCAGGACGACGCGGTCGCCGGCATTCTCGGCGGCAGGATCCAGGCGGGCGACGTGGTGGTGATCCGCTACGAGGGGCCGCGCGGCGGCCCCGGCATGCAGGAGATGCTGTATCCGACCAGCTACATCAAGTCGAAGGGGCTCGGCAAAGCCTGCGCGCTGATCACCGACGGCCGGTTCTCCGGCGGCACCTCGGGCCTCTCCATCGGCCACGTCTCGCCGGAGGCGGCCGAAGGCGGGCTGATCGCGCTGGTCGAGGATGGCGATCGCGTCGAGATCGACATCCCGAGCCGCGCCATCCGGCTTGCCGTCCCTGAGGCCGAGATCGCCCGCCGCCGGGCGGCGATGGACGCGCGCGGCGAGGCGGCGTGGCAGCCCAAGGACCGCAACCGCGTGGTGTCGGCGGCGCTGCAGGCCTATGCGGCGATGACCACATCGGCCGCGCGCGGCGCGGTGCGGGATCTGAAGTCGCTGAAGCGCTGACGACGCCCGAGGCGTCGAAAGATTGCACGCCCTGCCCTTACGGCAGGGCGTGCCGGCAGGCCGGCGCAGACAAGATATTGTGACCGGGCGCAACTGTCGCATTCGGCTTCCCTCTGCGCGCTGCCTTGTTCACAATGATGAACCTGAACCGGGGGCTGGGAGACCAATCACTGACGTGCAAATCTGGCGGCTGTTCCGCGAGGGGGAATGTGTACCGGATTGCATCTACGAGAACGCATTTTTCTGCTTCAAGTAGAGCGCGGGTGATATATGAGTGAGAACGAATGCTCGTACCCCGGCAGTGTGGCGCAGGCGGCCGATGGCCGCGAGGCCGACAGCCGCGAGGCCGACAGCCGTGAGGCCGACAGCCGAGTTGCCGACAGCCGAGTTGCCGACAGCCGCGGTACCCCGGACACTCAGGATAGCGTGGACTCTCGCGAGGCCGCGGCGTGCAGGGCGCGTGCGATGGAGGCTCGCAACCGGCTGGAGGCACTGGCCGAAACCGGCCTCCTCGACTCGGAGACCGAGGAGCGGTTCGACCGGCTGACCCGCATGGTGGCGCGCACGCTCGGCGTGCCGATCTCGCTGTTCTCGCTGGTCGACAATCGCCGGCAGTTCTTCAAGAGCGCCTTCGGCCTCGGCGAGCCCTGGGCCAGCCGGCGCGAAACGCCGCTCAG
Source organism: Blastochloris sulfoviridis (assembly GCF_008630065.1). Lineage (GTDB taxonomy): Bacteria > Pseudomonadota > Alphaproteobacteria > Rhizobiales > Xanthobacteraceae > Blastochloris > Blastochloris sulfoviridis. The sequence continues at coordinate 24,690 of NZ_VWPL01000034.1, forward strand.
CCACGCCTTCTGCCGCCACGTCGTCGCCCACGACGCCCCCTTCCGGGTCGACAATGCCTTCGTCCACCCGGTGGTGGCGCAGAACCCGGCCATGCTCGAGCTCGGCATCGTCGCCTATCTCGGCGTGCCGGTGCGCACCCCCAAGGGCCACGTGCTGGGCGCGCTGTGCGCCATCGACGTCAGCCCGCGCGTCTGGTCGCAGGATGCGCTCACCACGCTGGAGGACTTCGCGGCGCTGGTGGAGGGCGAGATCGACCTGCGCGCCGAGGTGCTGCGCCGAACCGAGGCGGAGGAAATGCTCACGCTCGCCGTCGAAGCCACCGGGCTCGGCCTGTGGTGGCTCGACCGGCCGGACGGCAAGGTCACCTGCTCGGACTCCTGCCGGACGCTTCTCGCCGTGCCGGACGCCGCGCCGATCCCCTATGCCGGGTGGCTGGCCCGCGTGCATCCCGCCGACCGGGCGAAGGCCGACCGCCTGTTGCGCGCCGCGTTCGAGCCTGACGGCGAGGGCCTGTTCCAGCACGAGTTCCGCATCCTGCGCCCGGACGGCGAGATGCTGTGGGTGGCGGCAACCGGCCAGACCGAGAAGGGCGAGGCCGCACCCGGGCTGCCTGCGCCCAGGCGCCTCGTCGGCACGGTGCGCAACATCACCAACCGCAAGCGGACCGAGGAGCTGCTCGCCCAGAACGAGCGGCGCTGGCGCGAAATCCTCAACACCATGCCGCAGATGGTGTGGTCGGCGCTGCCGGACGGCCGCAGCGACTACTACAATGACAGGTGGTACGAATACACAGGCACGGCGCACGGCAGCACCGACATCGACGAGATGCGGGCACTCCTCCACCCGGACGACGAGACGCGGGTTGAGCAGGGCTGGCACCACGCGCTGGCCAGCGGCGAGCCGTTCGACATCGAGTTTCGGCTGCGGCGCCATGACGGCCAATACCGCTGGACGCTCGGCCGCGCATTGCCGATGCGCAACGAAACCGGCGAGATCGAGCGCTGGTTCGGCACCTGCACCGACATTCACGACCTCAAGGTGGCCGAGGAGCAGCGCGAGCTGATCGCCCGCGAGCTGTCGCACCGCATCAAGAACATCTTCGCGGTGGTCAACAGCCTGGTGACGCTGTCGGCGCGGGCCGATCCGCTCGCCCGGCCGTTCGCCGACGCGGTGCGCTCGCGCATCGAGGCGCTGGCGCGGGCGCACGACTACGTCCAGCCCTCGGGCGGAGCGAAGCGCGAGGATCCCAACGAGACCAGCGTGCTCGGCCTGCTGGAGACGCTGCTCGCCGCCTATCAGGAGGATGGCGGCGCCCGGATCGAGGTCTCCGGATCGGACCATCCGACCGGCATCCACGCCGCCACCGCGCTGGCGCTGCTGGTGCACGAGCTCGCCACCAATGCCGTGAAGTACGGCGCGCTGTCGGTGCCCGAGGGCCAGGTGACGATGGCCTGCGAGGCGACGCCCGACGCCTATTGCATCACCTGGAAGGAGCGGGGCGGGCCGCCGGTGGGGCGGCCGCCCACCCGCAAGGGCTTCGGCACCATCCTGTCGGAGCGTGCGGTGGCCGCGCAGCTCGGCGCCACTATCACCCAGGACTGGGAGCCGGAGGGGCTGAAGGTGCGCATCAGCGCCCCGTTCGAGCGGCTCAAGCGCTGACCGGGCGGCGGCGCAGCAGATAGGTGTCCATGATCCAGCCCTTGGCCTGCCGGCGCTCGGCGCGCAGGCGGAGGATGTCGTCGGTCACCTCGCTCGCCGGCCCCGCCACCAGCACCTCGTCGGGCGTTCCGAGATAGGCGCCCCAGAAGATGTCGAAGTCCCGGCGGGGGAAGGCCTCCAGCGAGGCGCCGTCGTCGAGCATCACGACGATGGTGTCGGCGCCGGTTGCGACCGCCTCGGCGATCCGCCGGCCGGTGGTGACGTGCACCGCGCCGCCGATGGTGTTGAGCGCGATGCGGTGCGCCGCCGCCAGCGCCTGCACCGCGCTGATGCCGGGGATCACCCGGCATTCGAACGCCGTGCGCCCGCACGCCAGCACCTTGTCGAGGATGCGGATGGTGCTGTCGTAGAGCGCGGGCTCGCCCCAGACCAGGAAGGCGCCGGTCTGGCCGTCCTCAAGCTCCTTGGCGATGGCGGATTCGTAGGCCTCCGCGCGCTCCTGGTGCCAGGTCTCGACGGCGGCCAGATAGTCGGCGGGCGCGCGGTCGCGCTTGGGGTCGGCGATCGTCGCCACGCGGTAGCGCGGTTCGCGGATGAAGCGGGCGCAGATCGCCTCGCGCAGCCGGATCAGGTCGGCGGTGCGCGCCCCCTTGTCGACGACGAAGAACACGTCGGCGGCGTTGAGCGCCTCGATCGCCTGGACGGTGAGGTGGTCGGGATTGCCGGCGCCGATGCCGATGAGAAGAATGGTTTTCATGCGCTGTTGGCGAATGCCGTTCCCACGTTTCGCGAAAAGTGGTCTAGAGGCCCGCTCGCCCGCCATCAAGGAGGCCCGCCATGATCGCCCGCATCGGCATCGTCACCGTCTCCGACCGCGCCGCCAAGGGCCTCTATGAGGACGAGGGCGGGCCGGCGATCGCCAGCTTCCTCAACGAGGTCATCGTCTCGTCGTGGCAGCGGGTGGTGCGAATCATCCCCGACGGCTTCGAGAGCGTGCGCGACACCCTGATCGACCTCGCCGACCGCGAGTGCTGCGACCTGATCCTGACCACCGGCGGCACCGGCCCGGCGCCGCGCGACGTGACGCCCGAGGCCACCGCGGCGGCGATCGTCAAGGAGCTGCCGGGCTTCGGCGAATTGATGCGGCGGAAAAGCCTGGAGCAGGTGCCGACCGCCATCCTGTCGCGCCAGATCGCCGGCACCCGCGGCGCCAGCCTGATCATCAACCTGCCCGGCCGCCCGGCCTCGATCCGGATGTGCCTGATGGCGGTGTTCCCGGCCGTGCCCTACTGCCTCGACCTGATCGGTGCCTCCCGCATCGACACCGACCCGGCCGTGTGCGCGGCCTTCCGCCCGGCGGTGTGAGGGGAAAGCCCATCACCCCTCGTGTTCGGAGTGCTTCTTGCGGATGCGCGAGACGAGGCGCCACAGCACCAGCACGACGATCGGCACCGCCGCGGCGGTGATGAGGCCGGGCGAGATCGGCACGCCGAAATCGTAGATGCCCTTGGCGAGATAGCTGATCAGCCCGACGACGTAGTAGCTCACGGCGGCGATCGACAGCCCCTCGACCGTCTGCTGCAGGCGGAGCTGCAGCCGCGAGCGGCGGTTCATCGATTCGAGCACTTCGAGGTTCTGGCGCTGCACGTCGATGTCGACGCGGGTGCGCAACAGGCCGGCGGCGCGGGCGAGCTTGACCGACAGGTCGGCCTGCCGGTCGGCGATGGCCTGGCAGGTGCGCAGCGCCGGCGCCATGCGGCGGGACAGGAACGACGCCCAGGTCGGGAAATCGGCCACCGGCTGCTCGTCGACGGCCTGGAGCCGCTGCAGCAGGATGTCGTTGTAGGCCCGCGACGCGCCGAACCGGTAGGAGCTCGCGGCGGCGGCGGCCTCGATCTCTGACGACAGGGTGATGAGGCGGTCGAGTTGCTGGTGGTTGGAGGCAAGACCCTCGGTCATGCGCATCGATTCGGTGAGGTCGGCCAGCGCGCGCTCGATGCGGCGCACCTGCGGCGTCACCCGCTGGGCCTCCGGCAGGCCGAGCAGCGCCAGCGTGCGGTAGGTCTCGATTTCGAGCAGGCGCTGCACCAGCGACCCGGCGCGCGCCGGCCCCAGCGCCCGGTCGAGCACCAGGATGCGGATGTAGCCGGCCGGATCGAGCAGGAAGTCGGTGGCGATCTCGGCCGCCCCGCCATAGACCACCGAGCGCGCCAGGCTGGTGCGGTCGAACAGCCGCTCGGGCGCGATGCCGGCGCCGGCATCGGCGATCAGATGCAGGTCGGCCGCCACCAGGAGCGGCCCCGGCTGCGGCACCAGCCGCATCGGGTCCGACATGTCGGACGCCGGCGGATGGAACGGCACCGGCACGCCGGCCAGGCCCTCCGAGGGCAGATCCCAGGTGTAGGTGGTGAATTCGGCGTGCTGCTCCCAGCGCAGCAGCGTCGCCCCGAGCATGGCGCGATAATATTTTAAGTCGGCCTTTGGCGGGTCGATGCCGCGCGCGGAGAGGTAGCGCGCCAGCGCCACGCGGTCGGCCTGGGCGTGCTCGACGTCGGTGAGGAAGGTGAAATGCAGCACCCGCCGCGGCGTCTCCATCAAGGTGAAGGGCCGCGCATGGACCTCGTTGAGGACGGCGGTGCGCAACGGATGGGCCGCGAGCGTCCGTTCCTCGCCGATCGCTACTGCTCCCGTCACCAATCGCCTCCCTTGTTGCGGCCTGCGTCGATCCATCGTCCGGCGAAGGGCCGCGGCACCCGCCCGCGGCGCCCCTGCAACCACAACAGGCATCGGAAGACGAACCGCAGCCTCGCCCGCGTCCCGCCTGACGCGTCGAATGCGCGGAAGAATGCCCCGCCCTCACTACAAACGGCAACCCCTTCCTGCTTCAGCGCACAGAAGCTGTTGATCGTGACAATTCGGCTACAGAACCTCTGATTGACTCGCTTGATTTTCCGGCATCCCTTGCCATGACAGCGTGCAGTGGGGTCATGGCATACGGTTCGGTGCGGGGATGGTCGCAGCGGCGGCGCTCGCTTTGGGCGGGTGCGACGGGACGGGAACGGATTTCGACGGCACCGGCGTCTTCGGGTCGTCGGCGACCGAGCTTCAGGTCACCTCGGAGCCGGCCGGCGCGCAGGCCCGGGTGTCGAGCGGCGAGAGCTGCGCGGCGACGCCCTGCACGATCAAGGTTCCGCCCGGCGCCGAGCATATGTGGTCACCGTCGGCAAGCCGGGCTTCCTCGACCAGTCGGTCGAGGTCGGCTGGGTCGCGTCGGGCAGCGGCGACAGCACCTATGAGTTGCAGCAGCGACAGCACCTATGAGACGCAGCCCCAGCTTTCTCCCAATCCGGTGAGCGTGACGCTGGAGCCGGCACCGCCGGCGAAGAAAAAGAAGAAGTCCAAGGCCAACGCGCACTGACCGCCACGCACGGGCCGCCGCGCTCCGATCATCGCGAACGGACCAACCCGCACCGATCAACCCGCGCTGGCCACCGCGCCGCCTTCGGCGTGCACCGGGCTTGACCTTCGGTGAGCGCGGGGCGTGTGGCCTTGCATGCCTGAAGGCGTTCCGTCACAGTCCGCCACGCCGCGGGCGGCACGGGAGTGCTGTGCGGCGCAGACGTCGCCCCCGGGAGAGACCCGCATGAATTCGCAGACCCCGGCGCAGCCGCGCGTCGGCCTGTTCGTCACCTGCCTTGTCGACCTGATGCGGCCGCGTGTCGGCTTCGCTGCCGCCAAGCTCCTGGAGGATGCCGGCTGCAGCGTCGAGGTGCCGCGCCAGACCTGCTGCGGCCAGCCCGCCTTCAACGCCGGCGACCGCGCCACCGCCCGCGATCTGGCGCGGCAGGTGATCGAGGCGTTCGAACCCTACGACTATGTGGTGGTGCCGTCCGGCTCGTGCGCCGGCATGATGAAGACGCACTATGTCGAGCTGTTCGACGACGCCGAATGGCAGGCGCGGGCCGGCCGCTTCAGCGCCCGGACGTTCGAGCTGACGTCGTTCCTGGTCGACGTGCTGAAGGTCGAGCGCATCCAGGCGATCTACGAGGGCACCGTCACCTATCATGACGGCTGCGCCGGCTTGCGCGAGCTCGGCATCAAGGACCAGCCGCGCAAGCTCTTGAGCCACGTGGTCGGCCTGACGCTGGCCGAGATGGCCGACACCGAGGCCTGCTGCGGCTTCGGCGGCGCGTTCAGCGTCAAGTATCCCGAGATTTCCGCGGCCATCGCCGACCGCAAGACCGCCAACATCGCCGCCACCGGCGCGCCGATGGTGGTGGCCGGCGATCTCGGCTGCCTGATGCACATCGCCGGCCGCATGCAGCGCGAGGGCCGGCAGGTCCAGGCCCGCCACGTCGCCGAGATGCTGGCCGGCATGGGCCACGAGCCGGCGATCGGCGAACCGGACCGGAGCTAGCGCCGTGGCTGTCCGCATCACCTCCCCGGCCTTCAAGGCCAATGCCCGGCAGGCGCTCGCCGATGCGCCGCTGCAGACATCGATGCGCAACCTGGAGGCCAATTTCATCGGCCGCCGCAGAGCCGCCACCGAGCGCCTGCCCGAGTTCGAGGCGCTGCGCGACGCCGCGCGCGACATCAAGGACCACACGCTGGCCCATCTCGACCTCTATCTCACCGCCTTCGAGGACAAGGTGGTCCAGGCCGGCGGCCACGTGCACTGGGCGGCAACCGCAGAGGATGCGCGCACCATCGTGCTCGACATCTGCAAGCGGCTCGGCGCCAGGACCGCCACCAAGGGCAAGAGCATGATCTCCGAAGAGATCGCGCTCAACGAGCACCTGGAGCAGAACGGCGTCACCCCGGTCGAGACCGATCTCGGCGAATACATCATCCAGCTGCGCGGCGAGATGCCCTCGCACATCATCGCCCCGGCGGTGCATCTGACGCGCGAGCAGGTGGAGGCCGACTTCCGCCGCGTCCACACCCATCTGCCCAAGGAGCGCAATCTCGACGAGGCGGCGACCATGCTGGCGGAGGCGCGCGGCATCCTGCGCGAGCGCTTCCTCGCCGCCGATGTCGGCATCACCGGCGCCAATTTTCTGATCGCCGAGACCGGCACCTCGGTGATCGTCACCAATGAGGGCAATGGCGACCTGACGCAGACGCTGCCGAAGGCCCACATCGTGCTGGCCTCGATCGAGAAGGTGGTGCCGACGCTGGAGGACGCCACCACGCTCCTGCGCGTGCTGGCGCGCTCGGCCACCGGCCAGGAGCAGGCGGTCTACACCACGTTCTCGACCGGGCCGCGGCGCGCCGCCGATCCCGACGGGCCGGGCGAATATCACGTCGTGCTGCTCGACAACGGCCGCTCGCGCATGCTCGGCACGCCGTTCCAGCCGATGCTGCGCTGCATCCGCTGCGGCGCCTGCTTCAACCACTGCCCGGTCTATCAGCGGGTCGGCGGCCACGCCTATGGCTGGGTCTATGGCGGGCCGATGGGCGCGGTGCTGACGCCAACGCTGATCGGCATCCATCAGGCCGGCCACCTGCCCAACGCCTCGACCTTCTGCGGCCGCTGCGAGGAGGTCTGCCCGATGCGCATTCCGCTGCCGAAGATGATGCGGCACTGGCGCGAGCGGCAGTTCGAGAAGAGCCAGATGCCGCTGGCCGAGCGCTACGCCCTCGACGCCTGGGCCTATTTCGCACGGCGCGGCTGGCTCTACCGGCCGGCGAGCCGGCTCGGCGTGGCGCTCTTGCGCCTTCTCGCCTTCGGCCGCGGCCGGCTGCGCTGGCTGCCGTTCGCCGGCGGCTGGACCTCCCAGCGCGACCTGCCGGCGCCGGCCGGCACCACCTTCCAGGCCGCCTGGAAACAGCACGTCAAGGCACGCCGGAGGGCCGCCCGATGAGCGACAGCGAGTCCGCCCCCACCCTCAAGCCGGTCAACCGGCCGCCGCGCGCCACCAGCCGCGACCGCGTGCTGGGCACGCTGCGCCACGCGCTCGATGCCGCGGCGTTCGAGGAGCTGCGGCGCGACGTGGTGGCGTCGCGGCTTGCCAGCCATCCGCGCGGGCCGATCCCGGCGCGCGGCCAGCTCGACCGCGCGGGCCGTCTTGCGCTGTTTCGCGACCAGGCGACTGCTGCCGGCGCCACGGTCGAGCCGCTGGCGAGTTTGAACGCGGTGCCGGCCGCCATCAGCGCCGTGCTGCGCGCCCACAATCTGCCGCTGCAGGTGCGGATGGGCGCCGACCCCAGGCTTGCCGCGCTGCCCTGGCACGCCGAGCCGGCGCTGGAGATCGGGCTTGGCCCCTCCGACGGCGGCGACCTCGCCGCGGTGTCGTTCGCCTTCGCCGCGGTCGCCGAGTCCGGCACGCTGGTGCTGCTGTCGGGGCCGAACAACCCGACCACGCTCAACTTCCTGCCCGACACCCACATCGTGGTGCTGGCGGCCGACGACGTGGTGGGCGACTACGAGACGGTGTGGGACGCGCTGCGCGCCCATTACGGGCCCTTGGTGATGCCGCGCAACGTCAACTGGATCACCGGCCCGTCGCGCTCCGCCGACATCGAGCAGCGGCTGGTGTTCGGCGCCCACGGGCCGCGCCGGCTGCATATCCTGGTGGCGGGGTAGCAGGGGCGGCCCTTCGCCGTGTCCGGGGACGACCCCTCGTCGTTCCCGGCGAGCATCGCGACAGCGATGCTAGAGCATTTTCCGCACAAGTGGATACCGGTTGTGCGAAAGAAAATGCGACAAACCAGAAACTTAGAGCGTTATCCGATCTGATGCAGTCAGATCGGATAACGCTCTAGGGAAGGGAACCCACGATCCACGACAGCCGGAGAGCGGCGCATCAACGCCGGCACCCCAACAACGCATCTGCTTCGCGCGGCGCGGTCATGGGTCCCCTTCCCGACCGCCTTCGGCGGTCGCCGGGGACGACCAGAGAGAGTTCGACTCGCCCGTCCGGGCTCGGGTCCGGACGGGCGGGCCGGCCGCACCCGATCAATTCTGCCGGTTGCGGCCCATGCCGCGGCCACCGCCAGTGTTGTCGAGCGCGGTGCGGCAGTCCGCCGACAGCTTGTCGCGGTTGGCTTCGAGGCAGGCGCGCGCCTCGCCGGAGCCGTGCGGAACCTTGGCGCAGTATTTGGCGAGATCGGCCGTGCAGGTCTGGCCGACCGGGCCCAAGCCGGTGCCGCCACCCATCCCGCCGCCCATGCCTCCCTGGGCGCCGGCCGGGACGGCCATCAGCAGCGCCGCGCCGAGCAGGGCAATGGGTGCCGTCGCACGGACTGCGATCTTCGAAAGGCTGTGTGTCATGACATCCTCCTGGGATTTCCGGTTGGACCCCCTCGTGCGTTCATCAACGCCGCAGGGCCCCCGGTGATCCCGAGGGCCCCCGGTGATCCCGAAGAAAACCCTCGCACAGAGCGGCTGACGGCGGACTGACCCAGCCCGTCAGGCGGCTGTCAGCGAGCTGGGAGCCGATTCCCTTGCGGCCGGCGCGGCACGCGCCTATATCCGCCCCCGGTCGGCAGTTCACCGAGGCGTCGCCGTCCCGCAAGGGAAGCTGAACCTGCCATCTTTCGTCCGATCGACACCGCGCACCCCGTGCCCGTGTCGCAAGCCGGCGGCCACGACGCTCCGATCCCGGATTGGCACGAAGGGGATCAGCGATGTCCAGACCGATCTTTCCGTTCCACGCGGAGGATATCTCCGCGCTTGCCCGCGCGCTGAAGAGCCAGCTCGACAGCCGCGAGGCGCCGCCCGGCCATGTCGAGCTGCTCAACATGCTGGCGCGCGGCGCCGGCTGGAAGAACTTCCAGCACTTCCGCGCCCAGTTCGAGGCGCACGAGCGCCTTGAGCAGCCGATCGTCCAACCGGCGCCGCCCCCGCCGGCGATCGATTTCAGGCGTATCGAGCGGCTCGCCCGGCTGTTCGACGACGCCGGGCGGCTCGTGCGCTGGCCGAAGAAGTTCAACCAGCAGCAGACCTGCCTGTGGGTGTTGTGGTCGCGCATCCCGGCGCGGCGCGACTTCGCCGAGCGCGAAATCAACCTCCTGCTGCTCGACCAGCACGCCTTCGGCGACTACGCGCTTCTGCGACGCGACATGATCGATTCCGGCCTGATGACCCGCACGCCGGACGGCCGGGTCTACCGCCGCATCGAGCGTGCCCCGCCGCCCGACGCCGTGGCGCTGATCCGCGTTCTTGCCGGCCGCGGCTCGCAGGCCGCGTAGGCTTTCCGACACGGCGCGCCCCCCGGGCGGGCCGCCTGCCGGGCAGCTCCACCGCCCCTCACGATCCCGGGTCGCGCAGCTTCGCTGCTTGCCCGGGATGACGAGTGAGATCCGTCGTCCCGGCTTGCGCCGCTTGGCCGGGGCGACGGCGGGCATATCCTGTGACTTTTCGGCCGTAACGGCACGGAGCTTGCTAGCCGATCGGCAACTTCCCAAAGGGGCCAAGATGGATCAGCGTACCGACCGTTACGTAACATTCAAGAACATCGATTGCGACGGCAAGACCCGCCTGGCGATGGCGCGGATCGAGGACTACGTCGCCACGAGCGACAACCCGTTCTGGGGCTATTTCCGCCAGCAGCGGGCGCTCGCCCACGGCCGGGGACTCGACGACCTGCGCGTGCTGCACAATTATCTGCCGACGCTCCGCGAGATCCTGGAAGAGATCGACGACCAGGAGACGCTGGAGATGCTGGAAGACCTGGAGCGTACCTGCATGTGACGGAACGGCCGGCGAGCGCGCGTCGACGCCTCAAGTCGTCGCCTTGGTTTTCGGAACCCCGGCTTGATCAGCCGGAAAGTGCAGGAAACAGCGCGCGCGTTCGAACCGAATCGGCTCTGCTGGCGACCTTCGGATTCGGGGGCGTTTTCTGCCCGACCTTCATTCCGCCGAGACCCAGGCCATGGTTCCGTTCCGCCGTCTTGCCTGCACCCTGCCGCTCGCGGCGCTGATCGCCGGAGCGCCGATCACCTTGGCGCTGGTCGTTTGGGCGCTGCCGTCGCGCGCCCAGTGGAATGCCCTGGCGCCGCTGGCCGCCGACGGCTTCCAGACCGACACCATCGATTCGCGCGTGGCCGCGCCCGAGACGGCGGCCGTCGTGCAGCCTTCGGCGCCGATCGTGCCGCAGCCGCGCCCGCCGGCGCCGCCCCGCACCGACGGCCCCGAGCAGGTCACCGTCTCGCAGTCGCCCATCCCCACCTTCTCGCCCGACAGCCTGCGCGCCACCGAGCGCGCGCTGATGCTCTATCGCGACATCGCCAGCCGCGGCGGCTGGCCGCGCGTGCCGCCGCCGCCCGCAGGCACCACGCTGGCGCTCGGCGCCACCGGGCCGGCGGTGACGGTGCTGCGCCAGCGGCTGGCCGCCTCCGGCGACCTCGCGCCCGAGGCCGCCGGGGACGGCGCGTTCGACATGGAGCTGGAGGAGGCGCTGCGCCGCTTCCAGCTTCGCCACGGGCTCACCACCACCGGCGCGGTCGGGCCGATGACCCTGAAGGCGCTCAACGTGCCGGCGGCCGAGCGGGTGCGCCAGCTCGAAGCCTCGCTGGCCCGCCTCGCCGAGCGCGACTTCGTGTTCGCCCAGCGCTACGTGGCGGTGAACCTCGCCGCGGCGGCGGTGGAGGCGGTGGACGGCGGCCAGGTGGCGCGGCGCTTTCCGGCGGTGGTCGGCAGGCCCGAGAACGCCTCGCCGGAACTGGTGGCCCGCATCACGGCGGTCAATCTCAACCCGACCTGGACGGCGCCGCTCTCCATCGTCAAGAAGGAGATCCTGCCCAAGCTGGCGCGCGACCCCGCCTATCTCGCCCGCGCCAACATGCGGCTGATCGATGGGTCCGGCCGCGAGATCGATCCGCGCACGGTGAACCCGAACGGCCCGGTCAATTTCAGCGTCCGCCAGGATTCCGGCGCGTCGAATTCGCTGGGCTTCCTGCGCATCGACATGCCGAACAGCTATTCGGTCTACATGCACGACACGCCGCGGCGCGACCTGTTCCGCTCCGACTACCGCTTCCACTCGCATGGCTGCGTGCGCGTCGGCAATGTCCGCGACCTCGCGGCCTGGCTGCTCACGGATACGCCGGGCTGGGAGCGCAAGCAGATCGACGCGGCGATCGCCACCGGCCGGCGCACCGACATCCGGCTCACCAACGCGATGCCGGTGGTGTGGATCTATCTCACCGGCTGGGGCACCGCCGACGGCACCGCACATTTTCGCGAGGACGTCTACGACCTCGACGACAAGCGCCGGCTCGATCCGTCGATGCTGGTGGCGGCGCGCCGACCGGACGCCACGGGTGCGGCCGGCTTCGCGCTGCAGAGCGCAGCGCGGCCGCTGGAGCTCAAGCCCAGCGCCAACCGGCTGGATGACCTGTAGGCGGGATGACGCGGGGGAGAGGTTGCCGTCCCGGGCAAGCGCGCAAAGCGCGCGCGAGCAACTGTCATGCGGCTTTGGGGTCTCGCCAGGGTTTGTTGTCTCGAATCATGGCGTTGAGGATGGTCAGGAGCTTTCGGGCGATGGCGATGAGGGC
>NZ_VWPL01000035.1 GCF_008630065.1 Blastochloris sulfoviridis
GCGAGAGCATTCTCCGCAAAAGTGGGAACCGGTTTTGCGCAAGAGAATGCGACAAACCAAGAACTTGGAGCGTCCGCCCGGTTCAACCGGATCGGCGCACGCGAGAGCATTCTCCGCAAAAGTGGGAACCGGTTTTGCGCAAGAGAATGCGGGTTCTCAGAAACTTGGAGCGCGCGATCCGGCGCGGCCGGAACGGATGACGCTCCAAGGCAATTCGCGCGGGCAAGGCAGGCGGCTTGGCGGAGTCCCGCGCCCCGTCCGGCGGCCCGAGCGGTCGCAGACCCGGTCTGGCTGCGGCGGCGGGGCTGTGGATTTCCCTGGGTTGTGGCCGCGATTTCGAAGATGCCGCGATGTCTTTCATAATATGAAAAGGACTTTCAAAGGGCAACAATCCCATTGCGCGCGTCCGGAACGTGGACATTAAGACGGAAGTCCTTATACTGGAAAGAAAGCCAAGAAGCCGTTGCGGAGGAAGCCGTGCTGACCCATGGGGAGATCTGGGCCGCAATCGACAAGCTCGCCGAGCGGCATGGCCTGTCGACCTCGGGCTTGGCCAAGCGGGCCGGCCTCGATCCCACGACGTTCAACCGGTCCAAGCGCATCACCTCGGACGGGCGGCCGCGCTGGCCTTCGACCGAGTCGATCGCCAAGATCCTGTCGGCAACCGGCGAGAGCGTCGATGCCTTCATGTCGCTGCTGTCGGGCATCTCGACGACGCGGCGCACCGTGCCGCTGATCGGTCTGGCCCAGGCCGGCGAGGGCGGCATTTTCGACGATGCCGGGTTTCCGGTGGGTGCCGGCTGGGACGCGGTGGAGTTTCCGGCGATCGGCGACGAGAACGCCTATGCGCTGGAGATCACCGGCGATTCCATGGCGCCGGCCTACCGCGACGGCTGCGTGGTGATCGTCTCGCCCAACTCGCCGGTGCGCCGGGGCGACCGGGTGGTGGTCCGGCTCAAGAACGGCGAGGTGATGGCCAAGGAGCTCAAGCGCCTGTCCGCCAAGACCCTGGAGCTGAAGTCGCTCAATCCCGAGCACGCCGATCTCGGCTACAGCCGCGAGGACGTCGCCTGGATCGCCCGCATCCTGTGGGCCAGCCAGTGACGGCGACCCGCGGGGCGTGATTCGCGAAGGTCCGTAGACCCCGGATCGGCGCCGCGCGCGAGAATGATCTAGACTGGCGCCGCCCGCCTTTCCGTCTCCGTGTCCCGGACCGCACCATGCCCGACACCGTCGAATATTTCTTTTCGCTCGTCTCGCCCTGGGCCTATCTCGGCCATGGCCACCTGCTCGACATTGCCGACCGCTACCGCGTGCGGCTGGTGTACCGGCCGGTCCACCTCGGCCCGGTGTTCGAGGCGACGGGCGGGCTGCCGCTGGCCAAGCGCCACCCGGTGCGCCAGCGCTACCGGCTGGTCGAGCTGCAGCGCTGGCGGCTGAAGCGCGGCGTGCCGCTCAATCTCCAGCCGACGCATTGGCCGTTCGACGTCGGGTTGGCCGACCGCCTCGTCATCGCGGCGGACGCCGCCGATGCCGACACCGGCGCGCTGGTGCAGCGGCTGTTCGAGGGCGTGTGGGCGCGCGAGGAGAACCTTGCCGATCCCGCGACGCTGGAGGCGATCGCCCGCAAGTTCGGCCTCGATGGCGCGGCGCTCGTCGAAGAGGCCCAAACCGAGGCGGTGAACGCCGCCTATGCCGAGAACGGCCGCCGGGCGCTCGACCTCGATGTGTTCGGCTCGCCCTCTTATGTGCGGGGTGGCGAGGTGTTCTGGGGGCAGGACCGGCTCGACCTGCTGGCCGACGCGCTGGCCGCCGGCCGCCGGCCGTTCGCGCCCGCCTGACCGCCGACCCGTCTGACCATCGGCCACCCTACTGCTGCCATCACGCGCGCCCCATAATACGAGGAAAGAGGGAGGAAGCGCGATGACGGGGCGTCTTTCGATTCGCATGGCGGCACTGGGCCTGCCGTTCGCCGGACTGGCGGTCCTCGGTCTGGCGCCGGCCGCGGCGCAGGCGCCGCAAAGCGTGCCGCAGATCGTGGCGCCGGCCGAGCAGCCGCCGGGGACCAACGAGCCGGGCCGCTTCAGCTTCGCGCCGGTCGCTGGCGGGGTGATGCGGCTCGACACCCGCAGCGGCGCCGTCTCCCATTGCGCGCGTCGCGCCGCCGGCTGGACCTGCGAGGCGGTGGCCGACGACCGGGCGGCGCTGCAGGCCGAGATCACCCGCCTTGCCACCGAGAACGAGCGCCTCGCCGCCCGGGTGGCGAACCTGGAGCGCCAGATCGAGCAGAGCCGGGTCGGCCCGCCGCCGGTGCCGCCGGGCGAGCTGCCCAACGCCCAGCGCCCACCACAGCCGCCCCCCGGCCAGGGGCTGGGCCGCGACCTGCCGAGCGACGCCGAGGTCGACCGGGTGATGAGCTTCGTCGAGCGGCTGTTCCGGCGGTTCATGTCGATGGTGGAGACGCTGCGGCCCGATGCCCCGCCGCCGGCCCCGTCGCAGCCCCAGTCGGCGCCGGACAAGATTTGACGCGATTGCTGCGGGGTTTGCCTGGAGTGCCCTCACCCGCCGCAAAGCGGCGGGTGAGGGGGGCAGATCAAGCGACGTCATTGGAACCGGATCGGCCGCCCGCTCATCCCAGCCCGGCCAGGAAGGATTCGCTGCGCGCCAGGCTGTCCTCGGTCATGTCGCTGGCGAAATAGGTGAAGGCGTGGCAGCCGCCGGGATAGACGGCGAGCTCGGCGCGGTGGCCGGCCGCCGCCCAGTGGGCGGCCAGGAACAGCGTGTCGTCGATCAGCGGGTCGCGGGTGCCGACCGTGAACAGCGCCGGCGGCAGGCCGGCGAGGTTGGCGCGGAGCGGCGAGATGTCGGGGTCGAGCAGGCCGCCGCCATTGGCCAGGAAGCAGCGCACGAACATGCGGATGTCGCGGGTGTTGAGCACCAGCTTCTCGCTGCCCCAATTGGCGGCGCTCGGCGTCAGCGCCAGATCGTAGCAGCCGGCCACCAGATTGGCGCCGCGGAACGGGCGCAGGCCGTGCCGGTCGCGCAGCCGGCACATGGTGACCACCGACAGGTGGGCGCCCGCCGATTCGCCGCCGATGGCGAGGCGGTTGGTGCCGAACCGCCGGATGCCGTCGCGCACCAGCCACAAAGCAGCCGCCTCGCAATCGTCGGGGCCGGCCGGATGGGGATGCTCGGGTGCCAGCCGGTAATCCACCGACAGGCAGACGAAGCCGGCATAGTCGGCAATGCGTTCGAGTTGCGGATCCTGCTGGTCGGCGCCGCCGAGCGTCCAGCCGCCGCCATGGATGTGCAGATAGATGCCGCGCGGCTGGCCGCGCGGGGCGATCATCCGCAGCCCGACATTGCCGCCCGGCCCCTTGATGGTGATGGTCTCGGCGCGCGGACTCTTGGGCGCCAGCGGGAAAGGGCCGAGGCCGCGCGCCCGCCGCTCGCGGATCACCGCCGGCGGAAACGTCCAGGGGTCGGGCAGGCTGGTCAGCTTGTCGACGATCGAGGTGTTGAGGGCGCGGGTGTCGAGGCTGATCGCCGCATCGGTGAACACGGAGGCATCGGGGAAGATGAGTGCGGACATGATGGGCGGGGTCTCGGCTGGCGGGGGCTCGGCGGGCGATGTCTCGGCGGCGGGGATCTCGATCGAGGACGGCGGCGCACGCCGCTGTCGGTCCGGCGCGCAAAGTCTATAACCTGACGGGGAGAGCGGCACGCGGTTTCGCGCCCGCGGTGCGCGCGCCGGTGGACATCAGCAGGGAGGATGCGCATGCTCGTCCGTCGCGGCCCGCTTGCGGCCGGCGCCGTCGCGCGCTGGGCCTCGGCCACGCTGGAGGTCGCAACCCGCGGCCGCGGGCTGGTGGAGATCACCGGCGAGGCTGCCGCCTTCGTCGCCGATGCCGGGCTCGGCGAGGGGCTTCTGACCGTGTTCTGCCGGCACACCTCGGCCTCGCTCGCCATCCAGGAGAACGCCGATCCGGACGTGCGCACCGATCTCGTCACCGCGCTCGACCGGCTGGCGCCGGAGAACGCCGGCTGGATCCATCGCAGCGAAGGCCCGGACGACATGCCGGCGCACATCAAGGCCATGCTCACCGGCAGCTCGCTCGGCATCCCGATCCTGGGCGGCCGGCTCGCGCTCGGCACCTGGCAGGGCGTCTATGTCGTCGAGCATCGCGCGCGGGCGCACCGGCGCGAGGTGGTGCTGCAGGCCATGGGCGCCTAGTATCTATCCATGACGCCTCTCAACCTCGTCCGTGTCCTGTTCATGCTCGCCGCCGCGGCGCTCGTTGGCCTGATCGTCTGGGCCAGCACGCAAGCCTCGATCGGCGCGAGCTTCCTGCGGATGATCGATGACCCCTGGGGCGTGGTGACGCTGACCGACCTGTCGCTCGGCTTCCTGGCCGCCGCCACGGTGATCGGGCTGGTCGAGGGGCGACGGGCGCTGGTCTGGATCGCCGCGCTCTTCGTGCTGGGCAATGTGGTGACGGCGGTCTGGCTGGCGCGCCGCCTGCCCGATCTGGCGCCGGCCCTGCGCCGGCTTCGCGCGGGCGGCTGAGGGCGCTCGCCCGGCTCGCCTGCAGAAGGCGCCACGACCGACAGTTGCCGCCTGATACGGTTTTCGGCCTAGGGCCGGAAAACCGTATGCCGGTCGCCGAAATATCTTCTCGCGATCAAGGATTTTTCGGCGAGAAGGGTTCCGGGATCCCGAAGGGATCATCCGGAAACCATACGATACGGTTGCCCGCGGACCGGTTGCGAAACGGACTTGTGCTGAAGCGTGCCAGCGGTTTCAAGCCACCTTGCACTCGCAGGTCTGCGGGTTGACAATATAAATGATTTTCGGGCGATCAGGTCGTGAGCCGCGGAAACAGACGTGCCGAACGTCTTTCTTCGGGAGCGGGCTCTTCGGCGACCGGAAGACGAAATTCCGGCTGCAGGCGCCGGATGTCGTGAATTGCCGCGTCAACGTCCGGGCAACAGGCGGGCGTCGTCGGCCAGCGGGGGAATGCGTGGAGGATACGAGCGGTTATCGGGTCGTCATCGCAGATGATCACCCGCTGTTCAGAGGTGCGCTGCGGGAGGCTTTGGGCAAGCTGTTTCCGCAGGCGGTGGTGGTCGAGGCCGGCACGTTCGACGAGCTGCAGGCGCTGATCGAGCGCGACAGCGGCGTCGATCTCGTGCTGCTCGACCTGACCATGCCGGGCGCGCGCGGATTTTCGGGGCTGATGTATCTGCGCGGCCAGTATCCCTCCATCCCGGTGGTGGTGGTCTCGGCCAATGAGGACGCGGCGGTCATCCGCCGCTGCGTCGAGTTCGGCGCCTCCGGCTTCATTCCCAAGACGCTGGCGGTGGAGAGCATGCGCACCGCCATCCGCACGGTGCTGGAAGGGGGCGCCTGGATTCCGCCCGACGTCGACCTGGCGACCGGCACCGACCCGGAGACCAGCGAGCTGGTGGCCAGGCTGTCGTCGCTGACGCCGCAGCAGATGCGCGTGCTGATGATGCTGTCCGAAGGGCTGCTCAACAAGCAGATCGCCCACGAGCTGTCGGTGTCCGAGGCGACGGTCAAGGCCCACGTCTCGGCCATCCTGCAAAAGCTCGGAGTGGAGAGCCGCACCCAGGCGGTGATCGCCGCCTCCAAGATCGAGCTGGTGAGCTGGGCGGTGCAGGGCGCGCCCAACTGACGGTGTTCCCGCTCCTGCGTGCCGCGTAATCCGCGGCGCGCCACCATCTCGACGATACGGGCTCCGGCCGGTCAGCCGGAGCCTGCGTATCGCCGCTCCCTCAGTTCCGCGTGCTCACCGCGACTGCCGCCTCGTTGCGGCGCAGGAACGGCAGCGTGAACGGTCCGTCATAGTAGAGCGCGAAGGGCTTGGCCGCCGGCTGCCAGTTCGTTCCGGCGAGCTTGCGCACGAGCTCCGCCTGGCGTTCCGCCATCTCCCAGCCCACACCCGAGAACCGCTGCACGGCGATCGTCTCCGCCGGCACGGTGACCAGTTTCACCCGGGCGTCGGCGGGCCGCGGCGCGGTCTCCGCGGTGAGGCTCGCCGGCAGGAAGAAGCGGATCCGCCCGCCATCGCCGCTGTCGGCCATCTCCACCGGCGCGGTCATGGCGATCTTTTCGGAGGCGGCGGCCTTGTCGGACGCGCGCATCTCCACCGGCACGGTCATGGCGATCTTGTTGGCGCCCGGCGCGCCCTGGTTGGCGCCGGCGATGTAGTTGAACAGCAGCATGAAGGCGTCGCCGCCGTCGCGCCGGCCGCCTTTCGGATACTCGACCTCGGCGGCCAGCCGCGGGGCATAGCGGCGGATCTCGATGTCCTCGCCGACGTGGCCGACCACCTGGTAGGCCGGCTCCTCATAGAGGCGGACGCCGAAGGTGCCGGCCACGGTCTCCAGCACCAGCGCGGAATAATAGGCGACGTTCTGCAGCATCGCGCGCACTCCAAATTGGGAAAAAGCGGTCCCGCGCACGACGCGCGCCGCATGTGTTCTAAAAGAGATACGTGCCACAACCAGCGCGGATCATGCTGCCGGGTAACGGGCGTGTGATGAGCGGGACGCCGGGAGACCGCGTCGCGGTCTCGGAAACCGCATGAGCCGTCGCAGTCTCTCTCGCAAGGCCGGTTCCCGCCGTTGCGGAGACTGCTCTACTCCGCCGCCCTGCGCGCCATGCGCCAGCGCGCCAGCAGCGCCCTGAGCGCTGCCGGATTCACCGGCTTGTTGAGAAGCTGGACGTTCTTCTCGCGCGCCTCTTCGCGCAGTGCCGGCGAGCGGTCGGCGGTGATCAGCACCGCCGGGGTCTCGGCGCCCAGCCGCCAGCGCAGCACCACCACCGCATCGAGGCCGTTGCCCTGGTCGAGATGGTAGTCGACCAGCAGCACGTCGGGCGTGGGCATGGCCTCGCGCAGCGCCGTGCGGGCCATTTCCAGCGAGGTGGCGGTGGCCACCTGGCAGCCCCAGTTGGACAGCAGCGCCGCCATGCCGTCGAGGATGGCCGGCTCGTTGTCGAGCGCCAGCACCGACATGCCGGCGAGCGGCGCCTGGGTGGGCGCGGCGATCTGCGGCGAGGCCAGCGCCAGGTCCGGCAGCGACGCCACCCGCGGCAGTTCCACGGTGAAGGTCGAGCCCTCGCCCGCGGCCGAGCGCAGGTGGATGCGGTGCTGCAGCACGGCCGCCAAGCGCTCGACGATCGACAGCCCGAGCCCCAGGCCGCGCGCCGCCCGCGCGCCGGGCTCCAGGCGCTGGAACTCCTTGAAGATCAGCTTCTGCTGGGCGGCCGGAATGCCGAGGCCGGTGTCGTGCACCTCGATCTGGGCGCGCCCGCCGCGCCGGCGCACGCCGACCAGCACGCGGCCGTGCGGGGTGTATTTGATGGCGTTGGAGACGAGGTTCTGCACCAGCCGGCGCAGCAGCCGCCGGTCAGAGCGCACGGCGATCGAGGAGCGCACGAAGGTGAGCTTGAGATCCTTCTCGGCCGCCATCGGCGCGAACTCGGTCTCGAGCTGCGCCAGCACGTCGCTGATCCGGAACACGGAAATCTCGGCCTTGAGCGCGCCGGTGTCGAGCCGCGAGATCTCCAGAAGCGCGCCGAGGATCTCCTCGACCGCCTCAAGCGAGGCGTCGACATTGCGGGTAAGGCGGGCGTTCTCGCTCGCGCCGTCGGCGCGCTCGACCAGCGCGGCGGTGTAGAGGCGGGCGGCGTTGAGCGGCTGCAGCACGTCGTGGCTGGCGGCGGCGAGAAAGCGCGTCTTGGAGACGTTGGCCTCCTCGGCCACCGCCTTGGCCCGCTTGAGCTCGATATTGAGCCGGGTCAGCTCCTCGGTGCGCTCGCGCACCCGCCGCTCCAGCGTCTCGTTGGCACGCTCCAGCGTCTCGGCCGCCGTCACGCTGTCGGTGATGTCGGTCAGCGTCATCACCGTGCCGCCGTCGGGCATGCGGTTGGCGCGCACCTCGATGACGGTGCCGGAGGCCGGCAGGCGTTCCTGCACGGTCTCCAGCCGCACGGCGTAGCGTTCGGTGCGGTCGTTGACGATCTCCTCGATCTCGCCCTGGCCGAGACCGCCGGTGGCGGCGGTGACGCGCACCAATTCGTCGAGGCCGACGCCGAGGCGCACCATGTCGGGCGGAATGTCGAGCATCTCGCCGAAGCGGCGGTTCCAGCAGATCAGCCGCAGATCCTTGTCGAACACCGCAATGCCCTGGCGGACGTGGTCGAGCGCGGTCTGCAGGATCTCGCGGTTGTAGTGGAAGGCGGCCGAGGCGTCGTCGAGCAGCTTGAGCGCGGCCTTGGTCGACACCGTGCGCTTGCGCAGCAACAGCGACAGAACAAGCCTCGATGAGGCGGCGCCGATCGCCGACGACAGCAGGAACTCGGCATGGCGCAGCAGGTGGATGTCGGCCTCGCGGTCGGGATCGAGCAGGACGCGCCGCGCGTCGGCGAAGCTTTCGAACGCGCGCCTCGCGCGCTCCTCGCCGAGATAGCGGGCGACCGTGGCGATCAGTTCCCCGACGGTGAGCGAGGTGCGCCACAGGCGGAAGCTGTGGCTCATGGCGACGGTTTCGGTGTCGACGAAGATATTGGCCTGCAACTGCTCGATCGGCAATGCCGGGCGGGTCAGCGAGGTGCAGATAAAACAGGCGATATTGGCGCCGAGCGACCACAGCACGCCATGGGTGAGCGGATCGAGATCAAGGCCGAACAGCCCCTGCGGCTTGAGGAAGAACAGGCCGAAGGGCCCTTCGGTCAGGATCGACGGGTCGAGGTGGCCGGCGTCGGCGAAGCTCGGCAGCAGCAGCGTGTAGGCCCACACCAGCGTGCCGACGACCAGGCCGGCGATGGCGCCCCGCGCATTGGCGCCGCGCCAGAACAGCCCGCCGAAGAAGGCCGGCGCGAACTGCGCCACGGCGGCGAAGGACAGAAGGCCGATCTGGGCGAGCTGGCCGGTGCCGGCGTTGCGGTAATAGAGATAGGCGAGGGCGACGATCGCCACGATGGCCATGCGTCGCGTCGCCAGCACCAGCAAGGTCATGTCGCCCGCGCGCGCGGGCCTGGCCGAGGGCGCGTCCAGAGGCGCCTTCGCCGCGGCCTCGGCGCTGAACCGGCGGTGCAGGATCAGCGGCATCACCAGCCCGTTGGAGACCATGATGGAGATCGCCACGCACTCGACGATCACCATGGCGGTGGCCGCCGACAGGCCGCCGACGAAGGCGACCAGCGCCACCGTGTCCGAGCCGGCCGACAGCGGCAGCGCCAGCACGTACATGTCGCCGTCGACCGAGCCCGCCGGGAAGGTGATCAACCCGGCGATCGCCACCGGCACCACGAACAGGTTGATCAGCAGCAGATAGAGCGGAAACAGCCAGGCCGCCCGGCGGATCTCGTCCTCGTTGTTGTTCTCCACCACCGCCACGTGGAACTGGCGCGGCAGCAGCAGGATGGCGAAGAACGACAGCAGCGTCATGGTCACCCAGGGGGCGCCGAAATCCTCCTTGCGCAGGGGCGCCATCAGGTCGGGGTGGCGGGTCGCCTGGCCGAACAGATCGCTCGGTCCGTCGAACATCACGAACACCACGAACACGCCGACCACCAGGAAGGCGACGAGCTTGACCACCGACTCGGCGGCGATCGCCAGCATCAGGCCTTCCTGATGCTCGGTGGCGTCGGTGTGGCGGGTGCCGAACAGGATGGCGAACATCGCCATCGACATCGCCACGAACAGCGACAGGTCGCCGAGCCAGCTTGTCGAGGTGACCGGAATGTGGATGCCGAGGTGGCTCAGCATGGTGGTGAGCGAGGCGGACACCGCCTTGAGCTGGAGCGCGATATAGGGCACCGCGCCCACCACCGCGATCACCGTCACCAGCGCCGCCACCGCCTGGTTCTTGCCATAGCGGGCGGCGATGAAGTCGGCGATCGAGGTGATGTTCTGCGCCTTGGCCAGCCGCACGATCCGGATCAGCAGCGGCCAGGCGACGCCGATCAGGATGATCGGGCCGATATAGATGGCCAGGAAGTCGAACCCGGTGTGCGAGGCGAGGCCCACCGAGCCGAAGAACGTCCAGCTCGTGCAATAGACGGCGAGCGACAGCGGATAGATGAAGCGCCGGGTGCGCCGCTCGACGCCGCGCAGACGCAGCCGGTCGCCCAGGCTCGCGACCAGGAACAGCAGGCCGATATAGGCCAGCGCCAGCGTGACGACGACCCAGCCCTGCAACATCGCTTCTCCCGCATCCCATGACGGCCGGGCGTTCCGGGCCGGCCCGGAACGCCCGCGTGCCGGACGCCCTCGCCCAGGTCGGTCGTCCAGCCGATCGCGTCCAACCGGTCGCGGTCAGGTCATCACGCCACCGGCACCCTGTCCAGCCTGCGGCCTTGGCCTGGGTGCTGCAAGGGGGCGCAAGACGGTGCCGCAAGACGGGTGCTGCAAGGGGCGCTCAGGGCTGCCGCAGGGTCGGGAGCCCGCCACCGGCGACAGCGGGCAAGGTGACATCAGGATGAACGAGTGTGACCGAATCGACACAACGACGTTAACGGCTTGTTTTCCAAGCTGTTGCACCTTGCGGCCACAACCTGGCCGGGCTGGCGCGGACGGCCCGGGCCTTGCACCGGCGGTTTTGCTGTGGTCTGACTGGAATCAACTGGCGAGGGGGGACTCATGTCGCTGCGCACGGCCATCGCTGCTGCTCTCGTCATTGCCGCGACCCCGGCTTTGGCTGAGAACCTGAACGCCCAGCAGGCCCGCAAGTTCGTGGTGGGCCGGCATTTCGCCTTCGTCTGCTTCGACGGCACCGCCGGCCAGGGCAAGGTCCTGGGAGACGGATCGGTGTCCGGCCGCATCCGGCTGCAGGGCAGCGCGCCCGAGCGCTCCGTGACGCTGCCGCGCGACACGCTGCGGGTGCGCGGGGACGCGGTGTGCGCGGCGGTCAAGGGGCTGGCGTTCGAGCCGTGCTTCGACGTGATCAAGACCAGCGCCCGCACCTTCCGCGGCACGCTGGCCGGCGTTCCCGGCATGTGGTGCGATTTCACCCGCGGCGGCCGTCCGGGCTTCGCCGCCGCGCCGCGCCGCACCGCGCTCAATCAGGCCTCCAACTGATCCGGGCAGCGCGGTCTGCCGGCCGGTTCTGGCGGATGCGCGCCGGAGCCGCTGCGAAAGCTTAACCGCCCAAGATCCCTAAATCGCCGCAAGACAAAGACGTGGATGGCCGGGACGACGCCCGGCCATTACGACACGCGGCCGGGCTTGGCGCCGCGGCGACGAAGATGCATCTCTCCCTCACCCGCACGGGGCGAGACGCGGCCGGAACCGGGTCACGTCTGCAGCTCGTTCAGGCCCTCGAACAGCTCCAGCGCCTCCGGATTGGCCAATGCCTCGGTGTTCTTCACCGGGCGGCCGTGGACGATGTCGCGCACCGCCAGTTCGGTGATCTTGCCGGAGCGGGTGCGCGGAATGTCGGCGACGCGGAGGATCTTGGCCGGCACGTGGCGCGGCGAGGCGCCGGTGCGGATCCTGTCCTTGATCCGCTTGATCAGCCCTTCGTCGAGCTCGGCGCCCTCCTTCAGCCGCACGAACAGCACCACGCGCACGTCGTGGTCCCAGTTCTGGCCGATGGCGATCGCCTCGATCACCTCGGGGATCTGCTCCACCTGGGCATAGATCTCGGCTGTGCCGATGCGCACGCCGCCGGGATTGAGCGTGGCGTCGGAGCGGCCGTGGATGACCATGCCGCCATTGGCGGTCCATTCGGCGAAGTCGCCGTGGCACCATACGCCGGGGAAACGGTCGAAATAGGCGGCGCGGTACTTGGTGCCGTCCGGGTCGTTCCAGAACTTCACCGGCATCGAGGGGAAGGCCTTGGTGCAGACCAGCTCGCCGCGCTCGCCCCGCACCGGACGGCCGTCCTCGCTCCACACGTCGACCGCCATGCCGAGCCCCGCCGCCTGGATCTCGCTGCGATAGACCGGCGAGGTGGGATCGCCGAGCACGAAGCAGGAGACGATGTCGGTGCCGCCGGAGATCGAGGCGAGGTGAACGTCCTTCTTGATGTGGTCGTAGACGTAGTCGAAGCTCTCCGGCGCCAAGGGCGAGCCGGTCGAGGTGACCAGCCGCAGGGCGGAGAGGTTGTGGGTGGAGGCCGGGTCGAGCCCCGCCTTCTTGCAGGCGTCGATGTATTTCGCCGAGGTGCCGAACAGCGTCACCCGCTCGAACTGGGCGTAGTCGTAGAGCACGGTCTGGGTCGGCGAGAAGGGCGAGCCGTCGAACAGGATGATGGTCGCCTCGCTGGCCAGCGCCGAGGCCAGCCAGTTCCACATCATCCAGCCCAGCGTGGTGAAGTAGAACACCCGGTCGCCGGGCCTGACGTCGCAGTGCAGCCGGTGCTCCTTCAGGTGCTGCAGCAGCGTTCCGCCGGCGCCGTGGACGATGCACTTCGGCACGCCGGTGGTGCCGGAGGAATAGAGGATGTAGAGCGGCGTCGCGAAGGGCAGCCGCACATAGGTGACGGGCTGCGCCTCGAAGGGGGCGAGGAAGCCGGCGAGCGGCACGCCCTTGGGCAGGCGGGCGGCGACCGCGCCGGCCTCGCCGAGATAGGGGACGATCACCACGCGCTCGACGCTGGGAAGCTCGGCGGCGATGGCGGCGAGCTTGTCGCCGATCTGGATGCGCTTGCCAGCATACCAGTAGCCGTCGGCCGAGACGAATACCTTGGGCTCGATCTGGCCGAAGCGGTCGAGCACGCCGCGCTCGCCGAAGTCGGGCGAGCAGGAGGAGAACACCGCGCCGAGCGAAGCGGTGGCCAGCATCAGCGCCACCGCCTCGGGCATGTTGGGCAGCATCGCCGCGACGCGGTCGCCGACGCCGACGCCGGCCGCCGCCAGCGCCTGCTGCAGCCGCGACACCAGCGCGTTCAGCTCCGCCCAGCTCAGGCGCCGCTCCAGCTTGTCCTCGCCGCGGAACACCATCGCGGTGGTGCCGTCATTGCGGCGCAGCAGGTTCTCGGCGAAATTGATCCGCGCATCGGGGAAGAAGCGGGCGCCGGGCATGGTGTCGTCGATCAGAATGCGCTCGCCCCGCTCGCCGATCACGCCGCAATAGTCCCAGATCAGATCCCAGAAGGCTTCGCGCTCCTCGATCGACCAGGCGTGCAGCTCGGCATAGGACGTCAGCCGCCGTCCGGCCCGCCGCTCGGCGGCGCGCATGAACTCGGCGAGGTTGCCTGAGGCCACCCGCTCGGGGGCAGGCCGCCACAGCGGGGTTTGTGCACCCGGATGAGACATGTCTTCCTCCCTGGGATGGTCGCCGTTCGGGTTTTGGTTGAGATGTTCCCGATGCAACGGTCCACGGCAAATCTACCGGACCCCGCCGACCGAGTCATACGAAATTCGGCCCGCGGGCGGCGCAGTCCTCTCCGCCGTTCGTCGAGGAATTCCGTTTCCGGACAAGGATTTTCGCCGGGTGCGCGGCCGGCCGCCGCGACGGGGCCGCCCGAACCCGTGCCGGCCGGCCCCGGACGGCCTCCCGGCCGCCACGGCCGGCTTGGCGATCGCGAGCCGCCCGCATTCCCAACTTCGGAGACGGGCGGCAGTCCGTGCGCCGCGGCGGGCGGGCGCGACAGCCGTACGCCTGACACGTTCTGTAACTATTTTTGACCTGACATTCACCTTTGCCGCGTAGGATGACGTCGCTGTTCCGGCGACTCGATCGGGTGCGCCGGCAATCAAGGGTTGGTTGGCATGGCGCGCAGGTACTTCGGCACGGACGGCATCAGGGGCAAGGCGAACAACGGCACGCTGACGGCGGACCTCGCCTTGCGCGTCGGCATGGCGGCGGGCCTCATGTTCCGGCGCGGCGACCACCGCCACCGGGTGCTGATCGGCAAGGACACCCGCCTGTCGGGCTACATGATCGAGCAGGCGATGACCGCGGGCTTCCTGTCGGTCGGGCTCGACGTGTTCCTGGTCGGGCCGATGCCGACGCCGGCAGTGGCCATGCTGACGCGCTCGATGCGCTGCGACCTCGGGGTGATGATCTCCGCCTCGCATAACCCTTACGACGACAACGGCATCAAGCTGTTCGGACCCGACGGCTACAAGCTGTCCGACGAGGTCGAGTGCGAGATCGAGGTGCTGCTCGATTCCGACATGAAGAAGCGCCTCGCCAAGTCCGCCGACCTCGGCCGCGCCACCCGCATCGAGGGCGTGCAGGCGCGCTATGTCGAATTCGCCAAGCGCACGCTGCCGCGCAATCTCGAACTCAACGGCCTGCGCATCGTCGTCGATACCGCCAACGGCGCCGCCTACAAGGTGGCGGGCGACGCGCTGTGGGAGCTCGGCGCCGAGGTCATCCGCATCGGCGACGAGCCGAACGGCTTCAACATCAACCGCGACTGCGGCTCGACCGAGCCGGACGCGCTGTGCCACAAGGTGCGCGAGATGCGCGCCGACATCGGCATCGCGCTGGACGGCGACGCCGACCGCGTCATCATCGTCGACGAGAAGGGCCATACGGTCGACGGAGACCAGCTGATGGCGGTGATCGCCGAGAGCTGGCAGCACGACGGCCGCCTCGCCCGGCCCGGCATCGTCGCCACCGTGATGTCCAATCTCGGGCTGGAGCGCTACCTCAAGGGGATCGGCCTCGGCCTGGAGCGCACCGCGGTCGGCGACCGCTACGTGCTCGAATGCATGCGCGAGCACGGCTACAATCTCGGCGGCGAGCAGTCCGGCCACATCATCCTGGCCGACCACGCCACCACCGGCGACGGGCTTCTCGCCGCGCTGCAGCTTCTCGACGTGGTGGTGCGCTCGGGCAAGCGGGTCTCGGAGATCTGCCACAAGTTCGATCCGCTGCCGCAGATCCTCAAGAACGTGCGCTACACCAACGGCAACCCGCTGGAGAGCGGGCTGGTCGCGACGGCGATCGAGGACGCCAAGGCCCGCCTCGGCAATGCCGGGCGGCTGGTGATCCGCCCCTCGGGAACCGAGCCGGTGATCCGGGTGATGGCCGAGGGCGACGACCGCGATCTGGTCGAGGCGGTGGTCGACGAGGTCATCGACGCGCTGAGCAAGGTGGCGCTGGCGGCCTGAGGCCGGGGCCGCCGGCCTGCGGGCAGGCGGTTTCATCATTTCCAGTTCTTGAGCGCCCGGTCCGGCGGTGTCGGACCGGGCGCTTCGCATTCGGGGTACGGCTTCGCATTGGAAGCACCGCTTGGTGTTTGGGGTACGGCTTGCGGGCGGCGCGCAGCCATTGATTGTAAATTCCTGCATAATAAACCAAAGGAAGAAATTGATAGATCAGGGCCGGCTTTCGCAAGTAAATTTTCGTGGTTAAGAATTAAGGTTAAGTGGGCTTTAACGTTTGGCTGCAATTCTGCGTCTCGTGCGTAAACCGGTGTGGGCCGGCTGATTCCGTTGCCCTGCCATGTGGAGGGATGCGAGATGAACAGCTCGAATGTTGTCGTGCTCGCCGGTGTCCTGGCGTTGGCACCGGTGGTGGCCCAGGCTGCGGACATGCCGGCGCTGCTGGAAAAGGCGCCGATTATCGAGGATTTCGGCGGTTGGTACCTGCGCGGCGACATCGGCATGACCAACCAGCAGCTCGGCCATCTGCACAACATCCTGATGGACGACGCGCCCCAGTTCGCGGTGCTCGACGAAGGCACCTTCGACGCCGGCTGGCTGTTCGGCCTGGGCATCGGCTACCAGTTCAACGGCTGGGTGCGCGCGGATATTACTGGGGAATACCGTGGAACGACAAATTTCCACGCGCTGGATAGATATTTCAACGATGACCCGCTTATCAATAGACTTGTGACGAATGATTACTACGCCACAAAATCCGAGTGGCTGTTCCTCGCCAACGCCTATCTCGATCTCGGCACCTGGTGGAACATCACGCCGTTCGTCGGCGCCGGCCTCGGCTTCGCCCAGGTGAACATCGGCAACTACAACGACTTCAGCGCCGGTGCCATCGGCGGCGGCTACGGGGCCAGCCATTCGCAGTGGAACTTCGCCTGGGCGCTCCACGCCGGCCTCGCCTACCACGTCACGCCGGGCTTCACGGTGGAACTCGCCTACCGCTATCTCAGCCTCGGCGACGGCAAGACCGGTGACGTCATCGGTTATGACGGCACCAACGACTGGTACAACCCGACCGAGTTCAACGACATCACCTCGCACGACGTGAAGTTCGCCGTGCGCTGGGCGATTGGCGGCACCGAGGTGCCGGTCGTCCGCAAATACTGATCCTCAGCTGCCGACCCTCAGATCCCGATCCTCGGATATCTATCCTCAGACCTGGGGCGGCGCCGCAGCCGGCGCCCCGTCCCTGTGCTTCGGAGCTTGCCATGAAGCGCGCGTCCCTGCTCACTCTCGCCCTTGCCGCGGGCCTCTTCGGCCACGGCGAAGCCCGCGCCGCCGATCTCGGCATCGCCCGCCCGCCGATGCCGCCGGTGATCGAGGAATACGGCTCGGGCTGGTATCTGCGCGGCGACATCGGCTGGAGCGGCTATTCCGGCGTGTCGGCCGATTACATCACCTACGGCGAGCCTGACGCCGCTTTCACCGGCGCCAATCTCGAGGATTCGTGGTTTGCCGGCGCCGGGATGGGCTACCGGTTCGGCTGGTTCCGCGCCGACGTCACCGCCGACTACCGCTTCCACAGCCAGTTCTCCGGGACGTGGGAGGGCAACGCCTATACCGGCGAGGAGACCAACTGGTCGGTGCTGGTCAATGGCTATGTCGACCTCGGCACCTGGTCCGGCATCACGCCCTATATCGGCGGTGGCCTCGGCGGCGCCTATCACGGCACCAGCGGGTGGCGCGTGAATGACGTCAATCTCTTCGCCGACGGCAGCAACTGGGACTTCGCCTGGGCGGTGATGGCCGGCTTCGCGGTGCAGGTGTCGCCGCATGCCCTGATCGACATCGGCTACCGTTATGTCGATCTCGGCAAGCCGGAATCGGGCTTCGGCCTCGATGACTTGACCAGCACGTCGAAGATCCGGCTCGACAATGTCACGGCCCACGAGCTGCGGGCCGGCGTGCGCTACATGATCGACTGAGCGACACAGCCTGCGGATCGGCAGGCATCGTCTGCCAGCAAGGACGGGCGCGGCTTCGGTCGCGCCCGGTCTGTTTTGGCGGCGGGTTCGGGCGGCGTGTTCGGGCAGCGTATTTGGCGGCGAATCCGCAAGCCGCAACTTGACCGCGGCATCGTCTTGGCGTAGCTCCCCCGGCGGGACACCTCTCCCCAACGAGAGGCGCCCATCTGAGAGGATGGATACCATGACGACGACGATGCCCGGCGTGCGGCCGGCTGTTCCGCATTTCTCCTCCGGCCCCTGCGCCAAGCGCCCCGGCTGGTCCCTCGAAGCCCTGAAAGACGCGGCGCTGGGCCGCTCGCACCGTGCGAAGGTCGGCAAGACCAAGCTCAAGCGCGCGATCGACCTGACGCGCGAGGTGCTGGGGGTTCCCGCCGACTATCGCATCGGCATCGTGCCGGCCTCCGACACCGGCGCGGTCGAGATGGCGCTGTGGTCGCTGCTCGGCGCCCGCCCGGTCACCATGCTGGCCTGGGAATCCTTCGGCGAAGGCTGGGTCACCGACGTCCTCAAGCAGCTCGAGCTGAAGGACGCGACCGTCCTCAAGGCCGGCTACGGGCAGATCGTCGATCTCGCCAAGGTCGACACCAAGACCAATGACGTCGTCTTCACCTGGAACGGCACTACGTCGGGCGTGCGCGTGCCCAATGGCGACTGGATCGCCGCGGAGCGCGAGGGCCTGACCATCTGCGACGCCACCTCGGCGGCGTTCGCCCAGGATCTCGCCTGGGACAAGCTCGACGTCGTCACCTTCTCCTGGCAGAAGGTGCTGGGCGGCGAGGCGGCCCACGGCATGCTGATCCTGTCGCCGCGCGCGGTCGAGCGCCTCACCAGCTATTCGCCGCCCTGGCCGCTGCCGAAGATTTTCCGCCTCACCTCGGGCGGCAAGCTGATCGAGGGCATCTTCGAGGGCGAGACCATCAACACCCCGTCGATGCTGGCGGTCGAGGACTATCTCGACGCGCTGGAATGGGCCAAGTCGGTCGGCGGCCTGAAGGGCCTGATCGCGCGCGCCGACGCCAACACCAAGGCGATCGCCGACTGGGTGGCGAAGACCGAGTGGGTCGATTTCCTGGCCGGCGATCCGGCGGTCCGCTCCAACACCTCGGTGTGCCTCAAGGTGGTCGATTCCACCGTCGCGGCGCTGTCGAACGAGCAGCAGGCGGCCTTCGCCAAGGCGCTGGTCTCGGCGCTGGAGAAGGAGAAGGTGGCGCTCGACATCGGCGCCTACCGCGATGCTCCTGCGGGCCTGCGCATCTGGTGCGGCGCCACGGTCGAGACCGCCGACGTCGCGGCGCTCACCGACTGGCTCGACTGGGCGTTCGAGAACGCCAAGGCCCAGCTCGACCCGGGGGTCTGATCCCCTCCGCTCGGCCTCTGCCGGCGGCAGAGCGCGAGCCTGCCCCGCGATCGACGGGGCCAGCCGCCAACGGCCGGGTGAGGGAAGGCCCCCTCACCCTCGACAGTCCCATCCCCGCCCTTCACCCGCCGCGCCCGCGGCGCGCCGGCCTCTCCCCGCCCGCGGGGGCGCCGGCGCGATCGATCCACGCGGCAGACATTATCGAGACACCGCCATGACCACACCCAAAGTGCTGATTTCCGACGCCCTGTCGGAGGCCGCCGTCCAGATCTTCAAGGATCGCGGCATCGAGGTCGATTTCCAGCCGGCGCTGGGCAAGGACAAGGACAAGCTCGCCGAGATCATCGGCAACTATGATGGCCTGGCCATCCGCTCCGCCACCAAGGTGACGGCGAAGATCCTGGAGAACGCCACCCGCCTCAAGGTGGTCGGCCGCGCCGGCATCGGCGTCGACAATGTCGAGATTCCCGCCGCCACCTCGCGCGGCGTGATCGTGATGAACACGCCGTTCGGCAACTCGATCACCACCGCCGAGCACGCCATCGCCATGATGATGGCGATGGCCCGCCAGATCCCCGAGGCCGACCGCTCCACCCAGGCCGGCAAGTGGGAGAAGAACAAGTTCATGGGCGTCGAGCTGACCGCCAAGACGCTCGGCATCATCGGCTGCGGCAATATCGGCTCGATCGTCGCCGACCGCGCCATCGGCCTGAAGATGCGCGTGCTGGCCTTCGACCCCTATCTGTCGGACGAGCGCGCGGTGGCGCTGGGCGTCCACAAGGTCGAGCTTGAGGACCTGCTGCGCCGCGCCGACTTCATCACGCTGCACACCCCGCTCACCGACAAGACCCGCAACATCCTCGACGCCTCGGCCATCGCCAAGTGCAAGAAGGGCGTGCGCATCATCAACTGCGCCCGCGGCGGCCTGGTCGACGAGGTGGCGCTGGCCGATGCCATCAAGTCCGGCCATGTCGCGGGCGCTGCCTTCGACGTGTTCGTCGAGGAGCCGGCCACCGCCAACCCGCTGTTCGGGCTGCCCAACGTGGTGTGCACGCCGCACCTTGGCGCCTCCACCACCGAGGCCCAGGAGAACGTGGCGCTGCAGGTGGCCGAGCAAATGAGCGACTATCTGCTGCAGGGCGCCATCACCAACGCGGTGAACTTCCCGTCGATCTCGGCGGAAGAAGCGCCCCGCATCAAGCCGTTCGTGACGCTGGCCGAGAAGCTCGGCTCTTTCCTCGGCCAGCTCACCGAGGCGGCGATCAAGGGCATCCGCATCGAATATGAAGGCGAGGTGGGCAAGCTCAACACCCGCGCCATCAACGCCGCCGCCATCGCCGGCGTGCTGCGGCCGTTCATGCCCGAGATCAACATGGTCAATGCGGCGGCCATCGCCAAGGAGAAGGGCATCACCATCGAGGAGGTGAAGAGCTCGCACGAGGGCGATTACGAGAGCCTGATCCGCATCGTGGTCGAGGCCGAGGACATGCCGCGCCACGCCGCCGGCACCGTGCTGCAGGACGGCAAGCCGCGCATGGTCGAGATCCGCTGGATCGACATGGACGCCGAGTTCGCGCCGAACATGATCTACATCCGCAACGACGACAAGCCGGGCTTCATCGGCCGGTTCGGCACGCTCTTGGGCGAAGCCGGCGTCAATGTCGCAACCTTCAATCTCGGCCGCGACGAGGCGGGCGGCAACGCCATCTGCCTCGTCGCCGTCGACGAGGCGGTCTCCGACGACCTGCTGCGCGCCATCGAGAAGATCCCGCACGTCAAGCGGGCGCGCCGGCTGAGGTTCTGATGCGGTTTCCGGCCTGCAAGGCCGGAGAACCGTATTCCGATCGCCGAAAATCCCCTTATCGAACAAGGGATTTTCGGCGAAACCGTTTCCGGCATGCAAGGCCGGATAATCCGTGATCGCGAGGCGGGCGGCGGACCTGTGTCTGCTGCCCGCACGTTTGCCGAGACGGCCTCAGCGCCGCCGGGTTTCCGCCAGCGCGATGCCGCCCAAGACCAGCGCCAGCGCCGCGGCGTGGTAGATGCCGAACGGCTCGGCCAGGATCGCCACCGCGAACAGCGCGCCGAACACCGGCACCAGATTGACGAACAGCGAGGCGCGTCCCGGCCCGATCAGTTCGACCGCGCGCATGAACAGCATCTGCGCGGTGAGCGAAGGCAGCAGCCCGACATAGAGGATGCACAACAGGCCGGTGGCATCGGGCCACAGCACCTCGCCGCGCGCCACCTCGATCGCCAGCAGCGGCGCGGAGGTCAGCGCCGCGACCAGCGCGAAGGCGCCGAGCAGCGCCAGCCCCGACACGTTCGGCCGGTTGCGCAGGCCGATCGTGTAGCCGGCATAGAGCAGGCAGGCGACGATCATGCCGAGGTCGCCGACATTGAGCTCCAGCCCGAGCAGGTTGGCGAGGTCGCCCTGCGACGCCA
Source organism: Blastochloris sulfoviridis (assembly GCF_008630065.1). GTDB lineage: Bacteria > Pseudomonadota > Alphaproteobacteria > Rhizobiales > Xanthobacteraceae > Blastochloris > Blastochloris sulfoviridis. The sequence goes on from NZ_VWPL01000035.1 coordinate 20,918, forward strand.
GCACCGCGACGCCGACCAGCGTCACCGCCATGCCCAGCGCCTGCATGGCGCCGACCGGCGTGCCGTAGAGGGCGAGCGCCCCCAGCATCACGAACACCGGAATGGCGCCCTGGATGATGGTGAGGTTGACCGCGGTGGTGTGGTGGGCGCCCCAATAGAACGGCACGTTGAAGCCGGTGAAGCCGATGGTGCCCATCACCAGCAGATAGGGAAGGCGCGGGCGAAGCCGCGGCCAGGCCTCCACCACCGGCCGCCAGGCGAACACCGCCATGGCGAGGCAGGTGACCACCCAGCGCAGCGAGGTGAGCGCCATCGGCGAGATGTGGCCGACCGCGATGCGCGCGGCGACGCCGTTGCCGGCCCACATCATCGAGGTCAGGACGAGCAGGAGATAGGGGTTATCGTGGACCCACGTCCCGACACGTTTCAGCACTTGGGGAACTTCAAGCTGGGGGACGTCGAACTGGGGGACTTCACGTCGGGGGCTCCGGCAGGCGGCGGGGCGCATCCGGGCGGCACACCGGTGCGGAAGGGCCTGCGTACAAAAGAGACCCGCCGTGAACAAGCGCCTGTCGGAAATGTGTTCCTCGAACAACTTGCACGACAGCCCGGTTTTCTCTGCAAGGCGGATTTGGTATCCGGAGGACGGCTGGCGTGAACCGGCAATCCAACCGGAGTTTTCGAAATGGCGTCGTTGATTCCGGAAGTCCTTGAGCGGCTGCACCTTACGCACGATGTGGTGGCCGCAATGCGTCAGATCGGCGAAGGAAAAGGAAAGCAGGATCTCTTCAAGGAACGTGCCCCAGAAGTTCTCGAGAGCCTTCGTCAGGTTGCAATAATCGAGAGCACAGAGTCATCCAATCGACTGGAGGGCGTCACTCTCCCGCGAACGGTTCTTGAGAAGATTGTCAGGCAGGGCCAAGAACCGCACCCGGAAAACCGCTCGGAAGGCGAGGTCGCTGGATACCGCAATGTTCTGCAGCTTATCCATGAACGTTACGAGCACATGGATGTTGCGCCGAACGTCATGCTCCAGATGCATCGCGATCTGTTTCGATTTGTCGGCGGAACTACGGGTGGTGAGTGGAAGCGGTCAGATAACCTCATAACGGAGCGGCGTCCTGACGGGTCGATATTCGTCAGATTCACGCCGACGCCGGCCTGGCAAACGCCGGCAGCAATGGACCTGCTGTACAGGCAGTTTGTGGAGGCGGGGGAGACCGATGTCGATGCGCTGATTATTATCGCATTGTATATTCTTGACTTTCTGTGTATACATCCGTTCGCGGATGGCAATGGAAGAATGGTTCGTCTTATTACTGTTCTTTTGTTATATCGAGAAGATTATGAAGTCGGGCGGTATATCTCGCTTGAGCGACTCATCGAACGAACAAAATCAAGTTATTATGATACGCTTTACGTGTCGTCTCAAGGATGGCATGACCATCAGCATGACCCTATGCCGTGGGTCTCGTATTTCCTGAGCGTTGTAAAGGCTGCCTACGAGGAGTTTTCGGAACGTGTTGGTGAGCTTCGTGGCGGTCGCGGCATGAAGACACAGCTTGTGCTGCAGGCTGTCGAGCAAAGTGTCGGTTCGTTCTCGATCTCCGAGCTTCATCAACGGTGTCCGACTGTCGGTTGGGATATGCTGCGCCACGTCCTGCGGAACGAAAAGGAAGCCGGCCGGCTTGAGGTCGTCGGTCGCGGGCGCGGGGCGCGATGGCGGCGGACACAGGACGAAAGAGGGTAATAAGGTCGTCCTCATTACCCCTTTCTTGACGGTCATTACCCCGTTAGCTTCGATGTCCACGGTCGATCGACCGCCCCCATGCTCGCCTACGACAACGGTACCGCCGCCATCGCCCGTCGCCGCAAGCCCACCGCAATCGGCCGTTCAAGTTGTGCGTCCCGGCCGAGCTTCCGGACGCTGACTCGCCAATCCACCCGGCTTTCCACATCAGGCACCCGACGATGATCCGTTTCCTGCTCGTCTCGGCGGCGCTGCTCGCCGCCCTTCCTGCCGCCGCCCCGCCTGCCGCCGCCCGCGATGCCGAGGTGCACTCGCGTCTCGACCGGGTGACGGTCTATCCCGACGGCGCCAGCGTGGTGCGGCTCGTCACCTTCGACCTGCCGCCCGGCGAGACCACGCTGGTGGCCCGCGACTTTCCGGCCGCGCTCGACCCGCGCTCGCTGCGGGTGGAGGGCGTCGGCGGCGGGGTGTCGGTGCTCGGCGTGGTGGCGAAGACGCTCGACGCCGAGGAGCAGCCGGCCGGCGCGGACGCGCTGAAGGCGAAGCTCGACGCGCTGCGGCTGGAGCGGGAGGGCGTGCAGAGCCGGATCGAGGCGCTGGCGGTCCGCAAGAGCTTCGCCGAACGCTATGCCCGCGACGTGCCGTTCGGCGCCGGCGAGAAGGAGACGAAGATTCCGTTCGCCGAGTGGCGGCAGACGTTTTCCGGCCTTGCCGACGAGATCGAGGCCGCCGGGCGGGCACTGATCGAGGTGCGCGAGCGCGCCCGCACGCTCGACGAGGCGATCGCCAAGGCCGAGCAGGATCTGCGCGCCAAGCCGGTGAGCCGCGTGCAGGTGCGCATCGACGTCGCCGCCGAGGCCGCCGCCAAGGGCACGCTCGCCGTCACCTACTCCGTGCGCAACGCGCGCTGGACGCCGCTCTATGATGCGCGCCTCACGGCCGGCAAGCCGGGCGGCACGCCGAGCCTCGAGCTGGTCCGCCGCGCCGAGATCGTCCAGCGTACCGGCGAGGACTGGACCGACGTGGCGCTCAGCGTCTCGACGCTGCGCACGGCGGGCGGCACCCAGGCGCCGGAGATCCAGCCGGTGTTCGTGCGCTTCCTGCCGCCGCCGCGGCCGATGCCGGCACCGGCCCGGGCGCCGATGCTCAAGCAGAGCGACGCTCTCGCCGAGCGCGCCGCCCCGGCTGCGGCCCCGCCGCCGGTGCCGGCCAACGAGGTGCCGGTTAGCGAGCGCGAGGCGCAGGCCGCGGAGGGGGCGCTGCAAGTGGTTTGGACGCTGCCGGGCCGGGTGAGCGTCGGCTCGGGCGAGGGCGGGCGCGTGTTGCGGCTGGCCAGCGCGACGGTGGCGCCGGACCTGTCGGTCAAGGTGTCGGCGGCGATCGACACCACCCCCTATCTGCAGGCCGGCTTCAAGCACGCCGAGGACGCGCCGCTGCTGCCGGGGCGCGTCGCGCTCTATCGCGACGGCATCCTGGTCGGCACCGGGCGGCTCGATCTGGTGACGCAGGGCGAGACGGTGAGCCTGGGCTTCGGCGCCGACGAGCGCACCAAGGTCACCCGCACGCTGCTGCGCCGCGACGAAAGCCAGAGCGGCCTCGTCAGCCAGAGCCGGGTCGAGCGGCAGGAGATGAAGATCAGCGTGCGCAACGCCCACGACGTGCCGATGCGCATCACCGTCGAGGACCGCATTCCGCAAAGCGAGGACCAGGACATCCAGGTCGAGCTCGCCTCGGGCGGCACGGCGCCGACGGCGAGGGACGTCGGCGACAGGCGCGGCGTGCTCGCCTGGAGCTACGACTACGCGCCGGGCGAGAGCCGCACCATCACCTTCGGCTGGCGGGTCAAGTGGCCGGCCGATCGGCAGGTCATCACGGCGACGCCGCGGCGGTGACGGCACATCGGTTCCGGCGGACCGCGGCGCGATCCGCCGGAACCGGCAGAACATCCGGGATAGGGCGGCCGGCCGCCTTGCTTCGCTACAGTCGATCCGGTACGGGAAACGAGCCTCGACGGACGCGCCGGGGATCGTCCACCTTTTTCTCATTTTTCCGGGCCCAGCCGGGCCCTGGCGTGGCGGCAGATATGGCCAATGTGGTCGTCGTCGGCTCCCAGTGGGGCGACGAAGGTAAGGGCAAGATCGTCGATTGGCTTTCGGAACAGGCGGACGTCGTCGTCCGCTTTCAGGGCGGCCACAATGCCGGCCACACGCTGGTCATCGACGACACCACCTACAAACTGTCGCTTCTGCCGTCCGGCATCGTGCGGCCCGGCAAGCTGTCGGTGATCGGCAATGGCGTGGTGCTCGATCCGAAGGCGCTGGTCGACGAGATCGCGCGGCTTGCCGCCCAGGGCGTGCGCATCGACCGCGACGTGCTGCGCATCGCCGACAATGTGACGCTGATCCTGCCGCTGCACCGCGAGCTCGACGCGCTGCGCGAGAGCGGGGCGGCCGGCACGCGCATCGGCACCACCAAGCGCGGCATCGGCCCGGCCTATGAGGACAAGGTCGGCCGCCGCGCCATCCGGCTGATGGATCTCGCCGAGCCGCAGACGCTGCCGGACAAGATCGACCGCCTGCTCGCTCACCACAATCCGCTGCGCCAGGGGCTCGGCATGCCGCCGGTGCCGCGCGACGAGCTGGCCGGCGAGCTTATTGCGCTGGCGCCGCAGGTGCTGCCCTATATGGACCGGGTGTGGGCGCTGCTCGACGACCATCGGCGGGCCGGCTCGCGCATCCTGTTCGAGGGCGCGCAGGGCGCGCTGCTCGACGTCGACCACGGCACCTATCCGTTCGTCACCTCGTCCAACACCGTGGCCGGCGCCGCGGCGATCGGCTCCGGCCTCGGCCCCACCGCCATCGGCTACGTGCTGGGCATCGCCAAGGCCTACACCACGCGGGTCGGCGAGGGGCCGTTCCCGACCGAGCTTTTCGACGACATCGGCCGGCGCATCGGCGAGCGCGGGCGCGAGTTCGGCACCGTCACCGGCCGGCCGCGGCGCTGCGGCTGGTTCGACGCGGTGATCGTGCGCCAGACCGTCAAGACCTCCGGCATCACCGGCATCGCCCTGACCAAGCTCGACATTCTCGACGGGTTCGACGAGATCAAGGTGTGCGTGCGCTACCGGCTGGACGGCGAGGAGATCGACTATCTGCCGGCCGGCCAGGGCGCCCAGGCGCGCGTCGAGCCGGTCTACGAGACGATTCCCGGCTGGTCGGCCTCCACCGCCGGCGCGCGCTCGTGGGCCGATCTGCCGGCGCAGGCGATCAAGTATGTGCGCTGGATCGAGGAGCTGATCGGCTGCCCGGTGGCGCTGTTGTCGACATCGCCCGAGCGTGACGACACCATCCTCGTCCAGAACCCGTTCGAAACCTAACTGACCCCACGCCTCAGCGCCTAAGCCTCAGCGCCTGGGGCCGACCCGATCAGGACCATGGCGGATTTTGCACCTCTGCTCTCCCGCGCGATCGCCGGTCTGGAAACGAACACCGCCGAGACCCGGCGGTCGCTGTACGACCGGGCCCGCTCCGCCCTGGTGACGCAGCTTCGCGGTCTGGATCCGCCGCTGTCCGAATCGGAGATCACGCGCGAGCGGCTGGGCCTCGAGGAGGCGATCCGCAAGATCGAGGCGGAGTACGCCCGCGGCCAGCGCGACAGTGCGCCGCCGCCTATGCCGCCGGCGCCGCCTCCCGCTCCCCCGGACGAGCCTGCCCCGGCGAAGCCCGAGACTGCGGCCGAGACGGCGCCGCCTGCCAAGCCGCCGGCTTCGTCCGAGCCGGCCGAGCGCAAGGCCAGCCCGTTCCAGGCGCGCATCGACCGGCTGACCGGCGGTGGCGGCAAGCCGTCGTTCCGCGAGGCCATGAAGGAGGCGGCGCAGCTCGGCGAGGAGGGACTGTCGACCCGTGCCGCCCGGGAGGCGCGCACCCCGCCGCCGGCGGGCGCCGACGCGGCCGAATCACGCCCAGGCGAGCCGTCGCGGCACCTAGGGCCCTTGGCCGCGCCAGAGGGCGAGGGCTTTCCAGCGGGCGAGGGGTTGCCGGCGCCGGCCGAAGAGCCGCCGGCCCGCAGCCGCCGGACCAAGATCGAACCCCGGCCTGCCAGCCGGCCGGCGGTGGCCGTGCGGCCGCGCCTCGACGACCTCGATGCGGCCGGCGAAACCGGGGGCAGCCGCCTGCGATTCTGGGCGATCGTCATCGGCATCGTCTCGCTGGTGGTCGCGGCCGCGGTGGTCGGCCTGCTCGCGGCGTCCGGGAAGCTCGCTCTGCTCGGCGACGGCGAGCGCCCGCGGGCGGTTGCGCCGCTGCAGCCGGCCGAACGGCCGAAGATCACCGACCGGGTGACGCAGGACGCGCCCCGCGCCCCGGCGCCCGAGCCCTCGGCACAGACACCGGCGCAGCAGCCGGCCCAGCCTTCGGCGCAGGCGCTGCAGGTGGCGCAGCGTGCCATCCTCTATGAGGAAGACCCGGCCGCCGGCCAGCAGGGCCAGGTGCTGATCGGCACCGTCGCCTGGCGGACGGAGACCGTCATGCCCGGTCCCGGCCTGCCGCCGGATGTCGCCATCCGGGCCGACGTCCAGATCCCCGTGCGGCGGATGGCGGCGGCGCTCACCATCCGGCGCAACGTCGACCCGGCGCTGCCGGCGAGCCACACCATTGAGCTGATGTTCACGACGCCGCCCGATTTCCCGTTCGGCGGCGTCTCCAAGGTGCCCGGCATCCTGGCCAAGCGCAGCGAGGGCCAGCGCGGCGCGCCGCTGGCCGGGCTCGCCGTCGACGTCACCGCCGGCTTCTTCATCGTCGGCCTGTCGGCGATCGAGGCCGACGTGCAGCGCAACCTCCAGCTCCTCAAGGAGCGGGCGTGGCTCGATATTCCGCTGGTCTACAAGAACGGCCGCCGGGCGATCCTGTCGATCGAGAAGGGCGTGCCCGGCGACAAGGTGTTCGAGGATGCCTTCGCCGCCTGGGGGCAGTGATGCGAACTGAGGCCCGGACCGGAGTTTCACATGCCGGTCGCCGCCCCCCCCCCTTCCGAACAAGGGCTGTTGGCGGGATCGCGCGGTGCAGGACGCCGGATAAAGGACGCCGAACGGAAAGGGTGGTGCCCCTGGCCTACCCTCTAACCTAGGCTAGGTCTTTGAAAATCCAAACACTTTTGCGCCAATGAGGTACAGAAGTGGACCAGATTTTCACCCAACGTCAGCGCGGCTATTTTGTCCGTATGAAGAATCTCACGAGGAACAAGGCGGGGGTCTACGTCTTCCGCAAGGCGGTTCCCGAATCACTTCGCCCCTTCCTTGGTGGCAAGTGGGAATGGAAGCTCAGCCTCGATACCAAGGATGAAGACGTCGCCCTGCTGAGGGCGGCTCACTTCCGAAAGACCGTGGTTGAGCCTGAGGCCAAGCTAGCCAAGCGGAAGAGGGAGCAAGCGGCCAACCCCGGCGCTATCGCCATTTTCGAGAATGCCAGGGAGATTGCTGCCGAGGTCAGCGAGTCCCTGCCTGACTGGTCACTTGCTCATGAGGCAATCCTTCGCAAGCACGGCATGCTGGATGCTGAAGAGCTTAGCGAGGCGCTTTCTAGAGACCCGGATAATCCGAAGCTTAAGGCTGTCAGTAAGGCTCTAGCTATTGCTCAAGGCAGCAAGGTCAAGGTTCAATTCACAATCAAGGACTCGCTAGCTCTCTACCTTAAGACACGCAAGCTGACGCGGAAGGCTGAGCTAGAGCGGAGCCGGATTATTGATGACCTAATCTCCTACATGAAGGGAGACAGGCCGATTGAACGAGTGAGCCGCATAGAAGCACGTGCTTACATGGAGAGCCTGTCTGACAAAGGCTATGCTCCTGGTTCAGTTAACAAGCAGCTTGGCTTTATTCAGGCCATGTTCACTACGGCTCTCAGGGAAATGGAGAGCAAAGAGCCTAACCCGTGGGTTGGCATAAAAGCTCTAGACGATGAGGCGGATAACGAAAAGCGCTATCCGTTTACGCTAGACCAAGCTGGACAAGTCATTGGGAAGCTAGACACGTGCAATGATGACCTAAGGCGTATCGGTTTGCTTACGGCATTCACCGGGGCAAGGCTAGGTGAGATCGCTGGGCTAGACGCTGCTGACGTAAATTTGAAGGCAGGGGTCATTACAATTCAGGAAAACGCCCATAGGCGGCTGAAGAACAAGTCAAGCAAGAGGACTATTCCTATCATAGGCCCTGCCATTGAAGAGCTTAAGGGTCTGCCAGCGTCAGGACCACTATTCCCCAGGTATGCCGGGAAGTCTGACATTGCATCGGCTGCGCTAATGAAGATGGTCAGGAAACGCGCCAAGATCACAGACGAAAAGCTGACTTGGCATTCCTGGCGTCACTTGGCGAAAGACCTGATGCGAGAGGCGGAGGTTAGTGAAGACAATCAACTTAGGCTCTTAGGTCATGCCGGGAATGGCGTCTCCTTCAACTACGGCAAGGGTGTCTCCATAGGTCAACTAAGGGAAGACCTTGAGAGAGCCTATGCCCCACTTCTGGAGGCGATTGGTAAACTGGTAGTGGATTAGATTTTAGTGCAAATATCTGAAAGCCCTTATAGTGCGTGGCGAAGGTTGTTTTCCCCCTTTGGGGGCACTCCCAGCGAAACAATGGGGGTGGGGGGGTGTCACCCTGGAAAAACGAAAGGCCAGCCCCTGGCGAATCAGGGGGGCATAACGCTGAGGGGGGTGGGGGGTAGGTAGGACGGAAGACGGTACGGACCGGGTAGAGTCCTGACAGTTCAGACCGGGCAGATGGTCGACAGGTCACAGTGCATTGGAGGGAGGACCTTCGATGCCATTTTTGGAGACCTGTCGACCATCATCCCGGTCCAAAGTGTCGACCCTCTTCCCGGTTGAACAGACGGGGTGGGTGCCTGAGGTCAAGGCAAGCCGAGTGGCATCCGCCAGCGTCAAGCCGTTGGGATCGAAGGAGCGGGACCGGATAGCGCATCCGCTGCCAGCCACTGCGTTCAGCCGCTGGCACTCATGGGGTCTAACCCCGTCCATCCTGTACCTTGCTGTACCTCGGCAGACAGTGGCAGACCTAACCACCTGCAAGACCAGTGGCTTAGAGTGTCGGGCTTGGGCACCGGGGGCTGACCAGGGGCTAGCCGGACGCACGTCGGCTGGGTTCCACCCCATGGCGCTTAGGGCAGCGCTCACCCATGCCCATAAAATCAATTCTACGCTCTCGCCTACGCTCACTGACGGGCGTTTAGGGGTTGGCTGGTCCTACCCTACCTGACAAGGCAAACGGCCGTGTACGAGCAGACATGCGTCGGTCAACCCTCCCAGCAGACATGCGTCACGCTTTGACGGGCTATCCCTGGTAGACCAGCCGCTAGCATGGGTTCTGCCTCTCGTCCCTCAAGTGTAGACCAGGGCATTCCCTTCCCTCACAAGAAGACAGTTCACTGTCGTTCACAAGACTATCCCGACACAGCAATAGTTGCGATAGAAGAAATGGTACACTAGGGGGTTGACCTGTGGGTCAATCGTGGCTAGGTGTCTTTCTTGTGCTTAGTCTGTGTCAATGTTTAGGTAGGGGAGTACTAGCGAACCCTACGGCTGACAAGTAGACTAATGGAAAAATAATGTCTAACTAAGAAGCTAGTTCACTAGCGTTCACAGGAGAATGACATGCAAAGCTCTGTGTCAGATGCTGACCTCCTACTTCCTTCCTTCGAGGAAATGCTGAGGATTTGCCGGGAGGGAAGACCTACGGACAAACGCAAGCTGCGTAACCAGATGCGTAAGACGCCGCTGAGCGTGCTTATCCCGCATGTGCATAGTGCTGAGAAAGCCGATAATAACTATCGGAAAAACTGAGGGGCTGAAAAACGTCCTCCTCTTGACGAGAGACCAAAGGGAAAGACTATCCCAGCCCTGTTTAACTCTGGGCTAAACATTGGTATAACGAATGGTATAACCTCTTGGTAGGTGTCATTGGTATATTGGAAATGTAATACCGAGACAGTATACCAAGAGGTATAACCAAGGTTAAACATTGCTAGAGACAGAGACCGAAGGTCAGAAGCTCAAGGTCTAGATCATGTTTAAAATGGCAGGGTAGACCAAGAGGTCTAACCTAGGCTGACAATAGTTAGAACTCATGTCTGAGACTTTCAGTCTAATGTCTAACCCTGGTCAGCAAGAGTTAGACGCGGGTCTCTCAATGAGTGATATGAATTGGTGTCTCTTTAATTGACCTCTCCAAATGTCAAACCAAGAGGTCTAACCCATGGTCTACATTCTTGGTCAAATTTCTTGGGCTACCGATATGCTATATCCAGGTCTACCCTAGGTCTATCCTAGGTCAGGTTAATGTCTGAATTAGTTTTTCAATTTTCCTCGTCAAACGAATAGGTAAGGCCAAAGGTAGCCTGCCCTAGTCCTTCCTGTTAAGCAAATGGTTGTGCTTTGCTCATGTGGTTACCCATGGGCTAGGGCGGGTCTACCTGTGGTCTTACCTCTCCAAGGGGCTTGCTGACAGTTATAGCTCCTTCGTTAAGCACCCTTTGCCTGCCAAAGGTACGCTCGACATTGATGGTGTCTTGCAATCCGAGTTCTTCTTTTCCTGACGACACTACGTATCTGACCCTGGAGTTTCAATGCAAACATATGACGAACTAACTCTTGAGCAAATTGCCGCTCAAGCTAAGGCTCACATCAGTGTAGGGGACAAGTATAAGGACAAGGCGGACCAGTAGTACAAGGCTGCCGGGCTTTACCTGATCGCTGCTAGGGAGCGAGTTAAGCAGACAGGTCAGCATTGGGTGGCATGGCTGAGGGACAACGTACAGATCGCCCCTAGTCGCGCCTATGAGCTTATCGCGATTGCTGACGGGCGGACGACATTGGAGGAAATCCGGGAGGGGTATCAGGAGCGGAACCAGCGTAGGCAGGAGAAAAACAAGGAAGCGAGAGAGGTATTCAAGGAAGATTCCGTGTTACACAGAAACGGTTTCAGGAGGAACCAGCCCACTGCCCAAAAGCAATCCGCGCAAAACCAGAAGCCTGTAAGTGAAGCTGAGAAGCAAGCCGCCTTACAGCGGCGCCAAGTCTTAGCCCTACGCTTCGAGGTAAGCGCTCTCGTTGAAAAGCTCACTATATCTGAGCTTGAAGCTATCAAAGAATTTATCAACACTAAATTTGGAAAGGTAGGGCAAGCAGCAGCCTAACCTAGAGGGAGTGCACTGACGTTCACAGTCTGCACTACGTGGCTAACATGTGGTGCAGCTTCTCATACTAACACCATGATTAAGATTATTGTCAAAGAGTACAACACTACACTTTATCACGTAGAGACCACTGATGGAACGTTCCTCGGGCATTACCGGGAACCCCTCCTAAGTGCAGCAAGAGAACTTTTAGCTAGAGGCTATGACCCTGGCCTAACCCTCGGTCTAACACGAGACGGAACCAAGGTGGATATGTCAGGGACTATTGGCAAGCTAGCCAAGTGGACGGTCAAAGAGAACAACAAGGCAGGACCAGTGTTCGCACGGTTCGAGTCCTATCCGTCAGGCAATAGATAAAATCAATTCTACGCTGCCGGGTAAGACCGTACACGGGCGTTTAGTGTCTGGCCTAGGTTGCCCTACCTGAAAACAAGAACGCCCGTCCTGGAGGCCCCTGCGGTGTAGGCGGATTAGTTTTTCAATTTTCCTCCAGCATACTTGCGTCCAGCATACTTGCGTCCAGCATACTTGCGTCCAGCATACTTGCGTCCACATATGATGCCAAGGAGTAATAAGGAGTATGTCATTCACTAACGATGCAATGGCATCTAATAACACCATGACTAAGGAATACGCGAACTACAAAGTTAAATCCCCTAAGGGCAAGATTTACGTCTACCCTTACCGCCAGTTCTGCATCAAGCTAAGCCCTGCTGATGCTGAATATATCGACAGCATTATCGAGCGGTGCTCAGAAGCTAAGGGCAAGCGAGTTACCTTGCCTCCGTTCTTTATGCAATTGGCTAAGCACTACGAGTGTGCTGGTAACATTTGAAATAACAATCAATATAATACAAGAGAATATAACATGACTAACATTCATACAGCCTCGGAACCCTATAGCGTTTCTGCCGTGACTGACGAGAGTGCGTCATTCACTAATGGTGCCTTCACCTTCGCAACTAACAGGTTCTTCCTCAAGGCGCTAAGCGTTATTCGAGACCAGACAGGAGAGAACTACTCTCGCATTATCAACCAGCTAATCTTTAACGAAGCTTTGAGGCTGGGCTTTAACCCGGAGTCTAAGCGCCCGTCTAACTACAGTTACGCGGGGCATAACCTGGGGGCTAATATCAATGAACGGAGTTCGGATGACTGATAAGGAGACTAAGGGCCTCGCTAACCCTCGCACTATCGAAGATGCTGAGGCCAAGATGATTGACTTGCTATACGAAATGGTTGACTTGGCTAGCATCGTGATTAGCAATGCTAAGAAAGACGGTAACATTTCAGCTCACATGGTGAACTCGCTTAATAGCTTCTTGGCTAATAATCACATCACCTTGCCTGAACTCATGGAGCGTAAGCGTCAGGCTAACAATTTCATCCCTTCCCAGGCAGACCGGGCTAACCATAGGTCAGAGCCTGACGGTGATTACGTGGTTGGCTATCATCCTACGTTCGGTCTGCCGATCTTCGCTGACGATGCTGACGGCGAAGAACTGACACGGCAGTGACCAGCAGACTTGCGTCCAGCAGACTTGCGTCGAGAGACAGGCGCTGGTGGGAACCGCAGGAGGGTCAACCTGCAAGGCCCTGTGAGATCGAAGGATGCACACGGCCAGCCTCAGGGCTGACCAAGCTATGCGAGGCTCACAGGAAGCGAAGACAGACGACAGGGATTGCCGACAGGGTATTGCCCAATAGGCACAGGCTAGCCCCCTTGGTCACAGAGGGCAGAGACATCCTCGCCAAGTACCAGGACAACGAGGCGCTTAACAAGGTACGCCAAGAGCTAACCGAGTTCTACAGGGTTCAGCCTAAGGTCAGGCCCTATAGGGGGCAGCTTAAAGACCGGGATGCTGCAAGCTGGTTTCTTGGTCTAAGCTACCTTAATCCGGAGTTCTCGCCTGACACTATCATAGCCAAGCTAGCCATTGGTCAAGCCCTAGAGAAGGCAGGGCTATACACGTTCCCTACAGGCAAATGCTATAGGACATGGCAGGGGCGTGGTGCCTTCATTGGGTTAAGGTGGCCACTCGGTGCAGCATACGCCAAGCAATGCCAATGGGCTTACACTTGGGTATACCGCATATGTGGTGACGCCGTTACGCTATTGGCTGACGCATTGGCTAAGCGCATTCGTAACCGCATTGCGAATAGCGACAAGAAAACCTTACGGCTTGCTGACTACCTAGACCAATGTCAACGCAGACGCCCTCAGGTGGGCGATGTGTATATCTAAATCTAACATCAAGTCTAATTCAATATTCAAGAAGCTACGTATGTAGCATTCACAGGATCAAACATATCATGGGAACTAATTATTCATACACCATTCAATCGACCGATGCTGACATGATGGGCAATAGTCAGACCATTGGCACTTCCGCTCATTGGAACGATACGGACTATGCCTCAAGCGAAGACGCAAAGCTCTCGGGTGCTACAGTCCAAGGTGCCAACGGGTTTAGCAAGCATGTCGCTTCGGCTGAACAGCTTGCAGAAGGTGACGTAGTGAACGTCAATGGCATTCCGATGACCTGGGCACAGGCTAAGCAATATGGTCTGTCTGGTCAGGTTGCCTCTTCGTTGGGGCAGGGTGAGGCTACGTCAGCAGACCCGCGTTCAAAAAAAGTTAACCTGACGAGCAATGAGCTTGCAGCGAAGAACGAAGCGAAGGTTGAACCGGACCCTATCGCAGAGAAGCTTGAACAAGGGCTGACCACGGAATCGGAGGTCATCACTTACGAGGGCGTTGCGGATAGCATCGGGTTTAACCTGGGGCTAGACCGGGAAGACGTGACAGAGCTTGGCCTTGACGTAGCCCTGGGCAATATCTCTGACGATGACGAGATTTGGCAGGCAACGCTACAGCGGGGCATTGCAAAGGATGTCCTTAAGAAGAACGTAGACCATGTGCGAACTGTCGCAGTCAAGCAGATTGCTAAGGAGCTTGGCGAGGCGAAGGCCGATGAACTCGGTAAGTGGGCTTCACAGTCTCGCGAGGTCTACGAGCTTTGCGCCAAGCATGCGGTAAAGCGGATGAAGGCCAATACTAACCTTAGTTGGTCTGCAATCTATGACCTCTGCAAGAAGCATGTGTCTAGATAAGCGTCATGGGGTGGAGCCCCGGTAGGTTAGCGAATAGATATGGATGTCGATAATAGAATTATACTGCCTGAAGCTAACCGGAGAGTTAGTCCTAGAGTTAAGGGAAGGGGTAGTCCTGCGGCTAGCTCTAATAAGCAGGATAACAAAGGGGCTAGCAATGTGAGTGAGAGCCTGACCCAAAAGGGTGTTGCGCCCGGCATGGTTGCATGATTCACCGGTCTCAGAGTTCTGGGACGGTGATTT
>NZ_VWPL01000036.1 GCF_008630065.1 Blastochloris sulfoviridis
GATTCGCAACCAACTGGAAACAAGCAGAATCAATGCCGTGCACCTCTTCAAGCACAATCCGTGCCGGACAGCCGTGGAGCAGCCCCGGTCATCGCCGGGCTTGGCCCGGCGATCCCGACACCTTGATCATCCCGCCTGCCGTCCTCTTGTCCGGCGCCGCCGCAGTCCGATCGAGATCGCCGGGCCAAGCCCGGCGATGACCGCGGTGAGAGCGCGCCCGCATCTCATGTCAGGCTGCATGGATCGGAGGCTGTCGGCCCGGCCGCTGGCGACGAGATTCGACGCAGACACGCTCAGCGCGGACTGGTGTGCGCCGGTCAGAACGCCGCGCCCGGCGCCACGCCAAGCCGCTTCAGCACGATGGCGAGCGGGCAGAAGCCGGTGAAGGACGACTGCAGCAGGTTGAAGCCGACGAAGGCGGTGAGCAGCAGCCACCACGGGCTGACCAACTGGGCCAAAGCCAAGCTCAGCAGGATCATCGTGCCTGCGAACGCCATCACAAATCGATCGAGCGTCATATGTCGTGCCTTTCGTCGCTGCTGGTTTGGCGGATGCCGCGGTCGCGGGCGTCGCGCGCATGATGGCGTGCCGTCTCCGTGTGCGCATCGCCTGTTCTCCCGCGCACGCGAGCCCCGACAGGCGGGGACGCAAACAGCTCGAGACGACAGCACCTCAAGACGGCAACACCTCAAAGTGACAAGCCCGCGGATGCCCGCCGGTTAATATGCCAATATTAGAATATTTTGATCGACGGTCAATCGCCTGCGTGCACCTTGCCCGCATCCGGCGGGCGGCCGCGCTCTTGGCGGCGGTGCTCTTGGCGGCGGTGCTCTCTTGGCGGCCGGCGGTCCGGCGACGACGCAGCGTTGCGGCTGGGGCCGGGGCGCCATGCGGTTCGCACCCTTGTTGGGACGGGCGCGCTGCCTATATTGAGCATACGTTCATAACTAGAAATGGGCAAAGGCGGCGTCGAGATGTCTCGTCCGCGCAAGATGCGGGTCATCCGCGAAGCGGCGTCCATCCGTGTGTTCAAGCCGCAGGGCATCCCGCTGCGCGAGCTGCAGGACGTGGTGCTGACGGAAGACGGGATGGAGGCGCTGCGCCTCGCCGACGCCGAGGGCCTGGAGCACGCCGCGGCGGCCGAACTGATGGGCGTGTCGCGGCCGACCTTCTCGCGCCTCTTGGCCGAGGCGCGCACCACGGTGGCGACTGCGCTCGCCCGCGGCTGGGCGGTCCGCATCGAGGGCGGCGCGGTGCGCCGGCCCGAGGAGGACGAGATCGCCGCCACCGGCTGTCCGATGCAGGGCCTGCGCCGCCGGCGCGGCCATTGCGGACGCTGGCGGACGCCGGAGGGGACAACCCCGGCCTTCGCCGCAATCGCCGCCGTCGAAGACGCCGAAGACGCGGAAAAGGTTTCGCCCGATCGGATTTTGCCAAGTTCAGCGGCCCGGAACACGTCCGGCTCGCCGCTGTCTTCGAACCAACAGAAGGATCCCCCCAATGACGACAGATGAGGTTGCCCACACCACCCGGCGCGACATCCTGCAGCTTGGCACGGCGGCGGTGGCCGCGGCCGGCGTCGCCGCCGTCGCGTGGCCGTTCATCGATCAGATGAACCCGGATGCCGCCACCATCGCCTCGGGCGGGCCGATCGAGCTCGATCTGGCGCCGATCGCCGAAGGCCAGATCGTGCGCATCTTCTGGCGCGGCAAGCCGATCTTCGTGCGCCACCGTACGCCCGACGAGATCGCGGCGGCCGAAAACGTCGACGTGGCGGCGCTGATGGACCCGCAGCCCGATTCTGCCCGGGTGAAGCCCGGCATGGCGCAGTGGCTGGTGGTCTATGCCAGCTGCACCCACCTCGGCTGCATTCCGCTCGGCCACCAGGGCGATTGGAACGGCTGGTTCTGCCCGTGCCACGGCTCGGCTTACGACACCTCCGGGCGCGTGCGCAAAGGCCCGGCGCCGACCAACCTGCCGATCCCGCCCTACCAGTTCGCCGGCGACACCAAGCTCGTTGTCGGCATGGCGTGAGCGCCGAGCCCGAAGGGCGGCCGCGCCGCCCTTCGCTACACACCAACCGACCCGCACCCTGAGGACACCTGCATGCGTATCGCCGTCGCCAGCCAGAACTTCCGCACCGTGACCCCGCACGCCGGCAAGACCCGGCGCTTCCTCGTGTTCGAGGTCGAGGCCGGGACGCCGCCGCGCGAGGTCGAACGGCTGGACCTGCCGAAGGACATGTCGATCCACGAATACCGCGGCACCGACCCGCATCCGCTCTATTCGATGCGGGCGGTGATCGCCGCCAGCGCCGGGCCGGGCTTCGTGGCGCGGCTGGCCTCGGTGGGGGTGGCGGCGATCGCCACCAGCGAGACCGACCCGGTCGCCGCGGTCGAGAAGTTCCTCGCCGGCACCCTGCCGCAGGCGGCCGAGCACGAGGACGACTGCGACTGCAACTGCCATTGATAGGGTTTCCGGCTGATTTCTTCGGGATGCCGGAAACGATCTCGCCGAAAAATCCTTGATCGGATAAGGATTTTTCGGTGATCGGGCGGGGTTGGCCCGGACACTTTCTATTTAGGCGGGGCGGCGGGGCGGCATCGCCTCCCCCGATCACGATGTGATGACCGGCAGGCCGCCGGATTTGCCCGCGCTGGCCAATTCCGGCCTGATGGACCTATAGAGAACCCGGCTGATCAGTTCGGCCTCTTCCTTCCCTCTCCCCTTGCGGGAGAGGGGGGGGCGAGATCGAGCGATAGCGAGGTCGAGCCGGGTGAGGGGTCGATACGGCGCATGATGGGAAAGTCACCCCTCACCCGCCTCGCGATCTGACGATCGCTCGGCACCCTCTCCCGCAAGGGGAGAGGGAAAGAGGCGGCGGTCGTCCGGCCACCATTCCGAGCTGATCAACCGGAAACCATATGATCGGATCGCGTGCGAAGGCCGGCCAGGAATGACGGACTCCAAGACGGACTCCAAGATCGACGCCCTGCTGGCGCTGCGCAGCGAGGGACGGCTGCTGGTCGGACGCGACCGCATCCTGCTGCTCGAAGCGGTGGCCGAGCACGGCAGCATCACCAAGGCCGCCGAGGCGGTCGGCTTCAGCTACAAGACCGCCTGGGACGCCGTGACCGCCATCAACAACCTGCTGCCGACCCCGGCCTTCGTCACCAAGGCCGGCGGGCGCAAGGGCGGCGGCGCCGAGATCACCGAGGAGGGCCGGCGGCTGATCGTGGCGTTCCGCCGCCTGGAGGAGAAGCTCGGGCAGATCTCGGCCACCATCGCCGAGGAGGGGCTGCGCAATCTCGACGACCTCTTGCTGTGGGGCCTGGCGGTGAAGGTGAGCGCCCGCAACGCGTTGCGCTGCGAGGTCAGCGAGGTCCGCAAGGGGCCGGTGTCGGTGGTGGTCAAGCTCAAGGTCTCGGCCGCCAATTCCATCACCGCGGTGGTGACCAATGGCGCCGCCGCCGATCTCAGGCTCGAACCGGGCCGGCAGGCCATGGCGCTGGTGAAATCGTCGTCTGTGATGCTGGCGCCGGCCGACGCGCCGCCGGCGCTGTCGGTGCGCAACCGCATCCAGGGCACGGTGGCCCGCCGCATCGACAGCGACATCGGCGCCGAGATCGACATCGACATCGGCGAAGGCAAGACCATCGTGTCGGTGGTGACGCGCGAGGGCGCCGACACCGCCGGCGCCCAGGTCGGCCAGCCGATCTGCGCGCTGTTCAAGGCCACCCACGTCATCCTCGCCGCGGGTTGATGCGCCGGGGCGAGCCGCAACGCCCCGACGCACCGCCGGGAAGCTTTATACCAACTGCCGTCGAGCATGACCCGCCGTCGTCATGGCCGGGCTTGTCCCGGCCATCCACGTCTTTGTTTTCAAAGACATTTTAAGTCGTGGATGCCCGCAACAAGTGCGGGCATGACGAGTCATGGGCTGCGACCGTTGGTATAAGCTCTTGAGTTGTCGCATTCTCTTTCGCAAAACCGGTATCCACTTTTACGAGAATGCTCTAGAACGTCGCCTTCAGCGACGCATAGAAGCTGCGGCCGGCCTCGGGATAGCCGTCGCTCAGATAGTATTCCTCGTCGAACAGGTTGCGGACGCCGGCCGCCACCATGAAGTTCTTGTTGATGGTGTATTCGGCCCGCATGTTGAAGATCGCATAGGCCCCCGTCACGTAATAATAGGTGACCTTGTTCTTCACATAGGACGTCCAGCGGTCGTCGGCGAATTCGAAGGCCGGGATCAGCTTGAAGTTCTCGGTCGGCTGCCACGTGGCGAACAGCATGCCCTTGACCTCGGGAACGCCGGACGGCTGGAACGTCGTATCGTTGGGATTGGTGACCTCGCGATGCACCCAGCTCACATTGCCGCCCACCGCCCATTCCGAATTGATCGCCAGATCGATCGAGCCTTCGGCGCCGAAGAAGTACCCGTCGCCGACATTCTGCGACTGGTTCAATGACGTCGCCTTGTGGGTGATGGGATTGATGTAGACGATCGGCACCGACTGGATCATGTCGGTGACGTCGCTGTAGAAGCCCGTGATCGAGACTTGGCTCTTCGCCGCGAATGCGTTGCTCCAGCCGACCTGATAGTTGACGGCCCGCTCCGGCTGGAGATTGGGATTGGAGGTGGCGCCGCCGAACCGCGAGGAGAACCGTTCGAACAGCGTCGGAAAGCGCGTGCGGTCGGAGATGTTGGCGAACAGCCGCGCGGTGTCGCTGTAGCGCCAGATCAACGCGCCCTGATAGTTGACCGCATCGCTGTCGCTCAGCGGATAATTGATGATGCCGTTGAAGCCGTCCCGCGTGGTGAAGTCCTCGGCTTCCGACAGGTGGCGCCAGTCGTAGCTGATGCCCTGCACGAAATCGACGCGCGGCGTGACATGGATGGTGTTTTCGAGCGCCAGCGAATAGGTGTCCTCGACCGTCGTCTGCTTGGGCTCGGTCATGCAGACCTCGTTCACGGTGCAGCCATTGGAAACGCCAAGCAGATCCTGCCATTCGGTATGGTTGTCGCGACGGAAGATGAAGGCCGCCTTCAGGCTGTCGATCGTGCCGAAATCGGTGCCGAACTCGGCGCTGGCGCCGGCCGCCCAGTCCTCGTAATAGCTGCGCGAGGATTTGTCGGACTGCGCCGGGTTGTTGTATATATCGAGCGCATTCTGGAATGTATTGTAATAGGCCTTCGTCTTCAGATACGACGCTTCCCCGATCTTGGTGTCCGACAGCCAATAGAGGTTCTGGACGTCCCACCACGGCCACGACCAGTAGCGCTGGCTCTCGATCGGATCTTGGACGTGGTAGGGCGCACCCTTCGAGCCGGACTGCTTGATGAAGTTGAGCGAATACTCGTCGGTGGCGTTCGGCGTGTAGGCGGCCTTGAGGTTGACGTTCCAGTCGGTGACGTCGGAATGGTCGCGCAGGCCGCCATTCTCCACCACGGTGGGGGTGAAGCCCTCCGGCAGCATCCAGCCGCGCAGATCGCGATAGGTGCCGCTGGCCTGGACGTAACCCTTGTCCATGCGCGAGCCGCCTCGCAAGTAGTTCAACGTCCCTTCATAGGTTCCGTCCGTGCCGAATTCCGCCTGGGTGCGGCCCTCGGCCTCGAATTCCTTGGTCGGACGGTAGCTGACGAGGTTGATCGCGCCGCCCATGCCGCCCGGACCGTCGAGCACCGACACGTAGCCTTTGGCGACCTGCACCGCGGCGATGTCCGGCGTCAGAAAGCGCCCGAAGTCGAGGCGGTTGTCATAGGGCAGGTAGATTCGCACGCCATCGATCGACAGCGGCACCTGCCAGCGGTCGAAGCCGCGGACATAGACAAGCTGTTCGTTGCGCGATCCGCCGGAGTTCGAGCTTGAAACGCCGGGGACCAGGTTGAGCGCCCGGTCGAGCGTGTCGGTGGAGAACTTCTCCATCTGCCGGCCGGAGAGAACGCTGCCGCCGAAACTGTCGCTCTCCTGCGTGTCCCCGGTGGGAGCGGTGACGTGGATTTCGCCGAGCGAGAAGACGCCGTCGTCGTCATCCTCGGCCCAGGCCGATCCACTTGCGGCCACCCCCATGGTTCCGGCCACCGCCGCCCCCGCCGCGATCGCCATAACCCGCCGTCCTAGACGCATGGTTCAAGCCCCCTCATAATCCCTGACTGACTTCTCGGCGCGCGCAGGCACGCCACCCCCCTGGCCTTGCGAGACTTTTCGCAACGCCGTCCCGACTTCCGCGGAGAAACGCTTTAGGGCGCCGCGGCGATGCGCTTCGCCGTCGCCAGCGCGCGCTGGTGCGCCGTATCGATCGCCGCCGTCCACTCCGCGGCGAGCGCGTCGCGTGCGGCCTTGTCCTTGATGCCGGCGAGCCATGCGCGGTCGGCGGCCATGGCGGCGGTGACCGGGACGGCGCCGGCGAGCCGGCGGGCCTCGGCGAGCTCGGCGGCGAGCGCCGGGTTGGCGGCAGCTTTCGCCTCGGCCTGGCGGATGGCGGCCCAGAGGGCGCTGAGCGCCGCGTGCCGGCTGGCGATCGCCGCGTCGAACAGGGCGACCACCACGCCGCGCCGCAGCCGGCCGAGCCCGCCATCATAGGCGAAGGTGACGTCGGCCTCCGGCGTGAACGGGTTGCCGAACGCCGGCTGGGCCTTGGCGTAGGCGTCGGGCCGCACGGGGTGGCGGCGGATCGCCGGGTCGAGCAGCATCTCCTGGCCCGGCTGCGACAGCAGGAAGGCCGCGAAGGCCGAGGCGGCCTTGGCGTGGGGCGCGGCCGCGGTCACCGCCAGGTGCGCCGGCAGGAAGGCGGTGCGCGTCGGATAGAGGAAGGCGACCGGCGCGCGGCCATAGGCGCTGGCGGACATCGGGTAGAAGTCGATGGTGAGGCCGATGGCGACCTCGCCCTGGGCGGCCGTGTCGCTCGGGCCGCTGCCGGTCTCGATCAGCCGGGCATTGGCGGCCATCTCCGACAGCAGCGCCCAGCCGCGCTCCCAGCCCTCCGACTGCAGGATGATGTCGTAGAGCGTCGAGGCGAAGCCGACGGCGGATGGCACCGGCATGCCGACGAGGCCGGCGAAGCGCGGATCGGCCAGCTCGCGCCAGGCCTTCGGCACCGCCAGGGCGCGCTGGCGCAGCGCCTCGGCATTGTAGGCGAGGCCATAGCCCGCCACCTCGTAGGCCTCGTAGAAGCCGGCGGGATCGGAGATCGGCTGGCGGCCGATCTTCCCCGGCAGGACGGCGCGGTCGACCGAGAGGGTGCGGAAGGCGCCGCGCTCGCGCAGCGCCGGGAAGTTTTCGAGCGAGGGCCCCCAATAGACGTCGATGCCGCCCTGGCCGGGCTTGGCGAGATCGTCGAACGCCTCGCGCCCGCCCTTCCAGACCAGCTCGACCTGGATGCCGGGATGGGCGGTCTCGAACGCCTTCACCACCGGCGAGACGACGTCGTCATGGTAGCCGGTGAGGACGACGACGGTCTCCTTCGCGCCCGCCGTGGATTTGGCCTCCTCGGCCGCGGCCGGCGATGATAGGAGGAGAGCGCCGAGCAGGGCCGCCGCGACGCCGCGAAGCCCGGCCGCGGCGATGCCGCGCGAGACGTTGCCGCGTGAGGCGATGCCGCGTGAGGCGATGCCGCGTGAGACGTTACCGCGCGCGGTGCGGGCGGGCGAGGCGACGGCGGGCGCGCCGCGGGAACAGGCTTGTTCCGTTATGTAAATTTTTTCCATAACGGTGATATTGCGGCAACAACTGCCCTGTTCAAGCCTTAATTTGCCGCACCTTCCGCACAGGAATTTGGCATATTGCGCAATATATTCGCATTATCAGCCGCCTTTGGGGAAATTCTACCCTCCCGGCGGCTGACGACGAGGGGGGGGAGAGATCGTCGTCCCGGACGGCGCGCAGCGCCGAGCCGAGACCGTCTTCAGGAAGGGGGGCCTTTTGCGGATGACGGCCCCGG
Organism: Blastochloris sulfoviridis; assembly: GCF_008630065.1. Classification (GTDB taxonomy): domain Bacteria; phylum Pseudomonadota; class Alphaproteobacteria; order Rhizobiales; family Xanthobacteraceae; genus Blastochloris; species Blastochloris sulfoviridis. The sequence goes on from NZ_VWPL01000036.1 coordinate 7,945, forward strand.
GTCTCGCGGTGCTCGCCCGGGGCGACAAAGAGGGGGAGAGATCGTCGTCCCGGACGGCGCGCAGCGCCAAGCCGGGACCGTCTTCAGGAAGGGGTGCCTTTTTGCGGATGACGGCCCCGGGTCTCGCGTTGCTCGCCCGGGGCGACAAAGAGGGGGAGAGATCGTCGTCCCGGACGGCGCGCAGCGCCGAGCCGGGACCGTGCTCAGGAAAGGGTGCCTTTTTGCGGATGACGGCCCCGGGTCTCGCGGTGCTCGCCCGGGGCGACGACCTTCACACGCTCGCCCGGGGCGACAAAGGGGGGGGGAGCGCGCTGCCCGCGACGATGCCGGCGGGGCACGGCGGCTCTACCGGCCGCGGCCGAACAGCCGGTCGAGGAACCAGGAATCGAGGCTCGGCTGATCGTCGGCGCGGCCGGCGGGCGGCACCGTCCGGCCGGTGTCGCGGTCGAAGGGCGTGCGCAGCTCGGGCTCGGACCAGCGGAAGTTCGGATCGCGCAGGCCGCCCGGCAGGTCGGTGGGGGCGAAGTCGCGGTGGGCCTCGCGCATCAGCCGGCCCCAGATCTCGGCCGGCAGGCCGCCGCCGATCACCTTCTTCATCGACGCGGAATCGTCGTTGCCGAGCCACACCCCGGCCACCAGCCGGCCGGTGAAGCCGACGAACCAGGCGTCCTTGAAGTCCTGGGTGGTGCCGGTCTTGCCCGCCGCCTGCCAGCCGGGGATCTGCGCCTTCCTGCCGGAGCCTGAGAGGATCACCTCCTCCAGCATGGCGTTCATCATCGCCACGTGCGCCGGCGCCACCACCCGGCCGCGCGGATCGGCGCGGCGGACATAGAGCGGCTTGCCGGTGGCCGCGCGCACCTGCTCGACGATCACCGGCCGCGCCGGCAGGCCGCCATTGGCGAAGGGCGCATAGGCCGAGACCAGCTCGACCAGCGTCACCTCGGAGGTGCCGAGCGCGATCGAGGCGTTGGGCTCGATCTTGGCGGTGATGCCGAGCCGGCGGGCGGTGTCGGCCACCGCGCGCGGCCCGACCTCCAGCGCCAGCCGCACCGCCACCGTGTTGATGGAGTGGGCGAGCGCGGTGGTGAGGCTCACCGGCCCGCGATAGTCGCGGCCATAGTTCTCCGGCTTCCAGCCCTTGACCTGGATCGGCGCATCGTCGCGGATCGAATCGGGGGTGAGGCCGCGCTCCAGCGCCGTCAGATAGACGAAGGGCTTGAACGCCGAGCCGGGCTGGCGGCGGGCGGTGACGGCGCGATTGTACTGGCTGTCGGCGTAATTGCGGCCGCCGACCAGCGCGCGCACCGCGCCGTCCGGGCTCATCGCCACCACCGCCCCCTGGCCGATGTCGAGCTTGGCGCCGTCGCGCGAGAGCGCCTCGGTCAGCGCGCGCTCGGCCAGATGCTGCAGCACGGGATCGATGGTGGTGACCACCGTGACGTCGTCCTCGACATGACCGACGAGGTCGTCGAGCACGTCCATCACATAGTCGGCGACATAGCCGATCGAGCCGGCATCCTGGCGCTGCACCACCTCGGCCGGGCGGGCCAGCGCCACCGCCGCGCTCTGGCGGGTGATGAACCCCTCCTCGGCCATCGCCGCCAGCACCAAGGCGGCCCGCTTGCGGGCGGCGCTGAGGTGGCGGGTCGGCGCAAGGCGGGCCGGCGATTTCACGAGGCCGGCCAGCATCGCCGACTCGGCCAGGGTGAGCTGGCGCGCCGGCTTGCCGAAATAGCGCTGGGCTGCCGCCTCGACGCCATAGGCGCCGGCGCCGAAATAGACGCGGTTGAGATAGAGTTCGAGGATCTGGTCCTTGCTGAATTTGTGCTCCAGCCACAGCGCCAGCACCAGCTCCTGCAGCTTGCGCGAGACCGTGCGCTCCTGGGTCAGGAACAGGTTCTTGGCGAGCTGCTGGGTCAGGGTCGAGCCGCCCTGGGAGACGCCGCGGCGCAGCACGTTGGCGAGCGCGGCACGGGCGATGCCGGCGGGATCGACGCCCCAATGGGCGCGGAAGCGCTTGTCCTCGATGGCGATGAAGGCGTGCGGCAGATAGGGCGGCAGCGCCTTCAGCGGCACCGCGGCGCCGCCCATCTCGCCGCGGGTTGCGAGCGGCTTGCCGTCGATGCCGGCGATCTGGATGGTCGGCGGGCGCTTGGGCACGTCGAGCGACTGGATCGGCGGCAGGTGCGCCGCCTGCCAGACGATGAGCGCCAGCCCCGCCACCCCGGCCCAGATGGCGATGACGACGCCCCAATAGACCATGCGGCCGAGAAATCCCAAGACCCCGCGGCGCTTGCGGCGCGGCGGCGCCGCGCGCCCGGCCGGCGCGTGGCCGCCGGAGGGCGCCTTGCCGCCGGAGGTCGGCTTGCGGGGCCGCTTGGCCCCGGCCGGGCCGCCCGGCCGGTCGGCGGGGTCGAGGCGCAAATCGAGCGTGCCGCGCGGCCGGCTGTCGCCGCCTGACGCGCGGCGCTCGCCCCGCGTGCGCTCCTTCACCGCCATGCCGGACCCGTCCCGCCGCGCCGACGCGGCGCCCTCGGCCTGAAGGATGTGCGCAGCCCGGTTAAGGCCCGGTTAGGGATAGCGGGGCGCACCGCCCCTTCCCTCTCCCCTTGCGGGAGAGGGTGGCGAGACCGAGCGAAGCGAGGCCGAGCCGGGTGAGGGGTAGAAATTGCGGATGCCGAAGGAATTACCCCTCACCCGCCTCGCGATCTGATGATCGCTCGGCACCCTCTCCCGCAAGGGGAGAGGGAAGAAGCGCCACCCTCTCCCACACGAGCCTGCGGCCGGGCAGGCGCAAGCGCGGCCCAGGTGGGAGAGGGCCGAAAGGGGCCGAGGCGGTCACCTGGTCGCCGCGGGACGCGTTTGCTCGTCGGCCGTGATGCGGCCGTCGACGATCTGGATGCGGCGGTCCATGCGGGCGGCGAGCTCCATCGAGTGGGTCACCGCCACCACCGTCTTGCCGCGCTCGTCCACCAGCGCGCGCAGGATCGCGAACACCTGCTCGCTCGATCTGGTGTCGAGCGAGCCGGTCGGCTCGTCGGCGAGGATCACCGGCGGATCGTTGGCCAGTGCGCGGGCCACCGCGACGCGCTGGCGCTGGCCGCCGGACATCTGGTCGGGCCGTTTGCCGGCGTGCTCGGCGAGGCCGAGGGAGGCGAGAATCTCGTCGGCGCGGGCGCGCATCTCGGCCTCGGACAGCCGACCCAGCGCGCGCATCGGCAGCATCACGTTCTCGCGCGCGGTGAACTCCGGCAGCAGGAAGTGGAACTGGAACACGAAGCCGAGCCCTTCGAGCCGGATGCGGGCGCGCTCGTCCTCGCTGATGGTGGCGGTGGGGCGGCCGAGCACCCGCACCTCGCCGGTGGTCGGCAGGTCGAGCAGGCCCAAAAGATAAAGCAGCGACGACTTGCCCGAGCCGGACGGGCCGGTGATGGCGACGAACTCGCGCGGCCGGATGGCGAGGTCGATGTCGCGCACCAGCGTCACCGGCACGGCCTCGTCCAGCACGCGGCTGACGTTCACCGCCTCGATCAGCGGCGCCTCGGCGGCAGCGGCAGCCGGCGCCGCCATCACGCCGCGCCCCGGATGATCTCGACCGGGTGGACGCGCGCGGCCTTCCTGGCCGGGAAGTAGCCGGCGATGCCGGAGGAGAGGAGCGCCACCCCGGTGGCGATGAGATAATGGTTTACCGAATAGAGCAGCGGGATGCGCGTCATGTCGGTGAAGGCCGAGAACTCGAACTCGAACGAGCCGAGGAACAGGCACAGCGCATAGCCCAGCACGCAGCCGAAGACGGAGCCGACCAGGCCGATGGTCAGCGCCTCGACGACGAAGATGCGCCGCACCGTCACCTCGCGAAAGCCCAGCGACTTCATGATGGCAATGTCGCGCGCCTTCTCGTGGGTGATGGTGGAGATGATGTTGTAGGTGCCGAAGCTCGCCACCAGCAGGATGGCGCCGACCACCGTGGTCATGATGATGTTGCGCACCTGGAAGGCCGACAGCAGCTCCTCCTGCGCCTCCATCCACGCCACCGCCTGATAGTTGGTCTCGCGGACGATGCGGTCGGCGACGTCCTTGGCGATCATCGGATCGTCGAGCCGGATGCGGATCTCGTTGATGATGCCGGTCTGGGCCTGCAGAATCTGCGCGGTCTTGATCAGGGTATAGGCGGTGGTCTCGTCGGCGGTGCGCACGCCGATGTGCGAGATGCCGACCACCTCCGCCGTCATCTGGCCGCCGGTGGTGGTGGTGAGCGAGATGGTCGAGCCGATGCGCGCGCCGATCTTGGTGGCGAGGCGCGAGCCCAGGATGATGGCGTTGGTGGCGCGGTAGAGCGAGACCAGCGAGCCCTGGCGCATCTTGGTGGCGAGCGTGGAGATCTTCGGCTCGCGCATCGGATCGATGCCGTTGACGGTCACCGACACGTCGCGCCCGGCGTAGCGGATGATGGCGCGGGTGATGACGCCGGGGCCGATCTCGCCCGGCACCCAGGTCTCCAGCGCCGCCATGGTGGCCAGCGGATTCTTGATGCCGAGCCGGCGGGTCTCCGGCGTCAGGCCGTGGATGGCGGCGGCGTCATAGGCGCGCTCGGCCGGCTGCACCGGCGGCGCCGGCCGCTCGTCGGAAATGGCGATGTGCGGCATGGCGTCGACCAGCTTGTTGATGAAGTCGACCTGCGAGCCCTGCATCAAAGCGGCCATCATGATCGAGAAGCCGACCCCGGTGGCGACGCCGAAGATCGCCACCAGCGTCTGGCGCGCCCGCGCCCGCACATGGGTGAAGGCGATGTCGAGCACGAGGCTCATTGGGCGGCCCCGGTCATTTCGCCGGCTCCTGCGGCTTCTCGCTCGCCCGCACCCGCCCGCCGGCGAAGCGCGAGGGCACCGGCGACACCACGCGATCGCCCTCCGTGATGCCCGACACGATCTCGACGGCGCGGGTGCCCTTGATGCCGGTCTCGACCTTGCGGCGCACGGCGACACCGTTCTCGACCACGAACACCGCGCCGCCGACGATCGCCTCCGTCGGCACCAGCAGCGCGTTCGCCTTCTCCTGCGCCACGATATTGGCCTCGACGCTCATGCCGATCTTGAGCGGCGTGTTTTCGGGCAGGCCGACATAGACGCGGAAGGTCTTGGCCACCGGGTCGCCGGCCGGGGTGATGTCGTCGACCTTGCCCTCGAGCGTGCGCTCCGGGAAGGCGTCGGCGCGGATCAGCGTCACCTGCCCGCGCTTCACCCGCGGAATGTCCTCCTCATTGACCTCGGCGACGAGGCGCAGCGGGTGCGGCTGACCGACGCGGTAAAGCACGGTGTTGGTGTCCACCACCTCGCCGACCTCGCCGTCCTCGCGCAGCACGGTGCCGTCCATCGGCGACACCAGCCGATAATTCTCGATGCGCTCGCCCTGGGCGGCGATCAGCGCCTCGATCTGGCGCAGCTCGGTCTGGGCGCGCTCCAGCGCCTGCGGCGAGGCGACGCCGTGCGACCTGAGTTCGAGCTGGCGGTCGAGCTCGCGCTGGGCCTGGTCGCGCCGCGCGATCAGCTCGCGCTGGGTGTGGCGGGCCTCCCTGTCGTCGAGGCGGGCCAGCACCTGCCCCGCCTTCACCTCGCTGCCCTCGCAGCGGCAGCGCTCGATGATGCGCCCGCGCACGATGGGGCCGACCTTGGCCCACAGCACCGGCTCGACCGAGCCGGTGGCGTAGACGATCTCCGCCGCCGTGCCGCGGGAGGGCGCCACCACCGTCACCTCGGGGCCGCGGCCGACCCGCCACCACCACACGCCGGCGGCGAGCGCGCCGATCACCAGGAGCACGAGCACGGGACGGAGACGAATCATGACAACGCTCGAACCTGGTGGACGCGACGCGGCCGCGGCAAGGCGGCAGTTCAATCCGGTCTCCAAGCCGTAGGCCGGAAACCGTAAAGGAGATGGGTGCTCAGGACGTGTTTGGCAAAACGCGGGTGCTCAACTGGCGGGGCGATCGGGCGCATCGAGCCGGAAGAGCGCATCGGCGAGGCCCGCCGCGGCGTCCGGGTCGATCGTCGCCTGCAGCGACGGCAGCAGCACGCAGGTGCGCGCGATGCCGAGATCGTGAAGCTGGGCGGGCACGCCGAAGCCATGTTCGAGATGGCCGCGCCCGATGATGCCTGCGACCAAAGGCGGCGGATCGAGGCGGGCGCGATGATCGGCGATCGCGCAGGCGAAGGCGCGGTCCCAGCACTGCTGCGCCCGCACGATGCGCGCGAAGGCCGGATCGTCGGCGCCGGCCGCGACCGCCCGCCCGCCCATGGCGCCGCCGCCGGTGGCGGCGAACAGATAGCGGCGATAGGCGGGGCTGGCCGGCGCGGGCGGGGTGATGCCCTCGCGCGCCGCCTCCGGCACCGCCTCCCAGCCGTCGCGCCCGACCGCGCTCACCAGCCCCCGGCGGCAGTTGAGGGCGATCATCGCCACCCCTTGCTGGCGGCAGAACTGGAACAGCGGCAGATAGAGCGCCGGGTCGAAGCCCCAGATCGCCGGCCAGTCGACGGCGGCGAGAAACGCCTCGGTGTCGTCGAGGCCGGCCACCCAGCGGTCGAGCACCGGCTGCACGTCGCGCGGGAACATCTCGAAGCCGAGCGCGAGATTTGGCCGCAGCACGTGCAGCGCCGCCACCGCGTGCAGTTGCCAGCGATGGATCTCGGCGACGTCATGGTTCTCGCCGAGCAGCACGACGTCCTCCTCCGCCGCGCGCCGCAGCACCGGCGCCCATGGCTCGAACGTGCCGCTGGCCGGCACGTACCAGGTGGCGCGGGGGTGGGGGCGCGGGTCGGTGTCGGTGTCTGGCGATGCTTCGGTCATGGGCTCGGTCGCGGCGGTGACGCTGCGACCATAGAGGATCGGCGCCCGCCCGTCGCGGCCGCGCCACGCTCGGCGGGCGACCGGGAGAGCGTCGCCCAGGAACACACATCACCGTCGGTCGTTCCCGGCCGAGCCGCGAAGCGGCGAGGGGAAGGGAACCCACAAGCTTCGCCACCTGACGCACGGGGCTCGATCCAGTGGCGCCGTGAGGGGCTGGGTGCTCAGCCAAGCTATTCCGCCACGCTGTTCGCCAATGGCCCGTTCCCAGTGTCCCGTTCCCTGGGCCCCCTTCCCTCGCGTGGCTGCGCCACGCTCGCCGGGGGCGACCGGGGGAGAGCGTCATCCCGGCCGAGCGTCGGCGAGAGCCGGGATCGTCATCCGAACGGCCACGTTCTGTTTGTTCAAATTCGAAATTGACATTCGCTCGCAGGATCTTGTGGCCGGCACCGGCCGCCCTGTGCTAGCCGCTAGCCGATCGGCCTGGGACGCAGAACTGGGGAGCGGCAGATGACGACAGCGGCAAGGCGGCTATTGGTGTTCGGGGCGGCGGGACGGACCGGGCGCGCGCTGGTCGATCTCGCGGCCGCAGCGGGCTTTCAGGTCACCGCCTGCGGCCGCACCTCTGGCACCGAGGCCGAACTTCCGGCCGGCGTCGCGCCCGCCAGCGCCGACGTGCTGGTGCCCGCCGAGATCCGGGCGGTGCTGGCCGCGGCCCGCCCTGACATGGTGGTGAGCACCATCGGCGGCCGCATGGATCTGCGCGTCGACGACGAGGGCGTGCGCAACATCGCCGATGCCTGCCTCGCCACCGGTGTTACGCGCCTCATCGCCGTCACCTCGCTCGGCTGCGGCGGCTCGGCCCAATACGCCTCCGAGCGGCTGATGGCGGCGATCGGCGAGGTGCTGGCCGCCAAGACCCGGGCGGAAGCGCACATCACCGGCCTGCCGCTCGGCTGGACCATCGTGCGGCCGGCCGGCCTGCTCGACGAGCCGGCGAGCGGGCGCGGCGCGCTGTTCGACGACGAGCGCGTGCATGGCCGCATCGCCTGCCGCGACCTCGCGGCGCTGCTGCTTCGGCTCTGCGACGACGACGCAAGCGTCGGACGGATTCTCTCGGCGGTGGACGAGGCGACGCTCAACGGCCCGGACGATCCGGTGCGCTACCAGCCGCAGGCGGCCACAGCCTGACATCCGCAAAGCAACGCACGCCGGTCGGCAGCCGCAAGCCACTGATCCTGAAAGCGTTCTTGGAATTGCCCGACATATTGCCAAGTTGACTCGCGCCCGTCCGATTCGTAACCAACACGTCGCTGCCGCACTTGTGCTCATGCCCAAAGGAACGGCAGACCGCCACCAGAGGAACCGGGCGGGCAATCAGGGAGGATCGGACATGGCCGGCCGCAGCGACGATCGTCCCCCCGCCGCCCGCTTCTTCCGCCCGTCTCGCGCGAGCCGGCGCGCCGGCATCGCCGCGGCGCTTCCCATGGCGGCGCTTCCCGTTGCTGCGATCCCCTCCTTGGCGGCGATCCCCGTTGCTGCGATCCCCTTGGCGGCGCTGCTGATCGCGCCCGACGCGGCCCAGGCGCAGTCGGCCGCGGCCGGCAGCGCGGTGACGCTCGACGAGGTGGTGGTGGAAGGCACGGCCGGACAGGGCGCCGAGGGTGCCGCCGCCAATGGCACGTCCGCAGGCCGTTCCTCGGCCGTCACGCCGGAGGCCGAGGCGCGCCGCCGGCTCGAAGCCACCCCCGGCGCCACCGCCGTGGTTGGCGCCGGCCAGCTCGTCGGCAAGGCCGACGTGACCATCGCCGATGCGCTCAACTCGGTGCCCGGAATCATTGCCTCGGCGTTCCTCGGCGGCAACGACCAGCCGAAGATCCACATCCGCGGCTCGGGCCTGCAGACCAACCCGACCGAGCGCGGCCTGTTGATGCTGCAGGACGGCCTGCCGATCAACCGCGCCGACGGCTCCTATGTCGTCGGCCTGATCGACGCCCGGCTCGCCGACTTCATCGAGGTGTTCCGCGGCTATACCGGCAACCGGCTCGGCGCCCAGACGCTGGGCGGCGCGCTGAACTTCGTCTCGCCCACCGGCTCGCAGAAGCCGGGCGTCGAGATCGACGCCGAGGCCGGCAGCTTCGGCTATGCGATGACCACCGCCAGCGCCGGCACGCGCCAGGGCAATCTCGATGCCTTCGGCCAGGTGAGCTATTCCACCCGCGACGGCTATCGCGACTGGAACGACTCCCAGCGCACCAATGTCGCCTTCAATGCCGGCGCCAAGCTCAGCGACACCGTCTCGACCCGCGCCTTCTTCGCCTATACCGATCTCGGCTTCCAGGTGCCGGGGCCGCTGTCGCGCCAGCTGTTCGAGACCGACCCCACCCAGGCCGCGCCCGGCCTGATCCCCGGCATCAATGCCGGCCCCAATTCGGTGCGCGACCAGCCGCGCCGCGACACCGCGCAGACCCGTGGCGGCTCGCGCACCACCGCCACCTTCGGCGACAGCCTGTTCGACGTGGCGTTCGGCTACGCCTGGACCGACGACACCTTCCGCTTCCCGATCGGCACCGGCTATCGCGACACCACCGGCGGCGACTTCACCACCACGCTGCGCTACGCCTACCAGCCGGACAAGAGCGCCGCCCTGCCGCTGTTCGAGGCCAACGCGCTCTATGTGGTGGGCGCGGCCGGGCGCGACTATTTCATCAACAATCAGGGCGCCCAGAGCCTGCAGTACGGCAGCAGCGATTTCGACGCGGCGTCGCTGTCGGTGGGCGCCGGCTTCAACCTGCCGGTCGGCGCGTTCACGCTGTCGCCGGCCATCGCCTACCAGCGGGCGACGCGCGACAACGAGGATACCTACGACCTCTCGACCCGGCCGCGGCTGGTCTACAACCAAAACACCGGCAAGTGGATCTGGTCGACCCGGCCGGCCACCGACACCAGCTTCTCGCGCGCCTACGACGCCTGGACGCCGAGCCTGGGCCTCTCCTGGCACCCGGCCGAAGGCCAGACGATGTTCGCGTCGATGAGCCGCAGCTTCGAGGCGCCGACCTTCGACGACCTCTTGGAGCCGACCGGCGGCGGCCCCAATGCCAGCCCCATCGGCTTCCTCACGCCCGACCTCAAGGCGCAGACCGCCACCACCGCGGAAGCGGGCTGGCGCGGCAGCGCCGGCCGGCTCGATTGGGACGTCGTCACCTATTATTCCTGGCTCGACAACGAGCTGATCCGCACCACCGACGGCAGCACCGCCAGCACCGTCAATGCCGACAAGACCAGCCATTTCGGCATCGAGCTCGGCGGCCGGCTGCAGATCACCGACCGGCTCGCCGCGCGGCTCGCCTACACCTTCCAGGACTTCGAGTTCGACCACGACCCGGTCTATGGCGACAACCAGATCGCCGGCGCGCCGCGCCACTACGTGATCGCGGCGCTGCGCTACGCCATCACCGCGCCGTGGTGGGTGGAGGGCGAGGTGCAGTGGACGCCCCAGGCCATCCCGATCGACAACGCCAACACCTTCTATTCCGACCCGTACGCGGTGGTGAACGTGCGCACCAACTACGCGGTCTCGCCCGGCTTCTCGGTCTATGGCGAGGTGCGCAACCTGTTCGACATCGACTATGCCGGCGCCACGCTGGTGCTGGGCCGGGTGACCCAGCCGTTCCAGGCGGTGTTCCTGCCGGGCGACGGGCGGGCGTTCTACGCCGGCACCCGCGTGCGGTTCTGAGGCGAAATCCGTCGCGTCGTCCCGGACGGCGCGCAGCGCCGAGCCGGGACCGTGAGGTTACTGGCGTCGTCCCGGGCGGAGCGAAGCGAAGACCCGGGACCGTTTACAGGAAGGGAATGCGCTCTTCCGGAGGACGATCCCGGCTCTCGCTGACGCTCGGCCGGGATGACGAGAGCCCTACGCTCACACCCGGTGATAGGCGCGGTACCAGTCGACGAAGCGCGCGACCCCGGTCTCGATCGGCGTCGACGGCTTGAAGCCGACGTCGCGGGATAGCGCCTCGACATCGGCCGAGGTCTCGGGCACGTCGCCGGGCTGGATCGGCGCCAGCTCGCGGATCGCCTTGCGGCCGAGCGCCGCCTCCAGCACGTCGACGAGGTGCAATAGCTCCTCGGGGTGATTGTTGCCGATATTGTAGACGCGGTAGGGCGCGTTCGAGGTCGAGGGGTCGGGGTTGAGGTTCGACCACGCCGGATCGGGCGCGGGGACACGGTCGGCCACCCGCACCACGCCCTCGACGATGTCGTCGATATAGGTGAAGTCGCGCCGCATCTTGCCATAGTTGAACAGCTGGATCGGCCGGCCGGCCAGGATCGCCTCGGTGAAGATCCACATCGCCATGTCCGGCCGCCCCCACGGCCCGTAGACGGTGAAGAAGCGCAGGCCCGTGGTCGGCAGCCGGTAGAGGTGGCTGTAGGTGTGGGCCATCAGCTCGTTGGCCTTCTTGGTGGCGGCGTAGAGGCTGACCGGGTGGTCGACCGAATCCGACACCGCAAACGGCGTCTTGCCATTGGCGCCATAGACCGAGGACGACGAGGCGTAGACCAGGTGCCCCACCCCGGCGTGCCGGCAGCCCTCCAGCACGTTGAGGAAGCCGATCAGGTTGGCTTCGGCATAGGCGTGCGGATTGGTGAGCGAGTAGCGCACGCCGGCCTGGGCGGCGAGGTGGATCACCGTGCCGGGGCGGGCCTCCGCGAACAGCCGCTCGGTGCCGGTGCGGTCGGCGAGGTCCAGCTTCACGAACGAAAAGGCGTTGTGCGGCAAAAGCTCGGCGAGCCGGGCCTCCTTGAGGCGGGGGTCGTAATACGCGTTGAGGTTGTCGACGCCGATCACCCGCTGGCCCTGCGCCAGCAGCCGCCGGGCGACGTGGAAGCCGATGAAGCCGGCAGCGCCGGTGAGAAGCACGGGATCCGAAGCCATCGCCAAAGCCGATCCTGTCCAAAGCCGAACTTGTCCGCGCCGGAGCGGTGGCGCCCGCCCGGGCTTAGCCTCCGCCGCCGGCCGGTGCAACCGCCTGGTCGCAACCGCCTGATCGATTGACGGCCGCCGGCCGGGCGCTTACCTCGCGTCGGGACCGCAACCGAAACAAGGGGCAGGGACAGGATGGATGCCGGGCTCGACCGCAGCACGCTGGTGATCGCGGCGCCGATCCTGGGCGGCCTCGCCGCCCTGGTCTGCGCCCTGGGCATCCGGGCGTTGCACCCGCTGCTGGTGCGCTATGCGCTGGCCCGCCCCAACGCCCGCTCCAGCCACGCGACCCCGACGCCGCAGGGCGCAGGCCTTGCCTTGGTCGGCGCGGTGGTCGGCCTCGGGCTCATTGCGGTGGCGGTGCTGGGCCTGCCCGCCCAGCCGCTGGTGGTGCTGTTTGCCGCCGCCCTGCTGCTGGCGGCAGTCGGCGCGGTCGACGACATCCGGCCGCTGCCGGCGCTGCCGCGGCTGGCCGGCCAGATCCTCGCGGTCGGCGCGGTGGTCGGCATGCTGCCGGCGGAGGCGCGCATCGTGCCCGAGCTGCCGGCGCTGGTCGAGCGCGCGCTCTTGGTGCTGGCCGGCGTGTGGTTCGTCAACCTGACCAATTTCATGGACGGGCTCGACTGGATGACGGTGTCGCAGTTCGTGCCGCTCACCGCCGCCATCGTGCTGTTCGGCGTGCTCGCCGGCACGGTGGATGCCGCAACCACCCTCGTCGCGGCGCTGCTTTGCGGCGCGCTGATCGGCTTCGCGCCGTTCAACCGGCCGGTCGCCGCGGTGTTCCTGGGCGATGTCGGCAGCCTGCCGATCGGGCTCTTCGCCGGCTGGTGCCTGCTGCAGCTTGCCGCCTCCGGCGCGCTGGCCGCCGCCATCCTGCTGCCGCTCTACTATCTCGCCGACGCCACGCTGACGCTGTTCCTGCGGCTGTCGCGCGGCGAGCGGGTGTGGGAGGCCCACCGCAGCCATTTCTACCAGCGCGCCACCGCCAACGACCTCAGCGTGAGCGCGATCACCAATGTGGTGTTCGCGCTCAATGTGGTGCTGGCGGTGCTGGCCGCCCTCACCCTCGCCGTCCCGGTGCCGCCGTTCCAGGCCGGGCTCGTCGGCGTCGGCGCGCTGGCGGTGGCGTCGGTGCTGCGCCTGTTCGCCACCGGGCTGCCGAAATGAGCGCCGCCATTGAGCCCGGCGCGCACGGCCGTGTGCTGGTCACCGGCGCCGCCGGCTTCATCGGCCGCGCGCTGGTGCCGGCGCTCGCCGCCGCCGGCTGGCGGGTGCGCGCGGCTGCCCGCGATGCGTCCCGCATCGCCGCCGGCCCCAATGTCGATGCCGTCGCCCTGCCCGACCTTGGCGCCCCGGTCGACTGGCGGCCGCTCGTCGCCGACGCCACCCACATCGTCCACCTCGCCGGCATCGCCCACGCCATGGGCTCGATCCCCGCGGACCGCTACGCGGCGGTGAACGCCCGCGCCACCGCAGCATTGGCGCAGGCGGCCGCAGAGGCGGGGGCGAAGCTGGTGTTCGTCTCCTCGGTGCGGGCCCAGTCGGCGGCCGTCGCACCCGGCGTGCTCACCGAGACCGACCCGCCGCGGCCGACCGACGCCTACGGCCGCTCCAAGCTCGCGGCCGAGGACTCGGTGCGAACGGCCGGCGGCCGGTTCGTCATCCTGCGGCCGGTGCTGGTCTATGGGCCGGGGGTCGCCGGCAATATGGGGGCGCTGCTGAAGCTCGCCGCCACGCCCTGGCCGCTGCCGTTCGGGGCGTTCGCCAACCGCCGCTCGCTCCTGGCGCGGGGCACGCTGGTCGCCGCCACCCTCTGGGCGCTCAAAGCCCAAGCGGCCGAGGGCCAGACCTTCCTGGTCGCCGACCGCACGCCGATGGCGCTTTGCGATCTCATCGCCGCGCTGCGGCGTGGGCTCGGCCGCAGCCCGAATCTCGTTCCCGTGCCGCCGTCGCTGTTGCTGGGGGCGCTGCGGCTCGCCGGCAAGGGCGACGCCGCCGACCGGCTGGGCGGCGAGCTGGTGGTCTCGACCGACCGGCTCGCCGAGGCCGGCTTCCGCTGGCCGGCCGATGGCGAGAGCGAACTTTCCGCGTTGATGAAGACTTGATTCGGTTTCCGGTCGATCCCTTCGGGATGCCGGAAACCTGAAGCGACCGGCCGGAAATGTCGCGAGGCATCCGGCGAGGCATACGGCGAGGCGGGATGCAGACGACGTGCGCCGGTCCGTACCTCTGTTCAGGCTGACCGGCCGGCCGGCAGCTCCATCTCCGCCACCGCCCGCATCCACACCGCGCCGAGCGCGATCGCCGCCAGCCACCAGATCTGCCACGCGCCGTGGCTGACATAGGCGATGGCGAACAGGCTGGCGAAGGTGGCGAGCGCGAAGCCGCGCGAGGCGGCCGGCAGGCCGGCGATGCGGCCGGCGACCAGCACCAGCAGGATGGCGAGCAGCGCCGCCCCCACCGCGCCGAGCTCCACCCACACCTGCAGCACCGCATTGTGGGTGTGGCCGGCGCTGAGCGGGTTGAAATGCTCGGTCGGCAGAAGCTGGATCGGCCGGATATCGGCGAAGTCGCGCGACGCCTGGAGACCGTGACCGGCGAACCAGCGGTCGGGCACCGCCTCGGCGAAGCGGTGCCAGATCTGGATGCGCTCCCAGGCGCTGCGCTTGAGGACGCCGTGCATCGCCGCCGGCACCAGATCGCCCGCCCGCGCCATCAGCAGCGGCGTCGCCGCCACCAGCGCCACCATGGCGCCGGCACTCGCCCACACCGCCCAGCGGCCGAGCAGCCAGGCCAGCGCCAGCGCCGCGCCGCCGGCCAGGACGCCCAGCACCGAGGCCTGCGCCTCCGACGACAGCGTCACTGCTGCGACCAGTGCGACGAGGCCCGCCGCGAGCCACTGCCGGCCGCGCAGCGCCAGCGCCGCCGCCGCCGGCCACGCCAGCACCGCCAGGGTGATGGCGGCGTGGTTGAGCCGGAATTCCTTCGACTTGGCGCCGATCAGCGCGCGGATCGGCGTGCCGAACCTCAGCTCGACCAGCGCCAGCACGGCGGCGAGCGCCACGCCCACCGCCAGCCACCGCCATCCGCCCCTGGGCAGCGCCGCCGGCACCGCGGCAAGGCCGAGAGCGCCGGTCGCCGCGACCAGCGCGATCTGGCCGGCGACGCCGAGGCTGTAGCCGGGCCGGGGCGCCCAGGCGGCGCTGATCATGATCCAGGCGAGGAAGACACCCAGCGCGAGGCCGAGCGGTGCCGCCGCCTCCGCCCGCAGCGCCTCCCCCAGCGCCGGCCCGCGCCCGGTCGCGGCCAGAATGCCGGTGGCGAGCACGAAGCCCAGCGGCGCGGTGACCTGGGTCGACTGGCTGGCGATGACCAATAGCCCCGGCGCCAGCACGCCGAGGATGACGGCCAGCACGATCGCCGAGCGGCCTTCCAGGCTTGTTGCGGGCTGGATCATCTGCATCTCGACCTGCTCACCCTGATTCTTTACGTCTTCCGTGCGGTCGCGCGGCTTCTTCCCTCTCCCACCCGGGCCGCGCTTGCGCGCGCCCGGGCGCGCGCATCTGCGGGAGAGGGTGGCGAGACCGAGCGTCAGCGAGGTCGAGCCGGGTGAGGGGTACATATTGCGAATGCTGGAAAATTTACCCCTCACCCGCCTCGCGATCTGACGATCGCTCGGCACCCTCTCCCGCAAGGGGAGAGGGAAGACCCCCCTCACCCGCTCGCTCCGCTCGCGACCTCTCCCCGTGAAGAACGGGGAGAGGTCATTGGCGGCCTCTTCTTCACCTCTCCCCGCATGCGGGGAGAGAGCCTGCCCCCGACTTGATCGGGGGTCGGATCGCGGCAGCGATCCGGGTGAGGGGCCATTCGTCATGGCCCGATGCTCGACGCACGTGTTCCCAGCGACCACGACCGGATCCCCCGCCAGCCGCCTCACAGCCGCCACAGATCGACCTCCGAAGGCCGCGCCGCCGGATCGAGGCAGGACTTGACGTCCATCACCACGCCGGCGCCATCGCGCAGCAGGCCTGAGACCAGCGGCCAGCCCTTGGCGACATAGTCGGCGTGCGCCACCGCAAGCACCACCGCCTCGGCCGGTACCAATTGCTCGAACGGCGTCAGCGCGATGCCGTATTCGTGCGTGGCCTCGGCCGGATCGGCGAACGGATCGTGCACCTGCACCTCAAGCCCGAATGCGGCGAGGCCGCGCACGATGTCGGCGACCTTCGAGTTGCGCAGATCGGGCACGTTCTCCTTGAAGGTCAGGCCGAGCACGGTGACCCGGCCGTTCGCCACGCCGCGGCGCATCAGGAGGCGGGCGCATTCGCGGGCGATGCGCTCGCCGACGCCGTCATTGATGCGGCGGCCGGCGAGGATGACCTCGGGATGGTAGCCGGCGATCTCGGCGCGGTGGGTGAGGTAATAGGGATCGACGCCGATGCAGTGGCCGCCGACCAGCCCCGGCGTGAAGCGCAGGAAGTTCCACTTGGTGCCGGCCGCGGCCAGCACGTCGGCGGTGTCGATGTTCAGGTGGTGGAAGATCACCGACAGCTCGTTCATCAGCGCGATGTTGAGGTCGCGCTGGGTGTTCTCGATCACCTTGGCGGCCTCGGCCACCTTGATGGTGGGCGCGCGGTGGACGCCGGCGGTGACCACCGCGCCATAGACGGCGGCGACGATGTCGAGCGTCCTGGCATCCTGGCCGGACACCACCTTGCGGATGGTCTCGAAGCGATGCTCGCGGTCGCCGGGATTGATGCGCTCGGGGCTGTAGCCGACCGTGAAATCGGCCGGCGCCGAAAGGCCCGAGACGCGCGCCAGGATCGGCAGGCAGTGCTCCTCGGTGGCGCCGGGATAGACCGTCGATTCGTAGACGACGATGTCGCCGCGCTTGAGCACGCGGCCGACCGTCTCCGACGCCTTGCTCAGCGCCGTGAGATCCGGCCGGCGCGCCTCGTTGATCGGGGTCGGCACGGTGACGATGAAGAAGTCGCAGGCGGCCAGATGCTGCGGGTCGGCGGTGTAGCCCACGCGGGCGGCGGCGAGGTCCGCGGCCTCGACCTCGTTGGTGCGGTCGTGCCCGGCCTGAAGCTCGGCCACCCGCTCGGGATTGATGTCGAAGCCGACGGTCGGCTGGCCGGCGCGGCCGAACGCCACCGCCACCGGCAGTCCGACATAGCCCAGGCCGATGACGCCGATCCGCCGGCCATAAGCGGGCGTCCCCGCCCCTGCTGAGACCATCATGATGTCACCCCGTTGGCCAAATTCATCCCATTGGCCAAATTCGTCCCGTTGACCGAGGACGGCTCCGTCGCGCGCGTCCGCCGGCTAAACCCAGAGCATTCTCCGCAAAAGTGGACACCGGTTTTGCGGAATAGAATGCGATAATTCAAAGAGTTAGAGCTCTATCCGATCTGATCCCGTCAGATCGGATAGCGCTCTAAGCTCAAGCCGCGCCCGCTCTATCAACCCCTGCGGGATCTGTACACAACCTCTCGTAGAGATCGACGATGCTGCGGCCGACCCGCTCGGCCGAGAACTCCTCTTCGGCGAGGCGCCGGCTCTCGGCGGCGAAGCGGTGGCGCAGCGCGTCATCGCCCGCCAGCCGGCCGATGGCGGCGGCCAGCGCCGCGGCGTCGTCCACCGGAAAGGTCAAGGCGTTGACGCCGTCGCGCGCCACCTCGCGGCAGCCCGGCGCGTCGGTGGCGATCATCGCCCGGCCGCAGGCCGCGGCCTCCAGCAGGCTCAGCGGCAGCCCCTCGCGGCGCGACGCCAGCACGGCGATGTGCGCCTGCCGCCACACGCTTACGATATCTCCGACATGGCCGAGCCACGATATGCCGGGCTCGGTGGCCCAGGCTCCAAGCTCGGATTCGGAAATGCTTGCCGGATTGGACGGATCGGGCGTGCCGGCGAGCAGCAGGCGCGGTGCTGAGCCGGCCGCCCGCAGCCGACGGTGGGCCTCGATCAGCGTGCGCACGCCCTTGTCCTCCAGCATCCGGCCGACATAGGCGAGCGTCACCTCGCCTTCGGGCTCGGGCAGCGGCTGGAAGCGGCGGACATCGACGCCCGAGCCAGGCACCAGCACGATGCGGCCGTCATCCACCCCCATATCGAGCAGCAGCGCCCGGTCGTCCGGGTTCTGCACCAGGGCCGCGGTCTCCCGGCGCGCCAGCAGACGCGGCAGCAGCCACAGCAGCGCCCGCTTGGCCGGACTCGCCTTGGACAGGAACACCGCGCCGAGCCCGGTGAGGGCGTTGACGGCGGGAAGCCCGAGCCCGGTCGACGCCAGCGCGCCGATCACCACCCCCTGCAGCGCCACATGGTGGGCCAAAGCCGGGCGGATGCGGCGGTAGAGGGCGCGCACCGCGGCGACGCTCGCCAGCAGATGGTCCGGCCGGGTGCTGCCGCGCTTCAGATCCACCGGGTGCAGCACGAAGCCTTCGGCCAGAATCGCCGGGCCGTGGCGGTCCACCCGGGTGATGACGTGCACCTCGAAGCCCGCGGCCTTCGCCGCCCGGGCCATCGGCAGCCGGTGCGAGACGAAGTACCAGTCTTCGGTGACGAGATAGACGAGGCGCGGTGTGGACATGCGGCAAGGATGACGCGGCGTGGGCACGGGGTCCGGCCGCCGGGAGGGCGGGCAGACCTTCGACGGCAGGGCAGCCTTTCGAGGCGCGCCCTTCATAGAAGCCCGGCCGGGGTCCGGCAAACGCCGTTTGCGTCGGCAACCCCGGCCGTGCCATGTCAGGGGCCGACCATGAGAGTTTCGCGCGGCCGCCAGGGATCGGCTCCGGCCCGGCCGCAAGGTTCACGAACGTCCTGCCCCGGCTGACTGCGCATGAGTGTCGCTCTTTCGTCGGCGTATCCGCTGCGGCTGCACAGCGCGGCGATCGAGGTCGCGCCGCTGCCGCCCGAGCGCCTGCTGGCCCTGGCGGGCGAGCCGGCCGCAGCCTTCCTCGCCCCGGACGGCGAGGGGAACGGTGGCGACGCCTGGGTCGGAATCGGCGCGGCGCATTGGCTGGGCGAGGAGCCCGACGCCGCATCTGCGCTGTGGGCCGGCCTGCGCGACACCAGCCCCGAAGCCCCGGCGCCGGCGCTGCTCGGCGCCTTGCCGTTCCGCCCCGGCGAGAGCCCCGACGCGCTGTGGCAGGGGCTGATGCCGGGCGGCCTGATGCTGCCCGAGCGGCTCTATGTGCAGCGGGGCGGGCGGGCGTGGCTGCGGCTGACCCTGCCGGCGCACGAGGCGGGCTCGCTTTCGGCCCGGCTGGCGCGTGCCCGCGCGGCGCTGTCTGCGCTCGCCGCCGCCGAGACCGCCCCCCTGCCGCCATTCGATACGCTCGACGAGGGCGACGCCCCCGGCCGCTACGCGCGGGCGGTGACCGAGGCGGTGGCGCGCATCCGCGCCGGCGAGCTGGTCAAGGTGGTGCTGGCGCGCCGCGCCGCGGTGGCGTTCGAGAGCGCGCCCGAGCCGGCCGCGGTGCTGGCGCGGCTGTCGGCGCACCATCCCGGCAGCGTGCGCTATGCGTGGCGCTGCGGCGGCAAGACCTGGCTCGGTGCCACCCCCGAATCGCTGGTGCGCCAGGACGGGCGCCGCCTGCGCACCGAGGCGCTGGCCGGCACCCGCACGCTGGAGCGCGCTGCCGAGCTCCTGACCTCGGTGAAGGAGCGCCACGAGCACGCCATCGTCGTCGATGCCGTGCGCCGGGCCATCGCGCCGCTGGTCGAGGGCCTGCCCGAGCCCTGCGATCCGGTGATCCGGCCGCTGCGCGGGCTCGCCCACCTGCACACGCCGATCGAGGCGACGCTGCGCGCCGACGCCGATTTCCTCAGCCTGGTGCGGGCGCTGCACCCGACGCCCGCCGTTTGCGGCCTGCCGACCGGCCGCGCCGCCGACCTGCTGGCGGCCCTGGAGCCAGAGCCGCGCGGCCTCTATGCCGGCCCGGTGGTGCGGATGTCGGCGGACGGCACCGGCCACGCCGTGGTGGCGCTGCGCGGCGCGGTGCTGGAGGGGCGCATCGCCACCGTGCCGGCCGGCGCCGGCATCGTCGAGGGCTCCGACGGCGAGGAGGAGCTGGCCGAGACCCGCACCAAGCAGCGCACCGTGCTCGACGCGGTCCGGGGCGGTTCGTGAGCGGCGACCTGCACACCGAATGGGCGCGGCTGTTCGCTGCCTCCTTGAAGGACAGCGGCGTCGGCCATGCGGTGATCAGCCCCGGCTCGCGCTCGACGCCGCTGGCGCTGGCGCTGGCGCGGGTGCTGCCGGTCACCGTCCTGCACGACGAGCGGGTGGCCGCCTTCTTCGCGCTCGGCCAGGGGCGGGCGAGCGGCCGCCCCTCGGTGGTGCTGGCCACCAGCGGCACCGCGCCCGGCCACTGGCTGCCGGCGGCGATGGAGGCCCGTGAGGCCGGCATTCCGCTGCTCCTGGTCTCGGCCGACCGGCCGTGGGAGGTGCAGGAGGCGCAAGCCTCGCAGACCGTCGACCAGATCCGGCTGTTCGGTCCCCACGCCCGCGCCTTCTTCGATCTCGGCCTGCCCGATGCCCACCCCGCCGCCTTGGCCGCCGTGGCGCGCATCGCCGCCCAGGCGGTGCTGGCGACGCGCTGGCCGCTGGCCGGCGCGGTGCACGTCAATGCCCGCTTCCGCAAGCCCTTGGAGCCGCAGCCGACCGACCGCAGCGAGCCGTGGCGGCCGAAGCTCGCAGCCATCGCCAGGGCCGGCGCGCCGCGCCTCTTCCCGCCCAAGCCCGCGCCCGATCCCGAAGCCGTGGCGCATCTGGCCGAGGCGGTGCGCGCGAACCCGCGCGGCCTAATGGTGGCCGGACCGCTGCCGGCGCTCGATGCGCCGGCCCTGCGCAAGGCGGTGGCGCGGTTCCTCGCGGCCAGCGGCTACACGCTGCTGGCGGAAGCGACGAGCCAGCTTCGCTTCGGGCTGGAGGCTGTCCGCCCGATCGGCGCGTTCGACGCCCTGCTGCGGGCGCCGGAATTGCGCAACCTCCTGCGGCCGGAACTCGCCATCGAGATCGGCGCGCCGGCGGTCTCCGCCCAGTGGCTTGCGTGGATCAGCGGCGCCGGGGCGCCGCCCCGCATCGTGCTGCCGGGCGATCGCCCGGCCGATCCGGCGGGCGGCGCCTCGGCCATGCTGCTCGGGCCGATCGCGGCGCTGCTGGAGGCCGCCGCCTCCGACCTGGAGGCCGCGCCGCCCGGCTTTGACGCCGCCTCTGCCGCGTCCCATTACGCCGCCGGCTGGCAAGCGGCCGAGGCCGCCGCCTGGGCGGCGCGCAACGCCGCGGCGGGGCCGCAGGACGGGCCGCTGCGCGAGCATTATGTTGCACCTATGCTGCGCAGCATTTTGCAGCATGGCGGCACGCTGATGGTCGGCAATTCCAACCCCATCCGCGATCTCGACCACGATGTGCCGCCCGATGCCGCGCCGCTGGAAATCCTGCACCAGCGCGGCGCTGCGGGCATCGACGGGCTGGTTTCGGGGACTGCCGGCGCCCGCACGGTGCTCGATGGGCCGCTTGTCCTGCTGACCGGCGACGTCGCTCTGCTGCACGATGCCGGCGGGCTCGCCGCGGCCGCCGCCGCGGGCGGGCCGCTCGTCCTTGTTGCGGTGCACAATGACGGCGGCCGCATCTTCGAGCGCCTGCCGCTCGGCCGCGATGCGGCCTTGGCCGAGGACTGCGAGACGCTGTTCGTCGCCAGCCATGGCCGCGCCTTCGACGGCCTCGCCGCCACCTTCGGGCTTGGCTATGCCCGCGTCGACACCGCCGAGGCGCTGCGCGATGCGGTGGCCGCCGCATTGGCCGGCGACCGGCCGGTGCTGATCGAGGCCCGCGTCGTTGCCGGCGGCAGCGCCACTCGCGCCGCCCTGCTCGGCGCGATGGCCAAGGCCGGCACTGCTGCCGTGAGCGCGGCAAAATGATCCCCGGCCGCCACCCCGGCGCGCTGCACCCCGCCAAGGGCAAAGGCGGGCCGCCGCTGGTGCTGCTGCACGGCTTTCTCGGCAGCCCGGCGGCGTGGGACGACGTGCTGGCGGCGCTGTCCGACCACGGCGAAGCCTGGTGCCCCTGGCTGCCCGGCCATGGGCCGGCGGCGCCAACGCCTGCGAGCTTCGACGCCACCGCCCAATGGATCGCCGCGGCGCTGCCAAAGGGCGCGATCCTCGCCGGCTATTCGCTGGGCGCCCGCCTCGCGCTCGGCGCGGCGCTCGCACCCTTGGCGGCCCGCCCCGAGGCGCCCCGCGCCACCCTTCTCGTCAGCGGCCATGTCGGCCTTGCCGACGCTGAAGAACGCATCGAGCGCGCCGCGCTCGACGCAAAGCGCACAGCCGACCTGCGCCGCGACCTCGCATCCTTCGTCGATGCCTGGGAGGCGCTGCCGCTGTTCGCGAGCCAGCAGGCGTTGCCGGCCGAGACGCTGGCGCGCCAGCGCGCGGCGCGGCTGGCGCACGACCCGGAATCGCTCGCCTGGGCGTTCGAGGTGGCGGGCCTCGCCTTGATGCCGGACTATCGCCCGGCCATCGCCGCCAGCCGGCGCCCCTTGTGCTTTCTCACCGGCGCGCGCGATACAAGGTTTTCCGCGCTCGCCGCCGCGCTGGTCCGGCCCCCGGTGGTGACCCACGCGATCATCGCCGAGGCCGGCCACAATCTGCTGCTGGAGGCGCCGGCCGCCGTCGCGGCGGCCCTCGGCCACCTGATGGAGACCCCATGACCGACATCACCTGGACGCTGTGCGACCACGGCTACACCGACATCGTCTATGACAAGGCCGAGGGCATCGCCCGCGTCACCATCAACCGCCCCGAGGTGCGCAACGCCTTCCGGCCGCTGACCGTGCAGGAGATGCTGCACGCCTTCACCGACGCCCGCGACGATGCCGAGATCGGCGTGGTGATCCTGCGCGGGGCCGGCGATCTCGCCTTCTGCTCGGGCGGCGACCAGCGGGTGCGCGGCGAGGGCGGCTATGTCGGCGATGACGGCGTGCCGCGGCTCAACGTGCTCGACCTGCAGCGGCTGATCCGCACCCTGCCCAAGCCGGTGATCGCCTCTGTTGCCGGCTATGCGATCGGCGGCGGCCACGTGCTGCATTTGATCTGCGACCTGACGATTGCCGCCGACAATGCCCGGTTTGGCCAGACCGGGCCGAAGGTCGGTTCGTTCGATGGCGGCTATGGCGCGAGCTACATGGCGCGCATCGTCGGCCAGAAGAAGGCCCGCGAGATCTGGTTCCTGTGCCGGCAATACGACGCCACGCAGGCGCTGGAGATGGGCCTCGTCAACACCGTGGTGCCGCTGGCCGAGCTTGAGGCCGAGACGGTCAAATGGGCGCGCGAAATGCTCGCCAATTCGCCGACCGCGCTGCGCTTCCTGAAAGCCGCGCTCAATGCCGACTGCGACGGCCAAGCCGGCCTGCAGGAGCTCGCCGGCAGCGCCACGCTGCTGTTCTACCTCTCCGAGGAGGGCAAGGAGGGCAAGCAGGCGTTCCTGGAGAAGCGGCCGCCGGACTTCAAGAAGTTCAAGCGGTTCCCGTAGAGCATTCTGCGCCCCCCACCCCCGACCCCTCCCCACCGCTCGCGAAGCTCGCGGGGGGAGGGGAGAAGAGGGGTTTCGACTGGATCGCGCTCCAACCGCGAGGGAGGCCATGGGCGTGCTGGTGCTCGATGTCACCCCGCCGCGCCGGCGCCCCGCCGGCACGCTGACGGTGCGCGGGGTGGCGCGCCCGCGCGAGGCGGTGCGGATCGCGCTTTGCGATCGCGACGGGCTGACCGGCCAGGGCGAGGCGCTGCCGCTGCCCGGCTTCAGCCGCGACAATGCCGAGGACGCCGCATCTGCCCTTGAGGCGGTGGCGGCACGGGCGGCGTCGGCCGGCGGGCTCGCGGTGCCGGAGACCGGGGCCCCGGCTGAGCGGATCGCGGCGGCGCTCGTGCCGTTCGACGCGCTGCTCGCGCCCTCGCCCAGCGCCCGCTTCGCGCTGGAAAGCGCCCTGCTCGATGTGCTCTCCCGGCGCGCGGGACTCAGCGCCGCGGCGTGGCTCGCCCATGGCCGCGCGCGCTCGCGCGTGCCGGTGAGCGTGCTGCTGCCCGACGACGACACGGCCATCGACGCCGCAGCCGAGGCCACCGCCCGCGGCCACGGCGTGCTGAAGCTGAAGATCGCGCTTGCCGGCCGCAGCGCCTCCGAGGAGGACGCGCATATCGCCGCGATACGCGCCGCCGTCGAGGCCGTCCGCCCCGGATCGGTGCGCCTGCGGCTCGATGCCAATGGCGCGTTTTCCCCGGCCGAGGTGGCGGCGCGGTTGGCCGCCCTGGCGCGCTTCGGCGTCGAGATCGTCGAGGAGCCGTGCGCCGGCCCGGCGCTGCTCGCGCTGCCCGCTCTGCCGCTGCCCTGGGCGGCCGATGAGTCGCTGGCCGATCCGGCAATGGCCGAACAACTGCTGAATCTCCCACCCGGCCGCGGCCCGGCGGCGCTGGTGCTGAAACCCGCTCTGCTCGGCCTCCGCCGCTGCCTCGAACTGGCCGACGCAGGCGCCGCGCGCGGGCGCGGCCTGATCGTCACCCACGCCTTCGACGGCGACCTCGGCTTCGCCGCGGCCTGCGCGCTCGCCGCAGCCCTGCCGGCCCCGCCCTGGCCGTGCGGCCTCGCCCCGCATGCGGGCTTGTGCCACCCTTGGCCGAGCGGGCCGATGCTGCCGGAACCAAGCATGATCGGGCTCGCCAGTCCCGGCGTGGAGGCCGCACCATGACCGCGACCCTCGCCGACGTGCTGTTCGCCGCCGCCCGCGCCGCGCCCGCAGCCCCGGCCCTGGTCGGCGAGGCCGGCACGCTCGGCTTCGGCGAACTCGCGGCACGGGTCGAAGCCGTCGCCGCCGGCCTGCGGGCGCTTGAAAGGCCCGACGCGCCACGCCCGCACGCGCTGGCGCTGCGGCCGGACCGCGACGACGTCATCGCGCTGCTCGCCCATGCGGTGGCCGGCATCCCCATCCTGCCGCTGCACCCGTCTCTTCCCGAGGCCGAGGCCCTGCGGCTCGCCGAGGCCGCCGGGGCGCGGCGGCTGACGGTGGCGGAGACGCTGGCTTTGGCCCGCCCGCCGCGACCGGAGGCGCCCCGGCCCGAAGGGACCGACGACCTTTTCCTGGTCGCCACCTCCGGCTCGTCCGGCCCCCCGAAGATCGCCCGCCTCGCCCATCGCGCGGTGCTGACGGCCGCATTCGCGCTCACCCGCCGCCTGCCGTTCGGTCCCAATGACCGCTGGATCCTGACGCTGCCGCTCGCCCATGTCGGCGGCCTGTCGGTGATCGCCCGCTGCCTCGCCGCCCAAAAGCCCATGGTGCTGGTGCCGCGCTTCTCGGAGGACGCGGTGCTTGCCGCCATCGGTGAACACGGCGGCACGCGGCTGTCCGCCGTGCCGGCGATCGCCGACCGCCTGCTCGCCACAGGCCACGGCGACCTGATCTCCCGCCTCAGCCTGATCATGCTCGGCGGCCAGGCAGCCCCTCTCGCGTTGCGCCGGGCGCTGCGGGAGGCCGGCGTACCGGCGGTGGCGAGCTACGGCCTCACCGAAAGCTGCGCCGCCGCGGCCTGCGAATCGCCCGAAGAGGCGGGGCTTTTGCTGCCGGGCGCGGGGCGCGCGCTCGACGGCGTCAAGATCGCCATCGCCGATGACGCAGGCCAACCGCTGCCGGCCGGCGTGCCGGGGCGCATCCTGCTTGAAACCGACTCGCTGCTTTCCGGCTATCTCGGCCGGCCCGACCTCGCGGTGCGCGACGCTGCCGGCCGCTTCGATACCGGCGACCTCGGGCTGCTCGACGAGTCGGGGCGGCTGCACGTGGAGGGCCGCCGCGCCGAGACGATCGTCACCGGCGGCGAGAAGGTGGTGCCGGGCACGGTCGAGGCGGTCTTGCGCGAGCACCCGGCCGTGCGCGAGGCGGTGGTGTTCGCTGTGCCCGATCCGCGCTGGGGTGCTATCGTCTGCGCCGCGGTCGAGCGGACGCCGGGCGGCAACGATCCGGCGCCTGTCGATTCGGGCCTCGCCGATTTGGTGCGCGCCGATTCGGTGTTCGCCGATTCGGTGCTCGCTGCGGAACTCGCGGCGATTTGTGCCCGCGACCTGCCGCCCTGGGCGCGGCCGCGCCGGCTGGCGGTTATTGAGCACCTTCCGCGCCTCGGCAACGGCAAGATCGACCGCCGCGCCGTGCCGGCGCTGGCCGCGCCGCTGCTGTGGCCGCTTCCGGCGCCGCAAGCGGGCGATCCGCCGTCGTAAGCGGGCGATCCGGCGCCGCAAGCGGGCTGGACGGCGCCGCTTCGCCGCGCGGATCGGCCATTTCGGGCGCGCGAGTTGCTTGCGCGGTCCCGGCCCTTGTGGCAGTAGGAGCGCCGACGCGGCGCCCGGCGCGACGTGTCGTGCAGTTTCCGGCCGGTCCCTCCGGGACGCCGGAAACGGCCCGCCGAAAACCCGAACGCGAGTGGCGGATTTTCGGCGAACGGAATACGGCTCGAAGGCCCGATCGGCCGGAACCCGTATGATGCTGCCGTAGCTCAGTGGTAGAGCACTCCCTTGGTAAGGGAGAGGTCGACAGTTCAATCCTGTCCGGCAGCACCAGCCCAACCGCTGATATCTCAATAACTTACTGAGCCTCTTGGCCTTTTCGCACCGTCCCTGATACACGGGACTGATACACCATGGTGCTAAGAATGGCCTGCCCGACGAGGCGGAAGGGCTCCGATAACTGGTACTTCCGCCGCAAGATCCCCGCCGACGTGCAACGCATCCTTGCCTCGCTCCCGAAGGACCAGCGGCCTGCCGGGTGGTACAAGACGCACATCAGCATTTCGCTCGGCACCGCCGATCGGAACGAGGCGAAGGCCAGGTGCCCGGAGGTCGCCGCTGCGGTCGAGAGGCAGATCGAAGCGTTCCGAAACGGACCCAAGCCGCTCACGCCGAAGCAGATCGTAGCCTTGTCCGGCCTTCTCTACCGGGCGTTCGCCGAGGGGCTGGAAGAAGACCCCGTCCTCACGCCAGAGCAGTGGCGGGATGTCGCCGGCTCGAACCGCGAAGCGCGTCTCGGACAATTTGGGCTCGGTGCCCAGCTTGGCATCTTCAGCAGCGAAGCTGAGCGCCGCGCCGCATCGATGGAACAGCGCTTCGGCAGGAGCTATGCCGGAATGTGGGTGACGGGCGATCAGGCGGCGCTGGTGGACGACGTGGCAACGACCTCGCACCCGTCGGTGAATCTGACACCCTCGATCAGCTTGGGCAACTGATTCTGGCCCTTCAGCCGGCGCCAGGTTTTCGAGGCGGCCTGCACCAGCTTGAACACCATCGTCTTCGCTGTCTTCGGCGACAGCGCGCCCTTGGTGCGAACCGTGCGATGACGCACCGTCGCGAACACGCTCTCGATCGGGTTGGTCGTACGAA
>NZ_VWPL01000037.1 GCF_008630065.1 Blastochloris sulfoviridis
GACCACCGCCGGGCCGCCGCACCCGGCCGACCGCGAATTCCTCGCCGGCCCGCAACTCGGCCAGCCCGCGCCCGATCGTGCTGCGCGCAATGCCGGTGGCGCGCATCACCGCCGTGACGCCGCCGCGCCCCGCAGCCAGCGCTTCGGCCGCCGCGAACCGGCGCCGGCCTCGCTCGTCGAGAACGTCACAGAGCGCCTCAAAGCGCAGGCGGATGGCCGATTCGTCAATCACTCAAACAGGCTACGAAATCGCCCGCCGCCCCGGAATCCCTGCCGGCCCGTAAAAGACCACACCTCGATTCACTTGTTCGTGGTCAATGCCTAAGGGGTGCGCAACACTGTCCGTTTTGCAGGGCGAGCACCACTGATCCGAATCATATCGGCTGCTCTTGCGCTCGGCGTTGCCCACCATGCCAAGGTTGGGGTCGAGGGCGAGAATCCTCCTTGTCACCACGAAGTCGTCAACGGTCTCGCGGGAGTGAACGGCCTGGGTTCGCCGGAGGCTGGTTGGCTTGGGTTGCCCGGCCATCGTGCCGGCCCGGGCCCCGCACACGATCGGCGTCGGGGAGGGGACGAAGGGCTGGCCCATGGGGTCGTTGGCGAGGCTCCCGCTCGCGCCGACAGGCGCGACTCTTGGATCGGCACGCGCAGCCACTACCTTATGCCAACGGTCCCATACCAGCGGCCCCAAACGCTGACGCGTGGGGCCGTTGGTTCTCGCGGATTTTCTTTCGGGAAATCAGAGATTTCGTGAAAATCCGCGACCGGAGCCAACGGTCCGCGTTCGCGGCCGTTGGTATTGTCCATCCCGCAACTGCCCTTGTCGCGGTCGTTCCCACCGGAGCCTCACGTCATGTCGTCCCCGTCCGCCAGCCCGGCCGCTCCCACCTCGACCGGCGCTCACCCGCCGGCCAGCTTTGCCGCCCTGGTGCTGGGCTCGGTCGGCGTCGTCTATGGCGACATCGGCACCAGCCCGCTCTACGCCTTCCGCGAGGCGCTCGCCGCCGCCTCCGGCCATAGCGGCGCGCCGACCGAGACCGCGGTGTTCGGGGTGATGTCGCTGATCCTGTGGGCGCTGATCCTCATCGTGACGGTGAAATACGTCCTGGTCCTGCTCAGGGCCGACAATGACGGCGAGGGCGGCACGCTGTCGCTGATGGCGCTGGCCCAGCGCGCGATCGGCACCGGCGCGACAACGGCCGGCGCCACCGCGATATTCCTTCTCGGCACGCTGGGCGCGGCGCTGTTCTATGGCGATGCCATCATCACCCCCGCCATCTCGGTGCTGTCGGCGGTCGAGGGCCTGAAGCTGGTGACGCCATCGCTCGCCCATGCCGTGATCCCGATCTCAGTGGCGATCATCATCGGCCTGTTCGCGGTGCAGAGCTTCGGCACCGCAAAGGTGGCGGCGTGGTTCGGCCCGATCACCGTGGTGTGGTTCCTGGCGATGGCGGCGGCGGGCCTGCCGCACATCGCCAATAATCCGGCAGTGTTCGGGGCGTTCAACCCGCTTCATGCCGTCGCCTTCATGTGGGACCACGGCATGGTCGGCCTCCTCACGCTCGGCGCGGTGTTCCTCGCGGTGACCGGCGCCGAGGCGCTCTATGCCGACCTCGGCCATTTCGGCCGCCGGCCGATCCAGGCCGCCTGGATCGTGCTGGTGCTGCCGGCGCTGGTGCTGAACTATCTCGGCCAGGCGGCGCTGATCCTCGCCAACCCGGCGGCGGTCGAGAACCCGTTCTATCTCCTGGTGCCGGACTGGGCGCTGCCAGCCATGGTGCTGCTCGCCACGGCCGCGACGATCATCGCCAGCCAGGCAGTGATCACCGGCGCCTTCTCGCTGACCCGCCAAGCGGTGCAGCTCGGCGTGCTGCCGCGCATGGAGATTCGCCACACCTCGGAGGCGCAGTCGGGCCAGATCTTTATCCCCAGCATCAATCTCTTCCTCGCGCTCGGCGTGCTGCTCTTGATCGCGCTGTTCCGCAATTCGAGCGCGCTGGCGTCGGCCTACGGCATCGCCGTCACCGGCACCATGGTGGTGACGGCGCTGATGGCGTTCATCGTCATCTCGAGGGTGTGGAACTGGGGGCCGTGGGTGGCGGCCGCGGTGATCGCGCCGTTCCTGTTCATCGACGCCACCTTCCTCGCCGCCAATCTGATGAAATTCTTCGACGGCGGCTGGGCGCCAGTGGCGCTGGGCGGCCTCCTGATGCTGGTGATGCTGACGTGGCGGCGCGGCTCGCGCATCCTGTTCGAGAAGACCCGCCGCGCCGAGGTGCCGCTGCCCGAGCTCATCGCCTCTCTGGCCGAGAAGGCGCCCTTGCGGGTGCCCGGCACCGCGGTGTTCCTGACAGCGGACCCGGACTCCGCCCCCACCGCGCTGCTGCACAGCCTGAAGCACTACAAGGTGCTGCATGACAAGGTGGTCATTCTCTCGGTGGTCACCGCCAAGGTGCCGCACATCGCCGATGCCGACCGGGTGAGGATCGAGGCGATCGACGACACCTTCTCGCGCGTCATCCTCACCTTCGGCTTCAGCGAGTCGCCCAACGTGCCGCGGGCGCTGGCGATCTGCCGGCAGCGCGGCTGGAAGTTCGACATCATGTCGACGTCGTTCTTCCTGTCGCGGCGCACCATCCGCGCCTCGGCGCATTTCGGCATGCCGCTGTGGCAGGACAGGTTGTTCATCATCCTGGCGCGCAACGCCGGCAGCGCCAGCGACTTCTTCCAGATCCCCACCGGCCGGGTGGTCGAGATCGGCACGCAGATCACGGTGTGAAGGCGGTTTCCGGGAAACCCGGCGGGCTCCCGGAAACGGTCGCGGTTCCTACGCCGCCTGGCCGAGCGCACCGGTGCCGGCGGCTTCCAGATTCGCCTTGAACGCCGGATCAAGCCCCAGCCGCGACGCCAATTCGTCGAGCCAGGCGCGCTCGGCGGCAGTGTCGGCGTCGATGGCGATGAAGGCGGCAAGATAGACTTCCGCCGCCTCCTCGGGGGTGCGGACCGCGGCGGCCAGCGCGGCCGGGTGATCGGGCCGCGCGATCAGTCCTTCGAGATACTGCCGCTCCTCGAAGGACAGGGTGCTCGCCTCGACGCGCGCGACCAGGCGCTGGCGCTCGACGTCGTCGAGCCGGCCGTCGGCCATTGCCGAGGCGATCATCGCCCGCAGGAGCAGCGTCGCGGTGTCATCCGGGGTCCGCGCACCGGAGGTGAACACCGGTTGGCCGGTGGGCGCAGGTGCCGTGCCGCTCTGCGGCAGCAGGCCCTTGACGGCATCCTGCACGCCCTGCGGCAGGATCGGCCGGCCGGCGCGGTAGTCCTGATAGGCCTTGTAGGCGAGCCCGCCCAGCACCGCCGCGGCGCCGACCTGCAGCGCGGTGCCGGCGTGCTTGCGGACGTGCTTCGAATTGAGCAGCAGGCCGGCGAGGCCGCCGGCGAGCGCGCCGCTGCCGAGCGTGCCGGCATGCCGCGACAGAAAGCCCTCGGCGCCACCGCCCGGGGCAGCCGGGTTTTGCCGGGCCTCGCCCGGAGCGTCGGGAGCGGCGCCGGTCAGCACCGCGTTGAGAAGCCTGTTGACGTCGATCATGATGTCCTCATCGGTGTTGAGTCATATTGGGGCGTTGGCTCATCCTGGCCGGCGCACGCGCCGGCAGGCTCAAGGCTGCGCCAGGTCGAGGCTGGCGCGCAGACGCATCTCGTGCAGATGCCGGCGCAGCCGGGACTCCGTGATGTCGACGCCGTGCGCCGCGAAGTCGGCGGACACCTTGGCGATGACGTCGTCCTGACCGGGCACCTCGCGATCGGCGAGATGCACCGACCACGCATAGGCTTCGAGGTCGGCGTCAGCCAGGCCGAGACGGCGGCCGGCCCATAGCCCGAACAGCACATTGCGCCGGGCGATCTCGCCCTCGCGGATCTCATAGTCGGCAATACCGAAGCCATCGGTGCGGCTGGCGTGCGCCATCCCGTGAAGCGGCGTGGTCATGACGGTTCTCCTCTGGTGAGACGGATCGGCTCGGGGTCGGTGCGCGCCGCCTCATCGGCGGGCGCAGGCGCCTCGCGGCTGGTCTTCCACATCGAGACCGCGACGCCACCGGCCAGCAGGGCCAGGGTCACGCCGAGCGAGATCAGCGGGTCGACCTTGCCGAAGACCTGGCTCCAGAAAATCTTGGCGCCGATGAAGACCAGCACGATCGACAGCGCGTATTTGAGATAGCCGAAGCGGTGGACGCTCGCCGCGAGGGCAAAGTAGAGCGCCCGCAGGCCGAGGATGGCGAAGATGTTCGAGGTGTAAACGATGTAGGGATCGGTGGTGATGGCGAAGATCGCCGGCACGCTGTCCACGGCAAAGACGATGTCGGCAAACTCGATCATCACCAGCGCCAGAAACAGCGGCGTGGCGTAGAGCACCGTTCGCCGGCTCCTCGCAACCGGCCTGCGCACGAAGAACACGCTGCCGCGCAAATCCTTCGTCACGCGCAGGTGGCGTCGAACGAAGCGCATCAGAGGGTTGTCGACAACGGATGACGGATTCTCGGCGACCAGCAGCATCTTGATGCCGGTCACGATCAGGAAGGCGCCGAAGATGTACAGCACCCAGGCGAACTGCGACACCAGCGCGGTGCCGAGCCCGATCATGATCGCGCGCAGCACGATCACGCCGAGGATGCCGTAGAACAGCACCCGGTGCTGAAGATGCCGCGGGATCGCCAGCGTGGCGAAGATCAGCGAGATGACGAAGATGTTGTCGAGCGCCAGCGTCTTCTCGATGAAGAAGCCGGTGAAATAGGCGACGCCGGCCTCCTGGCCCATCTGGGACCACACCCAGGCGCCGAAGGCCAGCGCGACGACGATATAGCACGCCGACAGCAGCAGGCTCTCGCCGGCTGGGATCTCACGCGCCTTGCGGTGGAGAATGCCCAGATCGAAGGACAGAAGCGCAGCGATGATGCCGAGGAACGAAAGCCACGCCCAGGCGGGCTTGCCGAGAAAATCCGCGAACAACAGCTCGGGGCCAAGCGCCATCGCATCCTCCAAATGCCGGCGCGTTTCGCAACGCCACGGCAGGTGAAAGATCCGACATCACAGCGATGGCTCGCTGCCAGAGGGGCCCGGATCGCACCACATGTGGGTTGCCTCCGCTGCTTCTTCCAGTGCCAAATTGTCGCACTTGGCGCGCTCGCGAAGGCCGGTCGTCTCGCCGCAGCAAGATTGCGGAGACGGCGCTATCGCGGCGCTTCGGTCGCGTGGCCCGGCGATGTGGCTGCGGCCGCGCGCCGTCTCGCCTGTGCGCCGCCCGCCTCGTACCAGCCCTTCGAGCGGTTGACGATCCACACCACCGACAGCATCACCGGCACCTCGATGAGCACGCCGACCACGGTGGCGAGCGCCGCGCCGGACTGGAACCCGAACAGCGAGATCGCCGCCGCCACCGCCAGCTCGAAGAAGTTGGAGGCGCCGATCAGCGCCGAGGGGCCGGCGACGCAATGCGCCTCGCCAACGGCGCGGTTGAGCAGATAGGCGAGGCCGGCGTTGAAATAGACCTGGATCAGGATCGGCACTGCCAGGAGCGCGATGATCAGCGGCTGGGCGAGAATCTGCTCGCCCTGGAAGCCGAACAGCAGCACCAGCGTGGCCAGCAGCGCGACCAGCGACAGCGGCTGCAGGCGGCCGAGCATGCGCTGCAGCACCGGCTCGCCGCCCTGCGCCAGCAGCCGCCGGCGCAGCAGCTGCGCGGCGATCACCGGCACCACGATGTAGAGCGCCACCGACAGCACCAGCGTGTCCCACGGCACGATGATGGCGGACAGCCCGAGGAGTAAGCCGACGATCGGCGCAAATGCGAACACCATGATGGTGTCGTTGAGCGCGACCTGGCTCAGCGTGAAGTGCGGCTCGCCGCGGGTGAGGTTCGACCACACGAACACCATGGCGGTGCAGGGCGCCGCCGCCAGGATGATCAGGCCGGCGATGTAGCTGTCGATCTGCTCGGCCGGCAGATAGGGCCGGAACAGATAGCCGATGAACAGCCAGCCGAGCGCCGCCATCGAGAACGGCTTCACCGCCCAGTTGATGAACAGGGTGACGCCGATGCCGCGCCAGTGCTCCTTCACCTGGCCAAGCGCGGCGAAGTCGATCCTGACCAGCATCGGGATGATCATCAGCCAGATCAGCGCCGCCACCGGCAGGTTGACCTTGGCGATCTCGGCCGCGCCGATGGCCTGGAACACGCCCGGCATCACGTGCCCGAGGGCGATGCCCACCACGATGCACAGGGCAACCCAGACGGTGAGATAGCGCTCGAACGTAGACATCGCAAAATCCTTCAAGCTGTCGCGGCGCGGCGCCCGGCGGCGTCGACCACCAGTTCGCCGTCCTCCTTGCGGAACGCGCCGCACTGCGGCGGCAAGAGGTCGAGCACCGCTTCCGACGGGCGGCACAGGCGCACCCCCTTCGGGGTCACCACCAGCGGCCGGTTGATCAGGATCGGATGCGCCATCATGGCGTCGAGAAGCTGGTCGTCCGTCAAAGCGGGGTCGCCGAGGCCGAGTTCGCGATACGGCGTGCCTTTTTCGCGCAAGACCTGCCGCACTGTCAGGCCGGCGCGAGTGATCATCTGCACCAGCAGCGCGCGGGTCGGCGGACATTTAAGGTACGCGATCACGTGCGGCTCGACGCCGGCATTGCGGATCAGCCCGAGCGTGTTGCGCGAGGTGCCGCAGTCCGGGTTGTGGTAGATGATCACGTCCATCAGGTGAGCTCCGCCTTGCGGTGCGTCGCGCCCTCCATGCGCCCGATGTCGCGCAGCTTCGATCCGAGCGCCAGCCGGTCGAGGCTGGCGAACGGCAGGGCGGTGAACACCGAGATGCGGTTCTTCAGATAGCGCAGCGCGGTGACGAACGCGCGCTCGACCATGACATCATTGCCGGTGGCCGCCGCCGGATCCTCGATGCCCCAATGCGCGGTCATCGGCTGGCCGGGCCACACCGGGCAGGTCTCGCCGGCGGCGTTGTCGCAGACGGTGAACACGAAATCCATCACCGGCGCGTCGGGACCGGCGAACTCGCTCCAGCTTTTCGAGCGCAGATCGTCGGTCGGATAGTCGTCCGCCGCCAGCACCTTGAGCGCGAACGGGTTGACGGCGCCCTTCGGCTGGCTGCCGGCGGAGAAGGCACGGAAACGGTCGGCGCCGTCCTTCCTCAGGATGCTCTCGGCCATGATCGAGCGGGCGGTGTTGCCGGTGCACAGGAACAGCACGTTGAAGGCGCGATCGGGCATGGGGGTCTCCTTGTGGCGCGGACGCGCGACCGGGTGGCGGAACGCCGGCGCGGAGGGCGGTGGGCAGAGCTCGGCGTGGCCGCCGCAGCAGTCCTCGACCAGGAAGCCGACAAGCGCGTGAAGGCGCTCGGGTCGGGCGCGATAGACGATCGAGCGGCTGTGGCGCGCGGCATTGATGAGCCCGGCGCGGGCGAGGATGGCGAGGTGCGCCGACAACGTGTTGGCCGGCACCGCCAGCCGTCGCGCCACCTCGCCAGCCGCCAGCCCCTCCGGCTCGTGCGCCACCAGGAGGCGGAACACGTCGAGCCGCGTGGCCTGGGCCAGCGCCGACAGCGCGAGCAAAGCGTCTTCTGATTCCATATTTCGACGATATACGAAATGACGAAGCATCGTCAAGCGGGGATGGCTGGCGATCCGATGCGGGGCCCCCCCGAAATTCCTGTCCCGGGCCCCCCGCCCGCCGCCCGCCGCCCGCCGCCCACCTGCCGCTTGACCGGGCTGCGGGCCGAGTCCAGTCTATGCGCACTGCCGCATAGCCGGATAATCACATGAATGCGCCGGTCGAGCTGATGTCCGCCCTTGCCGACGCCACCCGGCTCGGCGCCCTGCGCCTCGTGTGGGACGGGCAGGAGCATTGCGTCTGCGAACTGATGAAGGCGCTCGGCGCCACCCAGTCGCGCATGTCGCGCCACATGGGCGTGCTGAAGGTCGCCGGCCTCGTGGTCGACCGGCGCGACGCCCAATGGGTGCGCTATCGCCGCAATCCGCGCCTCGATCCCCGGATCATTGCGGTGATCGAGGCCGTGCTGGCGCTGCCGGCCGACCAGAGGAGAGATGCGGCATGACCGAGTGCTGCTCGAAGACCGCCGCCGACTCCATCCCCACCGAATCCAACCTGGCCAGACCCAACCCCGCCAGACCCAACCCCGCCAAGCCGCCGCGCACCGCGGCATGGCTCGCCGGCACGCTGGCCGCGCTCGCGGCCTGGGGTATCGCCTACGCCTTTTTGCAGCCGGCCGCGGACTGGGCCACCGCCCTCTTGCCGCTGGAGCCGGGCAGCCACCTCGCCGAGGCGGTGGCGTTCTTTCTCTACGACACACCCAAGGTGCTGATGCTGCTAGTGCTGGTGGTGTTCGCCATGGGCGTGGTGCGCAGCTTCTTCTCGGCCGAGCGCACGCGCGCGCTGCTCGCGGGCCGACACGAGGGCCTCGGCAATGTCGCGGCGGCCGGGCTCGGCATCGTCACCCCGTTCTGCTCGTGCTCGGCGGTGCCGCTGTTCATCGGCTTCGTCTCGGCCGGGGTGCCGCTCGGCGTCACCTTCTCGTTCCTGATCGCGGCGCCGATGGTCAATGAGATCGCGCTCGGCCTGCTGTGGGCGCTGCTCGGCTGGCAGGTGGCACTGGCCTATCTCGGCTTCGGCCTCCTCATCGCCATCGTTGCCGGCTGGGTGATCGGCCGGCTGCATCTGGAGGGCTGGCTGCAGGACTGGGTGCGCACCGTGCGGGCCGGCGCGGTCGCGCTTCCCGACCAGCGCCTCACCATCGTCGACCGCCTCAAGGCCGGGCTCGACGCGGTGGCCGACATCGTCGGCAAGGTGTGGATGTGGGTCATCGCCGGCATCGCCGCCGGGGCGCTGATCCATGGCTATGTGCCCGCCGAGCTGCTCGCCGCGATCATGGGCCGCGAGGCTTGGTGGTCGGTGCCGGCCGCGGTGGTGGTTGGCATCCCGATGTATTCCAACGCCGCCGGCATCATCCCGGTGGTCGAGGCGCTGCTGGGCAAGGGCGCGGCGCTCGGCACCGTGCTGGCCTTCATGATGAGCGTGATCGCGCTCTCCGCGCCCGAGCTGATCATCCTGCACAAGGTGCTGAAAGGCCGGCTCATCGCGGTGTTCGTCGCCGTGGTCGGGCTCGGCATCCTGGCGGTCGGCTTCCTGTTCAACGCGCTGTTTGCCTGACGAAGGAGAAGACCATGAAGGACATCAAGGTGCTCGGCCCCGGCTGCAAGCGCTGCCAGACCACCGCCGAGATGGTGCAGGCCGAGGCCGACCGGCTCGGCATCACCGTGAAGGTTGAGAAGGTCACCGACTATGCCGCCATTGCCGCCTTCGGCATCGCCTCGACGCCCGGCATCGTCATCGACGGCAAGGTGGTGCATGCCGGCGGCCTGCCCAAGGCCGAGGACATCGCCAAGTGGCTGGCGTGACGGTCGCACGCAGGCAGGACGTCGCTCGTCACCCGCGCCGCCATCCA
The DNA here is from genome assembly GCF_008630065.1 of Blastochloris sulfoviridis. Classification (GTDB taxonomy): domain Bacteria; phylum Pseudomonadota; class Alphaproteobacteria; order Rhizobiales; family Xanthobacteraceae; genus Blastochloris; species Blastochloris sulfoviridis. The sequence continues at coordinate 9,531 of NZ_VWPL01000037.1, forward strand.
GTTCGCCGTCGGGCGCCTCGCCCGTGATAGGATTTGCGGCCTCGCGGCCGGAGACCCGCACACCGGTCGCCGGGAGAGTCCTGTCTGATCGGGGCGGCGAAGCCGTTTCCGGCATCCCGGAGGGATCGACCGGAAGCCGTATAATCATCGATCAGCCGTCCCACCCGACACGCCGGCGGTCATCGCATGTCGTTCTCGTTTCGCCAGATTCAGTATTTCATCGCCGTTGCCGAGGCGGGCACGATCTCCGGCGCGGCGAGCCGGCTGTCGACGTCGCAGTCGACCATCACCGAGGCGATCAAGGATCTGGAGGCCGACCTCGGCGTGAAGCTAATCGAGCGCCACGCCCGCGGCGTCCACGTCACCTACAAGGGGCAATTGTTCCTGCGCCACGCCGAGCGCATCTGGCTGGACGTCGCCGACGCCCGGCGGGCGCTGCTGGCCGATTTTCCCGTCACCTCCGGGCGCATCATCGTCGGCGTCACCGCGCTGGTGGCGGGCTACGTGCTGCCGGAGATGCTGGCGCGCTTTCGCCGCGCCTTCCCCTCGATCGCGGTGCAGATCGTCGAGGACACCCACGACTATCTGGAGCACCTCCTGCTCAATGGCGAGATCGACGTCGCGCTGGTGATCGTGTCCTCGCTGTCCGACCCGGAGGCGCTGTCGGCGCAGGTGCTCGACGAATACGGCTACCGGGTGTGGCTGCCGCTGGCCCACCCGCTGGCCGGCCACGCCTCGATCGCGCTGGCCGATCTCGCCGAGCAGCCGCTGGTGGCGCTCGCCGTCGACGAGATCCAGGCCGCCACCGATCGCATGTGGCGGGCGGCGCGGCTGCGGCCCAATGTGGTGTTTCGCACCGGCTCGGTGGAGGCGGTGCGCTCGCTGGTCGCCGCCGGCATCGGACTGACCGTGCTGCCCGATCTGGTGTTCCGGTCGTGGTCGCTGGAGGGACGGCGGCTGGAGGCCCGCGACATCGAGGCCGATTTGCCCAAGATCAAGGCAGCGGTGGTGTGGCGCCGCGGATCGGGCATCAGCCCGGCAACCCGCCGGTTTTTGGACGTCGCGGGCGGACAAAGAGGGGGCCGCGGACGGTGAGAGGCGACGTCCAAGGGCGGCGCAAGGCGGGTCGCCGCACTGCGGAATGATCCGAATTTCATCACTATGATATCGGAATTTCCGAATAGGCTTTCCAGAAGATTGAATTTGTCCGACCGCGCCTCGGTACGGCAACCTTTCTCCATAGGGCCCGCCTGCGATGGACCATCCTCGGCGGGGCTTCGAGCGAGAGAGGGTTTCCGATGTCAGCCGATCCGTCCTGTCTGAGCGTTGTGCTGGCCAGCACCGCCGTCTGCCTCCTCACCCCCGCCGCCTCGGCCGCCGGCCTCGGCCCCGGCGAGGGTGCCGTCGATATCGTCGCCTGGGCCGGCTACATCGAGCGCGGCGAGACCGACAAGGCCTATGACTGGGTCACCGAGTTCGAGAAGAAAACCCAGTGCAAGGTGCGGGTGAAGACCGCCGGCACCTCGGACGAGATGGTGTCGCTGATGAACGAGGGCGGCTTCGACCTCGTCACCGCCTCCGGCGACGCCTCGCTGCGCCTCGTCGCCGGCAAGCGGGTGCGCCCGATCGACACCTCGCTCATTCCCTCCTGGAACACCGTCGACGAGCGCCTGCAGTCGGCGCCGTGGCACACCGTGAACGGCGTCCACTACGGCACGCCCTACCAGTGGGGCGCCAACGTGCTGATGTACGACACCAACGTGTTCAAGGAGGCGCCCAAGAGCTGGAACGTGGTGTTCGAGGCCCAGGCCCTGCCCGACGGCAAGCCCAATGCCGGCCGCATCCAGGCCTATGACGGGCCGATCTACATCGCCGACGCCGCGCTCTATCTGAAGAAGACCAAGCCCGAGCTCGGCATCGACGATCCCTACGAGCTCAACGAGACGCAGTACGCCGCCGCCCTGGAGCTGCTGCGCGCCCAGAAGAAGCTGGTGCAGCGCTATTGGCACGACGCCATGAAGCAGGTCGACGACTTCACCAATGAGGGCGTGGTGGCCTCCTCGGCGTGGCCGTTCCAGGTCAATCTGCTGATCTCCAACAAGCGGCCGATCGCCTCCACCATTCCGGAGGAAGGGGCCACCGGCTGGGCCGACACCACCATGATGCACACCGACGCCCCGCACCCGAATTGCGCCTACATGTGGATGGAGCACTCGCTGTCGCCGAAGGTGCAGGGCGACGTCGCCGCGTGGTTCGGCTCGGTGCCGGCGGTGCCCACCGCCTGCAAGGGCAACGAGCTGCTGGGCAAGGAAGGCTGCAAGACCAACGGCGCGGAGAGCTTCTCGCGCATCTCGTTCTGGCGCACCCCGGTCGCCAAGTGCAGCAAGGCCGAAGGCTGCGTGCCCTACAGCCGCTGGGTCTCCGACTACATCGCCATCCTGGGCGGACGCTGATGGGCGTTGCGGGGCGGCCGGCGCCGCCCCGCTCCGTCGGTAATCCTTCCACGATGTCGATGGAGCTTCCTGTGCTCTCGCTGAGCCCCCTCGCAGCAAGCCCTCCCGCCGCGCAGGCCGAACGTCTTGCGGTGGCCGTCCGCCTCAACGGCGTCACCCGCCGCTTCGGCCCGATCACCGCGCTCGACGGCATCGACCTCGACATCGAGGAGGGCGAGTTCTTCGCCATGCTCGGCCCGTCGGGATCGGGCAAGACCACCTGTCTCAGGCTGATCGCCGGCTTCGACCAGCCGACCTCCGGCCATATCGAGATTTTCGGCGAGACCGCGGAAGGGCTGCCGCCCTACCGGCGCGCCGTCAACACCGTGTTCCAGGACTATGCGCTGTTCCCGCACATGAGCGTGGGCGAGAACGTCGCCTACGGCCTCAAGGTGCGCGGCCTGGGGCGGCCGGACCGCGAGCGCGCAGCGCGCGAGGCACTCGCACTCGTCCGTCTCGAAGGCTACGAACTGCGCCGGCCCTCCCAGCTCTCCGGCGGCCAGCGCCAGCGCGTGGCGCTGGCCCGCGCCCTGGTGCTGCATCCCCGCGTCCTTCTGCTCGATGAGCCGCTCGGCGCGCTCGATCTCAAGCTGCGCGAGGAGATGCAGGTGGAGCTGAAGGCGCTGCAGCGCCGGCTCGGCCTCACCTTCGTGTTCGTCACCCACGACCAAGGCGAGGCGCTGTCGATGGCCGACCGCGTCGCGGTGTTCGCCGAAGGCCGGCTGCTGCAGGTCGGCGCGCCGGAAGAGGTCTATGAGCGGCCGCGCACCCGCTTCGTCGCCGATTTCGTCGGCTCCTCCAACATCCTGCCCGCCGACATGGCCGGCCCGCTATTAGGCGAGCGGCGCGAAGCCAGCCTGCGTCCCGAGCGCATCAAGCTCATCGCCGACGCCGCGGAAGCGCCGGCGGGCTGGCACGTCATCGAGGCCAAGGTCATCGACGTGCTCTACCAGGGCGCCTCGCGGCGGGTGATGGCCGCAACCGAGACCGGCCTGGAGCTCGCGGTGTCCGACGCCGGCCACGGCCCGCGCCCGACGCCCGGCAGCCGCTGCGTGCTGGCCTTTGCCCCCGCGGCGCTGCACCCGCTGGAGGCGGCATGAGCGCGTGGTCCGCCCCGCTGGCGCCGCCGCCGGAGAGCTGGCACCGCCGGCTGACCGACGTGTTCGTCGCCCACCCGGCGCTGCTTCTGCTGCTGCTGCTAACCCCGCCGATGCTGTGGCTCGGCGTGGTCTATCTCGGCTCGCTGTTCGCACTGCTGGCGCAGAGCTTCTTCTCGCTCGACGACTTCTCGGGCGTCATCGACCGCACGCCGACGCTGGCGACCTGGGCAAGCCTGCTCGCGCCGGCCAATCTCGACATCGTGCTGCGCACGGTGCTGATGGCGACGGCGGTGACCATTGCCGCGGCGCTGATCGCCTTTCCCATCGCCCACTATGCCACCTTCCACGCCGGCCCGCGCCTCAAGGCGCTGTTCTATGTCGGGGTGATGCTGCCGCTGTGGTCGTCCTATCTGGTGCGGGTCTATTCCTGGAAGCTGATCCTGGCCAAGGAGGGCATCCTCGGCTGGCTGTTCCATGCCGCGGGGCTCGGCTTCGTGCTCGACGGCGTGCTCAATCTTCCGGTGATCGGCGGCCCCTCGCTGTCGGCGAGCTATCTCGGCACCTTCCTCGTCTTCCTCTATGTCTGGCTGCCCTTCATGGTGCTGCCGATCCAGGCGGCGCTGGAGCGGGTGCCGGCAAGCCTGATCGAAGCCTCCGCCGACCTCGGCGCCCACCCGCGCACCACCTTCAGGACGGTGATTTTGCCGCTCGCCCTGCCCGGCGTGGTGGCCGGCTCGATCTTCACCTTCTCGCTCACGCTGGGCGACTTCATCATTCCGCAGATCGTCGGCGGCTCGCAGCTCTATCTCGGCCAAGCCGTCTACATGCACCAGGGCACCGCCGGCAACATTCCGCTCGCCGCCGCCTTCTCCGTGGTGCCGGTCGTGATCATGGCGGTCTACCTCGCCATCGCCAAACGCCTGGGGGCTTTCGATGCGCTCTGATGGTCGCCCCGCCGGCTTCGGCCTCACGCTCGCCGCGTTCGGCGGCCTCACCTTCCTGCATCTGCCGCTGGCGGTGGTGGTGCTCTACGCCTTCACCACCGACGAGAAGAGCTACACCTTCCCACCGTCCGGCCTGACCCTGAAATGGTTCGCGGTGGCGCTCGAGCGCGAGGACGTGCGCGCCGCCATCTCGCTGTCGCTCGAAGTGGCGGCGATCTCGACCCTGGTCGCGCTGATCCTCGGCACGCTGGCGGCGGCCGCGGTGTCGCGCTCGCGCTTCTTCGGGCGGGAGAGCGTGTCGCTGCTGCTGATCCTGCCGATCGCGCTGCCCGGCATCATCACCGGCATCGCGCTGCGCTCGGCGTTCAATCTCCTGGAGATTCCGTGGTCGTTCTGGACCATCGTGCTCGGCCACGCCACCTTCTGCATCGTCGTGGTCTACAACAACGCCGTCGCCCGCTTCCGCCGCACCTCGGCCTCGCTGATCGAAGCCTCGATGGACCTCGGCGCCGACGGCTTCCAGACCTTCCGCTGGGTGGTGCTGCCCAACATCGCCACCGCGCTGCTCGCCGGCGGCATGCTGGCGTTCGCGCTGTCGTTCGACGAGGTGATCGTCACGACCTTCACCGCCGGCCAGCAGACGACGCTCCCGATCTGGATGCTGTCGGAGCTGGTGCGGCCCCGCCAACGCCCGGTGACCAATGTGGTCGCCGTGTTCGTCATCGTCGTCACCTTCCTGCCGATCCTGCTCGCCTATTACTGGACGCGGGACGGCGGGGCGGTTGCCGGCCAGGGTAAATGATCCAGGAGGCCTGAACGCATGTCCGACGTGTCTGTCACCCTTCCCGCCCGCATGCGCATCGGCGCCGAGTTCGTCGCCGGCACCGAGCCGGGCGAGGCCGCGCTCAATCCGCGCACCGGCGCCACGCTGGCCGAGATCCCGGAGGCCTCGCTCGATCAGGTCGACGCCGCGGTGGCGGCGGCCTCCGACGCCTTCGCCACATGGTCGCAGGAGAGCCCGGCCGCGCGCGCCGCAGCCCTGCTCGCCATCGCCAGCCGCATCGAGGCCGAGGCCGACGCCTTCGCCACGCTGGAGGCGCTCAATTGCGGCAAGCCACGCCATCTGGTGCTGCGCGACGAGATTCCCGCCATCGTCGACTGCCTGCGCTTCTTCGCCGGCGCGGCGCGCACCATGCCCGGCCTGTCGGCCGGCGAGTATCTGCCCGGCCACACCTCGTTCGTCCGCCGCGACCCGATCGGCGTCATCGGCCAGATCGCGCCGTGGAATTATCCGCTGATGATGGCGGCCTGGAAGATCGGGCCGGTGATCGCCACCGGCAACACGGTGGTGTTGAAGCCGTCCGAGCAGACGCCCCTCAGCACGCTGAAGCTCGCGGAGGTCTGCGCCGACATTCTTCCCCCCGGTGTTCTCAACGTCATTCTCGGCCGCGGCGAGAGCGTCGGATCGGCGCTGATCAACCACCCCAAGGTGGCGATGGTGTCGCTGACCGGCGACGTCACCACCGGCCGCAAGGTGCTGCAGGCCGCGGTCAAGACCATCAAGCGCACCCACCTCGAACTCGGCGGCAAGGCGCCGGTGATCGTGTTGGACGACGCCGACCTCGCGGCCGTGGTCGAGGGCGTGCGCACCTTCGGCTTCTACAATGCCGGCCAGGACTGCACCGCCGCCTGCCGTCTCTACGTCCACGACAAGGTCTACGACACGCTCGTCGCCGACCTTTCCGCCGCCGTGTCGACCATCACGTTCGACCGCAGCAACGACGCCGAGAACGAGATGGGGCCGCTGATCTCCGCCCGCCAGCGCGCCCGCGTGGCGAGCTTCGTCGAGCGCGCCCAGGAGCAGAACCACATCGAGATCACGGCCGGCGGTGCGGCGTCGACCAAGTCCGGATTCTACTTCCAGCCGACCGTGGTGGCAGGAGCGCTGCAGAGCGACGAGATCGTGCGACGCGAGGTGTTCGGCCCGGTGGTGTCGGTCACCCGGTTCGGCGACGCCGACGACGTCGTCGCCATGGCCAATGACAGCGACTACGGCCTTGCCTCGTCGGTGTGGACGCGCGACGTCGGCCGCGCCATGACCGCCGCCGCCCGCCTGCAATATGGCTGCACCTGGGTCAACACCCACTTCATGCTGACCAGCGAGATGCCGCACGGCGGCCTGAAGAGCTCGGGCTACGGCAAGGACATGTCGCTTTACGCGCTTGAGGACTACACGGTTGCGCGCCACGTGATGATCAAGCACGGCTGATGCGAACGCCGGCCTGTCGGGCCGGCGCTTCGTCTTCCGGTCGCCGAAAGATCCCTCTCCGATCGGGGATGTCCGGCGCGTGCGTTTCCGGTGGTCGCGACGTGATCGCCGGAAACCGCCTGGCCAACGCCGTCGGCCGGCCCGCGAACGCAAATGCCCTGGGCTGTCAAGCAGCCCGGGGCATTTGCGTTCGGCGCAGGACATTGCGGAACACGGCCATTCGCCGGCTGGCTGGCGCTTGCCTTGGGCCGTTGGGTTTCGGGATCCCGTGGCGATCCCGAAACCCCCGGCCGCCAGACCCCTGAGCGAGAGAGGAAGGGGCCTGGCGAACAGCGTTCGAACGCGGGCCGCACCGGCCCGCGTTCGCATCAGGCATGGCGCGGCGAGATCAGCCAGGCGTCGGAGGCCGGCGCGTCGCTCCGGTCATAGGGCTTGGCGATCAGCATGTAGAGCAGACCGGTGGTGAACACGATCACCGTGGTGAGCAGCATGCCGTAGTTGACGTACCACACCGCATCCGGCGTGCGCGGCCACACCATGTTGGCGATGGCACCGACGCCGTAGACCAGCGCGGCAATGTTCACCACCCAGGCGAAGCGGCCCATGGTGAAATATCCGCTCGGCTTCCAGCCGCGAATGCGCGCGATCAGCGCGGCCGCGACGATCATCTGGAAAGCGAAGTAGATACCGATGGCGCCGAACGAGATGATGGTGGTGACGATGTCCTGCACGAAGGCGCCGGCGCAGACGATGGCGGCCGGCAGCACGCCCGCCACCACCAGCGCGACAACGGGAACGTGGTGGTTGACCGAGATGCGGCGGAGCGCGCCGCTGAACACGATCATCTCGTCGCGGGCGTAGGCGAACAGGAGACGGCTCGCCGCCGCCTGCAGGCTGAGCAGACACGACAGGAACGACACCATCACCACGAGCAGCACCATCCGGGCGCCGAACGGACCGAACGCGTTGGTCAGAACGGTCATCACCGGGTCGGTATCCTCGCCGCGGATGACCTTGCCGATATCGGGCACGGACAGCACCAGCGCGAACAGGATGAACAGTGCCGCCCCGCCGCCGATATAGATCGTCATGCGCATGGCGCGGGGAATCTGCCGGCTCGGATTGGGCGTCTCCTCGGCCATGTCGCCGCAGGCCTCGAAGCCGTAGTACTGGAAGAAGGCGCCGAGCGCGGCGGCGAGGAATGCGGGAAGATAGCCGCCCGCGCCTTCGCCGATGCTGAATGTGTCGAACAGCACGCTGAAGCTCTGGACGCGCTCGAAGATCAGGAGATAGCCGCCGACCACCAGCGCGCCGGCCAGCTCGCAGATGAAGCCGATCATCGCGACCGTCGCGAGGAAGTGGGTTCCCATCACGTTGATCATCGTGGTGACGGCGATCAGCGACAGCGCGACCGTGATGTTGACGTGCGGCGACGGCTCAAGCCCGATCAACTGCGCAAGGTACGGCCCACAGCCGGCAGCGATGCCGGCGATCGAGGCGAACAGCGCCCAGGCGTAGCCCCAGCCGACCATCCAGGCCCATCGCTTGCCGACCAGCCGCCGCGCCCAGGGATAGACACCGCCGGCGATCGGGAACTGCGACACCACTTCGCAGAATACCAGGCAGACCAGGAACTGGCCGAAGCCCACCAGGATATAGGACCACACCATCGGCGGGCCGCCGGTGGCAAGGCAGAACGCGAACAACGTGTACACGCCGACGACCGGCGACAGATATGTAAATCCGAGGGCAAAATTCTCCCAGAGACTCATATTCCTGTCGAACTGAGTCTTGTAGCCGAGAACCGCCAGTTGTGCGGCGTCTTCGGCATTCGACTCGGCCGCGTAAGGACCTGCGCTTGCCATCTCTATTCCCCCAATTAGCTCTCATCCCGAGCCCGGATGAGGCGTTTCAGCCCCATGGCAAACGGCAATTCATGAATCGTGCCAGCATCAACCGACTGACTACACATCGTTTTTTTGGAAAGAACCCGATCAGGCGATGCAGGTCTGCGGCGGACGCTGCAATTCGGCAGCGCTTCCGGATGGGCGCGCTCATGGCGGCGGGTGCTGGAGAATTGCAGCGCCTTGGCGCTCAAGCTGCTGCAATCATGCAGCAGACCGCCTTCAACCCATTATAAATAAATATCTTCTTCGCGTGGCGCGCCTCTTGCTCACCTGATGCCGGGCATCGCCCGCTGCCATTCTCAGGGAGTTTGTACCGTCATGGCTCGCGATCCGAAGTACGATATTCTCTTCGACCCGGTTAAGATTGGGCCCAAGGTCAGCCCCAACCGCTTCTTCCAGACCTCGCATTGCGCCGGCATCGGCTCGGAGCGGCCCGGCACCCAGGCCATGTTCCGCGGCACCAAGGCCGAAGGCGGCTGGGGCGTCGTCTTCACCGAGTTCTGCTCGATCCATCCGGAGTCGGACGAATTTCCCTACACCTCGGCGCGGTTGTGGGACGAGGGCGACGTGCGCAATCTCGGCGTGATGTGCCGCGAGATCCACAAGCACGGCGGCCTGTCGGGCGTGCAGCTGTGGTATGGCGGCGTGCACTCGCCGGCGCTGGAATCGCGCGAGGTGCCGCGCTCGGCCTCGCCGCTGCCCTCGAACCTGCTGCCCGCCCGCACCGTCTATGCCGCCGAGTGCGACGAGGACGACATCAAGGCGGTGATCAACATGTACGTCCTGGCCGCCAAGCGCGCCATGGACGCCGGCTTCGACCTGCTCGAAGTCACCGCCGGCGACAGCACCTTTCCGGTGCAGTTCCTGGAGCGGCGCTACAACAAGCGCACCGACAAGTACGGCGGCTCGCTGGAGAACCGCGCCCGCGTCTATATCGAGATCCTGGCGGCGCTGAAGAAGGCATGCGGCGACCAGTGCGCCATCACCACCCGCTACGAGATCGACACCCTGCAGGGGCCGCACGGCATCGAGGCCAAGGACGAGGGCATCCGCATCGTCGAGATGGTGCACCGCGAGGGCGTGTGCGACCTGTGGGCGGTGAAGATCGGCGACTATGAGGAGTGGGGCGAGGACGCCGGCTCCTCGCGCTTCCGCAAGTCGGGCTGGATGCTGCCCTTCGTCAAGGGCGTGAAGGGCGTGGTCAGCAACGTGCCGGTGGTGGTCAACGGCCGCTTCACCAGTCCCGACGACATGGTTAACATCGTCCGCAGCGGCATCGCCGACATCATCGGCGCGGCGCGGCCCTCGATCGCCGATCCGTTCCTGCCGCGCAAGATCCAGGAGGGCCGGCCCGAGGATATCCGCGAGTGCATCGGCTGCAACATGTGCGTCTCCAAGTTCAACCAGTGCGGCCTGCTGAACTGTACGCAGAACGCCACCGCCATGGAAGAATATCGCCGCGGCTGGCATCCGGAGCGCTTCATCAAGACCTCGAAGCCGTATTCGGTGCTGGTGGTGGGCGCCGGGCCGTCGGGCATGGAATGTGCCCGCGTGCTGGGCGAGCGCGGCTATGACGTCCACCTGCGCGAGGCCGAGCCGGAGCTGGGCGGCCATCTGCGCAACGTCATTCGCTATCCGCGCCTGAACGAGTGGAGCCGCGTCATCACCTATCGCCAGCTTCAGCTGTCGAAGATGAAGAACGTCGAGGTCCATCTCGGCGTCGGCAAGATGAGCGCCGACGACGTCCTGCGCTACGGCGCCGACCGCGTGGTCATCGCCACCGGCTCGCACTGGGCCACCAACGGCCTCGGCGCCGAAGGCCACAGCCCGATCCCCGGCTGCGACGCGGCGCTGCCGACCTGCCTGACGCCCGAACAGATCATGGCCGGCAAGGAGGTCCCCGGCCAGCGCGTGGTGGTGCTCGACGGCGACGGCCACTTCACCGGCATCAGCATGGCCGAGCTGATGGCCGACCGCGGCAAGGACGTCTATCTCGTCACCAACATGTCCGACCCGGCGGAATACAGCCAGTTCACGCTGGAGGTGCAGAACAACAAGCGCATGATGCACGAGAAGGGCATCAAGGTGCTGCGCAACCACTGGGTCGACAACTACGCCGGCGGCAAGCTGACGCTGTTCCACCTCTACCGCCACGGCTGGGCGCTCACCGAGCCCGAGGCCGGCCACCTGCCGCGCCGCGAAGGCACCGATACGCTGGTGCTGGATTGCGACGCGCTGGTGCTGGTCACCTCGCGCGTGCCCAATTCCGCTCTGTTCGCCGAGCTCAAGCGCCGCAAGGCCGAGTGGGCGGACAACGACATCGATGACATCTTCCGGGTCGGCGACTGCTACACGCCGCGCCAGATCTCCAACGCCATCTTCGACGGGCACCGCCTCGCCCGCGAATTCGACAGCCCGCACCCGCAATACCCGCTGCCGTGGATCCGCGAGCGGCAACTTTGGGGTGGGGAGACCATCCCGGCGCTGGGCGACCAGCGGCCCCGCGTCGAGGTCTGACACCCTCGCCTCCGCCGTGTCCCGCTGCCGCGGGGCACGGCTCCCTTCCTCCCGGGATCGTCACGATGCAGACACGCGATCTCTTCTGGCAGATGTCGCCCATCGCCGTGCAGGTGTTCTACGGCATCGGCATCGCGGCCATGGCGACGTTCCTGGCGGCGGCCGTTCATCACGCCAACCGCTACCGCCGCGGCACCGCCGCCGACCGTCCGGTCGACTGGGCCGCCGGGGTCCGGCGGATGGTGAGCGACCTTCTCGCCCATCGCACGCTGGACCGCCGCGATCGCTACGCCGGCATCGGTCACCGCCTGATCTTCTTCGGCTTCGTCACGCTGCTGGCCGGCACGCTGATCATCACGCTGGACTACGACGTGATGCGGCCGCTGACCGGCGTGTCGTTCTGGCATGGCTGGTTCTATCTCGCCTTCAGCCTGGTGGTCGACGTCGCCGGCGTGGTGCTCATCGCCGGCATCGTAATGATGATGGCCCGGCGCGCACTGTTCGCGCTGCCCAAGCTCGACTACCAGCGCGCCTATCGCGGCGAGACGGACATCCGCCCCCAGGCGAGGCGCTGGCAGGTGGAGGATTGGGCGTTCCTGTCGCTGCTGCTGGCGATCGCGGTGTCCGGCTTCGTGCAGGAGGCGACGCGCCTCCTGATCGACCGTCCGCCGCTCGACGACCTGTCGCCGGTCGGCGCCATGCTGGCGCGGCTGATGGAGGCTGCCGGCGTCGACAGCGACGCCGCCGTCGCCATCCGCAAGGCCAACTGGTGGCTTCATGCCGTGCTGGCGCTCGCCTTCGTCGGAACCGTCGCCATCACCAAGGGCAAGCACACCATCGCCGCCATCGCCAGCCTTGCGATGCGCGACACCAGGAACGTCGCGCGCCTGCCCGCACCGCGCGAGGGCGCGCCGGTCGGCGTCAGCCGGCTGGAGGAGATGTCGTGGCGCGACCTTCTGCATTTCGATGCGTGCACCAAATGCGGCCGCTGCCACGAGGCCTGCCCGGCGCGCGTCTCCGGCTATCCGCTGAGCCCGCGCGACCTCATCCTCGATCTCCGGCTCTACGCCGAGTCCGGACTACCCGGCACCGCTGGCCGCGAGCTGCTCGACGTGGTGACGCCGGAGGCGCTGTGGGCCTGCCGCGCCTGTGGCGCCTGCGCCGAGATCTGTCCGGTCGGGATCGAGCACCCGGTAAAGATCGTCAAGATGCGCCGCGCCCTGGTGGAATGGGGCGAGATGGACCCCATCCTGCGCGGCGTGCTGGAAACCATCGCCAATGTCGGCAACAGCTTCGGCGAACCCGCCCGCAAGCGCGGAAGCTGGACGCGCGAGCTGCCGTTCCAGGTCAAGGACGCCCGCCGCGAGCCGGTCGAGGCGTTGTGGTTCGTCGGCGACTTCGCCTCGTTCGACCCGCGCTCGCAGGGCGTGTCGCGAACGGTGGCGCGCATCTTCGCCAAGGCCGGGCTCGACTTCGGCCTGCTCTATGACGGCGAGCGCAACGCCGGCAACGACATCCGCCGCGTCGGCGAGGAAGGTCTCTACGAGACGCTGTCCGGCCACAATGCCGGCCAGTTGCAGCAGGCCAGGTTCGACTGGGTGGTGACCACCGATCCCCACTCCTTCAACACCATCCGCAACGAATATCCCGAGTTCGGCGCGCGCGTCGCCATCCGCCACTACAGCGCGGTGCTCGCCGACATGCTGGAGAGCGGGCGGCTCAAGGTGAAGCGGCCGCTCGGCAAGCGGGTGACGCTGCACGATCCCTGTCACCTCGGGCGCTTCAACGGCGAATACGAGGCGCCGCGCCGCGTGCTGCGGGCGATCGGCTGCGAGATCGTCGAGATGCCGCGCTGCCGCGACAACTCGTTCTGCTGCGGCGCCGGCGGCGGACGCATCTGGGTTCCCGACCCGCCCGGCACCGAGAAGCCGGCGCATTCGCGCATGCACGAAGCGGCCGCGCTCGGCGGCATCGATGTCTTCGTCACCTGCTGCCCGAAGGACCTGACCATGTTTGAAGATGCACGCAAGACCAGCGGGCACGAGGCCGACTTCGTGGTCGCCGACCTCGCCGAACTGGTGGCCGAGGCGATCGAGCTGAAAGCCATTGCGCCGGGGCAGATCCCGGCGCTGATCGACCGCATCACCGAGGCGGTCGCCGACCGCGTCATCGCCCGGCTGGTTCCGGAGCTGTCGCGCGCGCTGGCGGCGAACGCGGCCAGCCTGCCCGCGCCCGCCGTCGCCCCCGTGGCAGCGATTGCGGCGCGCGAGACGGCGGCGTCACCGGCGGTGCCGGTGGAGGCGCCGCCGCTCGCCCCAGCCGGCATCGCGCCGGCCATCTCCGCCCCGCCCGCAGCGACTGGCGCGGACGTCGAAATGATGCCCATCGCACCGCTGGACGCGACTGAGTGGTGCATCGCGCCGCGCCGTCCCGCCGTCATCGCCGGCTACGCGGCGCCAGCGAAGACGGGATGCCGCATCCTGGTCGGCGTCAAGCATGTCGCCAAGCTCGGCGACGAGTTCGGCTTTCGCGCCGACGGCCGCGACGTGCGGCCGGACGACCTCGAATACCAGCTCAACGAGTGGGACGAGACCGCCATTGAGGCGGCGATGCAGATCGTCGAGGCGCGCGGCGCGGGCGAGGTCGTCGCCGTGTGCATCGGGCCCGCCGAAGCGGAAGGCTCGATCCGCAAGGCGCTGGCCAAGGGCGCGGCGCGCGCCGTCCGCCTGTGGCAGGACGGATTGTCGGTCTCCGACCCGATGACCAACGCCGCGCTGCTGGCGGCGGTCGCCGAAGCCGAAGGCGCCGATCTGGTGCTGACCGGCGTGCAGGCGAGCGACGTCGCCAATGGCGCAACCACCGCCGCCACCGCGGCGATGCTGGGCTGGGCTCACGCCGCAGTGGTGGTCGGCCTCGCCTGGGACGGCGGGCCGCGCCTCGACATCGAGCGCGAGCTCGAAGGCGGGCTCCGCCACGCCGCGACGCTGCCGGTGCCGGCGGTGCTGTCGATCCAGGCCGGCGCCAACACGCCGCGCTACGCCACCATGCGCATGATCAAGGACGCGAAGAAGAAGGCGCTCGTGGTGGTCGAGGACATCGCGCTGGGAGACGGCGCGGCCGGCGCCGTGGTGGCGTCGATGGCGCTGCCGCCAGTGGGCCAAGCCACCATGATCGAAGGGACGCCCGCCGAGATGGCGGCCGCCGTTGCGCAACTGATCCGCGACAAGAGGGGTTGATCCGATGGCTGGAATTCTGGTCGTTGCCGAACATCTGCGCGGCCGCCTCGCTCCCGTCACCGGCGAGCTGATCGGCACTGCGGTTGCGCTGAAGGAGCAACTCGGCGGCCCGGTTCGCGTCGCGGTGATAGACGCCGCGCCGGAGGCGCTCGCCGACGACCTCGCCTTCGCCGGCGTTGACGAGATCCTGCTCATCGGCGCGCCAACGCCGGAGTTCGACGCGGTGGCGGCGGCGCATGCAACCGTCGAGATTGCGACTGCGGTGGAAGCGCGCTTGATCCTGATTGGTCACACCGTTTCCGGCATGGGCTTCGGGCCGGCGGTGGCTGCCCGTCTTGGCGGCGGTTTTGCCAGCGATGTGATCACGGTCGAGGCAGTGTCGGGCGGCATTCGGGCGCAGCGCGCCGGCTACGCCAACAAGGTGCTGAGCTGGATGCAGTTCGGCAATGCGCCGCTGGTCACATTGATGCTGCGCGCAGGCGGCGCCAAGCCCCCCGCCGCATCCGATGATGTCGTGTCGCGCCGTGCGGTGACTGTCGACTTTGCGCCAGTCGCATCGTTGCTTTCCGAACATCAGGGTTACATCGATCCGCCGCCGGCTGACGTCGACATCACCAAGGCCGAGGTCATCATGTCGATTGGACGCGGCATCCAGGACGAACAGAACATCGAGCGCTTTCGCGCGCTGGCGGACCGTCTCGGCGCGACGCTCGGCTGCTCGCGGCCCATCGCCGACGCCGGCTGGCTGCCGAAAGCGCACCAGGTCGGCCTGTCCGGCAAGACCGCGTCGAACTGCAAGCTCTATCTCGCGCTCGGCATCTCCGGCGCGGTCCAACATTTGCATGGAATGAAACACGTGGAGACGATCATCGCGGTAAACACCGATCGAAATGCACCCATTTTCAACGCTGCAACTCACGGTGTCTGTGCGGACGTGTTCGCGTTCGCCGACGCTCTGGAGACAAACTTCAACTGACGGCGCCCGCGGCACCGCAACCGCGCGAGGCGGCGCTTCGCGTTTCGCCCGCCCCGGTTTCCGGAGCCCCCGTTTTCGCGCGGTGGATCGGGGGCCGGCGTGGTGATTGGCCCCTCCGCCGTGCTGGCCGCGCTGCCGTTCCCCGCTTTGGCGGTCGCCGAGGATGGCAGCATCCGCGCCATCAATGCCGCCGGCCGCGACGCGCTCGGCTTGGCTGCGCACGATCGTGCACCGCAAAGCCTCAAGGCGATCATCGGCGCTGAGGCGTCGGCAGGGCTTGGCGATCTTCGGCACCTGCCCGGCGGCCCGACCGTGCGCGGACCGCTGGCGGTGCCGCTGCTCAAGGACAATGGCCGTGCCGGCCGGGCGGTGGTGACGCTGTTCTGGCACGGCGACGACCGGTTCGGCGAATGGGCCTGCCTGCTGTCCGAGGTCCGCCAGCCCGGACGGACCAGCGCCGAGGATGTGCTGTCCTGCATGGTCGACGCCTGCGGCGAGGCGATGTGGTGCATCGAGTTCGACGAGCCCGTCGACACCGCCCAGCCGCGCGGCGAAATCATCCGCCAGATCTTCGAGAACACCTGCCACTGGACGCTGTGCAATCGCGCGATGGCGCGCATCTACGGCGTGCCCGATGGCGGCGATCTCAACCGCGAGCCGGTCTCGCGCTTTTTCGCGCGCAGCCCCGAGAACGAGTGGTTCATCGGCCAGCTCATCGACAGCAGCTACAGCATCGACGGCGTCGCCTCCTGCGACCATCTTCACGACGGCACGCCGGTCTTTCTCGAAAACACCGTGCGCTGCCACATTGAGGATGGGCTGCTGTGGCGGATGATCGGCACGCTGCGCGACCTGACCACCTTCAAGGAAACCGAGGTCGCGCTCACAAGGCGCGAGGAGAGCGTGAAGGACGTGCTCGGCGCCATCGCCGACGTGGTGGTGGTGATCGATCGCGACGCCTGCCTGTGCGCCGCCAATCCGGCGTTCGAGAAGCTGTTCGGCGTGCCGGTCGAGCCCTGGCTCGGGCGCACGCTCACGCCGATCGTCGATCTTGAGCGCTACCTCCATCCGTGGGTGGCATCGCTTGAGCCGTTCACGGTGATGGCCTGCCGGCCGGGACAGGGCGCCATCCTGTGCGAAGCGACGCTCGCCCCGGTGCCGGACGGCTTCGACAGCCGATTTGTCGCCGTGCTGCGGCCGGCTCGGGCGCGGTCCGAACCCCGGCCAAGGGTGATGATCGGGAGAGGTGCATGAGCTTCAAGATGCAGGAGGACCGGGGCACCTCGCTTTATTCCGCCGCCGACCTCGTTCGCGCCATCGCCCAGCCGAACGCCCCGGTGCTGCTCGATTCGCTGCCGGATGCCGTGCTGTGCGTCGATCCTGCCGGCGTCGCGCGGCTGGCCAACCGCGCGGCACAGGCGCTGCTCGATCCGCCGATCGACACCGCGGTCTTCAGTCTTCGCACCTATCTCGAACGGCTCGGCATCGATGCCGGCGCCGTCGTCAAGGCCGTCAGCCTGGGCACCCGCCTCAACCGGGTCGACACCATCGCCGATGGCCGCTCCATCCTGATCTCGTGCCGGCCGGCGCTCGGCACCGACGGCAAGCTCGCCTTCAGCGTGATGGTGCTGCGCAACCTCGATTCGATCAATCGCCAGATCGAAAGTGCAGCGCGGTCCGGCTTCGTCTCGGTCGGCGAGAGCGTCGCCGCGGTCGATCGCGGCATCGTGCTCAATCCGAGCAGCGCCGCCTTGATCGAGCAGGCGATGCGGGCGGTCCACCTCGGCATCCGCGTCTTGATCGTCGGCGAGTCCGGCGCCGGCAAGACCGAGATCGCCCGCCAGGTTCATGCCATGACGCTCGGCGGCAATCGCCCATTCATCCACGTCAATTGCGCCGGCATTCCGGAAAGCCTGTTCGAGTCGGAGATGTTCGGCTACGCCGCCGGCTCGTTCACCGGCGCACTCAACCGCGGCAAGAAGGGACTGATCGAGGCCGCCGACAAGGGCACGCTGTTTCTCGACGAGGTCGGCGAAATCCCGCTGCACTGCCAGGCAAAGCTGTTGAAATTCCTGGAGGACGGCGTGGTGCAGCGGGTCGGCGCCACCGGCGGCCGGCGGGTGTCGATCCAGTTGTTC
Organism: Blastochloris sulfoviridis; assembly: GCF_008630065.1. Taxonomy (GTDB): domain Bacteria; phylum Pseudomonadota; class Alphaproteobacteria; order Rhizobiales; family Xanthobacteraceae; genus Blastochloris; species Blastochloris sulfoviridis. The sequence continues at coordinate 27,110 of NZ_VWPL01000037.1, forward strand.
TCGGCGACCAATCGCGACCTCCTGGACATGAGCCGCTCCGGCGCATTCCGCAAGGATCTCTATTATCGCCTGAGCTCACTGACCCTCACCGTGCCGGCCCTGCGCGAGACGCGCGATCTCATTCCCGATCTGGTGCGCATCTTCGTCGCCCGCCTCAATGCCCGCCGTGACCGGCCGTTCAGCCTGGACGCGGCCTGCCTGCGGCGGCTGATCGAGTATGACTATCCCGGCAACATCCGCGAGATGCAGAACATCATCGAGCATCTGGCAGTGATGTGCGACGGACTTGCGGGAGAGGAGCACCTGCCGGCCAGCGTGCTGTCGGCGACCTCGCAGGCGATCGCAGCGCCGTGCCGCAGCCCCGGCAATGGCACGCTGCTGCCGTTCTCCTGCTTTCCGGAACCGACGCCGAGCCCGGTGCTCGGCATCCCGACGATCGCCGATCCCGCCAGCTTTTTCGCCGCGCCGGCAAGCGGCGGATTTCCGGTCGCCTCGCTGAAGGACGAAGTGCGGCGCTACGAAAAGTATCTGGTGCGCGAAGCGGTGCGGCGCGCCGGCAGCAAGCGGAAGGCGGCGGAGTTGCTGAGCGTCGATATCGCGACCGTGGTGCGCAAGACCCGCGAGGCCGACGAGGTCGAGGACGGCTAGAGCATTTTCCGCAAAAGCGGGAACCAGCTTTGCGATAGAAAGTGCGACAACTCGGAAACTTAAAGCGCTTCCAGCGTCAGAACGTCGGCGGCGTGCAGGCGCTCACCACGATGCAGGGCGTGGTGGCGATGTTGCGGAAGCGATGCGGAATCCGGCTGTCGAAATGATAGGCGTCGCCGGCGCGCAAGAGCTCGGTTCGCTCGCCGACCGTCAGCAGCAGTTCGCCGCTGATCACCACGCCGCCCTCCTCGCCTTCGTGGCTGTAGGCATCCTCGCCGGTGTCGGCGCCGGGATCGTAGGTCTCGTACAGCATCAGAAGGTTGGTGTTGTCGCTGCGGCCGACCCGCTTGAACGACAGGGCGCGCAGCGATTCGGCGGTCGCGGCGCGATAGACCCGGCCGGGATTGATCTCGGTCAGTTCATCGTGGCGGAACACGAAGCGGTCGGGTTCGCTGCGCTCGCCCTTGGCGAAGAAGTCGGACAGCGTGGTGTCCAGGATCTCGAGGATCTTCTTCAAGGTGTTGATCGACGGGCTCGTCATGTTGCGCTCGATCAACGAGATCAACCCGTTGGTCACGCCCGCGCGCTGCGCAAGCTCTCGCTGGGACAGGCCGCGCTCCTCGCGGATGGTCTTCAGTCGCGCGCCGATATCGATGTCCATCACCCCTGCCTCCCCGACCCCGCACGTCCGCTCCGCCATCATGCCCGCGATGCCCGGATCGCAGGGCTGGTCGTCAAACCAATGACCCGACCGGTGCGGACGCCGTTGTCGTTCGCGACATTCCCGAGAAAATCAAGCGTTTCCAACCTTTCGCCGTTCGTGCTGCACGCCGAGGCCTGATCGCGGGGTGCAACGCTACACCGTGTGTTGCTACACCGAGTGTTTATAAAAATAAACATTGCGAGCATCCTCATTAAACGGTAACGTTCAATCGGCTCCCGTTCGCAAGGCCCGAGGTTGAAATGTTCAATTCCGAAATCGAAAAGCGGCGCGCTGCAGCTCTCGCCCGCGGCGTCGGCGTCCTCACGCAGAGTTTCATCGTAAAGGCTGAGAATGCCGAGGTGTGGGATGCCGACGGATGTCGGCTGATCGATTTCGCAGCCGGCATCGCCGTGGTCAATACCGGCCATCGTCACCCGAAGGTCCTGGCCGCGGTCAAGGCGCAACTTGAGGCATTCACCCACACCTGCCACCAAGTGCTGCCGTACGAGCCCTATGTCCGGCTTGCCGAGCGGCTGAACGCCAAGGTGCCGGGGACCTTCGCCAAGAAGACAGTGTTCGTCACCACCGGCGCCGAGGCGGTCGAGAACGCCGTCAAGATCGCCCGCGCCTACACCAAACGCGACGCGGTGATCGCGTTCGGCGGCGGCTTCCACGGCCGCACCTTCATGGGCATGAGCCTCACCGGCAAGGTGGTGCCCTACAAGACCGGCTTCGGCGCGATGATGCCGGACGTGTTCCACGTCCCCTACCCCACCCCGCTCCACGGCATCACCGTGGACGACACCTTCAAGGCCATCGACAAGCTGTTCAAGGCCGACCTCGATCCGGCCCGGGTGGCGGCGATCCTGTTCGAGCCGGTGCAGGGCGAAGGCGGCTTCTACCCGGCGCCGCCCGACTTCGTCCGCCGCCTGCGCGAGCTGTGCGACAGCTACGGCATCGTGATGATCGCCGATGAGGTGCAGACCGGCTTTGCCCGTACCGGCACCCTGTTCGCGATGGAAGCCTATGGCATCGCCGCCGACCTCACGACCATGGCCAAGGGGCTGGGCGGCGGCCTGCCGATTTCCGCGGTCGCCGGCCGCGCCGAGATGATGGACGCCGCCGGTCCCGGCGGCCTCGGCGGCACCTATGGCGGCAATCCGCTCGGCATCGCCGCCGGCAACGCCGTGCTCGACGTGATCGAGGAGGAGAATCTGTGCGCCCGCGCCAACGAACTCGGCGCCCGCCTCAAGGCCCGGCTGGAAGAGATCCGCGCCTTCGCGCCGGAGCTCGCCGACATCCGCGGCCCGGGCTTCATGGTCGCCGCCGAGTTCATCGCCGCCGACGGCAAGCCGGCGCCGGACCTCACCGCGCGCATCCGCGTCGAGGCGCTGGCGCGCGGCCTAGTGCTGCTCACCTGCGGCGTCTACGGCAACGTCATCCGGTTCCTGGCGCCGCTGACCATTCCGGACGATCACTTCGCCGAGGCCATGGACATCCTTGAGGAAGCGGTGAAAGCTGCGCGGGGGGTATGAGATGCTGATGCTGAAGGATCCGTCGCTGCTGCGCACGCAGGCCTACATCAACGGCGCGTGGGTCGACGCCGCCGCCACATTCACGGTCGACAACCCGGCAACCGGCGAGGTGATCGCCACGGTCGCCGACGTCGGCGTGGCCGGAACGCGGGCGGCGATCGACGCTGCCCATGCCGCCCAGCCCGGCTGGGCCGCATGGACCGGCAAGGAGCGCGCCGCGGTGGCGCGGCGCTTCTACGATCTGATCGTCGCCAATGCCGACGATCTCGCCGCCATCCTCACCGCCGAGATGGGCAAGCCGCTGCCCGAGGCCAAGGGCGAAATCCTCTACGGCGCCTCGTTCATCGAGTGGTTCGCCGAAGAGGCCAAGCGCATCTACGGCGACGTCATTCCCGGCCACCAGCGCGACAAGCGCATCCTGGTGCTCAAACAGCCCGTCGGCGTGGTCGGCTCGATCACGCCGTGGAACTTCCCTAACGCCATGATCGCCCGCAAGCTGGCGCCCGCCCTTGCGGTGGGCTGCACCTTCGTGGCGCGGCCCTCGGAGCTGACGCCGCTGTCGGCCTTGGCGCTGGCCGCGCTGGCCGCGCGGGCCGGAGTGCCGGCCGGGGTGTTCAACGTGGTGCCGAGTTATGACGCCGCCGCGGTCGGCGCGGAATTGTGCGCCAATCCCAAGGTGGCGAAGATCACCTTCACCGGCTCGACCCGCGTCGGCAAGATATTGATGCGGCAGTGCGCCGACACCGTGAAGAAGCTGTCGCTGGAACTCGGCGGCAACGCGCCGTTCGTGGTGTTCGACGACGCCGACCTCGACGCGGCCGCCGACGGCGCGCTGATCGCCAAGTTCCGCAACGCCGGCCAGACCTGCATCTGCGCCAACCGCATCTATGTGCAGGCCGGCGTCTATGACGCGTTTGCCAAGAAGCTGCGGGAAAGGCTCGCAACGCTGAGGCTCGGCAACGGCACCGAGCCCGGCGTCACCACCGGGCCGCTGATCAGCGAGGCGGCGGTGGCCAAGGTCGAGCGCCATCTGCGCGACGCGGTGGAGAAGGGTGCCGCGGTCGTCGCGGGCGGGCGACGGTCCAATCTCGGCCGCACCTTCTTCGAGCCGACGCTGCTCACGGAGGTGACGCAGGACATGCTGGTGGCACGCGAGGAGACGTTCGGTCCGCTGGCGCCGCTTGTGCGGTTCGCGACCGAGGAGGAGGCGGTGGCGATGTGCAATGCCAGCGAGTTCGGGCTGGCGGGCTATGTGTACTCGCGCGACCTGGCGCGGGTGTGGCGGGTGGCCGAGCGCATCGAGACCGGCATGGTGGGGATCAACACCGGGCTGATCTCCACCGAGGTCGCGCCGTTCGGCGGGGTCAAGCAGTCCGGCCTCGGCCGCGAAGGCTCCAAGTATGGCTGCGACGACTATCTCGAAACCAAATACCTCTGCCTCGGCGGCATCGCCTGATCGCGGCATCGCCTGACCCAAACGCGCGCATCGCGCGCCGGTGAAGTGGACCCCGTTTTTGGGGCCAGTGGCTAAGGCATTGACCACGAACAAGTGAATCGAGGTGGGGTCTATTGCGGGCCGGAAGGGATTCCGGGGCGGCGGGCAATTTCGTAGCCTGTTTGAGTGATTGACGAATCGGCCATCCGCCTGCGCTTTGAGGCGCTCTGTGACGTTCTCGACGAGCGAGGCCGGCGCCGGTTCGCGGCGGCCGAAGCGCTGGCTGCGGGGCGCGGCGGCGTCACGGCGGTGATGCGCGCCACCGGCATTGCGCGCAGCGTCCCCGCGAAGGCGGTGATGCGCGCCACCGGCATTGCGCGCAGCGTCCCCGCGAAGGCGGGGATCGGGCGCGGGCTGGCCGAGTTGC
>NZ_VWPL01000038.1 GCF_008630065.1 Blastochloris sulfoviridis
GTGCCACGCCGTCTCGAATTTCGCCAAAAACGACGTCGGGTCCGTAGGTTACGAAAAAAAGGTGTTAAAGTCGGGCAAAACCTTCACGAAAATCCGCGACACGATTCAACCGCCGGCTTCCGGTGCCACGGCGCCCAGCGTCCAAGGCGCTCAAACGCCGAAATCGGGTCCGTCGACCTCGATCTCGGGTCCGGTCGCCGCCAAGGGCCGCACGGCATGATTCGGCGCGTCTGCGCTTGCCGCCAAGCTCTCCCGGCCGCATGAACTTGCCCGCACGAGCACCCGCGACTCAAAACGTCCCTTGAGACAAAGACGTGCATGGCCGGGACAAGGCCCGCCCATGACGACGGCAGGTCAAAGCCGAGGGCCGCCGGGAGGATATGGGCTGCGGGTGATAAACCGCGACGCCGATGAAATCCGGCGTGCCAACTGTCTGGTCGGCGCAGGCGCACAAACCGATTTTTCGGAGACGCAGTATATCACGCCGCGTCGCCGAACGCCGTCCCGATCGCCTCGGCCCCCTCGGTGATCGCCGCCTCCAGCCCCGCCGCAGCGGTGGCAAGGTGGGCGGCGAAGAAGCGCGCCGAGGCCACGCGCAAGCCATGATGCGGGTCGGTCGAGCCGGCCCGCAGCTCCGCCATGGCGGCCAGCGCCTTCTTCGCCAGATAGCTGCCGCCGGTGGCCAGCGCAAACAGCCGCAGATAGGGCGTCGCGCCCGCCAGCGCGTCGGCGGGGCGGGTCTCCACCGCGTCGAGCATCCAGCCGGTGGTCCGCTCCAGCGCATCGACCGACTGGCCGATCCACACGGCGGTCGAGCCCAGCCCGGACTCATTGGCGCCGCGCGCCTGCTGCACGATGGTGCGAAGCTCGGCGATGTGGCCGCGCGCAACCTGGCCGCCCTTGGCCGGCAGCTTGCGGGCGACCAGATCGACCGCCTGGATGCCGTTGGTGCCCTCATAGATCGCGGCGATCCGCGCGTCGCGCAGATGCTGCGCCGCGCCCGTCTCCTCAACATAGCCGGCGCCGCCGTGCACCTGCACGCCGAGCGAGGCGACCTCGACCCCGATGTCGGTGGAGAACGCCTTGGCGACCGGGATCAGCAGCGAGGCGCGGTCCTCGGCCGCGGCGCGCGCGGCGGCGGCCGGCGCAAAGGCGGCGCGGTCGAGCGCGCCGGCCACGGCGTAGCACAGCGCCCGCGCCGCCTCGGTCTTGGCACGCATCTCCAGCAGCATGCGCTTGACGTCCGGGTGCTCGACGATCGGGCTCATGCCCTCGCCGCTCCAGCCCGGGGCGCGGCCCTGGCGGCGGTCGCGGGCGTAGCTCAGCGCCTGCTGGAAGGCGCGGTCGGCGATCGCCACCCCCTGCAGCCCCACCGCCAGCCGGGCGTGGTTCATCATGGTGAACATGCAGGTCAGGCCGCGATTCTCCTCGCCGACCAGATAGCCGACGGCACCGTCGCGGTCGCCGAACTGCATGGTGCAGGTGGGCGAGGCGTGGATGCCGAGCTTCTTCTCGATGCCGGTGCACACCACGTCGTTGCGGGCGCCGAGCGTGCCGTCGTCGGCCACCAGCACCTTGGGCACCAGGAACAGCGACAGCCCGCGCGTGCCCTCGGGCGCGTCCGGCAGGCGGGCCAGCACGAGGTGGATGATGTTGTCGGTGAGGTCGTGCTCGCCATAGGTGATGAACACCTTGGTGCCGCGCAGCCGGTAGCTGCCGTCGGGCTGGCGCTCGGCGCGGGTGCGCAGCGCGCCGAGATCGGAGCCGGCCTGCGCCTCGGTGATGTTCATCGTCCCCATCCATTCGCCGGAGACGAGCTTTCCGAGATAGATCCGCTTCAACTGGTCGCTGCCATGGCTGGCGAGCGCCTCGACCGCGGACATGGTGAGCAGCGGCCCCAGGCCGAAGGCCATGGAGGCGGCGTTCCACATCTCGATGCAGGCGGCGTTGACGAGGTGCGGCAGGCCCTGGCCGCCATAGTCCGACGGTGACGACACGGCGTTCCAGCCGGCGTCGCACCAGGCGCGGTAGACGTCGCGCCAGCCGGGGGGCATGTGCACCGCGCCGTCGCGGAGCTGGGCGCCGAAGCGGTCGCCGATCTGGTTCAAGGGCGCGATCCGCTCGCCGGCGAACTTGCCGGCCTCCTCCAGGATCTGGCCCACCAGATCGGGCGTCAGATCGGGAAATGCGTGCTCCTCGGTCAGCCGGTCGAGACCGGCGACGTGGCGAAGGGTGAAGGCGATGTCGGCGACCGGCGGCTGGTAGCTCATGGCAGGATTCTCCCCCTCGTGGGCGCCGGAAACATGCAAGTGGGTCTTGCGTTTCGAATTCTTGCGTTTCGGGTTCTTGCGTTTCGGGTTCTTGCGTGGCGCTCGCGGCGGCGCTAAGTCCCTAACCCCTGCGGGTGTCGTTTATCGGGCGCAGGCGTGCGGGCGTCAACGCGGCGTTCGGCCCCCAGACGCCCGCCTCGCATGCGCCCGCCTCCCAGGCGCCCTTTGGAATCCGTCCATCGTGACCGCATCCGCCACCGCGCGCCGTCTGTCCGCCACGCCCGCGGCCATCGCCGAGGCCGTCGCGGTGCTGCGCGCCGGCGGCCTCGTGGCGTTCCCCACCGAGACGGTCTATGGGCTGGGCGCCGACGCCACCAACGAGCGGGCGGTGGCCCGCCTCTACGCCGCCAAGGACCGGCCGCGCTTCAACCCGCTGATCGCCCATGTCGACAGCGCCGAGGCGGCGGCCGCGCAGGGGCTGCTCGGCCGCCGCGCCCGGGTGCTGGCCGAGGCGTTCTGGCCCGGACCGCTGACGCTGGTCGTGCCGGCCGCCCGCAACTGCCGGGTGTGCGAGCTGGCGCGCGCCGGCCTCACCACCATCGGGTTGCGGGTGCCGGCGCACGAGACGGCGCGCGACCTGCTGCTGGCGTTCGGTGGGCCGGTGGTGGCCCCCTCGGCCAACCGCTCGGGCCACGTGTCGCCGACCACGGCGGACCATGTGATCGAGGATCTCGGCCCGGCGGTCGACCTGGTGCTCGATGGCGGCTCGACGCCGCTCGGCATCGAATCGACCATCGTCGCCTGCCTTGGCGGGCCGGGACGGCTGCTGCGGCCGGGCGGCATTCCGCGCGGCGAGATCGAGCGGGCGCTGGAGGAGCGGGTGGCGCCGCCCGACCTGCGGCCGGCCGAGGCGCTGGACGGCGAAGGGCCGCTGGCGCCGGGGCAGCTTGCCTCGCACTATGCGCCGCGCGCACGCTTGCGGCTTCTGGCCCGCGAGGTGCACCCCGGCGAGGCGCTGCTCGCCTTTGGCACCGCCGACATCGCGGGCGCGGCCGGCGCCGTGGCGCGGCGGGATCTGTCGGCCGTGGGCGATCCGGTCGAGGCGGCGGCCAATCTCTATGCGCATCTGCGCGCGCTCGACGCCACGGGCGTCGCGTCCATCGCGGTGGCGCCGATCCCCGAGGAGGGGCTGGGCGAGGCCATCAATGACCGGTTGCGGCGGGCCGCCGCGCCGCGCTGAGATCCTCCCACCGGATCGCGATTTTGCCACCGGCGGCACCGGCATGCTTGAATTCCGGCGCCCCCCGGCTTACAGAACGCCCCTCGACGGCCGCGTGCAGCTGTAGCTCAGTTGGTTAGAGCGCCTGACTGTGGATCAGGAGGTCGGTGGTTCGAGTCCACCCAGCTGTACCAAAACCCAAATCGAAAAATCAGTGGCCTACGGTCAGGGCGCCGCGGTGAAGCGATGCCCCGGCAGCGCCGCAAGATGCCAGGTGCTGCCCGGGGCGCCTTCGAATCCCTGCGGTATGGCCATGAGCCTTTTTGCCCGCCAGCAGCGACCTGGAGCCTCCGCCGATCCGATTGAACCAAGCGGACGCTCGAAACCTTCGAGTTGTCGCATTCTCTTCCACAAGACCGGCGCCCAGTCTTGCGGATAGCGCTCTAGCGGCGCACCGTCTCGACGGCCGACAGCAGATCGTTCACTTGCCGGCGGACGGCCTCCAGCCGGAACGCTTGCGGCAACAGGCAGGGCCGCACCGCAGCTGGAGACGGCGCCGCGGCAAGGCCCTTTATGGCGTCGACCAGCTGCCTCCCGGCCGGCGCGATGGTCACCGGCGAAACCTCCGCGATGCCGCCCGCCTCAGGCGTGGCGATGACGGGCGTGCCGACGGCGAGAGCCTCCAGGGCGACGTTCGGCATCCCCTCATAGCGGGAGGGCAGCACCAGCGCGTCGGCGCCCGCCATCCAGCGCGCAGGGGTGGCGACGAACCCGGGCATGGCGACCCTCTGTTCCAGGCCCAGTTGGGCGATCGCCGCCATCAGGCGCGGCCGTTCCGGCCCTTCTCCGAGGATGGTGCAATGCGCGTCCTTCGGCAGCTGGGCCGTGGCCTCGATCAGGCGGTCGAACCCCTTGGCCGGGACGAGGCGTCCGACCGCCACCAGGCGCAGCCCCGGCCCCGGATGCCGATGAGGCGGCACGGCTGCCTGCCGCAGGTTGTCGACATCCACCGGATTGGGCAGGACGCACAGACGGCCAGCGGGGACCCCCATGCTCCGAAGCTCGGCCCGCATGCGCTCCGACGTCGCCACGACGCAATCCGCGCCGGGATAGAGCCAGCGGCAGCCGGCCTGGAAGGCGGTGGAAAACCGCAAGGTGGCGAGGCTCTCGGAGGGCATGTTGGCCTCCCGCACCACGAGCCGCGCGCCGCGCAGCAAGGGGCGCGCGGCCAGCAAAGGCAGGTTGAGATAGGTGAATGTCGAGAAGACAGCGTGCGGCCGCAGGTCGCGCAAGGCGGCAATGAGGCGGGGCAGCCCCGTCCGCAGGCGGCGGTGGCCCAGGCCGAGGACCGGCACGTCGTCCGGCACCGCCGCGCTCAGCGGGCCGATCGGGTCGAGCACCACCAGCATCGGGCGGAGGGCGGTCCGGTCGACGAGTCTCAGCAGATTGAGCGTCACCCGCTCGGCCCCGCCGCCGGCAAAGGACGGCAGGACGAAGGCGGCGACCGGGCGGCCGCCGGCGCACTGTGACGCCGTCATGGCTCACCCACGATCACTCGAGACCGGAACGTCCGGCGGCGGAAGGAGATCGGCGGAGACATCGTCGGGATGGATGCTGCGAAGTCTGATAGGGAAAAATTCACAGTTGCGCAAGCCGCCGAAAGACGAACAGGTCAGTATGGTTGGAGAACCCGGCCAGCAGGCGTTCGGCCGGGCGATAGGCCAGTTTCCACACCACTTTTAGCGGCCAACGTAGGAGTGGGAATTCGTCGCTGAGACCGGTGATTCCGTTGAGAGGACGGCGTTCCAGCAGTTCGAACCCTTGCCGCTGAACGCGGGCAGCGATGCCTGCACCGGGCAGGGCAAACTGGTAGAAATCGTCTGGTGTCGGTGCATCCGTCGGCCACGGGCGATAGAGTCCTGCCTTCGCCTTCAGGCGCCGCAAAGGCGACATGGCAGGGACGGTCACGAACAGGAGGCCCGAGGGGGCGATTATCCGGTAGGCCTCGGCGATAATCGCGTCGTACCCGTCATAGAAATGTTCGATGACGCCGAGCGACCAGTATCCGTGATAGAAGCCGTCGGAAACTTCGATGCGTCGCACATCGCAGTGCGATATCCGCAACTCGGGGAAGGAAGCGTTCAGGGTCGCGACGATACGGCTCGCATAGTCTACGCCGTAGGATTCATAGCCGGCATCGGCCAGCGCCTTGACCTTGTCGCCCAGACCACATCCGCCGTCCAGCACCCGCGAGCCCGGGGGCAGGAACCTGCGGGTGACCTCCACGACCATTCGGCAGCCGGGGCTCCTCGAACTCTCCCTCAGCACTCGTTCCAGCTGGGCCTTGCTCCAGTGGCCATCCCAGTAGCCTTCGTCCGAGGAGGCGCCCCGGTAGACCAGTCGGTTATTGGAATGGTCGTAGTATTTGGTGCGGGGGCGAGGGGTTTCAGTGGCCAAGATGAGTCTCCAGATAGGCGGCGTAGCGGTCCGGCAGGCTGCCTGCGGTGCCGCCATTGACGACCTGGAACAACAGGCGCTCGACCCCTTCCTTGCCGTAGGGCCGGTGGGAGGGATCGGCCGAGAGGGCCGACAGCGCCTCGTGCAGATCGTCGCGGCAGCGCAGGATCCACCCCGCGTCGAGCATGGCGTAAACGCTGCGGTTGGCGTTGACGTAATCGAGGCAGAGCGCGGTCTTGTCCTTCCAGTAGGCTTCGAGTGCGATGCTCGACGACCAGAACATCACCGCATCGGCCCAATCGATCAGGGACGAGCTGGAGGCGTCGCTGTCGAAGACGATGTTGTCGAACCTTTTCCCACCAAAATAGGACATTTTCCGCGTGTGAGGCTTGACGACGACCGAGATATCTTCGAACTCGGCCAGGAAGGTGAAGGTTCTCTCGACCTCGGCCCAGAACGTGTTGGTCTCTGGACTGGAGAGGAAGAACACCATCTTTGTGTTCCGTCCTGGCCGCGTATAGGGCTTCACGCGTGCTTGGCGGTACGTCAGCCATTCGGGCGAGAAGCGGATGCTGCCGAGAACGTCGGTGCGGTCGACTAGGCTGCTCTTCAGCCCCAGCAGCTCGAAGGTGCGGATCACCGCCTGACAGTAATAGGGGTCGACGACGGCAACACGGTCGAAGACCGAGTAATCCGCATGGCGGATATGATACTTCGGATCGAGGGTGACATAGCCGGTGCTGCGTAGGGCGTTGATATTGCCCATTGGTGAGACCGGCAGGCATATGACTTTCGGAATACCGAACGCCCGCAGGGCCTTGACCAGTCCGCCGACACTGGCCGTGCGGTTGAGGTCGAACACCGCCAGGGCGGGAACGGGGCCGTTGCCGAAGGTGCGCCGGACGGCGGCAAGGGTCACGCTCTCGTCGACGCGCAATCCCATGCACAGACGCGGCACGCTGTGGTTCGGATCGAGCCGCCCGCGTACCCGGTCGGCGAATCGGCGGATGCGGCCGGCCGTCAGCATGCGGCGGTTGAGCCCGATCGCGTCTCCGAGCCACATCACCCGCACCCTGTCCGCAAAGGTGTTCTGGAGAAAGGCAAGGTTGGCATCGCTCTCGAAGCGCCAATCGTCGCTGTAGACGACGATGTCCGCCACCATTTCAGGGCGCACGGTCAGGAAGTAGTAGATGGCCGGGGTGATGTTGTCGCAATCGTTGAAGGCGCGCAGGAAGAATGCGATCCGGTTTGCGTCCACGGCGGTCATGGCGTGATCACCGCTCCGCGGCCGAACGCGCATCGGCGGTCAGGAGAGGCCGCACCCGCTGAAAGGCAGCCTTGCTGCGCACTTCCACCGCCGCCAGCGAGTCGGCCAATTCCAGGATGGTGGTGCGGGATCCGAACCGCTTGCCGCTTCGAATGACCGCAGGCAGCGACACGCATCCCAGGCCGGGCAGGGCCACATGCAGCGGCTCGCGCTCGTCGCGGCGGCGCAGGAAGCCGTCGATCCGCTGGAATTCGGAGCCCTCGCGGACCCAGCACGGCCGAAACTCCGCGACGCCCGCCACCAGGGTCTGGGCGCCGCAATTGAAGAATTCCTCAAGCAGTCGGTCCAGGAAGCCGGCCTGGCGGAAGGGATGGGTGATTTCGAGGGACAAGACGGCATCGGGGAAACGCCCGCTCTCTTCCAGGCGTCTCAACTCGAAGGCCAGCACGTCGTCGAAGCGGGCATGGCCCTCGGCCAGTTCGGGCGGGCGTAGATCGGGGACGACGAAGCCACGGTCCCGCGCCATGCCGGCCAGAGCCGGATCGTCGGTGGAGACCAGGATGGCCGACAGTTGCCGGCTTTCCGAAAGGGACGCCAGGGTGCGGTCGAACAGCGCTTCCATCTCGCCGCGGTCGAGATCGGCCAGGGATGCGCGAACCGGCAGGACCGCCACCGTATCGAGATGGGCCGAGCGGAACGGTCCCGAGGCTTCGTGACCCGCCGCCTTCTCCGCCTCCATGATCCGGACCACGCTTTCGGCGCGGCGGACGTCGTTGTTCTGGTGGATGCCGTGGTGGTGATAGACCGGGGCATCGGGCTCATAGACAATGTGCATGCCGGCGCCCAGCACGTCCTTGGCCCACAGCCGGTCCTCGATGTTGGTCACGTCCTCGTCAAACGGGAAGCGCTCCCAGACATGGCGCGGGACCATGCTGTTCGCGTTGTGGAAGAACGGGTCTTTGTACTGGACGCGCCGGTCGAGGCCAAAGGTGATCAGCAGGTCGCGCTTGTCCGAAGGCGACGAGAAGCTCACCGGCACTTGGCGCCCGTAGACCCCGGCCAGATCCTTGGCGCCGTCGAAATTCGCCAGCAGCCGGGCCAGCCAGTTCTCATTGACCGGAATGCAATGGGCGGACAGGCAGACGATATAGTCGCCCGATGCGGCGCGGATGCCGTCATTGATGGCCCGGCCTGGCAGAAACTCCTCGACCCGGACCAGCTTGAGGCCGGGCATGATGGCCTGAGCCTTGTCCACCGTCTTGTCGGTGCTGGCGTTGTCGACCAGGACCACCTCGACCGGCATGTCCACCCTCTGCGCCATGACGGCTTCGAGGCAGGGCCGCATCCAGCGTTCTTCGTTCTTGGTGCGGATGATGATGGAGATCATTGGTCAGTCCAGACGCCGTAGCGTTTGAGGCGGGATTTCTCGACCGTCAGGGTCGCGTTGGCACGCAGGTGCAACAGGCCGAGGACCGGAAGGAATCGGTCGAGCAGGGCGAGGTCGTAGGGCGTCGCCGCGGTGACCGCGCGGCGGGTCAGCCTCTCGATGAGGCGCTGCAGCGGGGTTGCGCTCAGGACAAGAGATGCCTTCAGCCGGTTCTTCTTGGCGAGGCGGAGTGCATCGCCGGTCGTGATGTAGTTCAAATGGTACCAAACGTATTCACTCTGATAGCGGACGTAATCCTCAAGGGTGAAGCCGCGCGCCAGCTTCTCGGCCTTGTACGCGCCCCTGAACTTGCCGAGGCCGAGCCGGGAGGCCCAACGTACCAGTCCGGCCACCGTCTCGATATCGCGCGCCTTGTGCACCAGGGGAAGGTGCAGGTGTCCGTCCCACAGATTCTCGCGCGGCGGAAAGCGATGGATGCCGAACCCGGCGGGGGTCAACACTCGGGCGTGTTCGGCGAAGAATAGCGCGTGGTCGGCCACATGTTCGAGCACCTGATTCGAGACAATGCAGTCGAAGTGGCCGTTGGGGAAGGGCCAGGGGTCGCGGTCGGAACACAGGTGCAGGTGTTGGCGCCAATCCACCTCGGGTACCGATTCGGTCAGGCTGGCCACGGCGCGCGCCGTGTAGCCTTCCTCGGCGGCGCGATGCTCGGTCACCTCCAGCCCGTGGATCTCCACCTTGCGGCCGCTCAAGCTCGCTTCCAGGATCCGGTACAGGTCCGCCATCAGGCGGCCGCGGCCGCAGCCGACATCGAGCACCCGGAACACCGGCCCGGCCCCGGCGGCATCGCTGCGCGCCAGCAGGGTCATGATGCTGCGGCCGAAATGGGCGCCATAGGAGTCTGCCGAAAGCGGTGCCGACATCCTTTTCCCCCTATGCGGTCGGCCGGGCGGTCGCGGCCACGGCGAACATAAGCTCGTGCAGGCGGCGGCCGGTCGCTGGTTCCTCCGCCGGAGCGCAACGCCCCTCGGCAAAGGCGGTGAACAGGCCCAGATAGTGGTTGAGCAGACGCTCGCCCGAGGTCGCGAAATCGGCCAGGACCAGCCGTTCGCCCGCCGGATCCGTCAATTCGATCTTCTGGCGGCTGTGGTCGAGGAGCAGGCTCGCGCCCCGGCTGAAGCCGAGGCGGGTCTGCTTGTGGTTGATGCCCTGCGTCCAGCGGGTCAGGATCTTGCCCCGCCCAGTGTCACCGAAGGTGAAGCGAGCCTCCACCTCCACCGTCACGCCGCTGGGGCCGCGGCGGCGAAGATCGGCGCTCTCCGGCTTCAGCCTGCGGGCGTCGACGAAGGCGGCGACCACCGACAGCGCGTTGATGCCGCTGTCGCTCCAGCAATCGCCCAGCGAGACGGCGGCCGGAACGAGTTCGCCCATGGTGGTGACATAGGGGTCGGTGAAGGCGCAGTCGAACTCGACCGGTTCGTCCAGGGCGGCGCCCTCGGCGGCCAGCCAGAGCCGCGCCCATTCGACCTCGCGCCCGTGGGCGGCATGGAAGGCGAAGTGGACCCTGGCGCCGGTGGAAGACGGTGCCATCAGCGCCTCCAGCTCCGCGCGGGAGCGGGCGGCGGGCTTTTCCACCAGCACCGAGTGGCCCCTCGCCATCGCCGCCAGGGCGACCTCCGCATGGGTGTCGTTGGGCGTGGCGACGACGACCGTGTCGAGAGGGGTGTCGAAGAAAGGCTCGACGGCGTCGAAGAACGCCACGCCCGGCGGAGCCAGGGCAGCGAGGGCGCGGTCGCGGTCGCACAGCGCCACCACCCGCAGGCCCGACACCCGTTCGAGAGCGGCCAAGTGGACCTTGCCGATATGGCCGAGGCCGATCAGGCCCACCCGCATCTCATCGGCGCCCGCCATTACGCAAGCCGTCCGTCCTGGCGCAATTCCATGATCTGCCCGGCCAGATCGAAATCCTCGGGCCGGTCGATATCGATGGAGTCGAGCTTGGACATCTCGACGAAGCCGACGCGCCCGCCCAGCCGGCAGCCGGTCTCCATCAGCAGGTCGCGCCGCATGGCATAGACTGCCTTGTTCTCGATCCACTGGTTCCAGCCCTCGAGCTGGTTGGGGCCGCGCTTCGCCGGATCATAGTTAACCGGCGCCACCTGCCCGGAATTGCCCTCCCGCCGCCAGATGTACGAGCGGTCTTCGCGCAGGGTGAGCGCACTGTCGAATCCCTGGTTGAGGACAAGGTCAATGCAGTCGGTGATGTGCCGGCTCCGGCGCAGGGGCGACGTGGGATAGAGCAGGACCACCACGTTGATCCGCGCCCCTTTGGCCTCCAGATCGGCGACCGCCCACTGCAGCAACCGATCGACTTCCTGGAAGGTGTTGTCGTGCCAGAATTCCTCGGGACGAGACTGCGTCTCGACGCCCAGGCCCTCGGCCACGGCGCGTATTTCGGGGTCCTCGGTGTTGACCACGTAGCGGTCGATCAGCGGGCAGGCACGGGCCGCTTCGATGGTGTGCTGGACCAGCGGCTTGCCGGCCAGCGGCTTGATGTTCTTACGCGGCACACCCTTTGAACCGCCGCGGGCGGGGGTGATGGCGAATACTGTCATGACGGGGCTGTCTCGGAGACGTGAACTACGAAGGAGCGGCCGGAAACGCCGAAATCGCGATAATGCGTCAGCCTGATCAGGGGATTCCGCGCCAGCCACTCGTTGGTGGCGCGGATCTCGCCCTTGAGCGGGTGGCCGCCGAAACCGAACCAGTCATCGAAGCAGATGATGCTGCCGGTCTGAAGAAAAGGGACGATGAAGTCGAGAACGGGAACGGTGGATTCATAAAGGTCGCAATCCACCCACACGATGGCTGACTTGCTGGGCGCCAGGTCCCGCTGAAGCCGCGGCGTCAGCGACTGGTCGAAGACCCCCTTGACGCAATGGACGGTGCTGATGTCCACGCCGGCGCGCTTGAGGTTGTCGAGGAACTGCTCCTGCGAGCAGGCATATTGGCGTTCCTGGAGCTTCTCACCCGTCTCGGCGCTTGCCGGCAGCCCTTCGAAGGAATCGAAGGCGAAGAATCGGGTCGGGCGGCCGCAGCGCCGGGCCATGCGATAGGTGTGGATCATGGCGCGGCCGCGAAAGACCCCGAACTCGAAATACTCGCCCTCGACCTTCCATGACGTGGTGGTCGGAAAGGCCAGCTGCAGCATCTCGTGCTTCTTGTTCTTGGGCGGTCCGACGGCATTCTTCAGCTGCGCCACCAAGGGGCGCAAAGGATGTATCTCGAGTTCCATCCCGTCGTCCTGAAATGCTCGGTCAGCGAGCACGCAGGCTGTCCTGGCGAACGACCACGAACACTTCCCCCGCGACCTCCCGGATGACGATGGGGGGATGGTGCGCATCGCAATGCGCCAGGATAGACTGCATTTTCTTGCGCATCGTCGAGCAGGTGATTTCCGTCTCTTGTGTGCCGCGAGAACGCTGCCGCCCGCGCGCCATGTCGATGGCGCGCTTGATAGCACGAAGCGGCTGAGTGCGGGCCCCTTTTTTCAGGAGGCGGCGCAGGCGCTCCGGGCTGTCCGGGGCCGTGAAGGCGATGTCCCGCAGGACTGCAGCGATCCGCACGCTGGCGAAAGGTCCGGTGCGCCCGTACATCATTCGGTCGAAGATCGCCTCGCGCTCGGCGCGGCCGACCTGGAGCCGGTCCCGTTCCCCGGCGGCGACGGCCCGCAGGAGATCCACGGCCTCCGCCTCGTCCTCCACCTCCAGGCTGAGAGCGTTGGGCAGATAGGGTTCGTGGTCGGGGTGCTTCACCGGCCGGTAGCTGATGACCGGCACCTCCGCCAGGAAGGCCTCCGTGCCTGTGGTGCAGCTGTTGTGGATGACGGCCTCGGCGGCCAGCATCCAGGGCACGGAACTATGGGAGTGCAGGATCAGCACGTTCTCCGGCACCGTCTCGAAGCTCGCCAGCCAACTCGCTTCGCGTTCGGTGAAATGGGGGCGGACAATGATCTTGTGGTCGGGCAGCGCCCGCGCCGCAGCTTCAATGAGAGCCACCATGTACCGGTGCTTGTCGAGCCGGTAGTGGTACTGCGCGTAGAACTTCTCCTTTTCCGTCGGCACATCGCGGACGATGCCGCGATCGACGTAGCTTCGCCAGCGCGCATCGACTTGGCCTTCCAGGATCCATCCGCCCGTGCTCGAATTCACCAGGAAGAACCGGCCATACGTGGCCCGCAACTCGTCGGCCAACGCCTGATAGGCGCCCCGCAGGGGATGGCGCAGCATGTCGAACCGCGGGTGGCCGGTGATCTGCACCAAGCCGTGCATGGCCTCGGGCAAGGCGGAGCGCAGGACATCCGCGTGAAAGTCACCCCAGCAGAACGCCGCCTCGGTGAGGGACAACGCCTCCGGCGAGACCAGGTTGGTGCGATAGTGGTCCTTGTCGTGAAAGGACGTCGCCTCTTCGTCGAAACAGACGACCTTGTGGCCGGCGGCCCGATAGATCTCGAAGACGGGCTTGCGAGTCCCCACGAAACGGAAATCCATGTAGATGCCGCGCGGCAGTCTCTCGGCCAGAGCGCGCAGCGCCCCGGTCCGGCCGATGACGACGTTGAAGCCGTCGCGGATCAGCGTCGCGGCGAGCCAGAGCTTGGAATCCAGCTCGCGCGCCTGCTTGTGGACCGTGATCAGAACCCAGGGGGCGTCGTGGTCCACGCGCATGCTGTGCCACCTCATGAAAGCTCGGGTCCGCTGCCCAGGACTTCGCGCGTCAGCAGATCGCGCGCCAGGGTATCGATCTCGTCGAGGACATGCCGAGGCACCGGCACGCCCTGCACCGATCGCTCGGCCCAGGCCGCCTTCTCCGGATCGCCCGGCACCAGCACCGGCACCCCGGAGCGGATGGCCGGCTCCGCCCGAACCCGCTCGGCCAGGTCCTGCAGTTCGGCCTTGAAGGCGCCGACGTCGCGGAAGGCGGCGACATTGAGGGCGCAGAAGAACTGGCCGAGGTAGCGCTTCCGGCTCATCGGCGCCCCGAACATCGGGCTCACCTGATCCCCGGCGGGCATCCCGCTCAGGACGGCGCAGAGAATGTCGACCATCATCGACAGGCCGAACCCCTTATAGTCGCCGATGGGCAGCAATTGGGCGGCCTCGGCCGGGTCGGTGGTCTCCATGCCTGCCGCATCGGCGACCAGGCCGGGGGGCAGCGTCTGCCCGGCTGCGGCTGCCGCCTTGACGGCATTGAAGGTGATCCCCGTCGTGGCGGCGTCGAAACAGAAGGGCTCCTCCCTGGCCATGGGCGCGACCAGACAGATCGGGTTGTTGCCGAAGAACGGCCGGTTGGACGCTGGCGTCTTCACCCGCGCCGTGGCGTGCGTGAAGACGATGCCCACCATGTCGTGGCGGGCCGCTTCATGCGCGAAGAAGGACAGCGCTCCGCAGTGGCTGGAGTTGTGCACCGACACCGCCCCGATACCGGCCTCGCGGGCCAGCCCGATGGCATGGCCCATGGCCGTCATGCCGGCGGCATGTCCGAAGGTGTGGTCGGCATCGAGCAGTCCCGTCGCCGGCGCCGTGCGCTCGAAGCGCATGTTCGGGTCGGGCGTCAGGCGGCCGCCGCGGACGCCCTCCAGATAATGCGGCAACAGGCGGATGCCGTGCGAATCAATGCCGCGCAGGGAGGTCCAGACCAGACCGCGGGCGGTGACCTCTGCCACATCGTCCCGCACGCCCGCGGCGCCCAGCAGCTGCCGCGCCGTCTCCTCCAGGCGCGCGGCCGGCACGCGGGGCAGGTCGCTGCACTCTGCGCACGAGGTTTTGTCGGCCAAGGATCGCTCCGATTGTTGGAAAGCCGGGCGGACGGGCAGCCCTGCAGGACGGAGGCGGCAGGAGGTGCCCCGGTCGGCGTCAAGGTGCATATCGGCCGGAGCGGGTCAAGTCGCGCCGGGCCCGAGCGGTCAGGCATGGGTCGGAGCGGCCTCCTCCAGGAGCCGGCGCAGCAGCGCCAGGTCGCTCGGCCGTTTGACCTGAACGCTGTCTTCCGCCGACATTTCCATATAGGCGATCGTCTCGCCGAAAATGTCCGCGTCGCCCAGCACCTCCCACCACAGCGCCAGGAAGGCGCCGTTGAAGCGGTAGAGACGCTCGCGGTCGTAGGTGAGGTTCTGCATCCGCCCCGGATTGAGCAGCTTCAGCCCCTGCGGCCCGTGGGCGAAGATGGGCTCGCGCTCCTCCGTCACCGAGACCACGGAGTCGCTGCATGTGATGCGCAGGATATCGATGCCCTTCTCGACGTGTTCGCGCCGCCGCAGCGGCGCGTGGATGCTGAGGAAGGCCACCGCGTCCGGATAGCTCCCGCGCTCCGCACGATAGGCTTCTCCCGCATGCTGCAGGATGGCCTGAATGGGCAGCGGCGCGGCCGGAGCGCTCTCGCTGCGCAGCGTCTGCATGTAGGGGCCGATGGTGCCGGTGTCCTCAAGCCGCCTGGCGTAGTCGAGGACATTCGGGCTGGTCGTGGAAATCATCACATCGGTGACGCCGGCCGCACCCTGCGCCGCGCCGAGGGCGTGCTGCAGCAGGCTCTGCCCGCCCACCTCCTGATAGGGCACGTCCTCGAAGCCCGGATAGGATTCCTTGACCGCTATCACCGCCAGACAGGAGGGCTTGTAGCTGCCCTCCATCTGCTGGCGCAGCTTGCCGAAGATCCGGGCGCGCGCCGTGAGCAGGCGGTTGGAGTCGCGGCTGAGCGAGGCGCCGTGCTGCCGGTAGTAGAACAGGGGCGCATCCAGGCTGACCGCCTTCACCCGGTTCATCAGCTTGTACCAAAGCTCCCAGCCATCCTGGGCGTCGACGTCCTCGGAATAGCCGCCAACCGCCTTGAGGGCCCGGGTGCGCACCATGGTGCAGGCGCCATGCGGCGGAAGGTGGCCGACCACGTCCTCCTGCCCCAGCTTGTAGCGTCGCTCCATGCCGAGCACGCGCCCGTCGGGGTCGGTATAGAAATAATTGCCGTAGACCAGCCCGATGGCGGGCTCCGATTCCAGCTTGGCCACCATGAGCAGAAGCGCCGACTCATCCAGCCAGTCGTCGGCATCCAGGCGCATGATGTAGCGGCCGCGCGCCTTTTCGAGCACGCTGTTGGCGGTCTTCTGGAGACCACGCGGCGCCGCGTGGGTGATGACGTGGATCCTGTCCGGGCATTCCGACCGCAGCCGCTCGGCCACGATCGGCGTCTCGTCCTCCGACGCTTCGTCGATGATGAACAGCTCCCAATGCGGATAGAGCTGCGCATGGATGCTGCGGATCGCCTGCTCCAGGAACCGGCCATAGTTCCGGCAGGGCACGTAGAGGGTCACAAGCGGCGGATCGGCGAACAGGCCGGAAATCGAGGCCATGGGTTTCGTCCAAAACTCTCAGGAGGCCGGCCGCCGGCCGCAACGCGGGAGCCCGGCGCAGGCGCACGTCAGCGGCGCACCTTGAAGACGGCGTGAATCTGGCTGCTCTTGCGCTTCTTGTCGATCACCAGCTGAAGGTCGTCGAGGATGTCCTCGAACTGCTCCCGCCACGGCTCGATCATGCCCGCCTGACCGGGCGTCTGCGCCAAGGAGACGAGCACCGAGCGGTGGTAGTCCATCATGTCGGTGCCGAACCACCAGGCGCCGACGCGCTCGAGGCCAAACTCGGCTTCCATGTTCCGGATGGACGCATCGGTGAACAGGTGGGTGTGGCCCACCGCAAGCTGCCGCGGCATGACCTGCGGAAACACCATCTCGTTGTAGATGGTCGGGGCGAACATCGGCACGCAGATATAGACGTAGCGGACGGCCGGATTGGAGCGCACCGCGCCGAGGATCTCGCGCGGGTTCTGCAAGTGCTCGAACACGCCGATGAAGGTCATCACATCGGCCGGAATCTCCCGGCACAGGCCAAGCGTGTCCTTGAGGCCGATCAGCGAGAGGGGCGCGGAGGGCATCATCCAGTTGCCCAGCGCCACCTGCGCCTGACCGACCTCGTAGCCGGCGACCTGCGTCAGCCCCAGCTCCTGCAAAGCGGCAACGAAATAGCCGGCTCCGGCGCCCATGTCGGCGTAGCGCAGGGCTGCTGGGTCCTTGTTCTCATGGCGCAAGACATCGAGAAGGAACCTCGCCTTGGGTTCGTAGATCCGCTCGCGCCGGCGGACATAGGCGGCGGCATCGGCCGAGGAATAGGCTTCGGCGTAGTCCTTGCCCTCATCCGAGGTGTAGACGGCTTCGCAGAAGGCGTCGGAATCCTCGTGCATGCCGTTCAGATGGCTGCATCTGGTGCAGATGACATAGGGGATGGTGTGCTTGACGAACGAGGGCGTGCCGGGCAGCGGCGCGTTGCAGATCTTGCAATGCGTCCGCCGCGGCTGGGCCGTGTAGATGGCCGCGTACTTCAGGGCCCGCTCCAGCCACTTGCCATTGTCCTCGAAGAAGGACGTTTTCAGGTCGGCGATGTCGCGGAAGCTCTTGCCGAATTTTTCAAATGTCATCGGGCGCCCAGTCGTTTTGTGAGTCGTCGTAGTCTTCGCCGCGCGTCAGGGCTCGGAAGGCCGCGATGTCGCGTTTCGCCTGCAGCCCGATCAGCCGGTCGAAATCCCGGGCATCGGTGCCGTGGTTGGGACGCAGGACCGTTAGGTCGGCGGTCGTCAGCGTCTCGCCCGCGCGCAGCGGACGGTTGGCGTAGACGGCCCGACGGAAGGACTCGACATGGCCCTGCGTCACTTCGGACGCCTCCGGCTGCTTCAGGGCGTGCCCGCGAAGCGCCCTGATCTGCTTTAGGTCCCGCTTCAGTTCCTGCACCTCACCGACGGTCAGCGATACGAAATGGTCGCGGAAGGTCTTGCCCTCGCGGCTGTCGGTGAAATGGAATTCCAGCACCTCGGCGCCCATGGCCGCAGCGGCGCGCAAGGCAGCGCCACCGACGGTGTGGTCCGAATAGCCGACGGCAACGCCGGTCGCAGCGCGCAGGGCGTCCATCACCCGCAGATTGGCGTCGCTGTCGGGGATGGGATACATCGACGTGCATTGCAGCAGGCACAGCCATTCCGGCCGCCGGTAGCGGGCGTCCACGGCCTGGATCTGGGCCACGGTCTGCAGCACCTCGTCCATGGTGGCGAGCCCGGTGGACAGCAGGATCGGCTTGCCGCGCCGGGCGAAGGCGCGGACCAGCGGCCAAGCCGTCAGATCCCCGGAGCCGATCTTGTAAAACGGCATGTAGGGCTCGACAAGATCGAGCATCTCCATGTCCCAGACCGAGGACAGGTAGCCGACGCCCGCGTCGGTGCACATCCGCGCCAGCGCCACATGCTGCGCAGGCTCCAGTTCGAACCGCTGGAAATGCCTGTAGCGGTCCGGGCTCTCCACCGGGTTGACCAGCGTCGCGCCGCGATAGATCTGGAACTTCACGCAGTCGGCGCCGCTTTCGATCGCCAGCGCCGTCATCGCCTTCGCTGTCTCGAAATCGCCCTCGTGGTTGCCGCCGATCTCGGCGATGAGGAGCGGGCCGCTCTCCCCCTGCCACGGACTGGGCTCCGGCTCCTGCATGAGAAGGGCGTGGAGACGCGGCAGCCCCACCGATGCCGGATGATCGCCCAGGCGGGCCAGCAGCGCGGCGGCGCGCGAAAGATCCTCCGGCGTGTCCAGCGCCAGATGCATGCCGGCGGCCTCCGGGCAGGTCCGGTTGATGTAGATGTGGCGCCGCCCGACGTCGGGGTTCTGGTAGAGCCAGGAAGTCACGTGCTCGCGGTGGTGCGGGTCGCTCACCCCGGCCAGCACGGCACGGTAGAAGGGCACGCCGACGATCTCGACGCTCATGCCATAGGGAAAGGTTCGCCCCGGCACATTGGTCACCATGTCGAAGACACCGGTCTCGGCAATGGCGACCATGGCGTGCAGCGTCGCAGGGTCGACGAACAGGTTGTCGCCATTGATGCGGACCGCATGGTTCCACCCCAGCTCTTCCGCACAGGCGAGGAAGCGTCCGGCCACGTCCTCCGCCGCGCCGCGGAAGCAGGGAACGGCCGACCGGCGGCAGAATTCCGCAATCGGATCGTCGCAGGACCGCGCCGAGGTCGCCACCACGACCGGATGGCCGGGCACGGCCTGATGGACGCGGTCCAGGATATGGCCGAGCACGCTCCGCCCCCGGAGATCCCTGAGGATCTTTCCGGGCAGACGCCGGGAATCGTACCGGCAGAGGATTAAGATACCAGTTGTCACACGCGTTCGCCGATTATCTTGGCCGGGGTTCCGCCGACGATCGTATTGGCGGGGACGTCTTCGCGCACCACGGCGCCCGCCGCGACCACGGCTCCGTCGCCTATGGTCACCCCTTTCAGGATGACGGCATGGGTGCCAATCCAGACGTCCGAGCCGATGGTGATCGGCGCCGCCACGTTGGCTTGGCGGTTCATCAGTTGCCCTCGCCGGGTTCCGTGGTCGCTGTCCACGATATGGACGAAGGGGGCGATCATGCAGTCGTCGCCAATGCGGACCTCGGCCGAAGCATAGATCAGGGTGTAGAAACCGACCGTCGTCCGAGCACCAACCGTGACCCGAGCCGCCGCCCGGCAGGGGCAGAGATGGGCGCCCTGCTTGACGATCGCATGGGCTCCCAGCGTGATATTCTGCGGATAGCGCAACAGGCTCGTGCCGGCAGAGATGATCGCGCCCTCGCCAATGGCGACGCCGCGCATCCGGTGCCACGTGCTGCGCAGGCGATGGACCACGGACCGCTGCGTATGCCCCCGGAGCTGGGCATTGGCCACCGCATCTTCTGCGGCGGCGGGCGCCTCTGGACGCTGCGGCCGGTCAGCCACCGAGCATCTCCTTCGCCGTCATCACCTCGCCGCATGTGCCGGCCGTGACGATAAGATCCTTCCCGATCGCGAAAAGGACGTCGCGCTGCCGCACCGTGCTCAGGTGATGGCCGATCATGACAAGCGTACAGTCCCGCCTCAACCCGTCCAGCGCCTGCATTGCCGCGGCCTCGGTCTCGCCGCCGGGGGCGCTGGTCGCCTCGTCCCGGACCCGCACGGCCGGAGCACCGTCGAGCGCCTGTGCCAGATTCTGCCGCTGCCGGTTGCCGCCCGACAAGCGGTTCCCGTGGCCTCCGATCCGCGTGTCATAGCCTCGCGCCATTTCATTGACAACGAAATCGTGGCGCGGCGCCATTCGCGCAACATGACCTCCCAAGCCCCCGGAGGCCTCATGCAGTTTCCGGTTGATCCCTTCGGGATGCCAGAAACGGCCTCGCCGGAACATTGGAGACGGCAAGGAGGATCAGGGCTTGCCGGCGTCGCCGGCGGGGGAGTATCGCCCCGACCCAGCGGATCATAATAGATTCTATCCCTTATGCTCGCGCTTTGTGTCAGGAATCCACCGGCCACGCCCCGTCCGGTCTCGAACCGGACGCCCCGTGGCCCGGAGGTGTCGAGGAATTGAGAAGGCTGCCGCGATCCTGCTTGTCCGCGATAGCGCCGGCTTGCCCCGAGATTGGCGGGACCGCTAGCCTGTCCCGTTCATATCAATGTGCACGTGGATGCCACGGTGCTCAGCCGGGTCGCGACACCCGGCCGCCGGCCCGTTCGCTCCGGCCAATCCTAACCATAGCATAGGGGGGGACAATGCCGGCGGTCCTACACGTCATTACGTCCCTCGGCTCCGGCGGAGCCGAACGGATGCTCACCCGCGTGGCGACGGCGCGGGGTCTAGCCGCCTACCGGCAGACGGTGGTCTCGCTGACCGGCGATGGTGTCTATGGCGAGGCTCTGAGAAGCGCCGGCGTCCCCCTCCACGCCTTGAACATGGGAAGCTCGGTCTACCTGTCCTTTCTCCGGCTCGTCGGCATCATCCGGCGTGAACGGCCGGACATCATCATGACGTGGCTCTACCACGCCGACTTCCTCGGCACCCTGGCCACCGCTCTGACCCGCACGCCGTGCCTGATCTGGAACCTGCGCTGTTCCGACATGGACCTGACGCAGTACAAACCCACCACGCGCCGCGTTCTATCCCTGCTGGTCCGCCTGTCGGGCCGTCCCTGGGCGGTGACCAGCAATAGCGCGGCGGGACAGGCGGTGCACGCGGCCCTGGGCTACCGGCCTCGCCGGTGGGTCGTCCTGCCGAACGGCTTTGACCTCACGACCTGGCATCCGGATGCAGCCGACCGGGCCGCCGTGCGGACGGCCTGGGGACTGGCGCCGAAGGATCAGGCGATCGGCCTGGTTGCGCGCGTCGATCCCATGAAGGACCACGCGACCTTTCTGGCTGCGGCCGAAGACGTCGCCGCGCGCCTGCCTGCCGCCCGGTTCGTCCTCATCGGGCGGGGCACGGAGCGGCTGTCCCTGCCGGCGGCGCTCGCCGCGCGGACGCACGCCCTGGGAGAGCGCGACGACGTGCCCAGGCTGATGCGCGGCCTCGACCTCGCCGTCCTCAGCTCTGCCTTCGGCGAGGGCTTCCCCAATGCGGTCGGCGAAGCCATGGCCACCGGCCTCCCCTGCGTCGTGACGAATGTCGGCGACGCCGCCCGCATCGTCGGCGACACTGGCACGGTGGTCCCGCCGCGCGAGCCCGCCCGCCTGGCTGCGGCCATTGTCGACATGCTCGCCGAGGGTCCCGAGGCCCTGCAGGTGCGCGGCGCAGACGCGAACAGGCGCATCCGCGAACGGTGGGCGCTGCCGATGGTCCTGGACGCCTATGACAGGCTATGGCGGGAGGCGCTGGACGACGCGGCCCTCGTGCCGGGACGGATTCCCGGACCTCGGGAGGTGGTGTGAGGACCGGCGGCGTGTTCCATCATGCCGATGAATCGTCCCGCGGCGGCGCCAACCACAAGAATGCGCGGAATCATCACCCCCACCGCCGCCGCCACGCCTCGAACATCGCCAGCGTCCACAGCGCATAGGCGTGGTTGCGCCGGCCCGACAGATGCTCGCGCCACAGCGCGCGGGCCGGCGCCGGGTCGAGCACGCCGGCGTCGCTCTCGATCAGGTCCGCCGCCCAGTCACGCAGGGGCCCGCGCAGCCAGTCGGCCAGCGGCACGCCGAACCCCATTTTCGGCCGGTCGATCAGCGCGCGCGGCACGTGGCGGTCGAGCACCCGGCGCAGGATCCATTTGGTCTCGCCGCCGCGCACCAGGAAACGGGGCGGCAGCCGCCAGGCGAACTCGACGACGCGGTGGTCGAGCAGCGGCGGGCGCGCCTCCAGCGCCACCGCCATCGAGGCGCGGTCGACCTTCTGCAGGATGTCGTCGGGCAGATAGGTCACGGTGTCGGCAAAGCGCATGCGGTCGAGCAGGTCGAGCCCGTCCGGCGGCACGCCCAGGCCCGGCATGCATTCCGGCGCGGCGAGATGGCGGGCGGGGTCGGGCCCCTGGCTCACCAGCCGCCGGTAGAGCGCGTCGGGGTCGAGCGCCAGGATGCCGGCGAGCTTGGCGAGCTTGTCGGCCGGCTGCGCCGGCAGAAGCCGGCGCGGCAGCAGGTGCGCCGCCGAATCCACCAGTTGCGGCGGCAGCGCGCCGAGCCCGAAGGCCGCGATCCGGCGCAGCGGCAGCGGCAGGCGGGCGATGCGCGGCCAGTCCCGCGCCGCCACCAGATGACGATTGTAGCCGGCAAATAATTCGTCGCCGCCATCGCCCGACAGCGCCACCGTGACGTGGGCGCGGGTGAGCTTGGAGACGAGATGGGTCGGGATTTGCGAGGAGTCGGCAAACGGCTCGTCGAACATGTCGGCGAGCTGCGGCACCACGGCGAGCGCGTCGGCGGCGGTGACGACGAGCTCCGTGTGCTGCGTGCCGAGATGGCGGGCGACGGCGGCGGCGTGCGCGGATTCGTCGAAGCCGAACTCGGGAAAGCCGATCGAGAAGGTGCGCACCGCGCCCTTGTTGGCGCCAACCATCAGCGCCGCCACCGTCGAGGAATCGACGCCGCCCGACAGGAACGCGCCGAGCGGCACGTCGGCGATCATCTGCCGGCCGATGGCATCGGCGAGCAGGGCGGCGAGCCGGTCCTCCGCCTCGCCATCGGACACGTCGAGCGGATCGACGCGGCCCGCCGCCACCGCATCCTCCAGCCGCCAATAGCGCGAGCGGGTGAGCGTGCCGTCGGCCGAAAAGGTCGCGATCTCGCCCGGCAGCACCTTCTCGACGCCGACGAAGATCGCGTGCGGCGCCGGCACGTAGCCCAGGCGCAGGAAGCTCGCCACCGCACCCGGATTCAGTTGGCGAGGTTCGTCATCGATCGCGCGCAGCGCCTTCAGCTCCGAGCCGAAGGCGAGGCGTCCGTTCGTTGCCTCGAAGAACAGCGGCTTGATGCCGAGCCGGTCGCGCACCAGATGCAGCCGGCGCGCGCGCCGGTCCCACAGCGCGATGGCATACATGCCGTTGAGGTCTTGAAGCGTTTCCGCGAGCCCGCGCCGCGCCACGCTTTCGACGATCGCCTCGGTATCGGAATGGCCGCGCCAGGCGATGCCGCCCAGCGCCGGATGCCGGCGCAGCTCGGCGGCATTGTAGATCTCGCCATTGTAGCTGATCGCCCAGTTTCCATCGGCCGAGACCATCGGCTGGGCGCCGGCCGGCGACAGATCGACGATGGCGAGCCGGCGATGGGACAAAGCGAGCCCCGCCGCGGCATCGACCCATACGCCTGCGCCATCCGGCCCGCGATGGGCGATTTTCTCGGCCATCGCCTGGGCGGCGCGCGCCAGCGAAGGCTCATCGCCGCGGCGGCGGGGATCGATCAGACCGGCAATGCCGCACATGAGTCTCGTCCTGGGTTGATGCGGTTCTCCGGCCGGTCAAGCCATCGAGCCGCATCCCGATCACCGAACATCCTGTCTCCGTATCAGCCCTGCGTCTGCTGGCTGACCGACAGCACGCCCTTCTTGATCTCCACCCGCATGTCGCAGCGCTCCACGGTGCGCAGGCGGTGGGCGATCATGATGATGGTGCGGTCGCGGTCGAGCGCGTCGATCGCCGCCATCACCGCGTCCTCGGTGGCGGAGTCGAGCGCGCTCGTCGCCTCGTCGAGGACGAGGATGGCCGGGTCGCCATAGAGCGCGCGGGCGATGCCGAGGCGCTGGCGCTGGCCGCCGGAGAGCCTGACGCCGCGTTCGCCGACGCGGGCGTCGTAGCCGCCGGGCAGCTCGTTGACGATGAAGTCGTGCAGTTGCGCGGCGCGGGCGGCGCGCTCCACCGCCGCGCGGTCGATCGCCTGATGCGGGCGGCCGAAGGCGATGTTGGCGGCCACCGTCTCGTCGGCGATGAAGATGTGCTGGGGCACGTAGCCGATGCCGGCGCGCCAGCGGCGCAGCGTCTCGTCGCCGTCGAGCGGGCCGTCGTCGGCGAGGATGCGCCCTTCGGTCGGCACGATCAGGCCGAGCAGCAGGTCGATCAGCGTGCTCTTGCCCGATCCGGTGGGGCCGACCACGCCCACCCGCGCGCCGCGCGGGATTTCGAGTTCGACCGCGCGCAGCGCCGGCCGCTCGGCGTTGGGGTAGGCGAAGGTGACCTTCTCGAAGCGGATCGCCCGGGTCAGCGGCAGGGGGGCTGCGATGTGCACCGGCTCCGCGGGCGGGCGCATCGTCGTCAGGTCGCGGTGCAGCGCCTCGATGGTCGGCGCGGCGAAGCGGATGGTGGTCAGGCTGGCGTAGATCTCCTGCAGGCCGGGCAGGATGCGGTAGCCGGCGAAGGCGAACAGCGCCACCACCGGCAGCGCGTTCTCCAGCGTCTGGCGGGTGTCGAGCAGATAGAGCACGAGGCCGAGCACGCCGCCGAAGGCGATGGCCTCCAGGCTGTGGCGCGGCGCCAGCGAGATGATCTGGTTGCCGGCCTGGGTGCGGGCGAAGCGCTCGGAGGGGCCGGCGAAGCGCGCGGCGTAGACGGCCTCCAGGCCGAGCATCTTGATCTCCTTGATGCCGGCGAAGCCTTCCGAGACCACGTGGTAGCGGAGCTGGTTGGCCTCGTAGCGCACCTGGCCGCTGCGGGCGATGACGCCGCGCAGCGCGAGGAAGATGAGCGAATACGCGCCGCCCAGCACGACGACGACCAGAAGGGCGACCAGCGGGTCCGCCGCCACCAGCACGGCGCCGATGAACACCGTCACCACCAGCCGCGACAGCGCCAGCATGGCTGGCTGGATGATGCGGTTGGTGACCTGGGACACCTCGTCGAGAATGCTCTTTGCGAACTCGGCCGAGTGGCGGGTAAGAAAGAAGGCGTAGGGCTGGGAGAGATAGGCGCTCACCAGCCGCACCGACAGCTCGTGGCCGACGAGATTGGTGAACAGCGCGATCCGCCACGCGGTGAAGGTCTTGAAGGCGTTGCCCAGCACCAGGACCGCCAGCACCGCGAAGCCGACCAGGAGCAGGAAGCTGCGCTCGCTCGTCACGCCGGACATCGCATAGGCGGTGCCCAAGAGCCCGCCCTTGCTCAGCGCCGCCGGGTTGGCGACCAGCGAGATGAACGGCACGATGGAGACGACCGACAGCGTCTCGACCAGCGCCGTCAAGGTGATGAGCACCGACACGCCGAGTGCGCGCCGGCGCTGCCAGGGTTCGAGAATCTCCCAGACGCGGCGGAAGATGGCGGCAAAGCCGCGCGAGCGCGCGGCCGGCATTTCCTTGTGGGACGGCTTCATCGGATCAAGCTCGCATCGAGCGGCGTCTCCGCGCTGTTGCGCGCGGGTTGCTGACGGTGATGACGAGCGCGCCCGCCAGGCCGGGCGCCAGCGCGGTGGCGAGATCGCCGCCGGACAGGGCGAAACGGCGCAGGGAAATGGAGGTCACGGGCGCGGAACCTGCTTGAGTGGGAGACGAGGCGGACGGGGAGACGGCTGGAACACGGGAACTCTCGAACGCAGAAGCTCTTGAACGCGGGAACTCTCGAACGCGGGAACTCTTGAAGCCGGATCTTCTGGACGCGGGATCTTCTGGACGCGGGATCTTCGGGACGGGATGCGCTTGACGGCCGGGACATGCCCGGGAGGCTTGGAGCCGGCGACAGTGCGACTGCTCGCCGCGCCGGATTGCGCCGGAAGACTGCCCGACCCGGCCCGACGGCGCCGCGCGTGTTCATGCTTTGAACGGCGGATAGCAGCATCGGCCCGGTTCGGCAACGGTTGGTGGCCGGCCGGGGGGTGCCCTAGCGGAATGTCCTACAGGCCGAACGGATCGGCGGAGGATGCCCCATCCGGCGTGCCTCCCACGCCGCCTCCCATGCCGGCAAAGCCCTCGAACAGGCTCGCCACCGGCGCCCCGGCGAGGTCGGCGGGGAAGTCGCGCGGGTGGATGAAGTCGTCGCGGAACCAGGGGAACCGGTCGGGGTCGAAGGCGGCGATCATCCAGTCGATCAGCCGGCGCACGCGCGCGATCTTGGCGGCGTCGGGGTGGTAGGTCAGGCAGATGTCGCACTGCATGCGCAGCGGCAGGTCGACCGGCACCACCCGCGCGCCGATCGCCTGGGCGTAGGTCGGCAGCAGGCCCAGCCCGGCGCCGCGGGCGATCGCCCAGTAATGGGTGCTGCTGACATTGGAGCGGATGGCGACGAAGCCCGGCTGGGGAATGCCCGGGAAGATGCGGTCGTAGTCGGCGAAGTCGGCGACCTGGTCGGCAAGCTGCAGCACGATCTTGTGCTTGAGCAGCTCCTCGAAGGTGGCCGGCGTGCCGTGGCGGTCGAGATAGGCGGGCGCGGCGAACGGCATCACGTGCAGGCGGCCGATCTTCACCACCTTCAGGTCCTTGGCGGTGGGGCGGGTGAGCTGGATGGCGACGTCGGCCTCCATGCGCAGCACGTCGGCCGACTTCATGGCGCAGGAGATGTCCACCAAGAGGCCGGGATTGCGGCGCTGGAACTCGACCAGCCGCGGCACGATCCAGAAGGCGCCGAGCCCCTCGGTGATGGCGAGCCGCACCTCGCCGGTGATCGCCGGGTCGATCTGGTCGCGTTCGCGCAGCACGCCGAACGAGGCCTGCTCCATGCGCTGGGCGGCGGCGAGGATGCGCTTGCCCTCCTCGGTGGTGCGCACGCCGTCGACATGGCGGGTGAGCAGCTTGATATCGAGGGCGCTCTCCAGCTCGCCGATGCGGCGGCGCAGGACGTTCACCGACATGCCCAGCGCGTCGGCGGCGGAGCGGAAGCTGCCGCGGCGCGCAACCTCCAGGAACAGCCGGATCGGTTCCCAGTCGATGGCCGCGTGTG
Source organism: Blastochloris sulfoviridis (assembly GCF_008630065.1). Taxonomy (GTDB): domain Bacteria; phylum Pseudomonadota; class Alphaproteobacteria; order Rhizobiales; family Xanthobacteraceae; genus Blastochloris; species Blastochloris sulfoviridis. The sequence continues at coordinate 26,822 of NZ_VWPL01000038.1, forward strand.
CGGCGACGGCGCCGCCGCGTTCCCCCGGCGGCACACCCCGTTCACGCTGCGGATACATACAGGCGCCCCCATCCGGCAGTAGTTTCGTTTGAATTTGTGGAGCTGGCCGCGACCGCAGATGCGCAGTTCCGGATCATGGATCGCGGCGCAGCAAATTTGGCGGGCGTGCGGTCCACGCCGCCGGCAAGCAACATCATGGCGCGATCCCGCGTCGGGCGTTTTTCGCAGTCCAGTTCTTCAGTCCAGGGCGGATCCCTACAGCAACCGCAGCGTGGCGGGAATCCGGATCCCGCCGGTGGGGTTGCAGCAGGGCCTGCGCGCGGGCCTGAAGATACGGGTTTGATGAGGCGGCCTTGGGCAGGCTGCGAGCGGCGGGCGAGTTCAGGGACTGCCGCAAGGCCGAAGACTGCCGACTGCAAAGAATTTCAAATTCAAAGAGTGCCGGATTTCTGGGGAACGAAGATGAACCCGAAACTGCAGGCGAAGCTTGAGGGCATGTGCCAGGCGCTCGGCGAACACATTTCCACGGCGAAGGACTACAATCTCCAGGACATCGCCATGTATCTGAAGATGGCGCGTCTGGCGATCCAGATGGAAATGAACATGGTCTCGAATGACGAGATGAAGCAGTTCTGCGAGGCCCTCGGCGAGTGCCGCAACCGGCCGCCGGCGCGCGCCAGCCATTGAGGCCGCCGGCTCTCCACGGCGGCCGGTGCGCCCAAAGGGGTCGGCCGGAGACCGGATCACACCCGCTCGACGAAGCTGTCCAGCACCCGCTTCTCGCCGGCCTTGTCGAACTGCACGGTGAGCTTGTTGCCGTCGAGCCCGACGATCTCGCCATAGCCGAACTTGACGTGGAACACCCGCTCGCCGCGCGCGAAGTCCGAGCCTGCGGCCGGCGGCGTGACCGACCTGGCGACGACGTGCCCCTCGATCACCCGGCCCTCGATCACCCGGCCGTTGCCGCCGCGGCCGCCATTGGCGGTCCCGCGATAGGATGAGGCGGCCTCGCTGAAGCCCGAGCCTTGGCCCGAACGGGCGCGCTGCCAGCCGGGCGTGGTGTAGTCGGACGCGGTGAAGGCCTCGGCGCTGTCGAACCGGCTCGCGAACCGGCCCGCCATGCCGCCGCCCCAGCCGGGCTTGCCCTTGCTTTCCTCGATCTCGACGTGATCCTCCGGCAGTTCGTCGACGAAGCGCGAGGGGATGGTCGAGGACCACAGGCCGTGGATGCGCCGGTTGGCGGAAAAGTAGATCTTCGCCCGGCGGCGCGCCCGCGTCAGCCCGACATAGGCCAGCCGCCGCTCCTCCTCCAGCCCGGCGCGGCCCTGCTCGTCGAGCGCGCGCTGGTGCGGGAACAGTCCCTCCTCCCAGCCGGGCAGGAACACGGTGTCGAACTCCAGCCCCTTGGCGGAATGCAGCGTCATGATCGAGACGGCCTCGGCGCCATCGGCGCGGTCGCTCTCCATCACCAGCGAGACATGCTCCAGGAAGGCCGGCAGCCCGGCATAATCCTGCATCGAGCGCACCAACTCCTTCAGATTCTCCAGCCGGCCGGCGGCCTCGGGCGAGCGGTCCTGCTGCCACATGCCGGTGTAGCCCGACTCGTCCAGGATGATCTCGGCCAGCTCGGCGTGCGGCTTGGCGTCGAGCTCGCCGCGCCAGCGGGCGAAATTCTGCAGAAGCTCGCGCAGCGCCAGGCGCTGCCTGGGCTTGAAGCCGTCGGTGTCGATCAGGTCCTGCGCCGCGGCGATCAGCGGGATCTCAGCAGCGCGGGCATGGTCGTGGATCAGCTTGAGGGCGGCGTCGCCCAGGCCGCGCTTGGGCACATTGACGATGCGCTCGAACGCCAGGTCGTCGGCCGGCTGCACCACGCAGCGGAAATAGGCGAGTGCGTCGCGGATTTCGGCGCGCTCGTAGAAGCGCGGGCCGCCGATGACGCGATAGGGCAGGCCGAGCGTGACAAACCGGTCCTCGAACTCGCGCATCTGGAACGAGGCGCGCACCAGGATGGCGATGTCGTCGAGCTTCAGGCCATTGCGCTGCAGCGCCTCGATCTCCTCGCCGACCGCGCGGGCCTCTTCCTCCGAATCCCAGGTGGAGGTGACGGTCGGCTTGTCGCCCGGCGCGTCGTCGGTGAACAGCGTCTTGCCGAGCCGGCCCTCATTGTGGGCGATGAGGTGGGAGGCGGTGGCCAGGATGTGGCCGGTCGAGCGGTAGTTGCGCTCAAGGCGGATGACGGCGGCGCCGGGAAAGTCGTGGTCGAAGCGCAGGATGTTGTCGACCTCGGCGCCGCGCCAGCCATAGATCGACTGGTCGTCGTCGCCGACGCAGCAGATGTTCTTGGCCTCAAGCGCCAGCAGGCGTAGCCACAGGTACTGCGCCACGTTGGTGTCCTGGTACTCGTCGACCAGCATGAAGCGGAAGCGCCGCTGATAGTCGGCGAGCACGTCGGGGTGGGCGCGAAACAGGCGGATCGGCTCCAACAGCAGGTCGCCGAAGTCGGTGGCGTTCAGCGTCTTCAGCCGCTGCTGGAACATGGCGTAGAGCGCGGCGCCGCGGCCGGCCGCGAACACCGCGCCCTCGCCGGCCGGCACCTGCTCGGGGGCGAGGCCGCGGTTCTTCCAGCCGTCGATCATCCCGGCCAAAGTGCGGGCCGGCCAGCGCTTCTCGTCGATGTTCTCGGCCGCCAGGATCTGCTTGATCAGCCGGATCTGGTCGTCGGTGTCGAGAATGGTGAAGTTGGGCTTCAGCCCCACCAGCTCGGCGTGGCGGCGCAGGATGCGGGTGCCGATGGCGTGGAAGGTGCCGAGCCAGGGCATGCCCTCCACCGCCTCGCCGACCATGGCCGAGACGCGCTCCTTCATCTCGCGTGCCGCCTTGTTGGTGAAGGTCACGGCGAGGATCTGCGAGGGGTAGGCGCGGCCGAGGCGGAGGATGTGGGCGATGCGGGTGGTCAGCACCCGCGTCTTGCCGGTGCCGGCGCCGGCCAGCACCAGCACCGGGCCGTCGAGCGTCTCCACCGCGCGGCGCTGCTCGGGGTTGAGGCCGTCGAGATAGCTGGGCGCACGTTGCGTCAGCGCCGCGGCGCGGGCGGCGAGCCCGCCCGGGCGCGGGGCCGGCGGGGCGGCGCTCGGCGGCGTGTCGCGATGGTCGGTCAATCCGCTCTCCCGGCCGCCGGACGGGGCGGCCTGATTCTCTATTCGTGAACAAAATGGCACCGGCGCGGCGCAATGGCGAGGGTATGCTGGGGGTATAGAGCGGCGCCCACTGGGGCGGCGAGGCAGAGTTTGATTTGGCCGCGGTTTCATCGCAGAACCGCGTTGAACGGATTCCGGGTGATTGGCCCGGCTCTTTCTTCCCTCTCCCCTTGCGGGAGAGGGTGGCGAGACCGAGTGAAGCGAGGTCGAGCCGGGTGAGGGGTTGCTTCAAGCCAGCTTGATGTCACCCCTCACCCGCCTCGCGATCTGATGATCGCTCGGCACCCTCTCCCACAAGGGCAGGGTTATCGCATATAAGCAAAGAGTTCGAAGAAGAACTCTTTGCTCCAAAGCGCGAGGTTCATTTTTCTCGATAC
>NZ_VWPL01000039.1 GCF_008630065.1 Blastochloris sulfoviridis
AGCTTGCGAGAGGACGTCGAGTTGTTCGCCGCCGAGCAGAAAGCCAATGGTTTCAAGGACACCGCGATCAGCCGCCATCACAGCGTCGATGGCGATCACGGCCGCATCGAGACCCGCACCACCACGGTGATGCACGACGTGGCTTGGCTGAAAGACCGTCACGACTGGCCCGGCCTGACCAGTGTCGTCATGGTCGAAAGCATGCGCGAGATCGGCGCCAAGTGCGAGCAGGAGACCCGCTTCTACATCGCCTCGCTGGCGTCCCCGGCCGACCAGCTCGGACCCGTCATCCGCAGCCATTGGGCGGTGGAGAACAGCCTGCATTGGATCATGGACATGGTGTTCCGCGATGACGACTGCCGCGTCCGCACCGATCACGCCCCCGCCAATTTCACCACCCTCAAGCACATGGCCATCAACCTCATCCGCAAGGCCCCGGGCAAGGATTCACTCCGCCTCAAGCGAAAAGTCGCCGCCTGGGACGACGACTTCCTCGCAAGCCTCCTGGCAGCGTGATTTTTCACCCGATTGCCCTGTTCAATGAGGCCCGAGCGTGAAGCTCGGGAGAGGCAAGGGTTCGAAGATCACCTTCAATCTTCGTCCCTCCTTGCTTCAATGAGGCCCGAGCGTGAAGCTCGGGAGAGGCACGCGCCTTTGTGGCGGCTAGGCTCGCCAATCTCGGCGCTTCAATGAGGCCCGAGCGTGAAGCTCGGGAGAGGCATGGCCTTCACCCACCGACTGCCGCACATATTTCGCGCTTCAATGAGGCCCGAGCGTGAAGCTCGGGAGAGGCGCGGCGGAGATGGCGGAGGACCAGGGTCCGCCGGCGCGCTTCAATGAGGCCCGAGCGTGAAGCTCGGGAGAGGCGAGTCAGGCCGACGTCGCGCGCAAGATCGCAGACGGTGCTTCAATGAGGCCCGAGCGTGAAGCTCGGGAGAGGCGATCGCGAAGAGCCCGAGATACCGTCCGAAGCCCGTGACGCTTCAATGAGGCCCGAGCGTGAAGCTCGGGAGAGGCCCCGTTTGCGGGCGTTGACTTAGACGCGACAGAAGATGCTTCAATGAGGCCCGAGCGTGAAGCTCGGGAGAGGCAAGTGACGGGGCCCGGAGACGGGCTCCGGTCGCGGGTCGCTTCAATGAGGCCCGAGCGTGAAGCTCGGGAGAGGCGCTCACGGCGGCCGACACCACCAACCGCCTCGCGGTGCTTCAATGAGGCCCGAGCGTGAAGCTCGGGAGAGGCCACCCGCATCGAGACGCTCCTGGAGACACTGGTGCGGGCTTCAATGAGGCCCGAGCGTGAAGCTCGGGAGAGGCGACCCGAACGATCTTCTCTATGTCCACCCGACCGAGGAGCTTCAATGAGGCCCGAGCGTGAAGCTCGGGAGAGGCCAAGCCTGCTGGAGGTGCAGGTGGGCGGAGCGCATTAGCTTCAATGAGGCCCGAGCGTGAAGCTCGGGAGAGGCGCTGTGGCCACAGGAATGCCATCCCGGCCTGTCCCTTGCTTCAATGAGGCCCGAGCGTGAAGCTCGGGAGAGGCTCGTGAACTTCTTCAACGCCTCGCTGGAGGGTGCCCCGCTTCAATGAGGCCCGAGCGTGAAGCTCGGGAGAGGCGCGGCCATGTTCGTTCGTCGCTCCGCGGGGCTGGTCGCCGCTTCAATGAGGCCCGAGCGTGAAGCTCGGGAGAGGCATGTTCGAAGCGTTCCCGGCAGAGACCTACACCCTACGGCTTCAATGAGGCCCGAGCGTGAAGCTCGGGAGAGGCGACATCCTCGACGATCCGGCAGTGCCGCTGCACTGGGGGCTTCAATGAGGCCCGAGCGTGAAGCTCGGGAGAGGCGAGCTTAAGGGTGGCTACTACCCGATCAAGTATGACGGCTTCAATGAGGCCCGAGCGTGAAGCTCGGGAGAGGCCCAGGCCCAAAAACCGGCACCGTGACGTCAGAGTTCGCTTCAATGAGGCCCGAGCGTGAAGCTCGGGAGAGGCGCGCCGCGGCTGGTGCGCCAGAGCGCTGACACCACTGCTTCAATGAGGCCCGAGCGTGAAGCTCGGGAGAGGCGAGAACATCGGCACGGATGAACGCGCCCAAATGAACGCTTCAATGAGGCCCGAGCGTGAAGCTCGGGAGAGGCCATGACGACAACACAGCATCGGTTTTCGTCTGATCTGACGCTTCAATGAGGCCCGAGCGTGAAGCTCGGGAGAGGCCCAGCCGACCATGTTCACCGGCGTCATGGCGACCCAGTTGCTTCAATGAGGCCCGAGCGTGAAGCTCGGGAGAGGCGTGAGGGTGTAAACATGGCCACGGCGCAGGATATCCAGCTTCAATGAGGCCCGAGCGTGAAGCTCGGGAGAGGCGCAATGACGAATAATCGATAGGCGGTAAATAGTTGTCGCTTCAATGAGGCCCGAGCGTGAAGCTCGGGAGAGGCACACGCGGTCGATCCACGCGTCTGGCGCGGCCTCGTGGCTTCAATGAGGCCCGAGCGTGAAGCTCGGGAGAGGCGTGGCCATCATCCTCACCCGAACAGCGACTGGACGATCGCTTCAATGAGGCCCGAGCGTGAAGCTCGGGAGAGGCCTGGTGCCCCGTGAAGCAGTGCCCGCACCACGGGGAGGCTTCAATGAGGCCCGAGCGTGAAGCTCGGGAGAGGCAGGCGACGACGGTAAACCCCAAAGACCTCTTCGGGATGCTTCAATGAGGCCCGAGCGTGAAGCTCGGGAGAGGCCCGAAGGGTGGGCGCCGTGGGCCGAGGCTGTATGCGAGGCTTCAATGAGGCCCGAGCGTGAAGCTCGGGAGAGGCCTGCTCCTGGGCGAGGCGCATCGCTGCCTGGTCGCCGGGCTTCAATGAGGCCCGAGCGTGAAGCTCGGGAGAGGCCCGAAGGGTGGGCGCCGTGGGCCGAGGCTGTATGCGAGGCTTCAATGAGGCCCGAGCGTGAAGCTCGGGAGAGGCCTTGGTCGGCGAGAGCGAGGCGCGCGTCCGTACTGCGCTGCTTCAATGAGGCCCGAGCGTGAAGCTCGGGAGAGGCCAGGCCTCCGCTCCAGGGTCCAAGCTCGCTGACCGCGCTTCAATGAGGCCCGAGCGTGAAGCTCGGGAGAGGCCGTCCGGAGAGGTCTATTTTGGTGGCTCAGAATTGAGCTTCAATGAGGCCCGAGCGTGAAGCTCGGGAGAGGCGCCGCGGCCCGAATGAGGTTCCACCGGACGTCGGCCGGCGCTTCAATGAGGCCCGAGCGTGAAGCTCGGGAGAGGCGTGCGGGCGTGCTCGGGCAGGTCCGTGGCATCGATCGCTTCAATGAGGCCCGAGCGTGAAGCTCGGGAGAGGCGTATGCGGCCACGGACGACTACAAGCTCACCGGCGCAGGCTTCAATGAGGCCCGAGCGTGAAGCTCGGGAGAGGCCCCGCGAGGCCGACGTCTCTGCCCGCAACACCTGGTCGCGCTTCAATGAGGCCCGAGCGTGAAGCTCGGGAGAGGCGAGGCCGTGGGCGAGAAGATGACCACTGGAGAGGAGCTTCAATGAGGCCCGAGCGTGAAGCTCGGGAGAGGCCGCAGTACCCCGGTTAAAATCGACGTTAAAGGTCGATTGCTTCAATGAGGCCCGAGCGTGAAGCTCGGGAGAGGCGACCAGTTGGAGCGTCGCAGCAAGAACCTATCAGAGCTTCAATGAGGCCCGAGCGTGAAGCTCGGGAGAGGCCAACACAATTAGTAGATATCTTCTGACGCTCGTGAATGCTTCAATGAGGCCCGAGCGTGAAGCTCGGGAGAGGCCTGGTGTTGCTGGAATAGACATCAGTACATCTTTACCGCTTCAATGAGGCCCGAGCGTGAAGCTCGGGAGAGGCCACGAAATATTTGATGTCTTCTTTAGTTTGTTTTTGCTTCAATGAGGCCCGAGCGTGAAGCTCGGGAGAGGCGTCGTTCTCGAAACGTTCTTATGACTATTGCCCCCTAGCTTCAATGAGGCCCGAGCGTGAAGCTCGGGAGAGGCGACCATGTTTTATGCTGAGATTTCAGTGTGTTGGGGTGCTTCAATGAGGCCCGAGCGTGAAGCTCGGGAGAGGCTGGTATCGCTGAAATCAATAAGGCGATGGCCGAGACGGCTTCAATGAGGCCCGAGCGTGAAGCTCGGGAGAGGCCAACACCGCGGCCAGAATCGACACGTCTGGGGAGTCGCTTCAATGAGGCCCGAGCGTGAAGCTCGGGAGAGGCGAAGATCGGATTAGAACCTACTATTTCATCGAACATGCTTCAATGAGGCCCGAGCGTGAAGCTCGGGAGAGGCAGAGACCAATGAGCCGCGGGCTGGTGCACCCGGTTGGCTTCAATGAGGCCCGAGCGTGAAGCTCGGGAGAGGCCCGCCGTCAAGCGAGGGTAATATGTCCGGAGAGATGCTTCAATGAGGCCCGAGCGTGAAGCTCGGGAGAGGCACCGCGCAGGCTCAGCTCGAAGCTCAGCTTACACAAGCGCTTCAATGAGGCCCGAGCGTGAAGCTCGGGAGAGGCGTGGGTGATCACATCCTCAATACCCATTCGGTCGAAGGGCTTCAATGAGGCCCGAGCGTGAAGCTCGGGAGAGGCATCGCCCTGGAACCAGGCACCGTCGGTCGAATAGAAGCTTCAATGAGGCCCGAGCGTGAAGCTCGGGAGAGGCGGGGACGAAGAGAATGAGGCGAGCGCCCGCTTAGGACGCTTCAATGAGGCCCGAGCGTGAAGCTCGGGAGAGGCCCTGCCAACTTCCGTAAAGCCTTGAACCCTACTGTCTAGCTTCAATGAGGCCCGAGCGTGAAGCTCGGGAGAGGCGCGTGGAGTGAGACTGAGGAAGGCTTTGACTACTGGTCGCTTCAATGAGGCCCGAGCGTGAAGCTCGGGAGAGGCAACTGATTGAGTTCAAGACCAGTCATTCGTTATATGTGCTTCAATGAGGCCCGAGCGTGAAGCTCGGGAGAGGCACAGCAAAGTATCGGACCGGGTAGTCATGCCGCCGAAGCTTCAATGAGGCCCGAGCGTGAAGCTCGGGAGAGGCATTTTTGTGCGCTGCTGTGTTGCTGCGAGTTGACTGCTTCAATGAGGCCCGAGCGTGAAGCTCGGGAGAGGCCCTATGGGCATACTTAGCTAGCGTGTCAGCGAAGGGCTGCTTCAATGAGGCCCGAGCGTGAAGCTCGGGAGAGGCGGATGCGCAAGGACGCGGACGGCGCTTGGGAGCTGAGGCTTCAATGAGGCCCGAGCGTGAAGCTCGGGAGAGGCCGCTTCGGCGTGCTCGGCGTCCACCTGTGGACCGGGTCGCTTCAATGAGGCCCGAGCGTGAAGCTCGGGAGAGGCCCGATGTGGGCGGACTGGCTCCGCCACGCCGCTCGGTGGCTTCAATGAGGCCCGAGCGTGAAGCTCGGGAGAGGCTTCGAGTGGCAGAACCTCGAAGCCAAGGCACCGCTGCTTCAATGAGGCCCGAGCGTGAAGCTCGGGAGAGGCCGCGGCCCTTTAGCAGTGGTGGCGCGTTGGCGGAGCTCGCTTCAATGAGGCCCGAGCGTGAAGCTCGGGAGAGGCCAAGGTGCTCCTGGATTCGCTGGACGGAATCGATGACGCTTCAATGAGGCCCGAGCGTGAAGCTCGGGAGAGGCGTCGATCGACGCAACGCCGATCGCGAGGCAGTCATGCTTCAATGAGGCCCGAGCGTGAAGCTCGGGAGAGGCCTGCTCGGCAAGAATGCGGGAAATGACAACGCCAAGGGGCTTCAATGAGGCCCGAGCGTGAAGCTCGGGAGAGGCGCTGCTGGCCGAGGTGGTGCGGGCGGTAGACGAAACCGGGCTTCAATGAGGCCCGAGCGTGAAGCTCGGGAGAGGCACATGATCAGCTACTCGCAGTAGAACACTCGTTGCGGACGCTTCAATGAGGCCCGAGCGTGAAGCTCGGGAGAGGCCGGAACAGCCACACCGCGGGCGAGCGCGTAGCCGAACAGCTTCAATGAGGCCCGAGCGTGAAGCTCGGGAGAGGCTCGAGTCACCGCCTCACGCATCGCCGACGTGATGGCGCTTCAATGAGGCCCGAGCGTGAAGCTCGGGAGAGGCAGGGCCACGGTGGCCGGTCAGGTCAGGCTTCAACATGCTTCAATGAGGCCCGAGCGTGAAGCTCGGGAGAGGCGCAATTGAGACGCCGGGGTTTTCCGTCGACAAAGATGGGCTTCAATGAGGCCCGAGCGTGAAGCTCGGGAGAGGCCCAGCACGAGTTCTACACGAAGGAAACTTCGTTCCGTGGGCTTCAATGAGGCCCGAGCGTGAAGCTCGGGAGAGGCTATCAGGAAGCGTAAGGCAGCTACAGTACGTCTAGAGCTTCAATGAGGCCCGAGCGTGAAGCTCGGGAGAGGCTTATCGCAAGATCAATCCCATTTCCAGCGCCGCATTGAGCTTCAATGAGGCCCGAGCGTGAAGCTCGGGAGAGGCCGGCAGAGTCGGAGGACATCAGTGCACCGTCTGGGTCACGCTTCAATGAGGCCCGAGCGTGAAGCTCGGGAGAGGCGCAGACGGCCCGCCGGCACGTGGCGGGTGCGGGCGGGCTTCAATGAGGCCCGAGCGTGAAGCTCGGGAGAGGCGAGCTGGAGAAGAAGGCCGGCGCCGCTCGCAAGACCGAGGCTTCAATGAGGCCCGAGCGTGAAGCTCGGGAGAGGCCAATCTCACCCTCAACGGCCTCAACCTGATGGTGCCGCTTCAATGAGGCCCGAGCGTGAAGCTCGGGAGAGGCCGGCCAGTTGCTCGACAAGATGATCGACGGCTCTCCGCTGCTTCAATGAGGCCCGAGCGTGAAGCTCGGGAGAGGCCCGGCCACATAGGCCAGTGCGTTCGAGCCGCACAGGCTTCAATGAGGCCCGAGCGTGAAGCTCGGGAGAGGCCTGTAGACCGCGATAGCGCGGCAGGCGACACCAGATGCTTCAATGAGGCCCGAGCGTGAAGCTCGGGAGAGGCTCCGTAAACGCCTCCATCGTCTGCACCAGTTCCAGCAGCTTCAATGAGGCCCGAGCGTGAAGCTCGGGAGAGGCGTAATGCCTAAGCGCAAGATCAAAGGCTTTCAGAAAGCTTCAATGAGGCCCGAGCGTGAAGCTCGGGAGAGGCATCGTGCAGCATGCGACGAATAATCTCGTCTTCCTGGCTTCAATGAGGCCCGAGCGTGAAGCTCGGGAGAGGCGGACTAAACCGCATTGAACGCGCTGTGCAGTCAACCATGGCTTCAATGAGGCCCGAGCGTGAAGCTCGGGAGAGGCGCTATCGTTCTTCGGAACGTCAAGCTGAGATTTTCAAAGCTTCAATGAGGCCCGAGCGTGAAGCTCGGGAGAGGCTCTGTCGATGGATGACATTAACCGCTCGTATGAAGGGCTTCAATGAGGCCCGAGCGTGAAGCTCGGGAGAGGCGCTTCGGAGGTGATCGACGAAATTATTGATCCGCCCGCGCTTCAATGAGGCCCGAGCGTGAAGCTCGGGAGAGGCGTTGAGCAGCTACGCATTAGCGATCCTGTCGCAGCGCTTCAATGAGGCCCGAGCGTGAAGCTCGGGAGAGGCTCTGTATGCGGAGGGTCGGTGTTCATCCTTAACTGGCGCTTCAATGAGGCCCGAGCGTGAAGCTCGGGAGAGGCTTAACTTCTCCTACTCCAGCAACACCACCTTACCATGCTTCAATGAGGCCCGAGCGTGAAGCTCGGGAGAGGCGTATTGATCTGTGAGTAAGATGCACATTAATCCCTACGCTTCAATGAGGCCCGAGCGTGAAGCTCGGGAGAGGCACAACGGCGGCTACAGGACGTCGATCGACTGCGAAACGCTTCAATGAGGCCCGAGCGTGAAGCTCGGGAGAGGCCCGCGGCATGAAGCCGCGTGGAAAGAGCTGAAAAAGAGCTTCAATGAGGCCCGAGCGTGAAGCTCGGGAGAGGCGTAGGGTCGGGGCTGGCTGTGGACCCGACGCTGCCGCTTCAATGAGGCCCGAGCGTGAAGCTCGGGAGAGGCCGACATCTTCCGCGCCACTTACGAACCGGTGGAGGACTGCTTCAATGAGGCCCGAGCGTGAAGCTCGGGAGAGGCCAAACGGCTTTGTGTGCATTGACGTGCACAGATAAGCTTCAATGAGGCCCGAGCGTGAAGCTCGGGAGAGGCGGCGCGACAGACCTGCTCTATCGCATCCGCGATGACGGTGCTTCAATGAGGCCCGAGCGTGAAGCTCGGGAGAGGCCCCGCAGCGGAATATCGAGCGAGCGATTGCGCGCCCGAGCTTCAATGAGGCCCGAGCGTGAAGCTCGGGAGAGGCGTTTTCGTTTACGCCGGCAAGCATTCCCGTACGGGGAGCTTCAATGAGGCCCGAGCGTGAAGCTCGGGAGAGGCGCGCGAGGATCGACCGCGACCGGAACTATCAGGCGGAGCTTCAATGAGGCCCGAGCGTGAAGCTCGGGAGAGGCAAGGTAAGCAAAGCCATTGCAAGGCGCACGGGTGAGCTTCAATGAGGCCCGAGCGTGAAGCTCGGGAGAGGCTTGTGGCTGACCTGATGCAAAAGCCGGGCGTCATCATGCTTCAATGAGGCCCGAGCGTGAAGCTCGGGAGAGGCGGCGCTGGCGGAGAGAGACAGAGCGCGCCGCGAAGCGCTTCAATGAGGCCCGAGCGTGAAGCTCGGGAGAGGCCAAGCCCGCGCTCAGGAAGATCGTGCAGCGCATCCTGGCTTCAATGAGGCCCGAGCGTGAAGCTCGGGAGAGGCCTGTCCATTACGGCGCCAGTGTTGTCGCAATTTGTAGCGCTTCAATGAGGCCCGAGCGTGAAGCTCGGGAGAGGCAGTATGACCATTAGTAATTTAGTGGAAACACAAGACAAGCTTCAATGAGGCCCGAGCGTGAAGCTCGGGAGAGGCGCAGACAGCATGGCACGCCGCATCCGCGATGACGGTGCTTCAATGAGGCCCGAGCGTGAAGCTCGGGAGAGGCCGAGACTATCGTGGCCATGTTGGAGGACATTAGTAGTGCTTCAATGAGGCCCGAGCGTGAAGCTCGGGAGAGGCCAAGTCAGCCCCCGCAGCTCGGAGGCGCGCATTCCAGTGCTTCAATGAGGCCCGAGCGTGAAGCTCGGGAGAGGCGAAGCCTACGTGACCGGAGCGCTGTCGCGGATTTTCATGCTTCAATGAGGCCCGAGCGTGAAGCTCGGGAGAGGCGGCGCTGGTCGATCCGTCGTGGTGCCGTCGCTAACGACGCTTCAATGAGGCCCGAGCGTGAAGCTCGGGAGAGGCGTGAGGTGATGATCAAGCAGGCCGAGCTGGAGCAGACGCTTCAATGAGGCCCGAGCGTGAAGCTCGGGAGAGGCATCCTCGTAAAGGGTGGGACGCGCATACATGGCTGCAGCTTCAATGAGGCCCGAGCGTGAAGCTCGGGAGAGGCGCGCCTTGGGCTGGAGCGCGACAACCTCAGTCTGCTGCGCTTCAATGAGGCCCGAGCGTGAAGCTCGGGAGAGGCCTCGTGACGGTTCCAATAGTGAGGGAGCCAGTCACGCGAGGCTTCAATGAGGCCCGAGCGTGAAGCTCGGGAGAGGCGCGTCGGCTAGGGTCGGGCGGGTGTCACGCGGTTCTAGCTTCAATGAGGCCCGAGCGTGAAGCTCGGGAGAGGCCGGTTTGGTGCAGATGGTGCGGCGCCGGCAAAGAGGCTTCAATGAGGCCCGAGCGTGAAGCTCGGGAGAGGCCGAATCAAAGTGGACTCGGTTCATCGGTGGTAAGGTGCTTCAATGAGGCCCGAGCGTGAAGCTCGGGAGAGGCGCGTTTAGGGTCTGGCCCAGGTTGCCCTACCTGCAACGCTTCAATGAGGCCCGAGCGTGAAGCTCGGGAGAGGCAAGGATCCGTCCGCCGCCATCCGCAACGTCGCCCCGCTTCAATGAGGCCCGAGCGTGAAGCTCGGGAGAGGCAACGATACCGCGCCGTTTCAGGCGCACTACGTCACCGCTTCAATGAGGCCCGAGCGTGAAGCTCGGGAGAGGCCGAGGTGGTGGCGGGCGGTGTGCAGGACGTCCTCGCTGCTTCAATGAGGCCCGAGCGTGAAGCTCGGGAGAGGCGTCGGGGCTCGCAGGTCTTACCGCCCTCCTTGCCCCATAGCTTCAATGAGGCCCGAGCGTGAAGCTCGGGAGAGGCCCGGCGAAGGTGACAACGGATCCGGCGACGGCGCTGGTGCTTCAATGAGGCCCGAGCGTGAAGCTCGGGAGAGGCAGGGAAGCTCTGATGTGAGCCTCCCCCTGAGTTTAAGCTTCAATGAGGCCCGAGCGTGAAGCTCGGGAGAGGCCGGTATTGTTTGCGTCTTAAAGGCTCGACGCTAAGGGGCTTCAATGAGGCCCGAGCGTGAAGCTCGGGAGAGGCGATCGCGAAATGAGCGCCGACAGCCATACCGAAAAGCTGCTTCAATGAGGCCCGAGCGTGAAGCTCGGGAGAGGCCTGGCCCGCCGCCGCCATTCCCTCCACAGGTCGCGGAGGCTTCAATGAGGCCCGAGCGTGAAGCTCGGGAGAGGCGTATGCTTGGCAGTCTCGTCAAATCCTCTGCAGAAATGCTTCAATGAGGCCCGAGCGTGAAGCTCGGGAGAGGCCGAGCAGCGGCAGATCGGTCTGCGGGTCTGGCGTCAGGGGCTTCAATGAGGCCCGAGCGTGAAGCTCGGGAGAGGCCTTGCCGCGCACATAGGCATAGACGTTGTTGGTGCCGCTTCAATGAGGCCCGAGCGTGAAGCTCGGGAGAGGCCCGTGCCGATCCGCGGCCCGGTGCCGGTGCATTGCGAGGCTTCAATGAGGCCCGAGCGTGAAGCTCGGGAGAGGCGGCCCGGCGAGGGGCCAACGTAGGCGTGCCGGAAACGGCGCTTCAATGAGGCCCGAGCGTGAAGCTCGGGAGAGGCCGGCCATTGCGGACAGCAGATCGACCGGCGCCGTGTCGCTTCAATGAGGCCCGAGCGTGAAGCTCGGGAGAGGCGGTGGACGGCGGACAAAGTCCACAGCCTCGCCGATTTCGCTTCAATGAGGCCCGAGCGTGAAGCTCGGGAGAGGCCCCCCCTGCCCTTTCCGGAGATCTGGCCGGGGCTTGCGACGCGTTCTGCGAGCGGTTCCGCCGGCACGCTTCACCGAACGGTGCAGAAGCATGGCGCAAACCCTTCACGATGTCAAACATCTTCGTCGTTTCAGAGGCTTGCGCCGCTGCGAGCGGTGCCGCGGAAATCCGCATCACCGAACCGCTCGCAAGACTAGCGCATCCGGGCCCGGCGATCACCTTCTCCGACGCTGGGACCGGCCGCCTAGAGCGTGATCCGATCTGACTGCATCAGATCAGACGCTCTAAGTTTCTGGTTTGTCGCATTTTCTTTCGCGCAACCGGTATCCACTTGTGCGGAAAATGCTCTAGCTCGCCAGGGCACAGTGACGCCCTACATCGCGCGCCACCTGCGCCCCCTCCCCGACACGCCGCGGCACGGGACAGCGTGCGACGAGGTTCCGCCGTGTCCGGAAGATCGCGGCGTCCCGAGGGGCGCTGTTTCAATGAGGCCCGAGCGTGACGCGCGGGAGAGGCGCGGCGCGGCGAGCTTCGGTGCGCACGTCGACATTCACGCTTCAATGAGGCCCGGGCGGGACGCCCGGGACAGGCCCGAACGCAGATCGCCGAGGTCGGTCGGCAGGTCGACGAGCGTCGCATGTGCGCTCGCCGCGACCGACCGCACGGACAGACCAAGCAACCACCTGGAGAGACTTCCCGATGTCAGAATACCTCGCACTTCTTGCGGCGCACGTCTTCGCGTGCGGTGCTGCCGCACGGTTCATCACCGCAGCGGCTGGGCTACTGCCGCATCGCATCCGGCTGACCGTTCACCTCGACGCGGATCGAGAGGGCGTGGTGCCCGACACGCCCGACGTCAGATCACCACCGCGCGCCGCTCGATCGGCTGGAAGCTCTTGCCGAGGCTCTCGACCGCAAGCTCGACATCCTCGGCCGGGCCGAGATCGAGGATGATGACGTGGTCGGTGTCGCGGTCGATCAGGTCTTCGAGCATCGAGGCCATCTCGGCGCGGCGGCCGCCGTCGAGCCGGCAGTGGAACACCGACAGCTGCAGCCAGCGGCCGTAGCCCTTCATGGTCTTGAACACGCGCCGCCAGCGCTTGGGGTCGGAGATGTCGTAGGCGACCACATAGGCGTGCTCGGCGTTGGAGCGGCGGGTCATCAGCTGCTTCTCACCTGGGCACGTAATGCGGATAGCGCGGGATCTCGCCCGAGACGAAGCGCGCGAACAGCCGGGCTTGAATCTGGATCAGCCGGCGCATCGACACCTGATAACCGAACGCCGGATGCGTGGTCTCCTGGTCGAGCCGGCGCTCGTAGGCGGCGATCAGCGCGCGCCGCGCCTTGGGCTTCAGGTTGCAGCCGCCGGCGGCGGAGACGAAATCGTCCGGCGCCAGTTCGCCATTGTTGAGCGCCATCAGCACGGCGGAATCGGCCAGCACCGGGCGGAACGGCTCGATCAGGTCGAGCGCCAGCGCGGGGCGCCCCGGCCGCTCGACATGATAGACGCCCTTCCACGGATCGAGGCCGGCGACCGAGATCGCGGATGCGAACGTGCGCGTCAGCACGGCATAGAGCAGCGACAGGCAGGCGTTCACCGGATCGGCCGGCGGGCGGCGGTTGCGCCGCTCGAACGCAAACGCCGGCAGCGCCGCAACACCTTCCGTGAACAGCTTCGGCAGCGCACGGAAATAGAGCGCCGCCGCCTCGCCCTCGAGTCCAAGCAGCGCGGCTGCGTTGTCGGCGCGCGCGGTGCGGTCGGCGAGCAAGGCGAGGCGATCGAGCAGCGGGCCGCGCTCGCCATCCTCGCCGCGCCAATTGCGTCGCAAAATGGTGCGCGAATTGCGAATCTTGGCGGCCACCAGTTCGCGCGCGAACACAAGCCGGCGCGCCTCGTCGGCCGCGAAGGCATATTGCGCGGTGCGCACGGCGGCGCTGCGCGGCCCCTGCGGGCCGGTGGAGCCGAGATACCAGAAGCCCGACGACATCCACGCCACCGGCACGTCGCGGCGCAGCAGCTCGTGCACGGCGGGCGTGGTGAGCGAGATGGGCCCGGCCAGCACCAGTTCGGAGACCTCGTCGAGCGGCACCGCGCGGTCGGCCTCGCCCTCGACCTGCACGACCAGGGTGAAGTCCTTCTTGGTCACCCGCGCCCCCGGCGTCTGCACGTAGAGCGGCAGCGCCGGCGTCGCGGCCGGCGGCGGCGTGCGGGCGATCGCCCCCTTGCGGAACCAGTTGACCTCGTCGGGCAGGCAGATCGGCAACAGCGAGCAGCGCACGCATTTTTGCGAATGATCGAGCGGCGGCGGCAGGCGGCCGGACGCCACGGTCAGCCGCAGGTCGGAGGCGGCACGCAGCGCGGTGGCGATCAGCTCGTCGGTCAGCTCCACGCGCACCCGCTCGCGGCTGTCGGCGAACCACAGCGCGCCTTCGTCGCATACATAGCCCGCCTCGCGCAGCAGCAGCGCCTGCACGCACACCTGCACGCGCTCGGGCAAATACGCGCCCTCGGCGACATGCGGGCGCTTGCCGGTCTTGATGTCGACCGGCACGACGCAGCCGTCGTCGGCCTCGATGACATCGAGTTCGGCGGTGAGGCCCAGCCGCTCGGAGGCGAGCAGCAGCCGGCGGGTCTTGAGGGCTTTGTCGTCGGGCAGCGCCTCGGGCTCGGGCAGCGCGGGGGCGGCGCCGGTCTCGGTCGCCTTGTGGGCGCGGCGGCCGGCGGCGGTGTCGGCATTGCCGGCCCACTCGCCGCGGCCCCATTCCAGCACGGCGAGGCGCGGGCAGTAGGTCCATTCATTGACCATGCGCGCCGGCACCAGCATCTCGTCGGTGGCGGCCGGCGGCGCGAACAGCGCCAGCTCGCCCTGGCGGGCGGCCGGGCGGGCCGACGCGGCGGGCGTGTCGCCGGGCACGGAGCCGGCCGGCGGATCGGCGCGTGTTTCGGACGAAGACATGGCCACCTCCTGCACGCATTAGGTGCAAGAGGTGGGCCAGGGCGCGGGAAGTGGTTCAATCTGGGGAAGCGAACCCTGCCCCGATCCAGCTTCAATGAGGCCCGAGCGTGAAGCCCGGGAACCGCGCCGCCACTTTCTTAGCGGAAAACCAGCGCCTCGTCAAAATTCGGCTTATGGATTGGGGAAGGGTTAAAAAGGGAATATAGATCCCTATTGCATAATCTCACACGGTGTGGGACTTTCACGCGAAAGTAGTCAGCCCCTCGAATCGGCAAATTCGAGGGGCTGGGGCAACTTCAGCGGTTTGGCCGCGGAAGGCATATCGCTTGTGAAGCGTTGCGTACGATAGCGCCATCCGTCGACTTTTCAAGCCGCGCCTTCCAGCAACAGGACGCGCACTTGTATACGAAGTACCGTGATGCAAACCAGCAATGGCGTTGGCGCTATCAAACCAACGGCCGAATCATCGCTGTCAGCAGCGAAGCCTATGTCAACGAGGCTGACTGTGATCGCTCGATCGAGATCATGAAGAACTCGGGCAACTCTCCGACGCATCGGGAGTGACCATGCGCGCAAAGCCCACGTCACCTCCGCTGACACTCGAAGACGCCATCGAGATCTGGCAACGCCGCAAGAATGGCGTGGCCCAGCACACCCTGGCTGCGTCTTTGGGCGTGAACCCAGGTCGCATCTCCGAGGTCCTGACCGGCAAGAAGTTCCCCGAGGCGCAGCACCTCGCCGACGGGAACTGATTGACTGAATGATGGACAGCGGGCGCCGGTCTCCGGCGTCCGCTGTTTCATTTCAGGACAACCCGATCCTTTTCGTATTCCTCACTCCGCCAGAAACAGCCCGCCGCCCTGGTGGGCGTCGCGGCCGAGCAGGATCGGCCCCGCCACCGCCACCGCGAACGTCAGGCGCACCGACGCCGCAAGGCCGCCGCGCGGGCCCGCCTGCAGGTCGGCGATGTCGATCCTCTCCGGTGCCGGCAGGCCGCGGGCGGCGCACTCGGCTGCGATGTCGGCGGCGAGGAATGCCGCGGGATCGTCGCCGCGCTTGGGGTGACGGGTCGGCCGGTACGCCGTTGCCGAGATCCAGGCCGATGACGGCCCGATCAGCCGGTCGCCCGGCGCTGGTTCCACCAGCGGCACCAGACCGAAGGCGCCATCGCGGCCGGCCACCAGCCGCTCGAAACCGCAGAAAGCCCGCTCCAGCGTGGCGAGGTGATTGCGCTCGTTGCCCGTGGCCTCACGCCGCGCTGCACGGTGCGGCGCGATCACCAGCAAGCGCGGCGCGCAGCCGGGCTCGACCGCGACGAACAGATGATCGTGGGTGCCGGTGCGGGCCGGCGCGCCATCCGCGGCATGGCCGCTGAAGAACAGCGGCAGGCCGGCATCGGGGCGCAGGTCGAGCGCATCGCGCACCCGCGCCATCACCGCACGCCTCGCGGCGGCGGCGAGCCGCGGCGCCAACGCTGGCGGCACCGCGTCGCCAGCGAGCCCGAAGGCGAGGATGCCCGGCACCTCGTCCACCGGCGCGAACAGGCCGAGGCCGAGGAAGCGGCCGTCGCCCAGCACCAGCGGGCCTGAGACCGGCTGCGGGAACACGATCTCGGCATGGGCGAGCCGCCCGGCGGCAAAGCGGTCGCCGGCGAAGCGGTCTGCCGGCACGCCGCCGGCGTGGAACGGCTCGCGGCGCACCGCCAGCACGGTGCCGCGCGCATCGCGCCCGGCGTGGCGCAGGGCATCGGCGAGCCGGCCGGCGGCGAGCGTTTCGGCCTGCAGGCGCTCGGCGCCCCGGCGCCCGTTGCGCGCAGCAACCGGCAGCGCCACCGGCGTCACCGTCCGCCAGCGGCGGGCGGAGACGGTGGCGTAGCGGCCGAGCATCCGGCGGTCGCTCGCCGGCACCAGCATCGGGCCGTCGCGGAGGATTTCGCCGGTGTCGCCGTCGATCTCGGAGAGGTCGAGCCCGGAGAGGCCCCACGTCACATCCTCGACGCGCAGCGGGCAGCCCGAGGGGATCTCGACCGCGAGCCGGCGCAGCGCGAGGCCGGCATGAGCGTGGCCGATCGACGGCAGCGCGAGGACGCGCAGCCTGAGCGCCTTGTCGGCGTCGGGGGCGTCCCTGTCGCCCTTCGCGTAGCGCAGCACATGCGCCGCCTGCTCCGGCAGCGCGGTGGAAAGGCGCTCGACCAAGCGGTCGCGCACCGCGAGCGTCAGTGCCAGCGCACGCTCGACCGGCTGCGGCCGAAACTTCCCATCCGTGCCGCGCAACTCGAACAGCAGGAAGGTCGATGGGCGCGCGTACGCCACCTGGACCGCCCGCGCGTTCGGTGCCTTGCGGAAGCTGGTGCGGGTCGTGCGTCCCTCGCGATAGGTGGTGAAGCGCGCTCTCTCGGCGGCGTGGCGTTCGACCAGCGACAGGAAGCTGCCGCGCGTCGGGCAGGCGAGCCGCTCGCCCTCTCCCGCGCCGCCCGGCACGAACAGCGGTCCGCCGTGGTCAATGAGCCGCGCCTCGGCGACGCCGGCCTCGACGACCGCGGCGCGGGCAAACGCCATATCGATGCCGCGTCCCAGCGCGCAAAGGCGCTCGGCCAGCGCGGCGATGCGGTCGGCGTGCCCGGCGCCGTCCTCGAACCGCCACGCATAGACGAGTGGCACGTCGGGCTCGAACAGCCACGGAACGAACTGCTTGGTCGAGCCGCGGATCTCCGCGATGCGTGCCGGATCGCCGCCGACGGAATCGAGATCGTTGTTCGGCACGTAGATGGTGGTGGCACGCGAGCGCACCGCGCGCGGCGCGGCGATCTCGGGCTGGCGCAGCCCTTCGAGCCAGCGAAAGGCCGCGTCCTTGTCGTGGCGCGGCTCCGCCACCCAGCGGCCGCCATAGGCGCCGGCGATGAGCGCCGCGAACAGCCGGAACGGCGACGGCGGCCAGTCGCCGAGGCCGTGATAGCGGCCGTCCAGCAGCCGAACCTCGATCAGCAGCGCGTGCGCGGCCATGGCCGTTGTCAGCCCTTCGCCTTCTTCTTCGTCTTGCCGTCCTTCTTCTCGTCGAGCGCGTCGCGGGCGCGGCCGGGGTCGAATTTCACCGTGCGGTCCGGCGCGACGCCGAATGCCGCCTTCGCCTCGCGCGCGATCTTCAGTGCGTGGTCGGCATCGAGCGCGACCGGCGTCCGCTCGCCGGTGCGGGCGACCATCGCCCAGTCGGAGGCGCCGTTCGGCGCCGGCGTGAGCAGGCAGCCCTGGCGCAGGAAGGCTTCGGGCGGTTCGGCCGCCGCCACCAGCGCGAGGCCGAGCACGTAGCGCCGCAGCGCCGCGCCGTTGTCGCCGCCAAGCTGGCGCAGCGCGACGAGGTTGATCGTCACATCGCGCCGGATCTCGCCGCGCACCACGACGCCGCCGAGCACCTTCTCCTTGCGGCCGTCGTCGCGCCACACGGCCGGCGCGTGGCGGAACCCGAGCTGGGAGCGGACATCGTTCTCGCTCTTGTCGCCGGTCTCCTCCAGCGCGCCCTCGGCGACATAATCGATCGGCGGCACGTACTGCGCCGCGCGATGCAGCACATCGACATCCCACGCCCGGATCACCGATTGCAGGATGCGCGGCAGCTTGGCCTGGGTGTCGCGCGAGTCCCACGCGCCGAACACCAGCGATGTCGGGGCAAGCTTGGCGAGCGCGCTGGCGTCGCCATTGTCCTGATAGAGCTTGAACGCCGCGCGCGCGTCGTCCGCCAGTCCGGACGAGCGGATCAGCGCATCGCCGAGCCGGTGGCCGGCATCGAGAATCGAGACCGTCCTGTCATTGCCGATGGCGATGTCGATCTGCGGCACCAGCGCCGCCAGCGGGTTGTCCGGCCGGCCCGGTGCGGCGCGCTTGAAGAGCGGCTCGATGCGGTTGGCTTGGGCGCCGACCGAGTCGATGGTCACCACCTTGGTGCCGTCGGACAGCGTGTCGAGCGAATAGCCGATGTCGGCATAGGTCGGCGGGAACACCACGCCGCCCTCGCCCTCCACCGGCACCAGTTGCTGGCGCAGCGCGAGCGCCACCGGGCCGCGCGGATCCTCGGCGAAGGCGGTGAGAAGTTCGGAGGTCAAGGCGTGCGGCGCGGTCATGATGCGGTGTCCTCCCGGGCGAGCTTGATGGCGCGGGCCTGGTTCTCCTGACCGGGCCAGCCGAGATCGATGCGGAACGTGCGAGTTGTGAAGCCGAGACCGGCGGTGCCGAGTGCCGCGCGGGCGAGCGGGGGTGTGAGCAGGTCGCGCCAGACGGCGTATCTGTAGGTGAGCTTGTCGATGCGGTGCGGCCGCGCATGTTCGAGGCCGATCGCAGCGAGGAGGTCGACCAGCGGGAAGCCGATCATCGCCACGTCGCTGTGCGCGTTGGTCGAGAAGCCCGCATCGAACGGGATGGTGCCGGCGCGATAGTCGAACCGCAGATTGCTCGACTGCACCGCGCTTGCGCTCGACGGGTCGAGATTGCCGAACGGATCGGCCCCCGCCGCCGCCCGCTGGTTCGCGGACCAAGTGCGAACTTGCGCCAGCAGATCGCGCACCAGCGCCGGCCCCGGATAGCCCGCCATGCCGGCCCAGAACTTGACATTGTCGATCCCGGCCGACGAGCGGTCGACCCAATGCGATACGAAGATCGACCGCTCGCCGGCGACGAGCCGGCACGGCAGGGCGCTCGGCGTGTCGGGGCGCGGGCACGGGAACACGTCGCGCTCGGATGGAATGGACCGGACGCCCCACTTCTCGGTCGAAAGCGCCCCGCCGTGCGGAACGACGGCGACGGCCTCCGCCTCGGCCAGGAACGCCAGCACCGCTTCGACCGGATTGTCTGTGCCATTGGCGCTGAGGACGAACAGGTCGCGCTCGCCGGTGTCCCATTGAAAGCCGCCCGCGGCGCCGCCGAGCAGAATGTCCGCGGCCTCGATCAGGCCGAGGCAGGCGAACACCTGGCCGGGATTGAACAGATCGACCGGGATCGAAGCCTCGCTCATCGGCCGTCTCCGGGTTTCCCGCTCGCAGCATCCGGCGCCGAGGCGTGCCAATCGGCGGCGCGGAACACCGCCTCCCACCACGCCAGCCCCCATGGTCCCCAAATCTTCTGCAGCCGTGCGAAGCGCAGCGCGGCCTCGCGCGCAATCGTCTCTGCAGCCGAGGGCGGCAGGTCGTCGGGCGCGCCCGGCGCCGGTGGCAGGATCGGTGGCATCACCGGCCGTGCAAGACCGTGGTGAGCAGCGACCAGATGCAGCGCGAGGTCGCGCAGATCGTCCGACAGCCCCGCCAGTTCGCCAGCGAGCGCCGGATCGCGCAGCGCCGCCACCAGCGAGCCGAACTCGTGGCGGTAGCCGGCGAGCAGCGCCGGGTTGCCGCCTTTGCCGGTGGTCTTGGCATAGGGCCGGCCGTCTTTCGGCGCGCCCATCGCGTCCTGCCACAGCGGACGCCGCTTGCCGTGATCGTGCAGCCGCGCCGCCGCCGCCAGCACCGCGCGAAGCTCGGCGGAGAGGTTCAGGCGATCGGCAAGCCGATGGGCCACAGCTTCGACGCGGCCGTGGTGCTCGGCAATGGTTTCGGAGGTGCGGCCGGTCGCGCGATCGGCCCCGGGCGGCTCCGCGGCAAGCCGGTTCTCGACAACAAGCTGGGCCGGGTCCTGCTCGTCGCCGCTGCCGAGCGGCAGCGCGAAGGCGCGCGCCCAGCCATCCTCCGGCGGTTCGTCGCCCTCGATCCGCCGCACCCGCCAGCCGATGGCGGCGATCTCAGCCTCGGTCCAGCCGTGCGCGGGGTCCGGCTCGTCGTCGAGCGTTCGTTTCGGCCCATCGGCGCGGGCATCGAGCAGCCCGTCGGCATCGAGGCCGCCGAGGTCGGCCTGCAGGACGAGGCGCTTGCCGGCGAGCTTGCGTGCCAGGATGTCGCGCGTCCGCGTCTTTTCCAGTTCCTTGCCGAACGCCTCGGACGTCCACGCCGCGACGAACTCGTTTTTCTGATCGAGCAGCAGAACGACCGAGTTCTTCAGTCCGTTCGCCGACACTGCGGCGTCCACCTTGCTTAGCGCTTCGATTCGCTTCTTCAGCACGTCAAGCACCGCAGAGACTGGCGCCTCCAGGATCTCCGAACGTTGGATGGATGCGCGTTCGAAGAAACGATTGATTTCATCCGGCGCAGGTTCTTTGTCGTCGGCGCGCCAAGGCAGCAGGCGCCGCCAGACGATTTCGACCTCGGGCTCGTCCTCCTCGATCCAGCCGCGCAGCCACGGCTCGACCTCGGGCCGCCCGGTGTGGGTGTCGAGCGCGGTCATCGACCACGCCTCGACCAGCGGCAGCGTGAGCGCAGGGCGCAGCGGATCGGGCGTCGTCGCCGCCTCAAGGATCGCTTTGAGTGCCGGATCCGCCGCCGCACGGGCTTTCAGCGCATGCACCGCGCCGACGCTGGCATCCAGCGCACCATCGGGCAGCGCCGGCAGGGCTTCCAGCGCGCGGCGGCGGGCAGCGTCCTCAGGTTTGGCCTTGGCCGGCGGCGGCGCAACCACCACCACCGGTGCCGGCGCCGCGCCGCCGCGCCGGTTGACCCGGCCGAGGCGCTGCACCATGCGCTCGAACGCCACGAGATCGCACACCAGCGCGTCGGCATCGAGATCGACGCCGACCTCACCGGCCGAGGTGGCGACCAGGAAGGCCGGCGCCGGCTCGCCATTCGGCGGCGTGCCCTCCAGGAACCAGCGATAAACGTCCTCCCGCACGAGGCGCTCGCGCTCCAAAACGCGGCGCTGCCCGGTCAGCAGGCGGACACGTCCGTCCTTGCGTTCCTGCTTCACGAGCAGATCGCGCACCTGCTGCGCCGCCTTGCGGCTGTCGCAGAACACCAGCACGCGGCGGGGCGTGCCGTCCGGCGCCTGTCTCGCCTCCCAGGCATGGCGTGCCAGACCCTCGTGCAGCGCGCCGTCGCCGGCGTCGTCGATCCGCAGCGGCTTTTGCGCATCGAGCCGCGCCCGCACCATGGGATGCGCAAAATCGGCATCTGCGAGCGAGAGCGGCGCCGACGGTCCGGGCCTGCCGCGGCCGGTCGCCGTCAGCGCCATCACCCGCAGCGTCGGCACCGGGACGGCAGCCGCCGCGGCGGTGGCCCCGGCCTCGTCCAGCAGCGCGAGGAACGGCGCGCACAGATGGGCCTCGTCGAGCACCACGAGCGTGTCGCAGGCGATCAACCCCGCGTGGACCGGGCGCATCTTCCGCGAGACGCCGTAGCCCCCGAACAACAGCCGCGAGCCGATCATATCGACCGTGCCGACGATGATCGCGGCCGCGCCGGGATCGGTAAACCACAGCCGGTTGGCCGCGAACTGGCCGCGCAGCGTTGCGATCCGAAGCGCCTCGCCCCGCGATAGTCCCAAGGCAGCCCGGACGTCATCGCCCACCGCGCCCGGCTCGCCATCGCCGCCGACGCGCGCCGCGATCGCCGCGGCCTCCGCCGACGCCTGATCGACGACCGCGCGACGATCGACGACATAGATCAGTCGCCGCGGCACGTGTGCGCCGAGCGCCTGGGCGATCAGCCAGACCGCGATCACCGACGTCTTGCCGAGCCCCGTGGGAATGTCGAGTGCCGCCGGGATGTCGCCGGCCCGCAGCCGCTCGTACAGGGCTGCCTGCCACGGGAACGGCTCCGGACGCTCGGTGACCAGCTTGAAGAGGTCGGCGAAGCCGGTCATCGGATCATCACACGCCAAAAAACCGGAAGTGCTGGAGGCGCTTCCCGAAAAACTGCGTGTCGGGTTCTGCGCCCTGATTCGACCTGAACGCGGCTGGCATCGTCCCCCCGAGGAAACACGGACTGCGAACGTCCGGAGCGTGAACAGGAGGGAAGCACAGCCGAAAGTGGCAATCAATAGTAGAAGCGCCGCCTATGCTCCGAAGGGCTCAAGCTCGGACAGGCTTTCCGTCCCGAACAGAGCATTCCTGTCCGCGTCCTGGGCGGTAGCCACGCACGGGGCCAATGCAATGTCCCGCCGACCGATGGCCCGTCGCGGGGCTCCGGCAGTGACGGCGCACCTCGCGCCGCACAGGTCCGGAGAGCCATGCATTCTGGCGTGACGACGTCGCGAGATACAGCGCCCCCGGCAGCGAGCGACCGAAGGACCTCCCGCACCCCGAAGACGTCATCATCGAGCCCGGCAAAGCTGTCTGGTTCCGGTGCGGCGGCGATCCCGAAGAAGCCGAAAAGCACTGGGCGACGCTTCGACGCTGGCGAGATGCCTTCCTCGTGCAGGCCGAGATCGATCGCCGGCATCACCGCCTCGACAAGCGACGCGATGACGAGATCAAGATCACGGAATCGGACCTCATCGTCATCGGCATGGATCGCATATTGCCGAAGCGACACCGGCTCGACGAGGCAACCGATTTTCGGCTGCGCATGAAATTCGGCTGCGCATGAAATACATGGGGATGACCAAGAAGGCGCTGATCGTCGAGCGCCGGCGCATCCTGGATTCAGTCGCTCATCCGCGACCACGTCGGTGCGCGACGGCTCGATCACGTCACCACAGGACCGCGACGTCGTGCACCATGAAGCCAAGCTCGGGCTGTACGTGATTTACCGCAAAATCGATCGATACCATCCCATTTTCAAGGGCGTCCAGAGGCCCTCCGGCGCCATCGAAGGACGAAGACGCACAACCACTGAGCGACCGTTATGATTCCGTTAAGGCAGCCTGCAACAGTGGCGCGAGGCGGAGTCGTCGGTTCAGCCGACAGTTCAGGGTGCGAGGGGGGATTTCGGGTCCGCCTCACGTGAGGGCGTACCGTGGGGCAAGGGGCGAGCGCGGAGACGACGGACAGTGGGCTGGCCTGCCTCGTCCTGTTGCTGAGGGTCCACGGCCTTGCCGCCGATCCCGAGCGCATCCGCCACCAGCTCGGCGGCGCCGCGGTGGGCGAGGCCGAGATTTTGCGTATCGCAAAGGCGTTCGGCCTCAAGGTGCGTGCCGTCGACAGCGACTGGTCGCGCCTTCAGAAGACGCCCCTGCCAGCGATCGCGGCGCGCCAGGACGGCGGCTGTGGCGCGACACTCAAAATGGCCTCATGCGCGACAATCAGGATTCCTCACCACTTCGGGGATCTCAAACTGTGATTGCATCGCAGGTTCAATTGTTCGCCCGACGCTTCTGGCTGTAAATCCTGGCCCTTCGGGCCCGGCATGGCGGTGACGGTGGAGATCAAGACCGGCCAGCGCCGCATCATCGAATATGTGCTGTCGCCCATCCTGCGCTACGGACACGAGGCCGGGAGAGAGAGGTGATGGAGATCGCCCAATCTCCGGTAACGACACGAGGGGACCTCGGCATCGCGCCCGGCCCGATCGAACGGATGCCTGCGCTGGCGTGCGTCCTTGACATCCTCGGCTTGCTGGGGCGCGGCGGCTTTCTGCTCGACGATGCCCGCCAAGTCCTGCTGTTCAACGACATCGCCGAAAGCTGTCTCCGCGATGGCCTGATGATCCGAAGCGGACGGCTGGCCGCGAGCGACCCCGAGTCGAACGAACGATTGCAGCGTTTGATGGGACGCGCCGGACAATCCCCGAGGGCTCTGGCCACGGCGGTCCGGCGCAGCATCGGGCTGCCGCTGATCGTCCATGCCCTGCCCATTGCGGCCGCCGCGCGGCCGGTGTTCGACCAAGCGGGCCTGTTGTTGTTCGTTTCGGCCCCCGAGGCCCGGACCCTGCCGCGACCCGACCTGCTCAGCCGGGCCTTCGGGCTCACGCCCGCCGAGGTGCAGGTGGCCATCGGCATCGCGCACGGCCGAAAGCTGGCGGAGATCGCCGCGGACCGCGGCGTGAAGACCGGTACGGCCAGAACTCATTTGAAGACGGTGTTCGCGAAAACGGGAACGCGCGGCCAGACGGAACTGGTGGCGTTGCTGGCCCGCCTCGCCTCTTGAGCCGGTGGAGCGGGCCGCTTGGCACACGCAAGCGCCGACTGGCCGATCATTGGACGCGGTTCGCCGCGAGTTGGCCGGAGGCAAAAATAAAACTCGGCATCTTACCCAAATGGGAGAGGACGGATTCGGTTGGTCGGGCGATAGTTCGATGCGCTGCCGCCGAACTATGACGATGAATGAGCGCAGGAGCACGGCGAGCATGGCGCAGATCGCGCAAAGTAACGGCCGCAAGTCCAGGACGCCGTGGATCGCAGGTGTCGCTTCGGCGCATGATCGCCGTCCCACCACCGCGGCCCGGCAAAGTCGGCCAGGAGACGAGAGAGCAACTAAATGCATTGTCACCATAATGCCCGTCTTTGCGATGCTCGGCTTGGTGGCCATGACTGGGGCCTGCGGTGCACAGGCGTTCGAAGCTGGATCAAACATCGGCCAGACTGAGATCGACAAGATAATCCGAAAAAAGGGCTATGGTGGGATTCCTACAATGGAACCCTCGCCCCTATCAAAGGCGTTGCGCGCTTTCTTGGTCGAGCGAGCGAAACAAGGCGGCGCGGCAGCGGTGGAAGCAGCGTTGTCGGAGGCAGGCGCGTCATGCCGGCCTCCAATTGACTCTACCCGCCATTGCGAACTCAGGCGCTTCCGGGTTCTGCGGAGCATCGACTTCTTGTTTCCAAAGTACGGAAGAACAGATTGGATCATATCGGTCTCTTATGACCGACGCGGCAATGCCGCCCAAAACATTCACGTGACGTACACTGTGAGCTACGAACTCATAAGGTAACTCAACCACGGGGGCATCAGATGGGTGATTGGTCAATTGTATATGTACAAAAGCCTCTTGGCATCGCCGTTCACGGTATAATAGAGGTACGCGATGACACCGGCAAAGTTATTCTATCGTTGGAAGGCCTCGCTACGGGGTCGGATGGCCAAGCGAAGCCAATCGGTATTTCGCCGAGCGACACCATAAAATACTACATCACGTCTGGCTCCTCGCCCAATGCCGATTATTCAACCTTCGCTCCTCAAGAAATATTTTCCGGCTCCCAGCAAGACGTGATGGCGCACGTCCAGTTGGCGCAGGCAGCAGGAGATCTGATTAATCAAAAGAATATTGGTTATCCGCCGTTGGGCCTGCTCGAATCCAGTCAGTCGAATGGAATAAGTAACAGCAATGCTGTCATCTCAACGCTCCTTAAAGCCATGGGCTTGGAGGAGCCCTTCCCTGACCTGCCAGCGCCTGGCAGAGGAACATTGCTGCTCAACTCCAATGAAATTAATGAAATTCGAAACGGCGCAGGTTTTTCGCCGATAAATTTCAATGGGAATATCCTTCTGGAGCAAGAAGGGAGTGTTTTCCAATGGACTGGTATAGACGAACAGTCGGGAAATCCGAATTGGTTCTTAACGGAGGCTGCCAGCGGTGTGACTAACTTCACGTTGGCTTCAGACAATGTCGGCATTGGCAAAGAATACGACTTCGCGGCCGGTGCGGTGACGGGCATAGAAGCCGACGCCAGCGGCAATGCCGTGTTTTCGTTCAGTAACGGCGGGAGCCTCGTGGTTGCGGACAATGGCATCGCGAGTTGGACGGGTGGCGGAGGGAGCCTCCTTGACAGCATTCTGGTAACTGGTTCAGAAACATTCATCATCGGCGATCTTGGGTACTACTTCAACATAAACTATTACGGAAACGGTAGCATAACTAACATAAGTTCATTAACCAGTGTTAGTTACACCTTCAATGACTTCCTCAATCTCGACTACGGGCTGATGGCCGGCTACTATATGGGCGGCCTGTTCTCGGACACCTATTACAATTCATGGACCGATTTGGCGGTGTCTACGCTCGTCAACCCGGTCAGCAGCATCGTCTATTCCGGCTGGAGTGGCTTGCTCCTCGACCCCATCGGCGCGTTCTACGAGAGCCGCTCGCCCGGCGCCGACCCGGCGCCGTCGATCGCGGCGGACACGCCGGTGCTGCTGAACACCGCCGGCCAGGGGATGAGCGAATACGGCCTCATTTTGCTCGACACCAATGGCGACGGCATGCTGACCGGCACCGAGCTTTCGACGCTGCGCGCCTGGGTCGATGCCAACGAGAACGGCGTCGCCGAGACCGGCGAGATCAAGACGACCGCCGAGGCCGGCCTCTCCGAGATCCGCGCGATCAACTACCTCTACTACACGACAGGCAATGCCGTCGCGGTGCCCGCCGCCGTCGCGGCGCCGACCAAGTCGAGCGAGGCGGTCACCATCTCGAAGGTGAACTACGTCCAGAGCGTGCCGGCGAGCAACTACCGCACGCTGCGCGACAGCGATAATCAGTATCAGTATGTGAGTCACAGCATAGTTTATACAATCAAATGGACCGCCAGCGACATAAAGATCAATTCTAAAAACAAGAACTACCTGATCGGAACAGATGGCAACGATGAATTCAATGTGAATTATTATGACTATGCCGAATCGCCTTTTAACGTCGATCTTCTGGTCAACTTCCTCGGCGGCAATGGCGACGACCTGGTCGGTGGCTCGACGCGCAACGACAAGGTCTGGGGCGGCCTCGGCAACGACACGCTGTTCGGCTATGCCGGCGACGACAAGCTCTACGGCGAGGAAGGCGCGGACGACCTCCTGGCCAACGAAGGCAACGACTATCTCGACGGCGGCACAGGTGACGACCGGCTGTTCGGCTATGTCGGCAACGACGTGCTGAATGGCGGCGACGGCAACGACACGCTGCTGGGCTTCACGCCGAGCAACGATCCCAAGCAGACGCTCTCCTCCGGCGAGACCGACAACGACTATCTCTATGGCGGGACCGGCTCTGACGTGCTCTCCGGCGGTCTTGGCGACGACTATCTCGACGGCGGCAGCGAGGACGATTTCGTCATAGGCGGCGCCGGCAACGATATCGCGTTCGGCAGCACCGGCAATGACGAGTTGCAGGGCAACGAGGGCAACGACCAGCTGGCCGGCGAAGCCGGCAACGACCGCATGTTCGGTCAGGTTGGCAACGATATCCTGTGGGGCGGCGATGGCGACGACGTCCTGGTCGGCTTCACGGCGGCAAATGAGGCCAAGCAGACGCTCGCCGCCGGCGAGACCGACGTCGACACGCTCTATGGCGGCAGCGGCAATGACGACCTCTTCGGCGATTTTGGCGACGATTACCTCGACGGCGGCGCCGGTGCGGATCTCCTGCTCGGCGACGACGGCAACGACACGCTGTTCGGCGGCGACGACGACGACGAACTGCAGGGTGGCGTCGGCAATGACCACCTGCTCGGCGAGGCCGGCAACGACAACATGTTCGGACAGGTCGGCAACGACGTCATGCGGGGCGGCGATGGCGACGATATGATGATGGGCTTCACTGGCATCAACGAGACGAAGCAGACGCTGTCCTACGGCGAGACCGACGATGACATGATGTACGGCGGTGACGGCAACGACCTGATGTCGGGCGGGCTCGGCAACGACATGTTACAGGGTAATGGGGGAACAGACGAGTTGCAGGGCGGCGACGGCAACGACCTGCTCTATGGCGGTGCCAGCGACGACCGGCTGTTCGGCCAGGTCGGCGACGACGTGCTGTATGGCGGGAGTGGCGACGATATCCTCGTCGGCTTCACGGGCTACAACGAAGTCAAGCAGACGCTGTATTACTGGGAGAGCGACAACAACTGGCTCTATGGCGGCGCCGGCAACGACATTCTGCTCGGTGGGCTTGGCGACGATTATCTCGACGGCGGCGCCGGCGCCGACACCATGGAGGGCGGCAAAGGCGACGACATCTACGTCGTCAACAGCGTCAACGACACGATCCTCGAATTCGCCGGCGAAGGCTACGACATGGTCGTCAGCAGCGCCAACTATCTCCTGAACGCCGGCGTCGAGGAACTGCGCCTGCTTGAGGGCTACGACATCCACGGCACCGGGAACAGCCTCAATAACTGGATCATCGGCAATTCCAGAGACAACATCCTCGACGGCGTCACCGGTGCGGACTTGATGGTTGGGGCCGCCGGCGATGACACGTACTATGTCGACAATGCCGGCGACGTGACTGAAGAACTTGCCGGCGAGGGCACCGACACGGTGCAGACCACCATCGACACGGTGCTTGCCGCCAATGTGGAGAACATGATCCTGCTCGACTTCGCCAAGCCCGAGAAGGGGCTGGTCGACGGCGAGCCGGCGCTGGTCTACGGCTACCCGAAGGCCAACGAGCTCGACTACATGCAGGGCGACGCCGTGCCGGATTATTGGGGCACATGCGCGCTGACCTCGATCGCCAATCTCTTGACCCAGGCCAGCCAGCCCACCACCGAGACAGACGTGGTGGAGCGCGCGATCGCGCACGGCTGGGCGGTGACCGATCCTGACCTGCCGCCCTATGTGCGCGGCGGATCGAACTATATGGGCCAGCAGGCGCTGCTCGACAGCTACGGCATCCGCAACGCGCTGATCGAGGGCTACAACGAGCAGGGCATTGCCAATCTGGTCCGCAGCGGCCGCGGCGTGATCATCGCGGTCAATGCCGGTGCGCTGTGGGGCGAGGCCGGCTACGCGGACTCGGGCGCGGTGAACCATGTCGTCACGGTCACCGGCGTCGTCTATGGCGAGACGAGCGGCGAGATCCTCGGCTTCTATATCGCCGATTCCGGACGGCACAAGGTGAGCGACATGACGCGGTTTGTCGACGTCGCTCTGTTCCGCGAGGCGGCCAACGTGCCCTCGGCTTACGCGATCTACACCAAGGAAGCCATCAAGCTGTGGGACGAGGACGTCGACGGCACCGGCAACGAACTCGACAATCGCCTCGTCGGCAACCGCGGCGACAACGTGCTGCTCGGCTTGGCCGGCAATGACGTGTTGGAAGGCGGCGCCGGCACCGACGATCTGGACGGCGGCGGCGGCACGGACACGGCGGTGTTCAGCGGCAATCTTGCCGATTACGCGATCGGGTTCACGACAAGCGGCGTCGTCACGATCGCTGATACGGTCTCAGGTCGCGATGGCCTCGACACGTTGACCGACATCGAATTCCTGCAGTTCGCAGATGGGACGATACCGATCCCCGTCGACGCGCCGCCTGTCGCGCACAACGACCTTGCGGCGACCGACGAGGAGACGCCGCTGGTGCTGTCGGCTGCGAGCCTGCTCGCCAACGAC
>NZ_VWPL01000003.1 GCF_008630065.1 Blastochloris sulfoviridis
CCGGCCGGCGTCAAAATCACCGACGCCGACCTTGAAGCCGTCAACCTCACCCGCCACGACTTCCACGGCGAGTGGAACTACACCATCAGCCCAAACTCACTCGGTTCGGAGCGATAATTTTCGGTCGATGCCTAAGTTGGAAGGCGGACGCTCCGTTTGATAGACGGCGCGGATGATGACAAAGAAGACGAGACGGAAGATTGACGCGGCGCTGAAGGCCAAGATCGCGCTGGAGGCGGTGCGTGAGCAGGCGACGGTGGCGGAGCTGGCGCAGCGCTACGAGGTCCACCCCAACCAGATTTATGCCTGGAAGAAGCAGCTTCTCGACCATGCGGCTCGAGCGTTCGACCCGACGGTTGGGCTGGATGCCGAGAAGATGGCACAGAAGACAGTGGACGATCTCTATGCCAAGATTGGCCAGCTGACGGTGGAGCGGGATTTTTTAGTCAGGAAGTCCGGCAGATGAGCGCTCCGGACCGCCGACAGATGCTCGATCACGACGACAAGACGGTGTCGATCCGCCGGCAATGCGTGCTGCTCGGGGTGGCGCGCTCGAGCGTCTACCGGCCCGAGCGGCCGGCGAATGACAACGATCTGGCCCTGATGCGGCGGATCGACGAGCTGTTCACCGCCTAGCTGTGGCGCGACAATCAAAATGGCCTCATGCGCGACAATCAGGATTCCTCACCACTTCGGGGATATCAAACTGTGATTGCATCGCAGGTTCAATTGTTCGCCCGACGCTTCTGGCTGTAAATCCTGGCCCTTCTGGCCACCGCCGCTGGCGGCTTCGGGATTGACAGCCAGAGACGCCGGACGCCCTGTTCCACCATGAGATGTGCCGCCGATTGTCGCTGAAGATGCTCTCCTAATTGTCGCGCGACACACTTGGCCCGGCTTGAGATCAACGCATCGACAAGGCCCGCATCCACCGCCGAACCGACGCGTTGAACCGCCCGATCGCCTCGATGTCGACACGGTGCCCGAAACTCGCGCGCGCGACGATCAGAACATTGTGCATCGCTGTCTCCCAGGTTCACGGGATGCGAATCAGAACCGGATTTCAGCTTTGCATCATTGATTGACGGTACCATGACGCCGCACACAGATATGCCCGCTTTACGTGCGTTACTACGCGGGGTGGCGGGTCTCAAATGAACCCAGCGCCAGCTAGCGCATTCTCCGCAAAAGTGGGAACCGATTTTGAGAAAGAGAATGCGACAACTCAAGAAGTTAGAGCGCCCGATCTGATGCAGTCAGATCGGATCGCGCTATACCGGGATCCTTCACAAGACCACCGACGACGGGAAACCCGCGCAGATGCCGCGGATGGATGCCGCCGGCCTGAGGCGCCGCTCTATTTCGTCGATGCCACCCACCCCTCCTATACCGGGCGGCCGGCGCATGGCTGGCTGCGCAAAGGCGAAACCCGCGAGATGAAGTCCAACCACGGCCGCACCCGCCTCAACATCAACGGCGCGTTGTCGTGGCCGACGCGCGAGCTGGTCCACCGCGAGGAAGACCTCATCACCTCCGCGGCGATGATCCGCCTGTTCGACGATCTTAACGCCCGCCATCCCGGCCCCGCGCCGATCACGGTGGTGCTAGACAATGCCACGTACAATTGCTCGCGCGAACTCAAGGCCTCTGGACAAGCCAGATTGCCGCCTGAAGCTGGTCTATCTGCCGTCCTGCGCACCCAACCTGAACCTGATCGAGCGCTTCTGGCATTTCATGAAGCGCAAGGTGCTGTTCAACAAGGCCTCCGGCAAGTTCGCCCTGTTCAAACAGGCCTTCGACGACTTCTTCCAAAGCCTGCCGGCCTACGCCGCTGACCTCGCCAGCCTGATCACCGACCGCTTCCACCTCATCGGCCAGCCAAACTCAGGGATTCCATCGGCGTAGCGGTACAAGAACGCACTCCTTCACTGCACGACCGCCGGATCTACGCCGCTCCCCCCTTGGTCACGAGAGCTTCGCGGGTCATCGCCCGCTCGCCCTGGTCGGCTGCGCCTTCTATCCGGTTCTTGTTCATCGGCCCGCAGCTTCGCTCCACGCTTCCTCCCCACGGTCGGTCGCCCTCCCGCAGTCGCGCTTCACTTCGCTCGCTGTGACCAGCTTACGGTGGGACTTGCACCCACAAGAGTGCGCCCATGCTGGGCACACCAACGAAAAACGCCGGGACACGGGTCCCGGCGCTTCTCTGGAGTGCGGGGCGCTAAGTGCGCCCCGCACTGTTCAGGATCACTTCGCAGCAGCCTTCACCGGACCAAGTTCCGGATAATCCTTCATCCGGCTTGCTCCGAACAGCGGCTTCGTCACGCCCTGGTGGCAAGTCCGGCAGTCCGCCATCGGCGCCTCGCCCTGCGCACCCAGCCGGTTGGCCGGATAGACGGGCTTCAGCGGCGTCAGGAAGTTCATGTTGAGGTCACGAACCAGACGAATGCCGTGCCAAGCAATGGCGCGTTGCGGCGTGCTCTTCTTACCCCAGGACTCGAAGGTCTGGGGGTTGTGGCAGAAGGTGCAGTTCGTTCCGATGGCATCCGAGATGAACATCATCAGCGCGAAGGTCGAATACGCATCCGCCATCGAACGGCGTTCCATGCCGCGGCTGACGCCGACCGGCGGGAGCGCGGTCTGCGGCACGAAGCGAATCTCGCGCTTGTCATTGGCCAAGTACATCGCGAACGGATCGTAATTGAGAGCCGAATAAGCGGTATTCTTGGCGAGACGGACGATCTGACCCGAATTGTCCGCTTCGACGAAGGTCGGCTTGACCGCGTTGTCGAGCGGCAGGCGCGGTTCGAGGTAGCGGATATAGGGCGGCACCGGCCGGCCACGATGGCAGGTGTAGCAGGTAACGCCGGTCTGGGCGACGTGACTCGACCAGTCGGTGTTGATGTGCCGGGTCATCTCCAACATGCGCCGCGACACCTGGTACGTATACTTGGCGTCGGAGGCGAGGTCGGCTTCGTCGTGGCAGTAGGTGCAGCCTTCCTTCGGCGCCACCCACTCGGTCATGGCGGTCATCGTCCGCAGGAACTCGGGTTCGGTAAGGTCACCGAGCACCTTGACGTTCTTGTAGACCTTGCTGACCGGCGGGCCTTCCGCCTTCACCGCCGGCTGCGCCGGCGGGTACTGCGCATCACGTTCCTTCTTCGCCTTGACCGTCGCCGGGTGGAGAACTTCACCCATGGACAGGCCACGGAAGCCAGTCTGAGTCGAAATGGCCGGGGGCGGCTCGAAACATCCGGACACGAGCGACGCCAGCGCGACGGTCGCGACCGATTTTGCGATCATGTGTTTCATTGCGGCACTCCCGTCAGCGTACGAGGATCGAACGTGCCGGCACGCGGATCGGGCGTGGCGGGCAGGAACGCCGGATAATCCGGAGCCGCGCCGTGCTTGACACACCAGAGGTACCAGTTGTCGACGAACGTGCCGGTGAGAAGGATACCGACGGAGGCAGAGAACATCACCATGAACGAGAAGAACCAGCCCCAACGGTGGATCGACTCAACGGTGGCGTTGAAGCCCATCGTCCAGCGCCAGAACAGTGCCGCACGCTCGACAGCGGTGCCCCGGTCAACGGTCTGCTCGACTTCACGATCGCCGCCGAACCGGGCAACAGCCAGGATGGTGGCGCCGTGGGCGGCGAACAGCAGGCCGCAGCCATAGGCGAAGCCGATCGCAAACCCATGCCACGGGCAATAGTAGAAGTTGCCGTAGCGCATCGAGAACGCGGTCAGCCAGTCCAGGTGCGGGAAGATGCCGAACGGCACGGCTTCCGACCAGCTTCCAACCAGCACGGGATGGAAGAAGCCGATGCAGAGCACGAAGAAGATCGCCATGGCGAAGTTCCAGGCGATGTGGGTGCCGAGGCCAAGCGCCCGCGCCCGGGAGTAGACCCGGACCCACCAGCAGCCGAGCGACAGCGTCATCATCAGGCCGGCCATCAGCCACCATCCGCCGTCATTCAGCGGAGGAATGCCCATGCCGTACTGAGCCTTCGGAGGATAGAGCCCCAGCCAGAAGAACTGGCGGAAGAACTGCATCGGGTCGAAGCTCACCTGGGCCAACATGTTGAACCCGATGATGAGCAGCGCGACCAAGCCGAACGTGATGCCACCGATGCCGGAGGCACCAAGATAGACGGGACCGATCTGAGCGTCGCCGATACGGCCGAGCCACTTGATGAAGAACGGCTTGCCGACGCGATCGATGTCGCCCCACTGACCCGAGGGACCGAAATGGTCCGGCCCGCGAGCCTGGATTTGAGTGTAGATGGTCTGGAAGTCAGCCATTGTGCGCCCCCCTTAGCTCCAGAACGGAATGTCGAGCCACCAGCCCCACCACTCCGGCCAGCCGCGGGTCCAGAACGGACCACTGGCGATGGTGCCAACGGCGCCCGTCAGGAAGATGTTCGAGGCCAGGAACAGGCCAAGACGATGGATGGCGAGCGCACCAATCGAGTAGCCGACGACATCGCGGAAATACGCATTCTCGTGTTCCGCGGTCTTCACCCGGTCGCCGTCGCCAGGGTTGGTCACCGACAGGATCAGGCCGCCGTGCAGACCCAGCGCCGCCGCATTGGCGAACAGGAACGACACAGACGACATGTGACCGGGGTTGTAGTGCCAGTTGAGATACTGGAACCCGAAATTGTTCACCCAGTCGAGATGGCTCAGGATGCCGTAAGGAAAGGCAAAACCCCACCCGCCCATCAGGATCGGGCGAAACACCTGCAGAACGCAGAACATGAAGATCGGAACGCAGAAGGCGAGCGGGACGTGCCAGCCCATTCCGAGCTTCCGGGAGATTTCAACCTCGCGCAGCATCCACGAGAAGAATGCGCCGAGTGCGCAGACCGTGATGGCCTGCCAGAAACCGCCTTCGAGCAGCGGCGCCGCCGCGAACCCGTACTTCAGGTCAGGCGGGTTGATGCTGATCGCGAAGGGATCCCAAGTCGGCCCCTGAGAGGCCGCATAGCCGATGAAACAAATGCCGAGGGAGGCGAAGAAGATTGCCGAAACTCCGAAGAAGCCGACATAGAACGGCCCCACCCAGAAATCGAACAAATCTCCCCCGATCAGCGTCCCCCCGCGGACGCGATACTTTCTCTCAAAGCTGAGCAGTGCCATTGCTCTGTCCTCCGCTTGAGGGGCGTTGCCAGCGCCACCTCGCCCCTGAATTTGGGTGGCGGGCGAAGCCCCACCGGGCCACGCCCACCACCCGACCTTCCGCCCAATTAAACGGGTTCAGGTCAGCCGACAGCCGGCGGAACGACCACGAGCGACGCGGCCGGCAGCCCGCGCTGGAATTCCCACCAGTTCAGACGGTTGGTGCTCAGCAGACCGAAGTGGATCAGCAGAGCGATGACCGTCAGGTAGATGAACAGCGCGGTCAGAACCCGACGCGGATCAAGGATGAGCCAGAGCTTCCACGAAGCGCTGCGAGGAGATTCGTTAGCCATGTGTCAGTCCTCCGCTCAGACGAGATACGAAAGCGCCGTGGTGACGCCGTCCAGATTCACCCAGCCCTTCGGAATGGGCGCGATCCACGGACGAGCAGTCCACACCAGATAGTGAACGATCACGGCGGTGGCGAGGTACAGCACCATGCTGGACACGAACACGCTGTGGAATTCCTTGGCTTCTTCTTCTGTCAGCCCTGTCAGGCTCGGTTTCAAGTCAGCCATTTCGATACCCTCATCAATGCGGGCCTTGCGGCCGTCACCGCGCATGTCCCGCGCGGCAGGGATCACCGTGACGTTGCCACGGCAAATTCTCCACCCGGCAAGCCAAGTGAAGACCTTCAGTCGATTCGACCCCTCGGCGAACCGAGACATCGAACCGTCGTGAGGAAGGAGCGACCAACCGCGCGTTTACGCGGCCTGTCCCCCGACGAGTGCGGCACGAGCGCGGGCAACGCACGCGACCGTAACCAGCTCCTCCCCCGCTGCTCGCGCATCTCGTTCGGCAGCGTCGCGTAGACGCTTGACGGCCGAGGTGCGGATCAGCACCGGTAGCGCTTCGACAGACTTGTCTAGCGCGATTCTCGCGTCGTCGTGCCAGGGCATTTCATCATGCAGCCGGGCCGGCGTCGCCTCAACTTTATCAAGTTCCGTGCCGAGCGGAAGGATGTTGAACAGCGCATCGTAAAGACCGTTACACACTTCCTGCACGACATAGGTGGCCCCGGCGTATCCCATGAAGGGCGTGCCGGTATGCCGCCGCACGATCGCACCGGGAAACGACGCGGGAATGAAGATTGCCCGCGAACGGATTTCGGCGAGATACATGCGCTCATTATAGCTGCCGAACACGATCAAGGGCGTGGCGCCCTGGACCGCCTGGCGGACCGCGTCGTTGTCGGGCTTCACGCCCGGTCGCCGCGGGAAGGAGAAGCTGCACACTAGCCCCATTTCCTCCTCAAGGAAATGCCGAAGACCACGTGCATACGTCTCGTTCGCACAAATTCCGAAGCTCGACGTGCCAAAAAAGTCCTGCGTCATCGACCGCCACAGATCCCACAGCGGACGGATCGTGGTGCGCTTCTCGCGGGCGATGAACGGCTCGGCATTGAGCCCGACCAATTCGCCCAGTTTGCGCAGGAAAGCCGTGGTCGAATGCAGCCCGATCGGCGCCTGCAGATACGGCCGTCCGAGCGTCTCGCACAGCATGCGGCCGAACTCGCGGTACATGCAGATATTGACGTCGGCATCGGCCAGCCGCGGGATGTCGGCAAGGTGGCTCCCGAGCGGGAACACCAGATTGACCTCGCAGCCGAGCCCCTCGACCAGCCGCTTCATCTCGGCGATGTCCGAGTACATGTTGAAGGTGCCCAGCACCGCGCCGATGATGTTGACGCGCGGCTTCTGGCCTTCCTTGCGCGGCTTCGGATCCGGCACGCGCTTGAGGCCGAATTCCGACCACAGCCAGTTCAAGGCGCGGTCGGAGCACTGCCACTGATCCTCGTCGATCGTGCGCGCCAGGAAGCGCTTGAGATTCGTTCCCTCCGGCGTCACGCCGCCGCCGATCATCTCGGCGATCGAACCGGTTAGCACCACCGCCGGCAGGCCGGGATCGAGCGTCCTGTGCGCCCGAATCATCGACGCCTCGGTGCCGGTCTGGCCGAGCTGCTCTTCCGCCAAGCCGGTGACCACCACCGGCAGCTCGTGCGGCGTCACCACGTCGGTGTAGTGCAGAACCGCCGACACCGGCAGGTTCTCGCAGCCGACCGGGCCGTCGATCACCACCTGCAGGCCCCTCACCGACGAGAAGACGTACGCCGCCCCCCAATAGCCGCCCGCGCGATCGAGATCGAGAACGAGCATCACCCGACCTCCTCGGCCTTGCGCTGCTTCGCCTGCGCGGCGAGCCGGCGCCGGTACGCCTCGCGGAATTCGGGTCGCTCATCCTCCTCGGCCTCGCCGATGCCGGCGAAGAATTCGCTCATTTTGTCGAATCGCGCCTTGTTGTTGATCGCCGCATTGATGAGCCTGGCCAGCGAGCCGGCCCCGGCGGCGCCGAACATCGGCAGCGTCGAGATCAGATTGGTGAAATAGATCGAGGGAATCGACAGTTCCTTGGCCTTCTGCACCATCGGCGTGGTGCCGATGGCGAGGTCCGGCCGGAACTCGACGATGGCCGCCAGATCCTGCTCGTGCGTGGCGCGGAACTGCACGTGGACGCCCCTCGACTCGAGCCAGTCGCGATCGGCCTCGGACCAAGGCGTGCGCGGACAGGCGGTGCCGACATAGCGCACATCCGCACCGCTTTCCACCATGAGTCGCGCCACCAGAAGCTCGGAGCCCTCGTATCCGAACATGGTTATGCGACCGTGAATGCGGGCACTGTCCAGCGCCGCGCGGATCGGCGGCAGGAGCTTGTTCTTCGCGGCCTCGACCACCGGCCGCGGCACGTCGCAGGCCGCGGCGATCGCATCGATCCACGCCGCCGTGCCCTCATAGCCGACAGGCGCCGACCCCACCGCCTTGCGGCCCGCAGCCTCGAACTCGCGCAGCACGTTCGTGTAGATCGGATGGATCGCCGCCACCACGCCGCAATCGAGCGCCGCATAGAGCTCGCGCCATTCGGCGGTCGGCACCGCCGGCCCGGCGGCGAGACCCAGCGGCGCCAGCATCATGCCGATGTTCACCGGATCGGCCGGGAACATCTCGCCGAGCAGCGTCACCGTCGGACGGTCGGCACGGCCGCCGCGCGGCGCCTGCACCGGGCCCTGCTCGGCCTCGTGGCGGGCGCGATTGAGCATCGCCGCCGCCAGGATGTCCTTGGCCTCGGCGTGGGTGCCGGTGCCGAAGCCCGGAACGTCGATGCCGATGATGCGCACGCCATTGACCTGCTTGGGCAGCAGCCGCAGCGGCACGCCCGCCGCGGTCGGCACGCACAGATTCGTCACAATGATCGCGTCGTACTTCGCCGGATCGGCGAGCTTGTGGACCGCCTCGTGAATGTCCTCGAACAGCTTGCCGGTGACCAGCGTCTCGGAATTGAACGGCACGTAGCCGACCGTGCGCCGCGCTCCGTAAAAATGCGAAGTGAAGGTCAGCCCGTAGACGCAGCAGGCCGAGCCGCACAGCACCGTCGCGGTGCGCCGCATGCGCAGGCCGACGCGCAGCGAGCCGAACGCCGGACACATGGTCTGCGGCTGGTCGTGCGGCGCCTCGGGCGTCGTAGCACCGGACTGCACGGCATCGCGGAACGGCGTAATGGCGCCGGACCGGCAGCCATGCACGCCCTGGGCAGGCGCGCCCGGAATAGGCGCGCTCTGGGACGGCGCGCCCTGGATTTGCGCGCCTTGGAGAGGCGCGCCTTCGGACGGCGCGCCTTGGAAAGCAGCGACGTCGACGCGTGGCAGATCCCCCGCACCTGCCACGACGTCGACGCGCGGCGTCGGGCCGGCTGACGCCGGCTCACCGCCTCGGGCGGTGTCGATCGGAACACTGTCGGCTGCCCTCATGGCGTCCTCTGTCCCAATCACACCGTATCGTAAATCACTTCGAGCGACGGCTTCTCGATCACCGCCGACCCGCACATGTCTTCCATCGTCGCCGGCTCGAGCACCACGTCGCGACCGACGGCCTCGCTCGTGAACAGGCCGAGCAGCTCGTCCTGGCTCAGCGGCTTCGGCCGGATCGGCGGCGCCTCGGCGACGCTGCCGGCGAGCCCCTCGAACAGCGGCGCCCAATGGCCGCCCGGCTTGCCGACGATCTGATAGGCCGCGCTCTTGCGGCGGATGTCCTCGTCCGCCGGAATGGCAGCAAGCACCGGAATGCCGGCGGCCTGCGCGAAGGCGTGCGCCTCGCCGGTGCCGTCATCCTTGTTGATGACCATGCCGGCCACGCCGACATTGCCGCCGAGCTTGCGGAAATACTCCACCGCCGAGCAGACATTGTTGGCGACGTACAGCGACTGCAAATCATTGGAGCCGACGACGATGACCTTCTGGCACATGTCGCGGGCGATCGGCAGCCCGAAGCCGCCGCACACCACGTCGCCCAAAAAGTCGAGCAGGATGTAGTCGAAGCCCCAGTCATGGAAGCCGAGCTTCTCCAGAAGCTCGAAGCCATGGATGATACCGCGCCCGCCGCAGCCGCGCCCGACTTCCGGACCGCCGAGCTCCATGGCGAACACGCCGTCGCGCTTGAAGCAGACGTCGCCGACCTTCACCTCTTCGCCGGCTAATTTCTTCTTCGCCGAGGTCTCGATGATGGTCGGGCAGGCCCGCCCGCCGAACAGCAGCGAGGTGGTGTCGGACTTGGGATCGCAGCCGATCAGCAGCACCTTCTTGCCCTGCTGGGCCATCATGTAGCTGAGATTGGCGAGCGTGAAGCTCTTGCCGATGCCACCCTTGCCGTAGATGGCGATGATTTGCGTCGTCTTGCTCGGCGCCGCGGTGGACACCGGATCGGGCTCGATCGCCGCCTCCGCCCGCAGACGGGCATCGACAAGCGGCTGCAGCGACACTGCTCTGGCGGGGGGCGTCATGAGCAGGATCTCCAGTCGAGAACCATTTTAAGGCAGGTCGGATCGTTGAACGCGGTCCGATACGCCTCGGCGGCATTTTGCGCATCGTCGCGATGCGTGATCAGCCCGTCGAGCGACAAACGCCCGGACTCGATCAACTGTTTCACCGCCACGAGATCTTCCGGACGCCACTCGGCGGCGACGCGGATGCGCGCCTCGCGCAGGAAGGCCGGCGGGAAATTGAAGCGCAGCGGCTCCTCATAGAAGCCGGCAAGCACGATCTCGCCGCACGGCGCGAGACGCGCGATCAGCGTATCCAGAATCGCCGGATCGCCGCTGACGTCGTAAATGGCGTTGTAGTCGTTGCGGGTATCCTCGGACGGGTCGAGCACGCGATAGCGCGTTCCGCCCTCGGCCCGCGTGGGGTTGCGCTC
Source organism: Blastochloris sulfoviridis (assembly GCF_008630065.1). GTDB lineage: Bacteria > Pseudomonadota > Alphaproteobacteria > Rhizobiales > Xanthobacteraceae > Blastochloris > Blastochloris sulfoviridis. Next base: position 10,424 of record NZ_VWPL01000003.1, read on the forward strand.
CCACACCACCGCCGGCCCGCCCGACAGCAGCGCCAGACGCGCCAGCAGGCGGCCCAGCACGCCGTGCCCGACGATCAGGTCCGGATGGCGCGCGCCTTCGGCGTGGGTGGCGTGATAGGCGGTGGCGGCAAGCGCCAGCAGCACGCCCTGCTCGCCAAGCTGCTCGTCGATCGGCAGCGCCCGCGACGCCGGCACCACGAGACGGGCGGCCGCGCCGCCGAACAGGCCGCGCACCTCGCCATAGCAGCGGGCACCCGGAACGAACACGCGCTCGCCGATCCGTCCGGCGACATTGGCGCCGCCGGCGGCGATGCGCCCCACCGACTCGTAGCCGGGAACCAGCGGATAGCCCATGCCCGGGAAGGGTGGCATGCGGCCGGAATAGAACAGCCGCTCGGTGCCGGTGCTGATCCCGCTCCACTCGATGTCGACGACCACATCGTCGTCGCCCGGCGGCGTGAGCGCGAGACGGCTCAGGACGAGCTGTTCCGGCTCCTGTAGCACCACGGCGATCGTGTTCATCCAGACACCTAGTAACGGGACACAGAGCGGCTACACAACGAGCGGCTACGCACTGTAGGGTTATTGTCACTCTAACTTGACGACCCCCCATGTCAAGCGTGACTTACGCCCCCGAACCGCCGCCTGAACCCGCCCCTCGCCGTGCCCGCAAAAATCCACCAAAGCCTTGCGGCATAACGAATCCGGGCGAAACCCCTTGGCAGCAAAAGGGTATTCGGTTCCGCCCGACCGCCTTGCCGTCGCCCCTCTCCGGACGGTGCCGGGGTGGGTAGGTAGAAGCCGAAATTGACTCTTGCCGATCCCTCGCGAAGCCCGCCCGTTACCTCTGACAAGCCGGCCTGACACGCGCCGGCGCCCGTCTTCGGATACCGCCGGCGGCGATCGTCGTCCCGGGACCGGCCTCCGTCGTCGTCCCGGGCGCGCGAAAGCGAGACCCGGGGCCCTTCGCAGGAAAGCGGCCTTTTCGGATGACGATCCCGGATCGCGCGGCTTTCGCCGCTTGCCCGGGATGACGACCGAAATGCGGATGTCGGAATGCGGATGTCGGAATGCGTAGGGCGCAATAGCGTCAGCGTATTGCGCCAGGAACGCCGGGATATCAGACTGGCGGAATACGCTACGCTATTCCGCCCTACGAAACGTCGGTCCGACGAAACGAAAACGCCGCTCAGGCCGCGCGCAGCGCCAAGCTCTTGGGCAGGAAGCGCTTGCCTTCCAGCGAGATCAGGCCGCGCAGCTCGTTCGCCCGCGGGCAGGCCGGGATGGAATCGACGGCCGCCGCGACCAGCGTGTCGAAGCGCTGGATGGCGCCGGTCACCCCCAGCTCGCGCGCCGCACTCGGGCGGCCGAGCTCGGCGTCCCGGCCGGCGGGCTTGCCGATCTCCTCGGCGTCGGCGGCGACGTCGCGCAGATCGTCGGCGACCTGGTAGGCCTCGCCCAAACGCTCGCCCAGCGCCCGCCACGGCTCGGCGTCGTGGCCGGCGGCGGCGGCGCCGGCCACGGTGGCGGCGGCGAACAGGGCGCCGGTCTTGGCGCGGTGATAGGCGGTCAGTTCGACCTGCGGCTCGCACTCCCAGGCCTGCCCGGCGATGATGCCGTGGGGCGAACCGACGGCGCCGCTGACGATCGGCAGAAGCCGGGCCAGCCGCTCGGGCGAGGCGGCGGCGCCGCGGGCCAGCGTCTCGAACGCCAGCACGATCAGCGCGTCGCCGGCCAGCACCGCGACGTTCTCGCCATAGACCTTGTGCACGGTCGGCTTGCCGCGCCGGATCGGCGCGTCGTCGAAGCACGGCAGGTCGTCATGGATCAGCGAGGCGCAATGCAGAAGCTCGATGGAGGCGGCTGCGGCATCGGCCAGCGCCGGGTCGTCGTCGCCGCACGCCCAGGCCACCGCCAGACACAGCCGCGGCCGAATCCGCGCCCCACCCGGAAACACCCCATAGCGCAGCGCCTGCGCCAGGGTCGGCGGGCACCCCTCGGCCTCCGCCGTGACCAGGGCCGCTTCCAGGGCCTCCTCAATGCGCGCCATCGGATCCATGATGCACTCCGCCTGGAAGGCCCAGCAGTGTCACAATGTTTTGTCAGCCGCAGGTGTCAAACAGGATGGACAGGCCGCGAAGTGGTGTCAATGAGCAATCTGCCGTGGCTCCGGCCGCCCCGCCGGCCCGTCCGGCGCGCGTCGACATCCCGCGCATGAACCGCCGGCGCCGCTTTACCGGACGGTAGGAAAAACCCGTCACATCAATCCCCGGCGCAACAGGGAGCCGGCGCGTGATCGAATCCTGGCTTGATCTCCCCACGGCGGGGATGTTTGCCGTGCTGGTCGCCTTCTATGCGGCGACCGGCACGCTGTTCGTCTGGCTCACCTCGTCCTCGCCGGTGCACGGCAAGTTCAAAACCTTCGTCGGCGTCGCGGCCCCCTTCATCAGCACGGTCAGCGTGCTGTTCTCGCTGCTGACCGGCTTCCTCGCCAGCGACATCTCCGACCGCAACCGGCAGGCCTGGCGGGCGGTCCACAGCGAGTCCAGCGCCACCGAGACACTTCATACTCTGAGCCTGACCGCGGGCGACGACATGGCCCGCATCCGCGGCCCGCTCCGGGTCTATCTGCAGTCGGTGCTGACCGACGACTGGCCGCGCATGGCCGACGGCGACCGCGCCCCCGACACCGACGCCGCCTTCGAAGCCCTGCTGCGCGAGGTGAGCAACCCCAAGGTCGCCCAGGCCGCCGGCCCGGCGGTGCATGCCGCGCTGCTCAATGCGGTGATCCGCATCCGCGACGCCCGCGCCGACCGGCTGGCGCTGGCCTCCGACCGCACCAACGACATCAAGTGGCTCACCGTGCTGATCCTGGGGATCATCACCCAGTTCGCCATCGCGCTGGTGCATCTGGAGCGGCCGCGCGCCCATGGCGCCGGGGTCGCGGTGTTCTCGCTCGCCGCCATCGTCGCGCTGGGGCTGATCGCGCTGCAGGAGCACCCGTTCAACGGCGCCATCCGCATCTCGCCGGCCCCCTTGGAGAACGCCCTGGCAACCGTTTCCAGGCCCGGGTGAGTCTGTCGGAACCCGGATGACGCTGCGGCCGCGCCAGGGTAGAGGCAGCCGGGCACCGCAATCTGTCAAGCGGGCGAGACATGCGGGGTGACGCGGCAGGCTGACACATGCTAGCGTGCCGCCGCGTCCCGGGAGCAAGCGTACCGTCATGCCGGCGAACGGAACACCCCTTCGGGTATTTCTGACCAAGCCATGCGGCGTCTGTGCGGGTGTTCGCCGCGCGGCAGAGACCGTCGAGCGGGCGCTCGCGGTCTATGGGCCGCCGGTCTATGTCCGGCACGAGATCATTCATGACCGCCACGTCGTCGACGGCCTGCGGGCGCGCGGCGCGGTGTTCGTCGACGACCTCGCCGAGGTGCCCGATGGCGCCCTGGTGGTGTTCGGCGCCCACGGCGTCGCCGAGGACATCGAGCACGATTGCGAGCGGCGCGGCCACGACGTGGTCGACGCCACCTGCCCGCTGGTGCTGAAGCTCCACAAGGAGGCGCGCCGCTTCGCCGAGCGTGCCTACGATGTCGTGCTGATCGGCCGGCCGGGCGACGACGAGGTCGAGGGCATCGCCAGCCGCATTCCCGGCCGCGTCCATGTGGTGTCGCAGGTCGCCGATGTCGGCCGGCTGGAGGTCGCCGATCCCGCCCGCGTCGCCTGCATCATGCAGACCACGCTCGGCGGCGTCGATACCCAGGACATCGTCGCGGCCCTCAAGCACCGGTTTCCGCGCCTCGCCGCGCCGGACGGCGACGCCTGCTCGGCCGTCCATGACCGCCAGAAGGCGGCGCTCAGGCTCGCCCGCCGCGTCGAGGCGGTGTTCGTGGTCGGCACCTCGTCGTCGACCACCACTCGCCGCCTCACGGAGATCGTCGCCGCCAGCGGCGTGCCGACCCGGCTGGTCGAGACGGCCGCCGCGATCGATCCCGCCGCCCTCGACGGCCTGACCACGGTCGGCCTTGCCGCCGGCCCCTCCACGCCCGACGCGTTGATCGAGGCGGTCTTGGCGCGCATCAAGGCGCTGCGGGCGGTCGAGCTCGACGTGCTCGACGGTCCCGAGGAGCACGTCCGCTTCCGCCTGCCGTCCCGCCTGCGCCACGCCGGCGAGCGGCCCCAGGCGGCCGGCCCAAGCTCCGGCTACCCCGGTCCCGGCGGCGCCCCGCTCGGCCGCGGCGCCGCGCTGTCACAGGATCGCTGAAGCCTTGTCCACGACAGGTGGGAGCCGGTTTTTTGCGTCAGGACATGCAGGAGATCAAAAGCCAGGAGCGTCCGCTCGGCGACGTTCGGACCGGTGGAGCTTCGATGCGCCATCCGGCGCGGCGGGCCGGGTCTCGCAATCCGATCGCCAGGATCCCGGCCTCGACGGAGGACGCGGTCTGGCGCGCGTTTCAGCCCATCACGCCATGACGGCCCGGAAACCATGGGAGAGAGCGCCTTTGGCGGGAGCGGATGCCGATTCTGCGGGAAAGACCTGACAAGACAGACGGTTGGCGCTATTGCGCCAATCCGGATTCCGCTGGAGAACCGGCCGCGGAGTCTGTTTCGGACTTGATTGCTGCCGTCTTGCCGTCCACACCGCAGGCGGCTCGGCCCCATTATGTCGATCGGCCTACCGCGCCGCCCTACGGAGTGACCATGCGCGTCGTGTTTCCCTTCACCGCCATCGTCGGCCAGGAGGAAATGAAGCTTGCCCTCCTGATCGCCGCCGTCGACCCGTCGGTCGGCGGCGTGCTCGCCTTCGGCGATCGCGGCACCGGCAAGTCCACCGCCGTCCGGGCGCTCGCCGCCCTGCTGCCCAAGATGAAGGCCATCGTCGGCTGTCCCTATGGCTGCGATCCGGCCACGCCCGGCACCCACTGCTATTCGTGCCGCGAACGGGTGGCCAATGGCGAGACGCTGAAATCCAAGCAGATTCCGGTGCCGGTGGTCGACCTGCCGCTCGGCGCCACCGAGGACCGGGTGGTCGGCGCGCTGGATCTGGAGCGCGCTTTGGCCAAGGGCGAGAAGGCGTTCGAGCCCGGCCTCTTGGCCCGCGCCCACCGCGGCTTTCTCTATATCGACGAGGTCAACCTGCTGGAGGACCACCTTGTCGACCTGCTGCTCGACGTCGCCGCCTCCGGCGAGAACGTGGTCGAGCGCGAGGGCCTGTCGATCCGCCATCCGGCGCGCTTCGTGCTGATCGGCTCGGGCAACCCCGAGGAGGGCGAGTTGCGCCCGCAATTGCTCGACCGCTTCGGCCTGTCGGTCGAAGTCAAGACGCCCGAGGACATCAAGACCCGCATCGAGGTGGTCCGCCGCCGCGATGCCTTCGAGCACGATCCGGAAGGCTACGTCGCCCACTGGAAGAAGCACGACGAGAAGATCAGGAAGAAGCTTTCCACCGCACGCGAGCGCCTGCCCGACGTCAAGGTGCCCGACGCCGCGCTGGAGCGCGCCGCGACGCTGTGCATGTCGCTCGGCACCGACGGCCTGCGCGGCGAGCTGACGCTGATCCGCGCCGGCCGCGCGCTGGCGGCGCTCGACGGCGCCGACGAAGTCACCGACGACCAGCTCAAGCGTGTCGCGCCCTCGGCGCTGCGCCATCGCCTGCGCCGCAATCCGCTCGACGAGGTCGGCTCGACCGTGCGCGTCGAGCGCGCCGTGACGGAGATGTTCGGGGCATGAGCGAGCCGGCAGGCACCGCCTCGCCATGGGTGGACGCGGTCCGGGCCGCGGCGCTGTTTGCGGTCGATCCCATCGGTCTCGTCGGCATCGTGCTGCGCGCCCATGCCGGCCCGGTGCGCGACCGCTGGCTCGATCACGTCCGCGACCTCCTGCCCACGAGCGTGCCGGTGCGCCGGCTGCCCTTGCACATCACCGACGCCCGCCTGCTCGGCGGGCTCGATCTCGCCGCGACGCTCGCGGCCGGCCGGCCGGTGGCCGAGCAGGGCCTGCTCGCCGACGTCGATGGCGGCGTGCTGATCGCGGCGATGGCCGAGCGCATGGCCGGCGGCACCGCCGCGCGCCTCTCCGCGACGCTCGACACCGGCGAGGTGGTGCTGGAGCGCGACGGCCTCGCCATGCGCTTCGATACCCGCTTCGGCGTGATCGCGCTCGACGAGGGGCTCACCCCCGACGAGCGCCCGCCCGGCGCGCTGCTCGACCGGCTGGGCATCCGGCTCGACCTCTCGATGGTCTCCACCCGCGACGCCATCGAGCAGTTCTACGAATCCGAAGACATCGTCGAGGCGCGTGCGCGGCTGGCGTCGATCGCGGTGGGCGACGACGTCATCGAGGCGATGGTCGGCGTCGCCGTCCAGCTCGGCATCGATTCGCTGCGCGCCCCCCTGCTGGCGCTCGCCGCCGCCCGCGCCTCGGCGGCGCTGGACGAGCGCGACGCCATCGGGCCGGAGGATGCGGCGCTGGCCGCGCGCCTGGTGTTCGGCGCCCGCGCCACCCGCCTGCCGCCGATGGAGGAGCCGCCGCCGCCGCCCGACCAGCCCGACGAGGACGAGCCCGAGCCGCCCGACCAAAGCGAGGAGGAGGAGGCCGACGTCCAGCCGCTGGAGGATCTGCTGCTCGAAGCCGCCAAGGCGGCGATTCCCGCCGGCCTCCTGGCGCAGCTCAAGATGTTCGGCGGCCGCCAGCGCCAGCGCTCCTCCGGCAAGGCCGGCGAGCTGCACCAGTCGAAGCTGCGCGGCCGGCCGATCGGCTCCCGCCGCGGCGATCCGCGGGCCGGCGTGCGCATCAACGTGGTCGAGACCCTGCGCTCGGCCGCGCCGTGGCAGAAGCTGCGCCGCGGCGAGGCGGGCGAGCCCGTGCCCGTCGCGGGCAAGGGCAAGGGCAAGGGCGCGCCGGTGCGTCCCCAGCCGCGCGTCGAGGTGCGGCGCGACGATTTCCGCGTCACCCGCTACAAGCACCGCTCCGAGACCACCACCATCTTCGTGGTCGACGCCTCCGGCTCCACCGCGCTGAACCGCCTCGCCGAGGCCAAGGGCGCGGTCGAGCTGCTGCTCGCCGACTGCTACGTGCGGCGCGACCAGGTGGCGATGCTGGCCTTCCGCGGCAAGGACGCGGAGCTGCTGCTGCCGCCGACCCGCTCGCTGTTCCGCGCCAAGAAGTGCCTTGCCGCGCTGCCCGGCGGCGGCGGCACGCCGCTCGCTGCCGGCATCATCTCGGCGGCGCTCCTGGCCGAGGACATCCGCCGCCGCGGCCAGACGCCGACCATCGTCTTCCTCACCGACGGCCGCGGCAACATCGCCCGCGACGGCAGCCCCGGCCGCCCCAAGGCCGAGGAGGATGCGCTGGCCGCCGCCAAGCTGGTGCGCAGCGCCAACCTCACCGCGCTCCTGGTCGACAATTCCCCGCACGCCGAGCCGCGGGCGAGGAAGCTCGCCGGCGAGATGGGGGCGATGTATGTCGCGCTGCCCTATGCCGATGCCGGCGCCATCTCCGCCGCGGTGCGCGCGACCGTGCTGCCGGCCCAGCGCAACGGGGCGCCCGCGCGATGAGCAGGCTCGCGTGGAACCGCGACGGGCTCGATTGGCCGAACCGCTCGGCCAGCCGCTTCGTCCACGCCTCCGGCTTCGACTGGCACGTCCAGGTGATGGGCAACGGGCCGGTGCTGCTGCTGCTGCACGGCACGGGGGCAGCCACCCACAGCTGGGGCGGGCTGCTGCCGCTGCTGGCAGAGCATTTCACCGTGGTGGCGCCGGACCTGCCGGGCCACGGCTTCTCCAGCTTCCCGCGCACCAACAAGCTGTCGATCCACGGCATGTCGCATGCGCTGGGCGATCTGCTGCGGGCGATGAAGCTGTCGCCGGCGATCTGCGCCGGCCATTCGGCGGGAATGGCGGCAATCGCCCGCATGACGCTCGACAATCTGATCCAGCCGCGCCTGATCATCGGCATCAATGCCGCGCTGATGCCGTTCCGCGGGCTGGCGGGGCAGATCATCATCCCGATGGCCCAGCTTCTCTTCCGCAACCCGCTGATGGCCTATGTCTATGCGTGGAACGCCGATCCGGCGACGGTGGAGAAGGTGATCACCGCCACCGGCTCGACCATCGATCCCAAGAACCTGCAGCTCTATGTGCGGCTGTTCCAGAACCGCGGCCACGTCGCCGGCGCGCTCGGCATGATGGCGCGCTGGAACCTCACCCATCTGGTGCGCGACCTGCCGCGGCTGAAGACACCCGTCTCGCTGATCGTCGGACGCAACGACCGCACCATCCCGCCCGAAGAGGCCGCCGAAGTCACCGAGAAGCTGCTGCCGCACGCCAAGATCATCCCGGTCAAGGGCGTCGGACATCTCGCCCACGAAGAAAATCCCAGGGAAATCGCCCATGTCATCGTCGAGGAGGCCCGCGCCGCCGGCATCCTGGCGGCGTGACGTCATCGCCAGCCCTCCATCCCGGCCGCGCCGCGATGGGCGTGATTTGTGCCGGGACCGCGCGCGGCATTGCGACCGCGGTGGCGTGCGCACGGCGCGGCCCGCGGGCCGCAAGCCCCCCTTTCCAACAACACCCCGCCGACCCACTGACTGGTCCGCGCCATTCAGAGGAGAATTGTCGTGACCGTTGCCCCCGATCCGCAGCTCTTTTCCGCCAAGGCCGACCGGCGGCCCCACGCCGTGATCATCGGCGCCGGCTTCGGCGGCCTCGCCGCGGCCATCCGCCTCGGCGCGCGCGGCTATCGGGTCACCGTCGTCGACCGGCTCGACGGACCGGGCGGGCGCGGGCATGCGTTTCAGCAGGACGGCTATACCTTCGATGCCGGGCCGACCATCGTCACCGCGCCGCACACCTTCGCCGAGCTGTGGGAGCTGTGCGGCAAGAAGATGTCCGACCACGTGCCGCTGGTGGCGATGAACCCGTTCTACCGCGTCGTCTTCAACGACGGCACGACCTTCGACGCCTGTCAGGACAGCGAGGCGATGCGCACCCAGGTGGCCAGGCTCGCCCCCGCCGACCTCGGCGGCTGGGACCGCTTCATGGCCCACAGCGAGGCGCTTTTCCGCGACGTCTACCAGGAAGTCTCCGACGTCCCATTCCGCTCGATTTGGGATATGTCATTGATCATGGGCGCTGTCGTCCGGCTGCAGGGGTACCGCACGGTCTACGGTCTGGTCTCGCGTTACGTGAAGGATGAGCGGCTGCGCAAGGCGCTGTCGTTCCACCCGCTGTTCATCGGCGGAAATCCTTTCTCCACCACGGCCTTCTACTGTCTGATCACATTTCTGGAGAAGCACTGGGGCGTGCATTTCGCGATGGGTGGAACCGGCAAGCTGGCGGACGGTCTGGCCGACCTCATCAGGGGCCAGGGTGGCGTTCTGCGCTTCAACGAGGAGGTGGCGGCCATCACCCTCGACGGCCGGCGCGCCAACGGCATCAGGCTGGCCTCGGGCGAGACCATTGCCGCCGACATCGTGGTGTCGAACGCCGATTCCGCCTTCACCTATCGCCGCCTGCTGCCGCCTGAGGTACGCCGCCGCTGGAGCGACCGCAAGCTCGACCGCTCGCGCTATTCGATGAGCCTATTCGTCTGGTACTTCGGCACCAACCGCCAGTGGCCGGACGTGCCCCACCACACGATCCTGATGGGTCCGCGCTACAAGGACCTGCTCAAGGACATCTTCGACCGCAAGTTCCTGGCCTCCGATTTCAGCCTCTACATCTACCGGCCCACCGCCACCGACCCGTCGATGGCGCCCAAGGGCTGCGACAGCTTCTATGCGCTGTCGCCGGTGCCGAACCTGCAGGGCGACGCCGACTGGACGCAGGCCGCGGAGCCCTATCGCCAAGCGATCGAGGACCGGCTCGACAGCACCCTGCTGCCTGGGCTCAAGGGCTCGGTCGTCACCTCGCGGGTGGTGACGCCGCTGCACTTCCGCGACGAGCTTTTGTCCCTGAATGGCGCGGCGTTCGGTCTTGAGCCGATCATGTCCCAGAGCGCCTATTTCCGACCGCACAATCGCAGCGAAGACGTGGATGGCCTCTACCTCGTCGGCGCCGGCACCCAACCCGGTGCCGGTCTGCCGGCGGTGCTGGCCTCGGCGAAGATTCTCGACAAGGTGGTGCCCGATGCAAAACAATTGGTCTGACACTTCCTCGCCGGCCGAGAACCTGGCCCCACCCGACCTGGCCCCACCCGACCTGGCCCCACCCGATCCCTGCCTGGCGGCGGACGACGTCGCCGCCTGCCGGGAGCTGCTGCGCAACGGGTCGCGCTCGTTCTACACCGCCTCGATGGTGCTGCCGCCGACGGTGCGCACCGCCGCCTGCACGCTCTACGCCTTCTGCCGCGTCGCCGACGACGCGGTCGATCTCGGGGTCGACCGCTGCGCCGCGCTGGAGGCGCTGCGCGAGCGGCTGGATCGCGCCTATGCCGGCCGGCCGATGCCCGATCCGGTCGACCGCGCCTTCGCCGAGACGGTGGAACGCTATGCCGTGCCGCGGGCGCTGCCCGAGGCGCTGCTGGAAGGCTTCGCCTGGGATTCCGAGGGCCGCCGCTACGACGACTTTTCCGGCGTCGTCGCCTATTCGGCCCGTGTCGCCGCGGCCGTCGGCGCGATGATGACGGTGCTGATGGGCGTGCGCGCGCCCGACGCGATGGCGCGGGCCTGCGACCTCGGCGTGGCGATGCAGCTCACCAACATCGTCCGCGACGTCGGCGAAGATGCCCGCGCCGGGCGAATCTACCTGCCGCTCGACTGGATGCGCGAGGCCGGCCTCGACCCGGACGCCTTCCTCGCCGACCCGGTTTTCGACGCGCGGCTCGCCGCGGTGGTGAAGCGGATGATCGAGGCGGCCGACCGGCTCTATGTCCGCTCGGAGGCCGGCATCGCTCGACTGCCGCTGAGCTGCCGGCCCGGCATCTGGGCGGCGCGGCTGATCTATGCCGAGATCGGCCGCGAGGTGGCGCGCAACGGCTATGATTCGGTGTCGCAGCGGGCGGTGGTGTCGGCCGGCTGCAAGGCGCGCCTGCTCGGCCGGGCGCTGACGCTGGCGCCGCTGCCGGGACGCAGCGAGAGCGCGCCGCCGCTGCCGGAGGTCGCCTTCCTCGTCGATGCGGTGGCCGGCACGCCCGAGCCCACAGTCCAGCGCGGCGACGCCGAGATCGCCTGGTGGGACGTCAACGGCCGGGTGGCGGCGATGATCGACATGTTCGCCACCGTCGCCGAGCGCGAACGCGACCGCATCTGCGCCACGCATGGCATTCCACCGCTCGCCCGCGGCCGCGTCGACCGGACGCTCGGCGCGCGGTGAGAGCCGGCGGCGAAAGCCGAATCTGGCGCAACACGAACTTGGCGAAAGCCGCCCGTTGGAGCTTGGTGCGCACGGCCCGTTCCTGGGTTAAATGAGGGCACCGTACGCAAAGGAGAATGGCGATGGATGCGATCGGCCTTCAGGACTTGATCGTCGGTCTCGTAGGTGTGGGTGTCGGCGGAGGGCTGCTCTACCACGCCCAGGCCCACGCCCGGCGCGTGGAGGAGCTGCGCAAGAAGGCGGAAGAGCTCGGCCACGTCGAAGAGGAGAAGCCGGCCTATATCTGGACGGCGGGCAAGACGGCGATGATGCTGCGCCCGACCGGCCTCGCCTTCGTGACATTTCTCGGCATGGTCGGCGCCATCGCCCTGATTTCCGGGGCGATCGGCATCTTCACCTTCATCGGCCTCCTGGTGGCGCTCACCGGCTATGGCATCTGGCTGGTCACGCACATCGACCACCGGGTGTCGGCGGTTCCCAACAAGCCGCCGGCCGCGCCAGCCGTGACCGAGCCGGCCGCCGAGGCCGTCGAACCGGCGCCCGCCGCCGCGACCCCCGCGCCCGGCGCGGCCTGACCGGGGACTGGGCGGCCGGCTCGGCCGGCTCGGCCGCCCCTCACCCGGATCGCTGACGCGATCCGACCTCTCCCCGTGAAGAACGGGGAGAGGTTAGGGAGGTGACGCACTCTTCACCTCTCCCCGCTTGCGGGGAGAGAGCCTGCCCTCGGGCTCCGACCCCGAGAGTCGCGAGCACCGCGAGCGGGTGAGGGGGCGTTTGCGGCGGCGGCGCACCCGACTCCGGCAGATGCATCATGTCCGGCTGCCCACCACCGGTTTCGGCAAATCCACATTGGGCAGATCCACCTGCGGCAGTTCCACCTTGGGCAGGAACCGGTGGCCGTCGGTGGCGAGATAGTCGCGCAGGGCGCGCGCCGCCGGCATCAGCCGCTTGGCCTGCGGCCGCACCACGAACCATTTGCGCCACAGCGGCACCCCGTCCACCGGCAACGACACCAGCCGCCCGTCGGCCAGTTCGGTCGCCACCGTGTGGCCGGAGATCACCGCGAGCCCGAGCCCGGCCATCACCGCCTGCTTGATGGTCTCGTTGGAGCCGATCTCCATGCCGATGCGCGGGCTGACATGCGCCTCGCGGAAATACTGCTCCATCAGCGTGCGCGTCCCCGAGCCCGCCTCGCGGGTCAGCATCGGATAGGGCACGAGATCGGCAGGCTTGAGGGATCCGCGGCCGACCAGCGGATGGTCGGGCGCCGCCACGATCAAATGCGGGTGCTCGCCGATCAGCGCGCTCTCCACCGCCATGTGCTCGGGCGGGCGGCCCATGACGGTGACGTCGAGCGCGCCATCCTCGAACTTGGCGACGATCTCGCCACGATTGCCGATCACCAGCTCGGTCTCGACGCCCGGATGCTGCCTGGCGAACGCCGCCAGCGCGAACGGCGCGAAATACTTGGCGGTCGACACCACGCCGAGCACCACCCGGCCGCCCTCCAGCGACTTCAACGCCTTCACCGCCGAATCGCAGTCGGACATGGCGATGTCGATGCGCCGGGCGCAGGCGGCAAGCTCCTCGCCGGCGGCGGTGAGGTGCAGGCCGCGCGTATCGCGCTCGAACAGCGGCAGCCCGACCTCGGCCTCCAGGTTCTTCATCTGCATGGTCACCGCCGGGGCGGTGACGCCGCAGGCCTCGGCCGCCGCGGCGAAGCTGCCGGTGCGGGCGGCGGCGGAAAGCAGGCGAAGCTGTTTCAGCGTGACGTGGCGCATATTCAGCAGAACTTAACACAGCAATCAGCGAATTCAAATTTACTAACGTCCGGGCATGCCCTTAGATGCGCCCCATCGCGAGGGAACACCACATGCCGCAAGACACCGCCACACCCGCCGCCATCAAGGACGCCAAGAGCCGCTACAAGGCCGGCGTGCTCAAATACGCCCAGATGGGCTATTGGGACGGCGACTACGTGCCCAAGGACACCGACCTTCTGGCCCTGTTCCGCGTCACGCCGCAGGATGGCGTCGACCCGATCGAGGCCGGCGCCGCCGTTGCCGGCGAGAGCTCCACCGCGACGTGGACCGTCGTGTGGACCGACCGCCTGACCGCCTGCGACACCTACCGGGCCAAGTGCTACAAGGTCGAGCCGGTGCCCAGCACCCCCGGCCAGTACTTCGTCTATGTCGCCTACGATCTCGTGCTGTTCGAGGAAGGCTCGATCGCCAACCTCACCGCCTCGATCATCGGCAACGTCTTCTCGTTCAAGCCGATCAAGGCGGCCCGCCTCGAGGACATGCGCCTGCCGGTCGCCTACGTGAAGACCTTCAAGGGTCCGCCGACCGGCATCGTCGTCGAGCGCGAGCGTCTCGACAAGTTCGGCCGGCCGCTGCTCGGCGCCACCACCAAGCCGAAGCTCGGCCTGTCGGGCAAGAACTACGGCCGCGTGGTCTATGAGGCGCTCAAGGGCGGGCTCGACTTCGTCAAAGACGACGAGAACATCAATTCGCAGCCCTTCATGCACTGGCGCGACCGCTTCCTCTACTGCATGGAGGCGGTGAACAAGGCCCAGGCCGCCACCGGCGAGGTGAAGGGGCACTATCTCAACATCACCGCCGGCACCATGGAGGAGATGTACCGGCGCGCCGAGTTCGCCAAGGATCTGGGCTCGGTGATCGTGATGGTCGACCTCGTGGTCGGCTGGACCGCGATCCAGTCGATCGCCGAGTGGGCCCGCGCCAACGACATGATCGTCCACATGCACCGCGCCGGCCACGGCACCTACACCCGCCAGAAGAACCACGGCGTGTCGTTCCGCGTCATCGCCAAGTGGCTGCGGCTGGCCGGCGTCGACCACCTGCACGCCGGCACCGCGGTCGGCAAGCTGGAGGGTGACCCCAAGATGGTGCAGGGCTATTATAAGGTGTGCCGCGAGCGGAAGAGCGAAGTCGATCTCGAACGCGGCCTGTTCTTCGAGCAGGACTGGGCCGACATCCGCCCGGTGATGCCGGTGGCCTCCGGCGGCATCCATGCGGGCCAGATGCACCAGCTCCTCGACTTGTTCGGCGACGACGTGGTGATGCAGTTCGGCGGCGGCACCATCGGCCACCCGATGGGCATTGAGGCCGGCGCCACCGCCAACCGCGTCGCGCTGGAGACCATGGTGCTGGCCCGCAACGAGGGCCGCGACATCCGCACCGAGGGCCCCGAGATCCTGGCCGAGGCCGCCCGCTGGTGCCAGCCGCTGCGTGCCGCCCTCGACACCTGGGGCGAGATCACCTTCGACTACACCTCGACCGACACGTCGGACTTCGTGCCGACCGTCAGCGCCGCCTGAGGACAGGAGACAGACAATGCGGATCACTCAAGGCGCGTATTCGTTCCTGCCCGATCTGACCGACGACCAGATCAGGAAGCAGATCGCCTATTGCCTCGACAAGGGCTGGGCGGTGTCGATCGAGTTCACCGACGATCCCCACCCCCGCAACACCTATTGGGAGATGTGGGGCAACCCGATGTTCGACCTCGTCGACCCGGTCGGGGTGATGGGCGACCTGGCGGCGTGCCGCGCCGCCAATCCCGACCACTACATCCGCTTGAACGCCTTCGATTCCAGCCGCGGCTGGGAGGCGGTGCGGCTGTCCTTCATCGTCCAGCGGCCCAAGGTCGAGCCGACCTTCCGCCTGGAGCGCACCGAGATCGAGGGCCGCACCCAGCGCTACACGCTGGTGACGGTGCGCTGATGATCCACCGGCCGCGGCCCCTCCCCGCCCGCGGCCGGTGAGACCACGACCGAGACGCTCCCGGCCAGATGCCGTCAAGGACGCGCCATCCGGCCGGAAGCGGCGTCAAGGCGCCCGGGCACGCGCCTGGACAGAGGGCCCGCGCAGGCCATGCGGACCCCGCGCCCGCAGCGAGCGCATTCTCCGCAGAAGCGGGAACCGGTTTTGCGAAAGAGACTGTGCCAATTCAATTGCCTAGAGCGTCCGCCCGGGTGATCCGGATCTGTGGACGCTCTAGCGCAATCCGGCCCGCTCGGCCCGATTGCGTATCCAGAGCCGGAGAATCCGATGAACGTGCCCGCGACCCCGACGCCGACGGACGCCGCCCCCGCGGTCGATCTCAAGGCGATGTACCGCGACACCGACATCGGCTCGCTGCTCGCCGATCTCGACCGCGAGCTGGTGGGGCTGAAGCCGGTCAAGGACCGCATCCGCGAGATCGCCGCCTACCTGCTGGTGGCCCGCGCCCGCGAGAAGCTCGGCCTCGCCTCGGCGCCGCCGACCTTGCACATGGCGTTTACCGGCAACCCCGGCACCGGCAAGACCACGGTGGCGCTGCGCATGGCGGGTATCCTGCATCGCCTGGGCTATGTGCGCAAAGGTCACCTCGTCACCGTGACGCGTGACGACTTGGTCGGCCAGTATATCGGCCACACCGCGCCCAAGACCAAGGAAGTTCTCAAGCGCGCCATGGGTGGCGTGCTGTTCATCGACGAGGCTTATTACCTCTACCGGCCGGAGAACGAGAAGGACTACGGCCAGGAGGCCATCGAGATCCTGCTGCAGGTGATGGAGAACCAGCGCGACGACCTCGTGGTGATCCTCGCCGGCTATGCCGACCGCATGGACACCTTCTTCTCGGCCAATCCGGGCTTCCGCTCGCGCATCGCCCACCACATCGATTTTCCGGACTATAGTGACGAGGAACTGCTGCGCATCGCCGAGACCATGGCCGCGGCCGATGGCTACCGCTTCGACGACGCCGCCAAGGTGGCGCTGGTCGACTACATCGCCAAGCGACGGGCCCAGCCGAACTTCGCCAATGCCCGCTCGATCCGCAACGCCTTCGACCGGGCGCGGTTGCGCCAGGCGGTGCGCCTGTTCGACACCGACGCGCCGATCGGGCGCGACGATCTGATGACCCTATCGGCCGCCGAGATTCTGGCGAGCCGCGTAATGAAATGACAAGAACAAGGCCTACAGGCTGGGGAGACCGGGGGACCGCCAATGACACACGCGCCACAAGCCAGACCGCTGCTTGAGGATTATCTCGACGCCTGGGCCGGCACCGACCCGTCGCGCAAGGCGGTGGCCGACACCGTCGTCGCGCTGGCCCGCGCCACGATCGAGATCTCGTCGCTGATCGCCTTCGGCCCGCTGGCCGGCGAACTGGGGGCGGCGCGCATCGACAAGGGCGGCGGCGACGCCCAGAAGGAACTCGACGTCATCGCCGACCAGCTCATCCTGCGCCACCTCAAGGACGCGCCTGTGGCGGCGATGGCCTCCGAGGAGGCCGACGAGCCGGTGGCGCTCGCCGCGGGGCAGCCGCTGATCGTCGCGGTCGATCCGCTCGACGGCTCGTCCAACATCGACACCAACACCGCGATCGGCACCATCTTCTCGGTCCTGCCGGCACCGGCCGGCATCGACCCGGCCTCGGCCGACGCCTTCCTGCAGCGCGGCCGCGCCCAGCTCGCCTCCGGCTATGTCATCTTCGGCCCCAACACCTCGCTGGTGCTGACGGTCGGCACCGGCACCCAGCTCTTCGTGCTCCACCCCGAAAGCCGGCGCTTCACGCTGGTCACCGAGCGCGTCGCGGTGCCGCCCGATGCCCGCGAGTTCGCCATCAACATGTCGAACTACCGGCACTGGGACGAGCCCATCCGGCTCTATATCGACGACCTGCTGAAGGGCCAGGAGGGGCCGCGCGACGTCGACTACAACATGCGCTGGGTGGCCTCGATGGTGGCCGAGGCCCACCGCATCCTGATCCGCGGCGGCGTCTATCTCTACCCGTCCGACGCGCGCCGGGGCTACACCGCCGGCCGCCTGCGCCTGATCTATGAGGGCAACCCGATCGCCTTCCTGATGGAGCAGGCGGGCGGTGCCGCCTCCAACGGCGCCGAGCCGATTCTCGACCTCGTGCCGACCGCGCTGCATCAGCGCGTCCCCCTGGTGTTCGGCTCCAGCGAGAAGGTCGACCGGGTCGCCCGCTACGTGGCAGCCCCCGAATCGATCGCCGAACGATCGCCGCTCTTCGCCAAGCGCGGCCTGTTCCGGCCCTGACCGACCGTTGGCGCCGGCCGGCGGCGCGCCGGCGGCCACCGCAATCCGAACACCCGACACGATCGCGAGAAAGCCATGTCCCGCAAGCACCCGATCATTGCCGTGACCGGTTCATCCGGCGCCGGCACCACCTCCGTGAAGCGCACCTTCGAGCAGATCTTCCGCCGCGAGGGCGTCACCGCCGCCTTCGTCGAGGGCGACTCCTTCCACCGCTACGACCGCTACGAGATGCGCGAGCGCATGGCGGAGGAAGGCAAGAAGGGCAACAAGAACTTCAGCCACTTCTCGCCCGAGACCAACCTGCTCAAGGAGCTGGAGGATCTGTTCGCCGAATACGGCCGCTCCGGCAGCGGCCGCGTCCGCCGCTACGTCCACGACGCCGAGGAGCAGCAGCTCTACGGCGCCGAGCCCGGCCGGTTCACCCCGTGGGAGGACATCCAGGGCAGCACCGACCTGCTGTTCTATGAGGGCCTGCACGGCGCCGTGGTGACCGAGGGCATCAATGTCGCCCAGCACGTCGACCTCAAGATCGGCGTGGTGCCGGTGATCAATCTGGAATGGATCCAGAAGCTGCACCGCGACAAGGCCACCCGCGGCTACACGACCGACAACGTCACCGAGACCATCCTGCGCCGCATGCCGGACTACGTGCACTACATCTGCCCGCAGTTCACCGAGACCGACATCAACTTCCAGCGCGCGCCGACCGTCGACACCTCCAACCCGTTCGTCGCCCGCTGGATTCCCACCGCCGACGAATCGATCGTGGTGATCCGCTTCAAGAGCCCGCGCGGCATCGACTTCCCCTATCTCCTGTCGATGATCGACGGCAGCTGGATGAGCCGGGCGAACTCGATCGTCATTCCCGGCGGCAGGCTGGACATCGCCATGCAGCTCATCCTGACGCCGATGATCCTGAAACTGATCGAATTGAAGCGCCGGTCGCAGTGAGCCAGGAGGCTAGAGTCATGAACCAGATCCAGAAGATCACCGCCGACGCCAGCCTCTCCTGGCCGGTCACCGCCGCGCTGCGGGCGCTCGCCATCGACGCGGTCGAGGCCGCCAAGTCCGGCCACCCCGGCGCCCCCATGGGCATGGCCGAGATGGCCGCCGTGCTGTGGCGCCAGCACCTGCGCCACGACCCGGCCGATCCGAAATGGCCGGACCGCGACCGCTTCGTGCTGTCGAACGGCCACGCCTCGATGCTGGTCTACGCGCTGCTGCACCTCACCGGCTACGACCTGCCGATGAGCGAGATCAAGCGCTTCCGCCAGCTCCATTCCAAGACCGCCGGCCATCCCGAGGTCGGGGTGACGGTGGGCGTCGAGACCACCACCGGCCCGCTCGGCCAGGGCTTCGCCAATGCCGTGGGCATGGCGATCGCCGAGAAGACGCTGGCCGCCCAGTTCAACCGCCCCGGCCACACCATCGTCGACCACCGCACCTTCGTCTTCCTCGGCGACGGCTGCCTGATGGAAGGCATCAGCCACGAGGCCGCCTCGCTGGCGGGGCGCCTCAAGCTCGGCAAGCTGGTCGCGCTCTATGACGACAACGGCATCTCGATCGACGGCAAGGTCGAGGAATGGTTCGCTGACGACACGCCGGCCCGCTTCGAGGCCTATGGCTGGAACGTGGTCCGCAATGTCGACGGCCACCACCCCGGCGCCATCGACGCGGCGATCAGCGCCTCGCTTCAAACGGGCAAGCCCAGCCTGATCTGCTGCAAGACGGTGATCGGCCGCGGCGCCCCCACCAAGCAGGGCACCGAGAACTCGCACGGCGCGCCGCTCGGCCCCGAGGAGGCGGCCCAGGCGAAGGCGGCATTCGGCTGGAGCCACCCGCCCTTCGAGGTGCCGGCCGATGTCTATGCGATGTGGGACCAGCGCGCCCGCGGCGCGGGCCTCCACGCCGACTGGACCGCCCGCTTCGAGGCCTACCGCCAGGCCTTCCCGGAGCTTGCCGCCGAGTTCGAGCGGCGGGTGGCCGGCGACCTGCCCAAGAGCTTCACGGAGGCCGCCGCGCGCGCCGTCACTGAAGCAAAGGCCGCCGGCAATGTCGCCAGCCGAAAGGCCGGCCAGGTCGTGCTCTCCGCCTTCGCCCCCGACTTCCCCGAGCTGCTCGGCGGCTCGGCCGACCTCACCCACTCCAATTTGACCAATTTCAAGGGCACGCTGCCCATCACCCGCGACGAGGCCGGCAACACCATCCTGTTCGGGGTGCGCGAATTCGGCATGAGCGCGATCGCCAACGGCATCGCCTTGCATGGCGGCTTCATCCCGTTCGTCGCCACCTTCCTGGTGTTCTCGGACTATGCCAGGAACGCCATCCGCATGAGCGCGCTGATGGGCCAGCGGGTGGTCTATGTCTTCACCCATGATTCGATCGCGCTGGGCGAGGACGGCCCGACCCACCAGCCGGTCGAGCATGTCGAGAGCCTGCGGCTGATCCCCAATCTCGACGTCTGGCGGCCGGCCGATGCGGTCGAGACCGCCTATGCCTGGCGCGCGGCGCTGGCCCGCCGCGACGGGCCGACCGCCATCATCCTGTCGCGCCAGACCCTGCCCGCCCAGCCGCGCGACGCGGCGACGGAAACCGCCATCGCCAATGGCGGCTACGTGCTGTCGGAGCCGGCGACCGCGCCCGCCGCGGTGCTGGTGGCCACCGGCTCGGAGGTGGCGCTGGCCGTGGCGGCGCGCGACCTGCTGGCGGCCGCGAACGTTCCGGTGCGCGTGGTGTCGATTCCCTGCCGCGAGGCGTTCGAGCGCCTCGCCCCGGCCGACCAGGCCAAGGTGATCGACCGCGCCGTTCCGCACGTGGCGGTCGAGGCCGGGGCGACCCGCGGCTGGCGGGCTTTGGTCGGCTTTGCCGGCGAGGTGGTCGGGCTCGACCGCTTCGGCGAATCCGGCCCGGAAAAGGATCTCCTGGCCCATTTCGGCTTCACGCCGCAGCGCGTCGCCGATACCGTGAAAACCGTATTGTCCCGCTGACCTCCGCCTGGAGGCGGTCCAACACTCTTCAGGAGATCCGCGCCTATGGCTCTCGTTTCGCTGCGCCAGCTGCTCGACCACGCCGCCGAGCACGACTATGGCCTGCCGGCCTTCAACGTCAACAATCTGGAGCAGGTCCGCGCCATCATGGAGGGCGCCCGCGCCGTCCAGGCGCCGGTGATTCTCCAGGCCTCGGCCGGCGCCCGCAAATATGCCGGCGAGCACTTCCTGCGCCACCTCATCACCGCCGCGGTCGAGTCCTATCCGGAAATCCCGATCGTCATGCACCAGGACCACGGCGCCTCGCCGGCGGTGTGCGTCTCGGCCATCCGCAACGGCTTCACCTCGGTGATGATGGACGGCTCGCTGCGCGAGGACGGCAAGACCCCGGCCGACCACGCCTACAACGCCGAGGTCACCCGCAAGGTGGTCGAGATCTCCCACTCGATCGGCGTCTCGGTGGAGGGCGAACTCGGCGTGCTCGGCTCGCTTGAGACCATGAAGGGCGACAAGGAGGACGGCCACGGCGCCGAGGGCACCATGACCCGCGAGCAGCTCCTGACCGACCCCGAGGAAGCCGCCCGCTTCGTCGCCGAGACCCAGGTCGACGCGCTGGCCATCGCCATCGGCACTTCGCACGGCGCCTACAAGTTCAGCCGCAAGCCGACCGGCGACATCCTAGCCATCGACCGCATCAAGGAGATCCACGCCCGCATCCCCAACACCCACCTGGTGATGCACGGCTCCTCCTCGGTGCCGCAGGAGCTCTTGGCCGAGATCCGCGAATTCGGCGGCGACATGAAGGAGACCTACGGCGTCCCGGTCGAGGAGATCGTCGAGGGCATCAAGCACGGCGTGCGCAAGGTGAACATCGACACCGATATCCGCCTCGCCATGACCGCCGCCATCCGCCGCGTGCTCGGCACCAAGAAGGGCGAGTTCGACCCGCGCAAATATCTCGAGGTCGCCCAGAACGCGGCCAAGGACGTCGTCATCGCCCGGCTCGAAGCCTTCGGCTGCGCCGGCCAAGCGCCCAAGATCAAGCCGGTCGAGCTCGACGTGATGGCGCAGCGCTACAAGAAGGGCGAGCTGACCCAGGTGGTGACCAGCGGAAAGGCCGCTGCATGAGCATCGTGATCGCGCCGTCGATCCTGTCGGCCGATTTCGCCCGGCTCGGCGAGGAGGTGCATGCCGTCCTCGCCGGCGGTGCCGACTGGATCCATTTCGACGTGATGGACGGCCACTACGTGCCGAACCTGACCATCGGCCCGCCGGTGCTGGCCTCGCTGCGCAAGGTGACGACGGCGCCGATCGACGTGCATCTGATGGTCGAGCCGGTCGACCTGCTGGTCGAGATGTTCGCCGCCGCCGGCGCCAATCTCATCAGCTTCCACCCGGAGGCCAGCCGCCACGTCGACCGCACCATCGAGCTGATCCGCTCGAAGGGCTGCCAGGCCGGGCTGGTGCTCAATCCGGCGACGCCGCTGTCGGTGCTCGACTGGGTTCTGCCCAAGCTCGACCTGGTGCTGCTGATGACCGTCAACCCCGGCTTCGGCGGACAGGCCTTCATCGAGGCCATGATTCCCAAGGTCGCCGCCACCCGCCGGCTGATCGACGAGTCGGGCCGCGATATCCGGCTTGAGATCGACGGCGGCGTCTCGGCCAAGAATATCGGCCGCATCGCCAAGGCCGGCGCCGATACGTTCGTGGCCGGCAGCGCCATTTTCGGCTCAGGCGATTACGCCGCCACCATCAAGGCGATGCGCGACGAGGTCGCCGCCGCCTTCCAGGTCGCCGCCGAATAGGGACCAGACCAACGGCCGCCAGCGCGGACCGTCGGTTCCGATCGGGGATTTTCGCGAAATCTCCGATGTCCCGAAAGAAAAAGCCGCGAGAGTCAACGGCCCCACGCGTCCGCGCTTGGGGCCGTTGGTATCGGGCGGGCGCCCGGCCTGATCCGGCCGAAGCCGAAACGCGCCTGCGAAAAGCCCTGCGAAAAGAGGCCCCGGCGATGCGGTCGCCGGGGCTTTTCCATGGTCACGGTCCGGACCGGCGCTCAGTGCCCGCCGCCGGCCTCACGCCGCAGCGGCTCGGCCGGGCGGGCGGCGCAGTCGGCGAACGCCGCCTGCAGCCGGGTGCCGTCCAACGCATAGCCCACCGCCACCACCCGCGGCTGATGCCGCGGCGTCCCGCCGGCCGGTAGATCGACCGGCGACATGCCCTCGAGGTCGAACCGGATCCAGCGCGCGCCGGCCCGCACGATGCCGTCGACGCTCTCGACTCGGCCGTAGCTGCCGTTGCCGATGGCCTCGAGCAGCGCCTGCAGCCGCGCAGGATCGCACTCGACCTCCAGCGGGATGCTCCAGGCGCGCAGATTCGGCATCGACCCGTCGTCCGGGCGGTCGTGGCTCGCCTCCTTGACGATCGGGCAGCCTTCGCACAGCGCCGGCCAAGCGTGCGGCTCGGCGCGCAAATTCTCATGCGTGCGCAGCCCCCACCGCCACAGCGCCGCCACCGGCAACGGCACCACCAGGAACCAGTGCTCGATCACCGCCAGACCGGACAACGTCGACAGCAAGGAATACGCCGCCGCCGGGAACGGCGCCGAGGTCACCGCATTGTGCACCAGATAGGTCGTGAACAGGGTCGACGCCGTCACCGTGAACGGAAACAGCATGTTCATCGGCCGGCGAACGAAATAGCTCTTCAGATATTCCAGGTGGCTCGGCAGGAATTCTTCCGAAAGATTGGGCACGCCGAGGAAGATGTTGAACTTGGTCGACAACCGCATGAGCCACAGCACGAAGAACGTCACCGTGCCGACCTGGTTGGGCGCGCCCCAGGTGACGGCCACCACCACCGCCGCCGAGGCCAGGATCGCCAGCTCATGGTGCAGGATGGTCTTGGTGGCGAGCGCGAAGCGCGCCCAGCCGGTCACCCCGGGGGGGCACGGCACCCGCACCGGCCCGGTGGCATAGCCCATCAGGAACGCCATCTCGTTCCAGGCCCACACCATCAGCCCGCAACTAAAGCCGGCATAGGCGCCGAACGGCGTCTCCTCGTGCGAGGTCGCCCACACGCCGTGCAGCGCGCCGACCAGCAGAACGGTGGCGCCGGCCATGCTCCATTTGAAGGTCCAGCGCGGCAGCCCGTCCAGAAACAGGATGATGCCCGTGCTGAACCACCACAGAAAGAGGGCGTAGAGCACGGCGACGCCGTATTCGGCCATCGATGCCTCCCCTATTGGGAGGGAATTGGACGAACCCGTGCAGGCGGCGGATGCGGCCCGCCGGACGGAGCGAACCCCGCCGCAGGTGCCGCATCGCCGGTCGCGGTCGCCCGGCCCGCCCCCGCAAGGGGGCTGGTCCGGCGATTGCGGCTCGTCTCGAACGTGAGGATCGGCAGGCTCCCGGGTGAGCGCCCGCAGCCCGCCGACAATGTGCCGATCATTGCGGCGGTTCTCCGGGCTTGGCCTGCTGCGACTTCAGCAGGCGACCCATCGCCGCAATATTGGTCGGTCCGAACGCATTGATCACCAACTCCCTACCGGTCGCCTGGTCCGTCAGGGTGAGCCGGCCGTTCGCGTACAGCGACAGCCGGTAGGGCGCACCGGAGGTTTCGTCGGCGTTCATCCGCCGGTCATGGCTGAGCGCCCGCACCATTCCGCGGATGAAGCCGTCGGAATTGCCCTCCAGCCGCACGATCTGCTCGCCGGACTGGGCGTCGAAGATCGAGATGTTGCCTTCGCGGCTACTGACGAACCGCAGATCGCGGCTCTCGACCAGCGTCGCCTGCGCCGACGAGGTGGCAGCATCCTTGCCGGTAAGCGTGTCTCGAATGCCACCGAAATGCGGGCCGAACACCAGGACGATGCCACCCAGCACCACCAGGGCAAGCCAGATTTTGGAGGCGCGCGAAAGTCTGTAGGGCTTTGAGCCGGACAAGACACGTACTCCTGTGGCTCAGCTTGTGGCCGCGGTGAGCGGCGCAGCCTGCCCGGCCGCGGTCGTGCCGACCGCCTCCGAACCAGAGTCCGCCTCGTTGGCCGCAGCCTCCCCGGTCGCGCCATTCGCTGCCTCGGCCGCCCGGATTGCGGTATCGGCCGCGATCGCGTTGGCGAGAATCTCGGACACCTTTCGCGCATCCGGCACGCACCGCATCATCGGCTCCGGCCGCTCGAAGCGCCAGGGCCGGACGTGGGGCCACAGCACCAGATAGCCGAGACGCTTTCCGCTGCCCTCGACGAGCGAGAGCGGGATGTCGCCGGTTCCGTCGGGATAGGTCTTGAGCGCGGCGTGATTGATCGACGAGAACGGCAGGTTGAACGTCATCTCCAGGACGACGCCGAACTGCAGCACCACCCGCTTGTTGGTGATCGTGTAGACGCTCGTCCCGCAGATCCAGCGCGCGCCGACGAGAATGATGCCGACCACGCCCGCCCCGGCAGTGATCAGCCACGTCACGCCGGCCGTGATCTCCGGCAGCGTCTCCTCCGCGCTGATCCCGTTGGCGAGCCGCCACAGCACCAGCAGCAGGAAATAGATGGCAACCTTACGCACATGGAGGGCAGTGATGGCGAAACGCCACCACCGCGGTTCTCCCTGCCACAGCATGTCTTCGCCTGCCGGGAGTGGTCCCGGCAGGCCTTTGACATAGGGCTGGAACTCGTCGTCGTGATGGCTCACAGCAACGGTTCCGCACGTTCCGGCGTCGCGTAGAGCAGGCCGCCGGCATAGTAGGCCGACACCTTGTCCTCTTCGCGGAGCGTGATCTGGTCACGGCTCTGCAGACGCGGCACGTTGGCGAACTGGCTGGCGAGGATCGCCTGCACCTTGACGCCGTCCTTGGTGATGCTGGCAAAGCCGAGCGGCATCAGGGCGGTGCGAGCGCTGCCGGCCACCGAGATTTCGAGATAGCGGAAGTAGTACTCCGAGCGGTCGACCCACAGGTCGGTGACGGTGCCGGCTTCGATGCCGTCGGCGCCGAACACGGGCAGGCCGCGCGGGTCGAGGTCGCCCTCGGCGATGAAGAACTCAGGCGCAGCGCGCAGCGGGACGATCTTGGCCTTGCCTTCGAAGGTCGAGTCGACCACTTCCGAGCGCTCCGCCCACGACGCGGGGCCGACGCCGTCGACCATCGGGTTGCCGGTGGGCGCCAGCGGCGCGCCTTCGAAGCCGTCGGTCTGCGCCAGCTTCAGCTCGCGGGTCTCCATGTGGCGGTTCGGGTTCGGCGCCTGGACGGTGCCGCCATGATAGAGGGTGAAGGTCTTGGGATAGGGCAGCTCGCCCGACTGAACGTCCGGCGACGGCAGCTTGACGAGTCCGAGCGGCTCCACCAGCGGATAGCCTTCGCGCCGGTCTTCGCGGCGCAGGTAGAACAGGATCACCGTCCAGATCACGAGCCAGTGCCCGTACCACGCAAGTTGCGCGATATCTAGATGGTTTGCGAGAGCGCCGTAATACATAAGAACCTCCGTGGGCAGGTAACGTCTAGCCGGGGAATTCGGCGAGACCAAATGAGGAATCCCGACGAGAACGGTGCTGGCCGTGGGGTCTTACCAGCGGGCCGATCGCGACGAGCGCGGCGAACAGCATGAGCACTTCGAGGAGATAGACGAACTCATAACCGGCGAGCGGGCTGTTCATCGCCGGGCCGAGCAGCCCGAGGGAAGCGAACTCGGAGATTACGTCACGCAGCGTGCCGCCGAGTGCGATCGCCCCACCGGCGGCGGTGGCCTGAACCGCGCCCCAGGCCCCGAGCGCGAGCCCATTCTGCTCGGCATCGAGACCCATGGCATAGGTCAAGGTGCCCACTGCGAACAGACCGCCCCCGAAACCGATCAGCGCGACGCCGATACGGAACAGAAGCGGCATGCCCAGCGGGCCGGCGAGAATGACGGCAGAGAACGCCGCCAGTCCTATCAGCACGCCATTGGCGGCGAGCCGACACGGATCAGTACCGCGACCGAGCAGACGGGCGGAGAGCCCGAAGGCGACGAGCGAACCCGCCGCCATCAGCGCGGTCAGCGCGGTGGTTGCCGAAACCGACAGGCCGAGAATCTCGCCGCCATACGGCTCCAGCACGATATCCTGCATATTGAAGGCCGCCGTGCCCAACCCGAGCGCGACCAGGAAGCGGGCGGCCTGATTCTGCTTGATGAACTTGCCCCACACCAAGCCGAACGGCGGCTCGACGATGTTGGCACGGTCGCGGCTGCGCGCCTCCTGGCGCCACAGCGCGACGAAATTCAGCACCAGCGTCACCAAAGCGAGCCCCTGGATCACCTGGATCAGCCGGAAGATGCTGAAGTCCTGCAGCAGCAGGCCATAGCCGAACGCCCCGGCCACCATGCCGACCAGCAGCATGACGTACATCAGCGACACGACGCGCGGCCGGGTCTCCTCCGTCGCCACGTCGGTGGCCAGCGCCAGACCCGCGGTCTGCACCGTCTGCATGCCGGCGCCGACCGCCAGGAAGGCCAGCGCCCCGCCGACATGGCCGACCCAGATCGGCCCGACCGCGTCGCCGGACATGATCATCAGCGCCCACGGCATGAAGGCCAGGCCGCCGAACTGCAGCAGCGTGCCAAACCAGATGTAGGGCACCCGCTTCCAGCCCAGCGCCGAGCGGTGGTAGTCCGACTTGAAGCCGATGAGGGCGCGGAACGGCGCCACCAGCAGCGGAATCGCGATCATCGTGGCAACCAGCCACGCGCCCATGCCGAGCTCGACGATCATCACCCGGTTGAGCGTGCCGACCAGCATCGCCGTCGCCATGCCGACGGTGACCTGGAACAACGACAGGCGGAACAGCCGGCCGAGCGGCAGGTCCTTCGACGCCGCGTCGGCGAACGGCATGAAGTCCGTCGCGAACTTGTTCCAAAACTGGACGGAGGGTGTCTCGTTGCTCATGACCGGACAAACTCCAGAGCTTCGGAAATGTAGAAGCCACGGGTCACCCGATGCAAGCGGCCCGGACGCCAGCCGGCGAGCGCGGGCTCGGCGGCGATCAGCGCCGTCAGGCTTTTTGCCGCCACCGGCACGATCGCCGGGGCGCGGTCGCTGCGCGGGAAGACGCGGCCGACGGCATGCATCAGCGTCAGGAGCGGCGTGCGCGGAGCGATGGTGAAGAGAATCGAGCGCGCGGTGCGCGGCGCGATGCCGGCCAGCACCCGCACGATATCGGACGGCTCGTAATGGATGAGTGAATCCATCGCCACCACGTGGTCGAACGACCCGAGGCCGGGATCGAGCATGTCGCCGACCCGGAACTCGATGCGCCCGGCGCCGGCGCCGGAACCAGGGGCGAGATCGGCCGGCAGGCGCTCGGCGGCGAGCCCCACCAGCGTCGGCGACAGGTCGATCGCCACCACGTCGGCGCCGCGCCGCGCCGCTTCCACCGACAGCGCGCCGGTGCCGCAGCCGGCGTCCAGCATCCGCACGCCGGCGAGGTCGGCCGGCAGCCACGACAACAGCGTGCGGCGCATCTCGTCACGCCCGGCCCGGACCGTGGCGCGGATGCCGCTCACCGGCGCATCGGACGTCAGCCTGGACCACGCATCGACCGCCGTGCGGTCGAAGTAGGTCTCAAGCTCACCCCGGCGCTCCTGGTAGGACGCAGTCGTCATCAATCGAATCCCAAGAGGTCGAAAATTTCGCGGTCCTTGAGCGGTTTCACCACCAGCGGCTCGACCCCGGCATAGAGGGTCTCGGCGAGCTGAAGATACTCCTTCTGCACCGCGAGCACATCCGGCGTCGGCTCCATTTCGAACAATGTTGCCTTCTTTAGTCGGCTCAGGCGGATCACGTCGAGAGCCGGAATGTGGGCGCGGGTCTTGAGTCCCACAGCTTCGTTGAATTTGTCGATCTGATCGGTCTGGGCGCTGCGGTTGGCGATCACGCCGCCCAGCCGGACCGGATAATTCTTCGATTTCGCCTGAATCGCCGCGACGATTCGGTTCATGGCGAAGATCGAATCGAAGTCGTTGGCGGCGACGATCAGCGCCCGCTCGGAGTGCTGCAGCGGTGTCGCGAAACCGCCGCACACCACGTCGCCCAGCACGTCGAAGATCACCACATCGGTATCTTCGAGTAGGTGATGCTCCTTAAGGAGCTTCACCGTCTGGCCGACCACGTATCCGCCGCAGCCGGTGCCGGCCGGCGGGCCGCCCGCCTCCACGCACATCACACCATTATAGCCCTCGAACACATAGTCCTCGGGCCGCAACTCCTCGGAGTGGTAGTCCACGCCCTCAAGGATATCGATCACCGTCGGCACCAGCCGCTTGGTGAGCGTGAAGGTCGAATCGTGCTTGGGGTCGCAGCCGATCTGCAGCACGCGCTTGCCGAGCTTGGAGAAGGCGACCGACAAATTGGAGGAGGTGGTCGACTTGCCGATGCCGCCCTTGCCGTAGATCGAGAAGATCTTCGCGGTGCCGAGGTTGAGGCGCTGATCCATATGGACCTGCACGCTGCCCTCGCCGTCCGGCCGCCGGGAACCGCTGTCGAGAAGGGTAATGGGTTTCACCAGTGTCTCCCTGCGCTGCCGCGATCACGCCGCGACATCGACGCCGACGCCTTCGAGTCGATCTTCCAGCTCTTCCCCGGCCCGCCGCAACGCCTCCAACGTCTCGGGATCGGGGTTCCAGTAATTGCGTGCGTGCGCCTCCAGCAGGCGGTTGGCAACCTTGGCGGACGCCGTCGGGTTGAGCGCTGCCATGCGTTGGCGCATTTCGTCGTCCAGCATATAGGTCTGCGTGAGCTGTTGATAGACCCAGGGCGCCACCTGTCCCGTGGTCGCCGACCAGCCCATCGTGTTGGTGACGTGCTCCTCGATCTGGCGCACGCCCTCATAGCCGTGCTTCAGCATACCCTCGTACCATTTGGGGTTCAACATGCGGGTCCGCGTCTCCAGCGCGACCTGCTCGCCGAGCGTGCGCACCACGCCGTCGCCGCGGGTCTGGTCGCCGATATAGACCGGCAGGTCGCTGCCGCCCTTGGAGCGCTTCACCGCGCGGCTGATGCCGCCCAGCGTATCGAAATAATGGTCGATGGTGGTGACGCCGAGCTCGACCGATTCCAGGTTCTGGTAGGCGAGCTGGACGTTGGACAGCACGCTGGTCAGAAGCTCGGGCTGGCGCACGGCGCCACCGGTGCGGCCATAGGCGTAGCACTTGCGGCGGGTATAGGTCTCGGCCAGCTCGTCCTCGTCCTCCCAGCGGCTGTTGCCGATGAGCTGGTTGACGTTCGAGCCGTAGGCGCCGTCGGCGTTGGAGAACACCCGCAGCGCCGCGGTCTCGAGGTCGCAAGCGTTGGCCTTCTGATAGGCCAAGACGTGCTTGCGCACGAAGTTCAGCTCCTCCGGCTCCTCGGCGGTGGCGGCGAGATAGGACGCCTCGGCCAGGAGCTTGATCTGCAACGGCAAGAGGTCGCGGAAGATGCCCGACAGCGTCATCACCACGTCGACGCGCGGCCGGCCGAGCTCGGCCAGCGGGATCAGCGTCGCCCCGCACAGCCGGCCGTAATTGTCGTAGCGCGGCTTGGCGCCGATCAGCGCCAGCGCCTGGGCGATCGGGCCGCCCTCGGACTTGAGGTTGTCGGTGCCCCACAGCACCAGCGCGATCGATTCGGGGAACGGATTGCCGTCCTCGACATAGCGGGCGAGCAGCCGCGCCGCCTGATGGGCGCCATCCTTGATCGCGAACGCGCTCGGGATGCGGAACGGATCGAAGCCGTGCAGGTTGCGGCCGGTCGGCAGGATCGCCGGCGTGCGCAGCAGGTCGCCGCCCGGCGCCGGCGGGATGAAGCGGCCGTCGAGCGCCCGCAGCACCGCCTCGATCTCGTGGTCCTTGGCCAGCAGCCGGTCGGTCTCGGCCAGTTCGCGGAACACCTTCAGCGTCGTCTCGTCAGAGGCGAGGCCGCTCATCGCCAGCGCCTGGTCGGCCGGCGCGCCCTCGACCAGCGCCTCGACCGAGTCCTTCGACGGCCGCAGGCCGTGGGTGGCCTCGGCCACCGACAGCAGCAGGTCGACGCGCTCGGCCGGCGTCGCCGCCTCGCCGATCACGTGCAGGCCGTGCGGGATGAGCGTGTATTCGAGTTCGAGCACGGCGGTGTTGAGCGCCAGGATGCGCTGATCCACCTCCGCGCCCTCCCAGGCCGGTTCGGCCTGGGCGAGGTCGACGGTGGCCGCCTGGGCCTGGATCAGCACGGCCAATTCGCGCCGCTCGGCCGCCGCCTCCGGCGGCAGCTGCCGCCAGCGCTCGATCGAGCCCTTGAGTTCCAGCAGGCCGCGATAGAGCCCGGCATGGGCGATCGGCGGCGTGAGGTAGCTGATCAGCGTGGCGTTGCCGCGCCGCTTGGCCAGCGTGCCTTCCGACGGATTGTTGGAGGCGTAGAGATAGAGGTTCGGCAGGTCGCCGATCAGCCGGTCCGGCCAGCACGCGGCCGACAGGCCCGCCTGCTTGCCCGGCATGAACTCCAGCGCGCCATGGGTGCCGAAATGCAGCACGGCGTCGGCGGCGAAGTCCTCCTTGATCCAGCGGTAGAACGCGGTGAAGGCATGCGTCGGCACGAAGCCCTTCTCGAACAGAAGGCGCATCGGGTCGCCCTCATAGCCGAAGGCGGGCTGCACGCCCACGAACACGTTGCCGAACTGCTCGCCCAGCACGAAGATCGACGAGCCGTCGCTCTGCTGCTTGCCGGGCGCCGGTCCCCACATCGCCTCGAGCTCGCTCAGATAGCGCTCGCGCTTGACGTGGTCGGCCGCCGGAATGCGGAGGTGGACATTGGCGTGGGCGCCGTAGCGCGAGGCATTGCCGCCGATGATGCGCTCGCGCAGCGCATCCACGCTCTCGGGCACCTCGACCTGGTAGCCCGCCGCCTTCATCGCGGTGAGCGTATTGTGGAGCGAGGCGAACACCGACAGGTACGCCGCCGTGCCGGTGTTGCCGGCATTGGGCGGGAAGTTGAACAGCACGATGGCGATCTTGCGCTCGGCCCGGGCGCGCTTGCGCAAGCCGATCATGCGATCGACGCGCGCCGCCAGCATCGCCGCGCGCTCCTCGTGGGGCTGCATGTCGCGCGCCTGCTCGTCCGACGCAGCGACCGAGCGGCCGCCGAACACCATCGAGCCGGTGGCGCCGTCGAGCTCGGGGATCGCGACCATCATCGTCGCCTCGACCGGCAAGAGGCCGCGCTCATTGGCCTCCCACTGCTCGATGGTCTGGAACTCCACCGGCGTGACCGACAGATACGGCACGTCGAGCGCGGTCAGGATCTCCTGCGCCGCGCGGGCGTCGTTGTAGGCCGGGCCGCCGACCAGCGAGAAGCCGGTGAGCGACACCACGGCGTCCACCGTCGGCCGGCCGTTCTCCAGGAAGAAGCGCTCCACCGCCGGCCGCGCATCGAGCCCGCAGGCGAAGCACGGCACCACCGACAGGCCGCGCGCCTCGATCGCCTTGATCACCCCGTCATAATGGCCGGCATTGCCCGCCAGCACGTAGGAGCGCATCACCAGGAGGCCGACCTTGCCGCGCCCGCCGGGCACCACCGGCAGCTTGTCGGCGCGCTCGCCGATCTTGTCCTTCATCCGCGGGTGGTAGACGCCGATCTCGGGATATTCGAGCGGGGCGGCCGCCTTCAGCGCGCCGCGCAGGGCCTTGCGCGGGCCGTCGGCGTAGCGGTCCACCAGCAGGCGGACCATGTTGGCGACGTTCTCTTCCGAGCCCGCCATCCAGTACTGCATGGTGAGGAAATAGGCGCGCACGTCCTGGGCGGTGCCGGGGATGAAGCGCAGGATCTTGGGGATCCGCCGCAGCATCTTCATCTGCTGGGCGCCGGCTGAGCCGCCGGGCTTGGAGGCATCCTTGCCGCGCAGCCGCTTGAGGAAGCCCAGCGCGCCACCGCCCTCGCCCATCTTGAACCGGCCGAGCCGGGTGAGCTTGCTGACGTCGGCCGCCGACATGCACACCACGATCGCGTCGCAGTCGTCGCGCCGCTTCTCCAGCCAGGGCAGGACCGGCTGGATGTGGTCCTCCATGAACAGCATGGTGGCGATGATGATGTCGGCTTTCTCGATGTCGGCGCGGCAGCGCTCCAGCGCCTCGGCGTCCGCCTGATATTCCGTGGCGGCGTGCAGGGTGAGCGTCAGCCCGGGCAACTCGCGGCGAAGCGTGGCGGAGGCGCGTTCCGCCGCGCTCGACAGATGGTTGTCGAGCGTGACGATAACGACGCGGATACCCGTCGTGTCAGCGGCCGAAGTGCGCTTTTGCATCGTAGAGCGTGTCCACGGTGATGAGCGAGACGCCACGCTCGGCGGCGTAGCGTTCGGTGTTGCGACGGGCCTTGCCGCGGACGAAGAACGGAATCTTGTGCAATTCCTTCTCCGCCTCGGGGGCCCAGATTAACGCCGCAGACGCCGGCGACGCCGGCGGTGCGACGGAACCTGCCGGCGAGGCGGCAGGCTGGGCAGATGAAACGGCGTCTGAACCGGCGGCCGGCGGCACCTCGGCGGCCAGCGGCGGTGCCACGCCCGCGCCGAGATGCGAGGGCGCCTCGTGGAACTCGGAATCCTTGCGGAACATCGTGAGCAGATGCTCCTCCAGGCCCATCATCAGCGGATGGACCCAGGTGTCGAAAATGACGTTCGTCCCCTCGAACCCCATCTGCGGCGAATAGCGCGCCGGGAAGTCCTGCACGTGCACCGGCGCCGAGATCACCGCGCACGGGATGCCGAGCCTCTTGGCGATATGCCGCTCCATCTGGGTGCCGAGCACCAGCTCGGGATGGGCCTCGGCCACCTTGGCTTCGACTTCGAGATAGTCGTCGGTGATCAGCGGCTCGATGCCGTAGCGCTTGGCGGCCTCGCGCACCTCGCGGGCGAATTCGCGGGCATAGGTGCCAAGCCCCACCACCGTGAAGCCGAACTCCTCGGTGGCGATGCGGGCGGCGGCCACCGCGTGGGTGGCGTCGGCGAAGATGAACACGCGCTTGCCGGTGAGATAGGTCGAGTCGACCGAGCGCGAATACCACGGCAGGCGCGAGCGCACGCCGGCAAGCAGCGGCGCCGGATCCACCCCCGCGAGCTGCGCCACCTCGGCGATGAAATCGCGCGTCGCGCCATAGCCGATCGGCACCACCGCGGTGAAGGGCTGGCCGAAGGTGCGCTTGAGCCACCCGGCCGCCTGCCCGGCGGTCTCCGGATACAGCACGACGTTGAAATCGGCCTCGCCGAGCTTGGCGATGTCGGCCGGGCACGCGCCGAGCGGCGCGGTCACCGCCACCTCGATGCCGAGCTCGCCGAGGAGCTTGGTGATCTCGGCCACGTCGTCGCGGTGGCGGAAGCCCAGCGCCGTCGGCCCCAGCAGGTTGCAGCGCGGCTTGACGCCCGCGGGCCGCGCCGGACGCGAGGCGCCGGATCCGTTCTCGGCAGGCTTGGGCGCATGCGGCGAGCACAGCACCCGCACGAGCTGGTAGAAGGTCTCGGCCGCGCCCCAGTTCTCCTTGCGCTGATAGGAGGGCAGGTCGAGCGGCACCACCGGGATCGGCAGGTTCAGCGCCTTGGCGAGGCCGCAGGGGTCGTCCTGCAGCAGCTCGGCGGTGCAGGACGAGCCGACCAGCAGCGCCTGCGGCTGGAAGCGCTCATAGACGTCGCGCGCCGCCGACTGGAACAATTCGGCGGTATCGGTGCCGAGGTCGCGGGCCTGGAAGGTGGTGTAGCTGACCGGCGGCCGCTTGGCGCGGCGCTCGATCATCGTGAACAGCAGGTCGGCGTAGCTGTCGCCCTGCGGCGCATGGATCACGTAGTGCAGCCCCTCCATCGCGGTGGCGACGCGCATCGCCCCCACTTGGGGTGGCCCCTCGTAGGTCCAGACCGTAAGCTGCATGGCCTAGACCTCCAGCCGCGTGCGACGCAACAACGGACGGGCGAACACCTCGGCAAGGTCGCCGGCCTGCTCGTAGCCGTGGATGGGCGAGAACACCAGTTCGATCGACCACTTAGTGGTCAGGCCCTCGGCCTCCAGCGGATTGGCGAGGCCGAGGCCGCAGACCACCAGATCGGGGCGTGCGGCGCGGCAGCGGTCGAGCTGGGACTCGACGTCCTGGCCCTCGCTCAGCACCACGTCCGGCGGCAGCAGGGCCAGTTCGGCGGCGAGGTTCTGGCGGTGCAGATAGGGCGTGCCGACCTCGGTCAGCGTCATCCCGAGTTCGCGCGCGAGCATGCGGGCCAGCGGGATTTCGAGCTGGGAGTCGGGGAAGAAGAAGATGCGCTTGCCTTCGAGCTCGCCGCGATAGCGCGCCAGCGCCCGCTTGGCCCGCTCCTGGCCGAGCGCGGTCACGGTGCGGAACCGCTCGGGCGCGACGCCGAACGCCTCGGCCGCCGCCGCCAGCCACGCCGTGGTGCCCTCGGCCCCGAACGGGAACGGCGCGACGAGCCGCTTGGCCCCGCGCTGCTCCAGCGCCCGCAGCGTGTCGGACACGAAGGGCTGGGCCATCAAGACCCGCGTGCTGGGGCCGACCGGCGGCAGGTCGTCGGCATGGCGGGAGGGCAGGTAGCGCACCGGCCCGATGCCGAGATCGGCGAACAGCCGGCCGAACTGGTCCTCGACCACGTCGGCCAGCGCGCCCACCACCAGCAGCGAGGGCGGCGCATCGGCGGCTTCCGCCGGCATCTCGCGCACCAACGCCGCGAGGCAGGCATCCTCGCCTTGCGTGAAGGTGGTCTCCAGCCCGCTGCCGGAATAGCTGAGCACCCGCACGCCGCGGCCCGTATAGGCGTGGTCGAGCCGCTCGGCGGCGCGATTGAGGTCCAGCTTGATCACCTCGGACGGGCAGGAGCCGACCAGGAACAAAAGCCGGATGTCGGAGCGCCGCTCCAGAAGCCGGGCGACGATGCGGTCGAGCTCCGCATTGGCGTCGGCGGTGCCGGCGAGGTCGCGCTCCTCGATGATGGCGGTACCGAAGCGCGGCTCGGCGAAGATCATCACCCCGGCGGCCGACTGCATCAGGTGGGCGCAGGTGCGCGAGCCGACGATGAGGAAGAAGGCGTCCTGGATCTTGCGGTGCAGCCAGACGATGCCGGCCAGCCCGCAGAACACTTCGCGCTGGCCGCGCTCGCGCAGCACCGCGAACTCGCCGCAGCCCGAGGGGACCGTCGACCGAGGCACCGCCGCAAGCTCGTTCATGTCGCAAGCCCGTTCATGTCGCGAGCCCGGTCATTTCGTCAGCCCCACCATGCCAGGGTTCGCCTGACGGCTCGCCTGACCGGGACCGTCCTGCTCGCCAGCCGTCTTGCCTGCCACGTTGGCCGCCGCCGCGCTGTCGAGCCGCGCCGCGCGCAGCTTCAGCACGAACTGGGTGGCGTTGATGACGTAGGTGACGTAGGCCGCGAGCGCGAGGAACATCTGGTTGCGCGGCTCGGCGCCGGCGAACAGGGCCACGAGATAGCCCGTGTGC
Organism: Blastochloris sulfoviridis; assembly: GCF_008630065.1. Lineage (GTDB taxonomy): Bacteria > Pseudomonadota > Alphaproteobacteria > Rhizobiales > Xanthobacteraceae > Blastochloris > Blastochloris sulfoviridis. The sequence goes on from NZ_VWPL01000003.1 coordinate 46,246, forward strand.
AGCGCCAGCACGAGGATGGAGAACACATCCTCCCAAAAGAACGGGCGGGCGAACAAATATCGGCCGAACACGACCTTTTCCCAGATCGAGCCGGTCACCATGATGGTATAGAGGACGAGCGTCTTGACGACGACCGATACGGTTGCGGCAACGTAGCCGTCCCCCGTCAGGAGGTAACGGACAACCAACCACAGGCTCACCAGAAATACCGCAAACTGCAGCGGGGCGAGCACGCCCTGTACGAGGGTCCACCGCGTTTCATCGCGGCGAAGACGCTCTTCCGGGGTATAGAGAGGCATTCTTTGGCCCGGCTGACGCATCACTTCTCCTCGCTCGCGCCGGTCCACCGTGCCGAGCCCGCTGCTCAGACACGAGACTCTAAAACCGGCCCAAGCGCGTGTCAAAGAATTTGGACGTCAACGCGACTTTACGGCCGACCGATGACGGAGTCGAATACGGGGAGGCCCTGATCGCATGTTGCCCGGAAATGTACTTAAGTGGCCCGAAAAGAGGGTCGAGAGCCCGGCGGCGCCCGCCGCTCCTGCTCTTACGGTTTCAAAAAACACTCCCCACGTGTATCGAGGCAAGCTCAGGGAGACGCCCATGGCCGGCGTGATGCCGCTTGCGGAAACGCGAGATGGATTGCCGAACGATGAGACCGAAGGAGCCGCCGTTCCATTCGCCCAGACAGGCGGCCCTCACCTGGAAACCGCCCAGCTCGTTGAAACCGCCCAGCTCGCCCGCACCATCGAGGGCGAGATCATCCCGCGCCTGATGCTGGTCCACCGGATGGAGCCGGCGAGCGTGGCCCTGTCGCTGGTCGACCGCCTGGCCCTGGGTTCCGCCGAGGTGGGCGAGTTCGCCCAGCTCGTGATGTCCCACGACATTGCCGCAGCGTGCGGCTACATTGAGGCGCTGCGGACGCAGGGGCTGTCACTGGAGACGCTGTTCCTCGACCTGCTGGCGCCGACGGCCCGCCTGCTCGAAGAAATGTGGCAGGCCGACCTATGTGATTCGACGGATGTTACCGTCGGCCTGTGCCATCTCCAGCAGCTCCTGCGCGAATACAGCCCGGCCTTCGAGACCGAGGTCGAGAGCCACACCCATGGCCGCCGCGTGCTGTGGGCCTCGCTGCCCGACACCCCCTGCTGCACCTTCGGGATGCAGAACGCCTTCGGCCTGCGGATGGCCGAGGAGTTCTTCCGCCGCGCCGGCTGGGACGTGTGGGGCGGCAGCCCCGGCTCGGTCGACGAGCTGGTGGCGATCGTCCGGCGCGAATGGTTCGATCTCGTGGGCTTGACGGTGAACACGGACACCTCGCCGGAGCAGGTGGCCGCGATCATCCGCGCCGTCCGCCGGGCGTCGTGCAACCATGCCGTCGGCATCATGGTCAGCGGCTCGGCGTTTGCGGACCACCCCGAGCGGGTGACGCAGGTCGGCGCCGACGCGATGGCCGTCGACGGACGCCAGGCGATCCTGCAGGCCCAGAGCCTGCTGGGCCTGATGGCGCGGCGGTGCTAGAGTATTCTCCGCAAAAGCGGGAACCGATCTTGCGAAAGAGAATGCGACAACTCAACAACTTAGAGCGGCCGCATGGTTCAACCGGATCGGCGGACGCTCCAGATCATTCTGCGCAAAAGCGGGAACCGGCCTTGCGAAAGAGACGGCTTTAACGCAATAACTTGGAGCATCTGTCCGACGCAGCCGGTCGACGGATGCTCAACTGGTCCACTCCTGACCTTTGCATCCGCAATGCATCTGCAAATGTCAGGGCCTGTCGGCCGACAGATTGCCGAGTCAGCGAATGAAATCTTCCGTCACGTGGATACCGTGCGTCGGGTTTCATTCGCAGGGCGGCAAGGCGGTCGCAGTCTCCGGTCGCAGTCTTCGCAAGAGCGGCAATCCGGTCTTGCGGACGGGACGGCGGCAGGACGATTCGGCAAGTCGGTGCGGCAAGTCGGTGCGGCAAGTCGGTGCGGCAAGTCGGTGCGGCAAGTCGGTGCGGCAAGTCGGTGCGGCAAGTCGACGATGCGGCATGACGATGACGATGCGGCATGACGATAATGTAGGGCGTCGGGTCTGAGGCCGTCGGATCGGGCGCTTCAATCAGGGAAGTTGACTGGTCACTTGACCCCGGTATCGCGATTCAAAACTCCGGAGAAGTCGCTCGGCGGGCTCGACACGCTCGGGGCAGCGAAGCTGATTGCGGCAGCGGCGGACATCGCGCTGATCATCGATCGGGACGGGGTCATCGAGGACGTCTCCTTCGGCAGCGAGGACCTGCACAAGGAAGGCTACGGCCAATGGCTGGGCCAGAAGTGGGTCGACACCGTCACGCTGGAGAGCCGGCCGAAGGTCGAGCAGCTTCTCAAGGAGGCGGCCTCCGGCGCCAGCCCGCGCTGGCGCGAGATCAGCCACCCGGCGCCGCGCGGCAGCACGTTCCTGGTGCGATATTCGGCGGTGCGGCTGGGCGATGACGGCCGCGTGGTGGCGATCGGCCGCGATCTGCGCACCATCGCCAGCCTGCAGCAGCGGCTGGTGGCCGCCCAGCAGTCGATGGAGCGCGAATACGCCCGGCTGCGCCACGCCGAGACGCGCTACCGTTTGCTGTTCCACCTCGCCGCCGAGGCGGTGCTGATCGTCGACGTGTCGACGCAGAAGATCGTGGAAGCCAATCCGGCCGCGGCCCAGCTTCTCGGCGTGCCGGCCGGCCGGCTGGTCGGCCGGGCGATCACCGAGCTGTTCAACGACAGCGGCGCGGCGGCGGTGCAGAACCTGCTGGTGGCGGTTCGCGGCGCCGGCTGGGCGGACGACGTGCGCGCCCGCCTCGCCGACGGCGAGCAGGAGTTCTCGGTCTCCGCCTCGATCTTCCGGCAGGAGAATGCCTCGCATTTCCTGATCCGGCTGTCCTCGCTGCACAACGAGCCCGGGCCCGGCCTGGCGCGCGCCAAGTCGAAGCTGCTCAAGGTGGTCGACAGCCTGCCCGACGCGCTGGTCGTCACCGGGCCCGACCACGCGATTCTCGACGCCAACCCCGCCTTCCTCGACATGGCCCAGCTCGCCACCGAGGAACAGGCGCGCGGCGAGCCGCTCGATCGCTGGCTCGGCCGCAACACCGTCGATTTCAACGTGCTGGTGGCGAACCTGCGCGAATACGGCTCGGTGCGGAATTTCAGCACCGTGGTGCACGGCGAGTTCGGCTCGATCGAGGAGGTCGAGATCTCGGCGGTGTCGGTGAACAGTGGCGAGCAGCCGTGCTTCGGCTTCATGATCCGCCACGCCCGGCGGCCCGAGACCGGCGAGGCGGCCGGCGAGAAGCAGCTGCCGCGCTCGGTGGAGCAGCTCACCAGCCTGGTCGGCCGCGTCTCGCTGAAGGAGCTGGTGCGCGAGACCACCGACGTGATCGAGCGGCTGTGCATCGAGGCGGCGCTGACCCACACCGGCGACAACCGCGCCTCCGCCGCCCAGATGCTGGGCTTAAGCCGCCAGAGCCTCTATGCCAAGCTGCGCCGCTTCGGCATGGGCGACCTTGGCCCCGAGGAGGGCGAGGAGAGCTGACCCGGATACGGTTCGAAGGCTCGATCGGCCGGAAACCGCATCACCCCTTCCCCCCGCCATTCTGGTGCCGCCGTCCATCCGGTCTGGCACGAGGTCTGTGCGACTGTCAGGTTCAATTGACGGCCCGAAGTGTCATGAATAGTGTCCGCGCCATGCAACGCCCGACCCCTGCTGCAGTTCTTGAGCTGCTCAAGCCCATCACATGGTTCGCGCCCATGTGGGCCTTCGCCTGTGGCGTGGTCTCCTCCGGCCTGCCGGCGTCGGAGCGATGGCCGGTGATCCTGGCCGGCATCGTGCTGGCCGGTCCGCTGGTGTGCGCCACCAGCCAGGCCATCAACGACTGGTTCGACCGCCACGTCGACGCCATCAACGAGCCGAACCGGCCGATCCCCTCGGGCCGCATTCCCGGCCGCTGGGGTCTTTATATTGCGATGATCGGCACCGCGCTGTCGCTGGCGGTGGCCGCGACGCTCGGCTCGTGGGTACTCGGCGCCGCCGTCGTCGGGCTGGCGCTGGCTTGGCTCTACAGCGCCCCGCCGGTGCGGCTGAAGCAGAATGGCTGGCTCGGCAACAGCGCGGTGGCGCTGAGCTATGAGGGCCTGCCCTGGTTCACCGGCGCCGCCGTGATGGCCGCCGTGATGCCGGACTGGCGCATCATTCTCCTCGCCTTCCTCTACAGCTTCGGCGCCCACGGCATCATGACCACCAACGACTTCAAGGCGGTGGAGGGCGACCGCAAGCTCGGCGTGCACTCGCTGCCGGTGATGCTGGGCGAGGACACCGCCGCCCGCCTCGCCTGCGTGGTGATGGCGCTGCCGCAGGTGGTGGTGATCGCGCTCCTGGCCCATTGGGACCGGCCGGTCCACGCCGTCATCGTGGCCGTGCTGCTGGCGGCGCAGTTCGTGCTGATGGTGCCGCTGCTCAAGGATCCCAAGGGCAAGGCCGCTTGGTACAACGCCACCGGCACCACGCTTTATGTTCTTGGCATGCTGACCGCCGCCTTCGCCCTCGGCTCGGGGGGCGCATGATCGGCAAGCCCCTGAGCTGGTTCGGCATCATCCGCCTCGGCCTGGTCCAGACTGCTCTGGGCGCCATCATCGTCCTCACCACCTCGACCATGAACCGGGTGATGGTGGTGGAGCTGGCGCTGCCGGCCATGCTGCCCGGCGCGCTGGTCACGTGGCATTACGCGCTGCAGACGCTGCGGCCGCGCTGGGGCTACGGCTCCGACGTCGGCGGCAGCCGCACGCCCTGGATCATCGGCGGCATGGCGGTCTTGGGCCTCGGCGGCATCGGCGCGTCGCTGGCCACCGCCTGGATGTCGACCAATGTCACCGCCGGCGTGCTGCTGGCGGTCATCGCCTTCACGCTGATCGGCGTCGGCGTCGGCGCCGCCGGCACCTCGCTCTTGGTGCTGCTGGCCAAGCGCGTGGCCGAGCCGCGGCGCGCCCCGGCCGCCACCATCGTCTGGATCATGATGATCGCCGGCTTCGCGGTGACCGCAGGTGTCGCCGGCAGCCTGCTCGATCCGTTCTCGCCCGAGCGGCTGGTGGCGGTCACGTCGGGGCTGGCGGTGGCAGCCTTCCTGCTCGCCGTCGTCGCCGTGTGGGGCGTCGAAGGCAAGGCGCCCCCCGCGCCCGCCACGGCGCCGGAGGCCAAGCCGCCCTTCCGCGTCGCGCTCGCCGAGGTGTGGGCCGAGCCCGAGGCGCGCCGCTTCACCGTCTTTCTCTTCATGTCGATGCTGGCCTATTCCGCCCAGGACCTGATCCTGGAGCCGTTTGCCGGCGCGGTGTTCGGCATGACGCCGGGCGAATCGACCAAGCTGTCCGGCATCCAGCACAGCGGCGTGCTGGCCGGCCTGATCGCCGTGGCCCTCGCCGGCTCGGCGCTCTGCCGCGGCCGGCTGGGCTCGATGCGCCACTGGGTGGTCGGCGGCTGCCTGGTGTCGGCGGCGGCGCTGGCCAGCCTCGTCGCCGCCGGTGTGGTCGGGCCGGGCTGGCCGCTCAGGGCATCGGTATTTGTGCTCGGTGCGGCGAACGGCGCCTTTGCTGGCGCCGCCATCGCCTCGATGATGGGCCTCGCCGGCCGGGGCCATGCCGCGCGCGAAGGCGTGCGCATGGGCCTGTGGGGCGCCTCGCAGGCATTGGCCTTCGGGCTTGGGGGGTTCGTCGGCACGGTCGCCGTCGATATCGTCCGCTATGTCGTCGGCGACCCGGTGGTCGCCTATACCGGCGTGTTCGCGACGGAAGCGCTGCTGTTCGTCGTCTCCGCCGGTCTCGCAACGCAGATTCACGGTCTTGATCAGCCGGTCGCGCGCGACCGGGTCCGGACGGGCGAGGAAAGCTTCGCCGCCGGCACAGGGAGGGGATGAGCCATGAGCGGGCACGAAACCTTCGACGTGGTGGTGGTCGGCGGTGGCCCGGCCGGCGCGACGGCGGCGACCGATCTCGCCCGGCGCGGCCATACGGTGCTGCTGCTGGACAAGGCCGGCCGCATCAAGCCGTGCGGCGGTGCCATTCCGCCGCGCGCGATCCGCGACTTCGAGATTCCCGACTCCCAGATCGTCGCCAAGGTCACGGCGGCGCGCATGGTGGCGCCCTCGAACAAGGAAGTCGATATGCCGATCGAGGACGGCTATGTCGGCATGGTCGACCGCGCCACCTTCGACGAATGGCTGCGCGAGCGCGCAGCCCAGGCCGGCGCCGAGCGGCGCGTCGGCACCTTCGAGCGCATCGACCGCGACAGCGACGGCGTGGCGCTGGTGCGCTACCAGCCCAAGGGCGGCGGCGAACTGGCCGCCGTGCGGGCGCATGCGGTGATCGGCGCCGACGGCGCGCGCTCGGAAGTGGCGCGCCAGACCGTGCCGGGCGCCGACAAGGTGCCCTACGTCTTCGCCTATCACGAGATCATCAACGCCCCGGCGGCGGGCACCGGCACCTACGACCCGCGCCGCTGCGACGTCTATTACCAGGGCGACGTCTCGCCCGACTTCTACGGCTGGGTGTTCCCGCACGGGCCGACCGTCAGCGTCGGCGTCGGCTCCGCCCACAAGGGCTTCGCGCTGCGCGACGCCACGGCGATCCTGCGCAAGCGCGCCGGCCTCGAAGGCTGCGAGATGATCCGCCACGAGGGCGCGCCGATCCCGCTGCATCCGCTCAAGCGCTGGGACAATGGCCGCGACGTGCTGCTGGCCGGCGACGCCGCCGGCGTCGTGGCGCCGGCTTCGGGCGAAGGCATCTTCTACGCCATGACCGGCGGCCGCCTCGCCGCCGAGGCGGTCGAGCAGTTCCTCGCCACCGGCGATGCCCGCGCGCTCACCACCGCCCGCAAGCGCTTCATGAAGGACCACGGCCGGGTGTTCTGGATCCTCGGCCTGCTGCAGCGCTTCTTCTACAGCAACGACAAGCGGCGCGAGCGCTTCGTCAGCATCTGCCAGGACAAGGACGTCCAGAAGCTGACGTGGGAGGCCTACATGAACAAGGAGTTGGTGCGCAAGAAGCCGGCGGCGCACGTCAAGATCCTGTTCAAGGACATCGCCCACCTGCTCGGCGTCGTCCGCCCGTGACGGCGGGCAACGGACCGGCCGGCGCAGCAACGGCGCCGGCCGCGGCGTGGTGGCTCGCCATCCGCCCCAAGACGCTGACGATGGCCATCGTGCCGGTGTTCACCGGCGCGGCGGCCGCACTTTCCGTCACCGGCAGCTTCGCCCTGCCGCAGTTCCTGCTGGCGCTGTCGGCGGCGCTCGCCATCCAGATCGGCACCAACCTGTTCAATGACTGGCGCGACGCCAGGACCGGCCTCGACACCGCCGACCGGCTCGGCCCGACGCGGGTGACCGCGAGCGGCCTGATCGCGCCGGACGCCGTCAAGCGCATGGCCTACGCCGCCTTTCTCTATGCGGCGGCGGCCGGCGCGCTCGCCGTGGCGATCGGCGGCCCGCCGATGGCGGTGATCGCCGCGACCTCGATCGTCGCCGGCTACTGCTATTCGCGCGGCCCCTGGCCGATCTCCGATTCGCCGTTCGGCGAGGTATTCGTACTCGCCTTCTTCGGCGGCGTGGCGGTGCTCGGCACCTATTGGCTGATGGTCGGCACGTGGTCGCTCGCGGCGATCGCCTGCGGCCTGCAGATCGGCCTGCCGGCGGCGGCCGTGCTGCTGGTCAACAACCACCGCGACCGCGAGGGCGACGCGGCGTCCGGCCGCCGCACGCTGGCGATCCTGCTCGGCCCCGACGCCACCCGCCGGCTCTACCGGCTGTTCCTGGTCGGCGCCTGCCTGTTCGGCATCGTCGTGGCGCTCGCGACCGGCTCGTTCGGCCCGCTGGCGACGCTTGCCGCCCTGCCTCTGGCGCTCAGCCTCAGCCGCGACATGGCCGCCCAGCCGATCGGCCGCGACCTCAACGCGATCCTCGCCCGCACTGCCCAGTTCCAGGCCGTGCTCGGCGGCCTGCTGGTGGTCGGGCTCCTGATCGGCGTGTGAGACGGTTTCCGGCCGCGAGTGCCAGCTTCTTCCTTCCCTCTCCCCTTGCGGGAGAGGGTGCCGAGCGATCGATAGATCGCGAGGCAGCTGAGGGGTGAATCCGCCAGCGTTCGCCCATATGCACCCCTCACCCGGCTCGACCTCGCTTCGCTCGGCCTCGCCACCCTCTCCCGCAAGGGGAGAGGGAAGGAACGCGGCTCCCGGCTGCGATGAGTCAGGCCGGACGCCCGCCCCGCCCTGTCATCTCCCTCACCCGCCCCGCTTCACCACCGTCGGGCCGAAGCCCTGCGAGGTCGGCATGATCTCCATGCGGACGATGTTGAGGTGCGCCGGCAGCGTCGTGGCCCAGAACACCGTCTCGGCGACATCCTCGGCGGTGATCGGATCGGCGTTGCGGTAGAGGCCGTCCGCGCGCTCGGCGTCGCCGCGGAAGCGCACCAGCGAGAACTCGGTCTCGGCCAGCCCCGGCTCGATATTGGTGGCCCGCACCCCCGTGCCGGCGAGGTCGGCGCGCAGATTCTGCGCCAATAGCCGCACGAATGCCTTGGTGGCCCCGTAGACATTGCCGCCGGGATAGGGGTGATCGCCGGCAATCGAGCCGAGGGTGACGACATGACCGCGTCCGCGCGACACCATCCCCGGCAGCACCGCGTGCACGGTGGCGGCCAAGCCCAGGCAATTGGTCTCGATCATCTGCTGCCAGTCGTCGAAATCGGTCTGGTGCGCCGGCTCCAGCCCCAGCGCCAGCCCGGCATTGGCGACGCACACGTCGATGTCGTGGAACGGCGCGGGCAGCCCCGCCACCGCGGCGTGAACCGCCTTGGCGTCGCGCACGTCGAGCGCGAAGGCATGGCAGCGTTCGCCCAGCTCGGCCTTGAGCGTCTCCAGCCGCCCGGCGCGGCGGCCGCAGGCGACGATGCGCGCCCCCGCCGCGGCGAACCGGCGGCTGATCGCCTCGCCGAAGCCGGAGGTGGCGCCGGTGACGAGAACGGTGAAGCGGGACGGATCGAGCATCGCGTACATGGTGGCCTGCGCGGGCAATGGGGACGATGGCGCACCATATGCGAGGCCAGCGCATCGGGCGAGGGTCGCCGCACCGGTCCGCCCGCCGGATTTCCCGCCGGAAGGCCAGCCAAACCCGGCGTTTTCGCAGCGCAATGAACTTTGCCCAAGCTGAAGCGTTGGATGTTGCGCCCGCGAAAGCCCTGGCCGCCGTCCGTCTGGCCGCCATATTACTGGCAGCCATCCTTGGAGCCTCCATGCGTCTCGTCGTTGTCTCCAACCGGGTGTCGGCGCCGGACAGGGAAGGCAAGATCGGCGTCGGCGGATTGGCCGTGGCGCTGCGGGCGGCGCTGCGCGAGCGTGGCGGCATCTGGTTCGGCTGGAGCGGCCGGGTCGCCGCGGCGCCAGCCGAGCATCCGCAGATCGTGCAGCGCGGCAAGGTGGGCTATGCGGTGGTCGACATCGCCCCGATCGACCGCGACGAGTATTACCTCGGCTTCGCCAACCGCGCCTTGTGGCCGAACATGCACTACCGGCTCGGGCTCACCCAGTTCTCCCGGGCCGAGTTCTCCGGCTACATGCGCGTCAACCGGCGCTTCGCCCTGGCCTTGGCGGCGATCATCCAGCCGGACGACCTCGTGTGGGTGCACGACTATCACCTGATCCCGTTCGCGGCCGAGTTGCGCCGGCTCGGCATCACCAACCGCATCGGCTATTTCCACCACATTCCCTGGCCGCCGATCGACGTGTTCGGCGCGCTGCCGGGCTCGGACGACCTTCTGGCGGCGCTCAAGGCCTACGACCTCGTCGGCGTGCAGACCGAGCGCGACGCCGGCAACCTCGCCCGCTCGTTCGCCGAGACTCCGGGCGGCACGCCGGACGCGGCGCCGCGGATCATCGCGCTGCCGATCGGCATCGACACCGCGGCGTTCCGCATCGCCGCCCAGCGCGCCGAGAGCAATTCGGTCGTGGCCCGCACCATGTCCGAGCTTGGCGCCCGGCGGCTGGTGATCGGCGTCGACCGGCTCGACTATTCGAAGGGCATCGTCGAGCGGCTGGAATCCTTCGAGCGGTTCATGATTTCCAATCCCGACCGGCGCGGCAATGTCATGCTGCTGCAGATCTCGCCGCCCTCGCGCAGCGAGGTGCTCGAATATGAGCAGCTCGGCCGGCAGACCGACGAGACGCTGGGCCGCATCAACTCCACGCTCGGCGATCCGAGCTGGATGCCGATCCGCTTCGTCAAGCGGGCCTATACCCACGCGGTGCTGGCCGGGTTGTTCCGCAACGCCGCCGTCGGGCTGGTGACGCCGATGCGCGACGGCATGAACCTGGTCGCCAAGGAATACGTCGCCGCCCAGCGCCCGGACGACCCCGGCGTGCTGGTGCTGTCGCGCTTCGCTGGCGCCGCCGCGCAGATGCGCGAGGCGCTGATCGTCAATCCGTTCGACAAGTTCGAGGTCGCCGAGGCCATCAGCACCGCGCTACTGATGCCGAAGGACGAACGCATCGCCCGCTGGCGGGTTCTGTTTGACGGCCTGTGCCGGCAGGATATTGGTTGGTGGACGCAAAGCTTCGTCGACGCCCTGACCGGCAGCGCCAATGCTGCCGCCCCTCCCTTTTTGAGCCCCGGCGTCAGCCGGACCGAGACCATCGCATGACAGACTCCCTTCAGCCGGACTTGCCGGGCCCCGACGCCGGCAGCCCCGCATCGCACCGCTTCGCCCTGTTTCTCGATTTCGACGGCACCCTCGTCGACATCGCCGAGCGGCCGGACGCGGTGGTGCTCGATCCCGCCACGCTCGACGCGCTGGTGCGGCTGCAGCATCGGCTCGGCGGCGCGCTCGCCATCGTCTCCGGCCGCAACCTCGCGACCCTGGATGCGCTGTTCGCGCCCTTCCGCTTCGATGCCTCGGGCCTGCACGGCGCCGAGTGCCGCCTCGGCGAGCGGACGCATTTCGAGCATGGCGTGCCGACGCACTTTCGCCGCATGGTCGACGACCTGAAGCACCGGTTCGGGGCGGACACCGGCCTGCTGGTCGAGGACAAGGGCAAGGCCGTCTCGCTGCACTGGCGCCTGGCGCCCGAGCGCGCCGAGGACGCGCTGGCGGCGATGACGGCGATCGTCGCCGATCTCGGCGGCGCCTACCGGCTGCAGCACGGCAAGGCGGTGGCCGAGATCGTGCCGGTGGGCGCCTCCAAGGGCGTGGCGATCTCCCGCTTTCTGGCCGAGCCGCCCTATCGCGACCGCTGCCCGGTGTTCATCGGCGACGACCTCACCGACGAGCACGGGTTCGAAGTGGTGAACGCCCGCGGCGGCCTCACCATCCATGTCGGCGCCGGCCCGACGCGGGCGCAGGCCCGCCTCGCCTCGCCGGCCGAGGTGCGCGCCCGCATCGCGCGCTGGGCGGATGGCGAGCCGATCGGCTTTGTGCCGGCCAAAGTCCCTGCCTCGTCCACCGCTGCAACCGTTCCCACGACCACGGAGCTTCTATGAGTTCGCTCGATCTGGCGGTCATCGGCAACTGCATGGTGGCCGCGCTGATCGATCGCCGCGCCCGCATCGTGTGGTGCTGCTTCCCCCGATTTGACGGCGATCCGATCTTCAACGAGCTGCTCGACGGCGGCCGCAAGGCCGACGACGCCTGCGGCAGCTTCGCAATGGAGCTGGTCGGCCAAGTATCCTGCCGGCAGCATTATCTCGACAACACCGCCGTGCTGGTCTCGGTGCTCGAAGACCGCGACGGCAACGCGCTGGAGATCGTCGATTTCGCGCCGCGCTTCACCCATTTCGGCCGCATCCATCGTCCGCCCTCGCTGATCCGGCGGGTGCAGCCGCTGCGCGGGCGGCCGCATTTGGTGGTGCGGGTGCAGCCGACCTTCGAGTGCGGCGCCCGCAAGCCGGAGATCACCCGCGGCGCCAACCACATCCGCTATGTCGGCCCGAGCCAGACCGTGCGGCTGACCACCGACGCGCCGGTGTCCTACATCCTCGAACAGCGCCAGTTCGTGATCGACCGGCCGATGTCGTTCTTTCTCGGCGCCGACGAACCGCTGCGCTCGAACGCCGATTCGACGGCGCGCGAGTTCCTGGATTCGACCGTCGACCACTGGCGCGACTGGGTGCGCGCGCTGTCCATCCCCTTCGAATGGCAGGAGGCGGTGATCCGCGCGGCGATCACCCTCAAGCTGTGCAATTTCGAGGAGACCGGCGCCATCGTCGCCGCCCTCACCACCTCGATTCCGGAAGCGCCGGGCACCGAGCGCAACTGGGACTACCGCTATTGCTGGCTGCGCGACGCCTATTTCGTCATCAACGCCCTGAACCGCCTCGGCCAGACCAGCACCATGGAGGCGTTCGCCACCTACATGACCAATATCGCCGGCGATCTCGGCCAATTGCCGGGCCGGCTCGACATGCCGCCTTTGTTCGGCATCACCCGCGAGGTCGAACTCGAAGAGCGTCTCGCCCCGGCGCTGACCGGCTATCGCGGCATGGGGCCGGTGCGCATCGGCAACGCCGCCTACACGCAGATCCAGAACGACGCCTATGGCGCCCTCGTGCTGGCCGCCGTGCACGCCTTTTTCGACCGGCGGCTGATCCGCAGAGGCGAAAGCGACCTGTTCGCCGGACTCGAACGGCTGGCCGCCCGCGCGGTGGCGGTGTTCGACGTGCCCGACGCCGGACCGTGGGAGCTGCGCACCAAGGCGTCCGTCCACACCTTCTCCAGCGTCATGTGCTGGGCGGCGGCCGACCGGCTGGCGCTGATCGCCAACGGCCTGGGGCGGCCGGAGCGGGCGAAGATCTGGCGGACGGAGGCCGACCGCATGCACGCGGTGATCGCCGACCGCGCCTTCAACCCCACGCGCAATTCGTTCGTCTCGACCTTCGGCGGCGAGGACCTCGACGCCACGCTGCTGCTGTTGGCCGACCTCGGCTTCGTCAAGCCGGACGACCCGCGGTTCGTGTCCACCGTCGAAGCGGTCGGCGCGGCGCTGCGCCGCGGCAAGCTGTTCGTGCGCTACGACACCGCCGACGATTTCGGCCACATGCAGACGGGCTTCCTGATCTGCGGCTTCTGGTATGTCGACGCGCTGTGGGCGATCGGCCGGCCCGAGGAGGCGCGCGAACTGTTCGAGCAGTTGCTCGGCTACCGCAATTCGTTCGGGCTCTTGTCCGAGGACGCCGACTTGGCGACGGGCGAACTGTGGGGAAACTTCCCGCAGACCTATTCGATGGTCGGCCTGATCAACAGCGCGGTGCGCCTCAGCCGAAGCTGGGAGGATGCGCTCTGAGTGCGGCTCCCGGATGATCCCTTCGGGATCAACCGGAAACCGTCTCGAACGTCTTGATTGAACGTCTGATACGGTTTCCGGCCGATCAAGCCTTCGAGCCGTATTCCGATCGCCGAAAATCCCGTTATCGAGACTCTATTGAAGACCTGGGGTTTTCGGCGAGACCGTTTCCGGCGCCCCGAAAGGGATCAACCGCGGGCCGGGAGCCGCGCTCTCTCCCTCTCCCCTTGCGGGAGAGGGTGCCGAGCGATCGAAGATCGCGAGGCGGGTGAGGGGTGAATTCTGAAAGGCGCGTCAGGATTTACCCCTCACCCGGCTCGACCTCGCTTCGCTCGGTTTCGCCACCCTCTCCCCTTGCGGGAGAGGGAAGGAAGAAGCCGAACCAATCAACCGGAAACCGCATCAAACGTCTGAAAATGGCGGCACCCTGCGTCGCCCGGGAGATCACGATGCGATCCCCCGGTGGCAGCATCACTTCAGGTGGGCGGAGATGAACTTGTTCATCTCGAACATCGACACCTTGTCCTTGCCGAACACCTTCTGCAGCTTGTCGTCGGCGAGGATCTCGCGCTTGTTGGCGGGATTCTGCAGGTTGTTGGACTTGATGTAGTCCCAGATCTTGCTCACGACCTCGGAGCGGGCCAGCGGACCGGCACCGACCACCGCCGCCAGTTCCGGCGAAGGCTGCATGGGCTTCTGCAGGGCGTTGGGCTTTCCGGTCTTTGTCGTAGTGGCCATCGTGTCCTCCGATTGGTCCTCTTGGCTTCCCGGGCCTGACCACGGCTGGTTCGAGACGAAACCGGCGCGGTCGGGGTTTTCGAATGATCCGGTTCACGAACGATCGCACAGCGATCCCCGGAAACAGGCGCCCGCGAGCGGACCCGCCTGCGATTCCCGGCACCATAGCGGGTTCCCGCCAGATTTGAATGCCGATCGGCGGATTTTCCCGGCCGGCCGAGCCCGAGGTCTATCCGCCGGAGCGCGCGATGGCCGAAAGTCCGACGAAGGCCGGATCGGAGTGCAGCACGACATGCACCGGAATCGCCGCCAGATAGTCGCGAAACCGGCCCTTGGCCTCGAACTGCGCCCGAAACGCCGAGCGCGCCAGATGCTCGACGATGCGCGGCGCGATGCCGCCGGCGACGAACACCCCGCCGCGCGCGCCGAACGACAGCGCGAGGTTGCCGGCCACCGTGCCGAGCATGGCGCAGAACGTATCGAGCGCCGCGCGGCACACCGGGCAGGTGCCGGCCAGCGCCGCCGCAGTGATGTCGGCGGCGCTGCGCGGCGTGTGGGCAGCACCGTCGAGCGTGGCGATGGCCGCGTGCAGATTGACCAGCCCCGGCCCCGACAGCACGCATTCCGCCGACACGTGGCCGAAGCGCTGGCGCAGGATGGCGATGATGGCGTCGTCGCGCGCCGAGGTGCCGGGCAGCGTGACGTGGCCGCCTTCGGTGGCGACCGCGACGGCGCCGCCGGCGGCCGGCACCAGGGCCGCGACGCCAAGCCCGGTGCCGGGGCCGAGCACGGCCATCGGCGCGCCGGCCACCGCCGGCCCGCCGCCGAGCGGGTGCAGATCCGCCGCGGCGAGATCGGGCAGCGCCCAGGCCTGGGCGGCGAAATCATTGACCAGCCGCACCGCGGCGAAGCCGAAGGTGCGCGCAAGCTCCGCCGAATCGGCGACCCAGTCGGTATTGGTGAAGTCGGCGCGCCCGTCCTCCACCGGCCCGGCGATCGCCAGCACGGCGCGGCCGATGCGCCGGCCGGCGCCCTCGGCGGCCAGGAAGGCGGCGATCGCCGCCGGCAGGCTCGCATGCTCGGCCACCGGCAGCCGGACGATGCGGCCGAGCCGGCCGCCCTCATACAGCGCGAACCGGGCATTGGTGCCGCCGAGATCGGCGAGCAGCGTGGCATCGGAAACAGCCGGCGCGGTGATCATGCCGACCGCCCTAAGCCAGCGGGCGCGGCGGCGCAAGAGACCCGCCCCGAAGCCGGCGGCCCGGCCCGCGGCGGGCTTGCCCCTCCCACCGGCACGGCGGCGGCCACAGCGCCCCCTGCAACATTCGGAAATCGGCAGGCTTAACGCGCGTTGTTGCTTAATGCCGCGTGAATGCGGACCCGCATAAATCACAGCAACGATTCATTAGCTGCAACGATTAAACGACGATTCAATTGTTGTCTTCATTGTTTCGATCGTCGGGCTTGGGAGGCGCGACAGGATAGTTCACCGGCAATACCGCCGGTATCCGACGGGAGAGTATCATGGGGCGCTATGAGATCGCCGAATTGGAGACCGCCGCGATCGCCGCCGGGCAGGCATCGGGCGACATTTTCTATCGTCTGGGCCTGATGTACTCGACGGGCGGCGCGGTGGATACGGACCGGGTGACCGCCCACAAATGGTTCAATCTCGCAGCCATGCGCGGCAATGCCGAAGCGATCCGGCTGCGGCGCGAGCTGGCGGCCGAGATGAGCGACGTCGAGATCGCCACCGCGCTGCGCGCCGCCCGCGAATGGGCCAAAGGGCGCTGACCGGGACGCGCCGACCAGGACAGGGTGACCTTCGACGGCCAAGGCATTTTCCACAAACGTGCGAACCGGTTGTGCGAAAGAGAACGCGGAAACGCACACATCTGGCGCATCCGATCTGACGCCGTCAGGTCGGATAACGCTCAAAAGTCCGCCTTCGCACAGGCGCGTGGCCCGGACCGGCAGCGATCGCGGCGCAGACGCCCGGCACGGTGCCATCGTGCGGGCGGCCTGAACAGCCGGCTTGCCAGCCTCGCCGTCGTCGGGCATAGCTGTGCACGTGGAGCTGTGGCCGAGAGGCTGAAGGCGGCGGTTTGCTAAACCGTTATAGGGTTGTAAAGCCCTATCGAGGGTTCGAATCCCTCCGGCTCCGCCATTTGCGCAGAAATTCGCAGAATTGCGAAAAGCTGATAGCAATTATATCGTACTGCCCAGATAGCGCCCTAAAATGTCCAGCGCATAGCCCGCATGAAGTCGCCAAGCTTCATGCAGGGTATGTTGAAATGCTGGCAAATGGCGGGAATGTTGGGCTTGTTGGGGCGTGGGCTTTCCTCAGTCACCACGGTTCCGCCCAGCGCGTGAGCCCGCGCAATGATGAAGGGATCGGCAACTGGGGTGCCACGAAGACGCGCTTTCTCGCTGATAATCTGTTGGAAGTGGGGCACCGCAAAGATGCGCGGGAGGAACGAGGTCTCAGCATCGTCAGGCGTTGCGAAAATCGTCCTGTTACGGTTGCACCAATCAAGCACATGGTTATTTGCGCCGTCGCTGAGTTCTCGTAGCACTTCACGTGTTGAAGTGATCTCACCAGCGGCAACGGCCGCTTCAAACCGCACCCAGAATGCGGGGAAGACGTCTGGAAGCAGAGGGCTCATCTCCGAAAACGTGTTTGTGTCGAAGACGTAGATCATGCGGCGGCGCCCCGCAGCACGAGTTCTTCGAACCGCTCGAAATTGCGCGGCTTCACGCCGATAAGGTCTGCCGCTTCGGCCTTGGTCAGGAGACGGCGCGAGTAGCGCGACACGACTTCCCGAAGGAACTGCTCGCTAAGATAGGCCCCTTGGGTGTTGTAGTAGCTTCCGCCACCACCTGCCGTTTCGCGGCGTTGCTCCGCCCACTCGCGGTCCTTTGCGAGGTAGAAATCCATTGTCGCCGCACCGCGCTCGACGAAACGGCGCAGGATCACGCTCCGGCTCACACGATAGCGCGTAGCCAGTGCGGAAAATTGCTCATCGCTGGCCCGGTCATGCGCGAATGCTGCAGTGGCGGCCGCAAAGTCCACCATGGGCACGAGTATTTCCCCCGCCAACGCATTGCTGAAACGCTCGATGGCCCGATCGGGCGGGGGGAGGTCATCAATGCCCCTATCATCGAACCGGCTTATGCCGCTGCGGTCGCACAGCAAATGCGCTAGCTCGTGCATCAGGCTGAAAACCTGCCGGGTCTTCGTCGTGCTATTGTTGATCAGGATGATCGGGAACTCTGGATGCCACAGGCAGAAGCCGGAGAGTTCTCTCTGCTTGAAACTCTCCTTGAAGACATGAACACCGCTGCGCTCGATGGCACGCCGCCACAGTTTCAGGGCGCTGTCATCGTCTGGCTGCTGCCTGATGTCCTCAAGGCTGACGCCCAACGCGTGCCGGACGCGCGCAGCCTGCTGCGCAACATTGCCGCGCGGGTCCACCCGCACCTGTCGCCAGATAGGCTGTGCGACCGGGTTCCGATCTCCATACAGATCGATTAGGGCAAACTGAAAGGCGCGCGCCTTGCGGATCAGCAAGGTCGTATCGCGCGTAAGATGGGCAAGGTCGGCATCAGGCAGCGATCGGAATTCGGCTCGGGCGCGCGGCTCCTCCGGCGGAACCGGCATAAAGAACAGGGCCAACGGACGCTTGTAGACCTCGTAGGCCAGCGTCTCCAACTGGGGATAAGTCGGCGCATCCTCACCGCTCTCCCAAGCCTCGATAAGTTTGACCGCCTTCTTGAGCCGTTCGGCGACGTCGGCCGTCGACATGTTCGCACTCTCGCGCGCCCATCTCAGAACAGCTGGCGTTACGCCAATGACTGGTGCGGATCGAGGCATATCAGGCTCTCGGCGTAGCGGCGTAGACCAGAGGTTCTTCTTGCCTTATGCGGCGGCTCGACGGAAGCGGCGAATTGAGGTGCGAGTCGATTGAGCGCATCGGATTCTTGAGGCTCTGCGGTGGTCTCGGATGGTCTAGTCGCAACATTCTCGACCTTCCACAATTTACGAGCATTTACGAACAAGCCAGTTTAGAAGACTCGCACCCCGTTTCCCTAACTCCGCCATTTCCTGAAAATCCCGCCCGCATACCAATCCGCGCCGAGCATGCCTACGGGACTTTTCGTCGCCAGCGGCCGGCAGGTTGCCCCCCCTCAGCGGCGGGCGATCTGGATATTGCGCGTCGCCTTGCGCGACGGGGACTTTCCGCCATGGGCGAACCGCAGCCCGTGTTCCCGCCCGCCATAGCTGATGTGGACATGCTGCGCGCGGCCGTAATCGGTGGTGTAGCCGCCGGGCCAGCCCTGCAGATGCCGGTAGATGCAGGCCGGGTTGCCCCGCATGTCGATCGCTTGCCCGCTGGCGTGCAGCGACATCGTCCGTGTGCCGGCGACGCGGGTGTGGCGGACGCCGCTGATGACCCGCGCCCCGCAGGCCGCGACGATCTCGGCGGCCTTGTCGGCCAGCGGCTTCACCACGCCGGCGGTCAGCGCCAGCCCCGAGGGATCGCGCGCCGCAAGGGTGCGCGCGCGCCCGATGCGCGCGGTGCTGGATGCCCTAGAGCATTCTCCGCAAAAGTGGGAACCGGTTTTGCGAAAGAGAATGCGACTGCTCAAAGACTTAGAGCGCTCGTCCGGTTCGATCAGATCGGCGGATGCCCTAGCGGGCGAGGTCTTCGACGCCGTCCGGGCCTTTTTCGCGCAGGTCCCGTTTTTCGCGCAGGTTCCGCCGAGACTGTGACCCCGAACCTGCTCGGCGCGCGGATGCTTGGTGTAAGCCATTGAGGAAGCCGGCAAAACAATTGAGACAGCCGCGGCAAGCACAGCGCTCCACAGGATCGTCATACGGAAACTCCTCGTGCCATTACCTTTGGTTCAGAACGACCACGAGCGCGACGCAAGCGTCATTCGCGGCTCGAAAGGCGGCACGGAAGGTATCATTTAATAATTAGCTGGCTTTAATATCCGTCAGTTAGTATTAATGTGGCAGGATTTGCTGGGATATGCTGGCAGGATCGCCAAAGACTTGCGGTTAATTTCTATAGTTAAACAAAATGGTAACAACTCTGATCTCGCTCGACATGCAGGATCGAGCTGCCCCCGAAGGCCGGTCATGCCAACGGCGGCGATAGCCAACCGTTGGTTCCGCGTGCAGATTTCGTGAAATCGTTGATTTAATTGAAGAAAATTCGCAAGAGTCGACGCCCCCGCGCGTCCGGGGCCGGTGGCAACGGTTGGCCAAGGCGGAGAGATGCAAGCCGGCAAAGCATCCCCGGCTTGCCGGCGCGGCGGCGCTGCGGTCAACCTGCCGTCGGGGGACCGTTGCGGCCGTCCGGCCCGCCATCGGGATGCGGCGCGGTCTCGACCGCCTCGGCGTCGATCTGACGCCCAAGATCAGGCGCCTGGCCTTCGCGCTCGAATGCGGATGCCGGCGCGGCGTGCCGTGGCGGCTGGTCGGCGCCGGCGCGGCGCGAGATCCACCACGCCGCCAGCAGCACCAGCGCGATGAAGATCGGCCACGCATGGACCGCCAGCGCATAGATCAGCCACGCGATGAGCATGTAGACGGCCAGCAGGGCCAGCACGGCGACCAATGCCGCGGCGAACGGGAGAGGCCCGTGGACGGCGGCCTGGATCTTGACCAGCCTCTCGGTGTGCATCTCTTCCTGCATCCTGACCTCCTGCGTGAGCCCGACGCCATGACTTGCCGATCACCTTATACCAAGGGCGGCAAGACATGACCTGTCATGCCCGTGCTTGCAGCCAAGCTTGCGCAGGCTGCATGAATTTGCCTGCGCGGGCATCCACGACTTGAACGTCTTTTAAAACAAAGACGTGGGTGGCCGGGACAAGGCCCGGTACCGCATCAATGCGAGAACAGCGTCGGCAGCGTCATGTGGCGCAGGATGTAGCGGGTGCCGGAGCCGCGGCCGAGGAAGGAGAAGCCGCTGCTGTCGAACGCGCCGATGACCAGCAGATCCGCCGAATGGTCGGCGGCCTGGTTCAGCAGCGTATCCATCAGCTTGATCTCGTCGACGACGACGCCCTGGAAGCGCGCGGCGATCCTGTGGGCGGCGAGCTGGGCGATCACCAGCTCGGTGAACTCGTCGAGCGGCTCGCTGGGGCGGCGCGCCTCCACCACCAGCCCGGCGGCGCCGTCGGCGATCAGCGGCAGGGCGTCGTGCAGCGCGCGGGCGGCGCCGCGCGAGCGGTTCCAGGCGAACAGCGGCCGGCGTCCGAGGTCGGAATAGCTGCCGGCATAGGGAATCACCAGCACCGGCCGGCCGCTCTCCAGGATCACCTGCTCGGGCAGGTCGACCGGCACCCGCACGCCCTCCTCGGTCTGGCCGAGGATCACGAGATCGAAGGTGCGGGCGATATCGGTGGTGCGGGCCAGGATCTCCTGCTCGCCGCCACGATTGACCTCCTCGAAGGCGGCGCGCTCGCCGAGCTTGGATGTCGCGACCTGGAACGTAGCGCGGGCGGCGGCCACCGCCGCCAGATGCTCGGCGCTCGGCCAGGTGGCGACGACGCCGACGCGATAGGCCTCCGACACCTCCGCGAACAGGCCGGTAAGCCGGGCGCCGAACCGCTCGGCGAGGCGAACCGCCAAGGCCAGCCGCACGCCGGTGCGCGGGGTCGAATCGAGATGAACCAGGATGTTCGCAAGCGCCATGTGGTCAGTCCTCCCTCTATTTTTTGCCGGCGTGCGTGCTGCCGGATGTCGTTGGACCAACATCATCGAAAATTCTTGCGCCGCGTCAAACCATCCTTGGTCGGGGGTGCCAACCGGTCAGGCCCGGGCGTCGTCCCGGCCAGCCGAATCCGTACGTCCAAAGGAGGGGGACGGACGCCCAAACTGCGGCGCAAGAGTTGCGGCGCAACAGTCACGGCGCAAGCGTCACGCTGCAGGCCTCACGCCGCGGGCTTTCCCGGCGGGGCGGTCTTGGCGGCGGGTTCGCCCTGTTCCGGCCGGCGCGGCGGCGCGTCGTCATCGTCCATGATCGCCCGCCACGCCGCGCCGTCGAGGTCGTCGAACTGGCCGGTCTTCATCGACCACACGAACGCGCCGAGGCCGAGCAGGCCGAGCATCAGCGCCATCGGCACGAGATAGACCAGAACCTCCATCGCGCGCCTCTCCTCTCGTGGAAACTCGTCTGGAGCATTCTCCGCAAAAGTGGGAACCGGCTTTGCGAAAGAGAATGCGACAACTCGAAGCTTGAAGCGTCCGTCCGGTTCAGCCGGACCGGCGGACATTCTAGCTTTCCGCCGGCTGCTCGCGCGCCGGCTGCCGGCTCACCGGCGGCGCATCCGCCGCCTGGTCGTCGAGAGCACGCGGCCCGTCCGCGCCGATGCCCGCCCGCAACGCATTGACCGTGACCAGCAGCGAGGAGCCGGACATCGCCAGCGCCGCGATCAGCGGCGTCACCAGCCCGGCGATCGCCACCGGAACGGCGATCGCATTATAGACGACAGCGAGCAGGAAGTTCTGGCGCATGAGCTGCCGCGCATTGCCGCAGATCGCCAGCGTCGCCGCCACCGGCGCCAGTCGCTCGCCGAGAAACACCGCGTCGGCCGCCGCCTGCGCCAGGTGCACCGCGGTGACCGGCGACAGCGACACGTCGGCGGCGGCGAGAGCGGGCGCATCGTTCAGCCCGTCGCCGACCATCATCACCGTGCCGCCGGCCGCCTTGAGTTCGGCGATGCGGGCGATCTTCTCGGCCGGCGTCAGGCCGGCGCGCCAGTTCGCGATGCCCAGCGCTTGGGCCGCCTGCGCCGCCGGGGCGGCGCGGTCGCCGGTCAGCATCTCGATCGCGTAGCCGCGCGCGGCGATCTCGGCCACCACGGCGGCGGCGTCCGGCCGCAGCATCTGGCGCAGCGCGAACACGTGGCGCGCCTCGCCGTGCGAAAAGGCGATCAGCGAGGCGTCGGGCTCGGCGGCCGCCAGCGCCGCGGCCTCGGCGTCGGCGCCGCAGAAGGACGGCCGGCCGAGCCGGATCTCGACGCCGTCGAGGCTGGCGCAAACGCCCTGGCCGGGCTCCTCGCGCGCCCCCGCCAGCGGCTGGCGGGCGCCGGCGGCCCGCGCCAGCGCCGCCGCCATCGGGTGGCGGCTGCCGAGCGCGAGGCGGCCGGCGAGCACCAGCACATCCGGCGGAATGGCGTCGCGGTTGGCGACCGCCGGCTCCGGCGCGGTCAGCGTGCCGGTCTTGTCGAACACCACGGTGTCGACCGCGGCGAAGCGTTCGATGGCGTCGCCGGCATTGAGCAGCACCTGCCGGCGAAACAGCGCGCCCGAGGCCACCACCTGCACCGTCGGCACCGCCAGCGCCAGCGCGCACGGGCAGGTGATGATCAGCACGGTGATCGCCACCACCAGCGCCGTCTGCCAGGGCGCGCCGGCCAGCATCCAGCCGGCGAAGGTGAGCAGCGCGGTGAGGTGCACCACCGGCGCGTAGAGCTTCGCCGCGCGGTCGGCGAGGCGGACATAGCGCGAGCGCGCCTGCACCGCGTGGTCGAGCAGCCGCATCACCTCGTCGAGCAGCGTGCCGGAGGCCGCCGCCGCCACCCGCACGCGCAACGTGCCGCTGATATTGACCGTGCCGGCATAGACCGGCGTGCCGGGCTCGACTGCGGCATGCGCGCTCTCGCCGGTCACCAGCGCCGCATCGACCTCGGAGCGGCCCTCCTCCACCACGCCGTCGACGGCGATGCGCTCGCCCGGCCGCACCAGCACGAGGTCGCCCGGCCTGATCGCCGCCACCGGCACCTCGGAAATCTCGGCGGGGGTGACGAACTTGACGGCGGTCTCCGCCTTCAGCGCCGCCAGATTGCCGGCGACCGCCCGGGTGCGGCGGCGCATGTTGATGTCGAGGAAGCGGCCGGTGAGCAGGAAGAACAGCAGCATCACCGCCGAGTCGAAATAGGCGTGCTCGGCGTGGTTCATGGTCTCGACCACGCTCATGCCGACCGCGAGCAGCACGCCGAGGGTGATCGGCACGTCCATGTTGAGCGAGCCGTGCAGCAGCGCCCGCATGGCCGAGCGGAAGAACGGCTGGCCGGCATAGGCGACGGCGGGAATGGCGATCAGCGCGGAGAGCCAATGGAAGAAGTCGCGCGTCTCCGGCGTGATGTCGGTGACGTTGCCCGACCACACCGACACCGACAGCAGCATGATGTTCATCGCCGCGAAGCCGGCGACCGCGAGGCAGGTGAGCAGCCAGCGCGCCTCGCGCGCCTCCTCGGCCTCGGCCTGGGCGGGGTCGAACGGATGGGCGCGGTAGCCGAGCTCGCTGAGCCGGTCGATCAGCCGCGCCGGATCGACCTCGCCGTCCTTCCATTCCACCGCGACGCGGCGGTTGGTCAGGTTGACGCGGGCGCGGGTGACCGCCGGCAGCGCCGAAAGCCCGCCCTCGATCTCGATCATGCAGGCGGCGCAGGTGATGCCCTCGACCGCAAGATCCATGCGGGCGACGCCGCCGTCGAGCCGGGTGACGAAAACCGACAGATCCCGCCCCTCGTTCATCGTTGCAGCCTCACGGCACCATGACGCGGTTGCGCGAGCGGAACACCGGTCCCTCGCGCCCGGAAATGGTGATCACCACGTCCCACTGGCCGGCCTCCAGTGCTGCCACGCGGCTGGCGAATACCCCAGCTCCTTTTGCGTTCAGCTCCAGCGCCACATCGCCGCGCCGGTCGGCCGGCCGCTGCAGCTCGACATGCGCGCTGTGGCCGGCAACCGGCTGGCCGTCGCCGTCGCGGGCGGTGAGCCGCACCTCGGCGCCGCCCTCGGCGGTGCGGGCGACATCGACGCTCACCGCCCAGTGGCGGGCGGCCTGGGCGCGGGCGGCCTCGATCTCGTGATTGAACTCCTGGCCGGCGCGATAGGCGCTGTCGACCACCGTGCCGCTGAAGCTGGAGATCGCCAGCCACGCCATCGCCGCATTGACGCAGATGACCACGGCGAAGAAGCCGAGGAGCCAGATCAGCACCGCGCGGCCGGTCAGCGGCCGGCCTGTGCCCGGCCCGGACGCATGACGGGGCGACGCCGCAAGGGCGGATTTGGTCGGGGCAGACTTCGGGGGAAACGACATGGATCGCAGTCTCCGGCAGGGGCTCGGCCGACGCCGGCACCCCAGGCACACTTAGGGCTCTCCCCGGACTTGGCTACTGGCGCGGAACCGGCCACGCCTGCCGGAGAGCCCGACCGTCATCCTACCAGCTTCGCGCATCCTGGTTTGAGTCCCGCGCCGCGACCGCCAGCCGGGCTATCTTCATCATCACCGTCGGCAGGCCGGCGCCGTCGATGTCCTCGACCGGCTGCCACCAGCCACCCTCCGGCGGCGGGGTCGAGGCCGGCACGTCGGCGGCGAACACCAAAAGCTCCAGCTCGAAATGGGTGAAGCCGTGGCGCACCATGCCGGCGAGCCTGCGCCAGTCTGCCGCGAGCGGCACCTCGGCGAGCGCCCCCGCCGCATCGAACTCTGCCTGCCACGCCGTCCCCGGCACCTCGGCCATGCCGCCGAGCAGCCCCTTCTGCGGCCGGCGGCGCAGCAGCACCTCGGCGCCGCCGCGCACCAGCCAGAACGCCGCGCCCCGCCGCAGCGGCCGCGCCGCCTTGGCGGCTTTGCGCGGAAACGTCTCCTGGGTGCCGGCGGCCCGCGCCGCGCACGCCTCGCTCCATGGGCAGAGCGCGCAGGCCGGCTGCCGCGGCATGCAGATTGTGGCGCCGAGATCCATCAGCGCCTGCGCGAAGTCCCCGGCCCGCGCCAGAGGCACCAGACGTTCGGCCAGCGCCCGGATTTCCGGCTTCGCGGCTGGCAACGGTGTCTCCAGCGCGACGAGGCGGGCGATCACCCGCTCGACATTGCCGTCCACCGCCGCCGCCGGCTGGTCGAAGGCGATGGCCGCGACCGCCGCGGCGGTGTAGGGGCCGATGCCGGGAAGCGTGCGCAAGCCCGCCTCGGTTTCCGGAAACCTGCCGCCGTGCTGCTGAACCACCGCGCGGGCGCAGGCGTGCAGGTTGCGGGCCCGCGCGTAGTAGCCGAGGCCCGCCCAGCGCCGCAGCACCTCCTCCACCGGCGCTGCCGCCAGCGCCTCGACAGTGGGGAAGGCTGCGAGGAACGCCGCGAAATACGGGCCGACCGCCTTCACGGTGGTCTGCTGCAGCATGATCTCCGACAGCCACACCTTGTAGGGGTCGGCCGCGACGCCCGGCTCGGCCCGCCAGGGCAGGCGCCTTCGATGGCGGTCGTACCACACGAGCAGGTGTTCGGCCTCGGGCGCGGCGCGCTTCCCGCCGGGAGTCGGCGCTGGTAGGTTGGTGCTTGAATCCACGCGATTCATATTAGGCGCAGCCAGCCGATGTCCAAACGCCCGCGGGTGCGACCGCTTGCCGACCTGATCGCCGGCTCGCTCGGCGAGGCGGCCCGCGCCCATGGGTTTGCCGCCGTCGAGCTTCTGACCCACTGGCCCGAGATCGTCGGCGAGGAGATGGCGGCGGCGAGCGAGCCGGTGCGGCTGATGTGGCCGCCCAAGGACGACCCCAACAATCGCGGCGCCACGCTGGTGGTGCGGGTGGAAGGCACGCACGCGCTCGACCTGCAGTTCGCCGCCCCGCAGGTGATCGAGCGCATCAACCGCACCTTCGGCTGGGCCTGCGTCGGCCGGCTGTCGCTGCGCCAGGGGCCGGTGACGCCGAAGGCCGTCCCGCCGCCGCCACCGCCCGAGCCCGACCCCGACCTCGTGGCGCGGGAGCGCGCGCAGCTCGACGCCATCGCCGACGACGGGCTGAAGGAGAGCCTGGCGCGGCTCGGCGCCTTCGTGCACGGCCGCAAGCGGTGAGGGCAAGCTGACGAAGGCGTGAACACCGGCCGCCGCAACCTTGCCACGGTCGGCCGATCACGCTACCCGACACGCCGGATCGGACGGAGAGACAGGATGACCCCGACGCGCAGAACCGTGCTGGCCGCCGGCCTTGCCGCCTTGGCCCCGCTGGCCCTGGCCCCGCTCGCGGGCGCCCCGTTCTCGGGCCCGGCCGGCGCCGAGAGCTTCGACGCCGCCGAGCTGCTGGTGCCCGGCCCGCTGCCCGAGAAGGTGCTGGGCAAGGCCAATGCGCCGGTGACGATGATCGAGTATTCCTCGCTCACCTGCTCGCATTGCGCGCATTTCCACGCCGACGTCTATCCCAAGCTCAAG
Source organism: Blastochloris sulfoviridis (assembly GCF_008630065.1). Classification (GTDB taxonomy): domain Bacteria; phylum Pseudomonadota; class Alphaproteobacteria; order Rhizobiales; family Xanthobacteraceae; genus Blastochloris; species Blastochloris sulfoviridis. Next base: position 72,547 of record NZ_VWPL01000003.1, read on the forward strand.
TCGGACTATATCGACACCGGCAAAGTGCGGCTGATCCTGCGGGAATTTCCGCTCGATCCGGTGTCCGCCGCCGGCTACATGCTGGCGCGCTGCGCCGGTGACGACAAATATTTCCCGCTGATCGAAGCGCTGTTCGCCACCCAGAAGGGCTGGGCCTTCACCAAGACCCCGTACAATTCGCTGCTGCAGTTTGCCAAGCAGGCCGGTTTCTCACAGGAAAGTTTCGAAACCTGCTTGAAGAATCAGCAGGTCTTGTCAGGAATGGAAGCTGTCCGCAAACGCGGCTCGGAGAAATTCGGGATCAACTCGACCCCGACCTTCTTCATCAATGGCGAAAAGCACGTCGGAGCCATGTCCTTCGAGGAGCTCGCCAAGATCCTCGACCCGCTCGTCCGCTGACGTCTGGCTGAATCGAGGGCTGGCGCGGTCCGGGCGTGGCGGCCCGCGGCCGGAGGCTGTGCATGAAATTCACGCGGTTGCGGCTGATCGGCTTCAAGACGTTCGTCGAGCCGACCGACGTGCCGATCGAGCCGGGGCTGACCGGGGTGGTCGGCCCCAATGGCTGCGGCAAGTCCAATCTCGTCGAGGCGCTGCGCTGGGTGATGGGCGAATCGTCCCACAAGGCGATGCGCGCCAACGACATGGACGCCGTCATCTTCTCCGGCACCAATTCGCGGCCGGCGCGCAACGCCGCCGAGGTGATGCTGTCGGTCGACAATTCCTCGCGCACCGCGCCCGCCGCCTTCAACGAGCACGAGACCATCGAGGTGTCGCGCCGCATCGAGCGCGACGCCGGCTCCGCCTACCGCATCAATGGCCGCGAGGCGCGCGCCCGCGACGTCACGCTGCTGTTCGCCGACGCCTCCTCCGGCTCGCGCTCGCCCGCTCTGGTCCGCCAGGGCCAGATCGCCGAGATCATCAGCGCCAAGCCGTCGGCGCGCCGCCGCATCCTGGAGGAGGCCGCCGGCGTCGCCGGCCTGCACGCCCGCCGCCACGAGGCGGAGATCCGCCTCAAGGGTGCCGAGACCAACCTGCTGCGGCTCGACGACGTCATCGGCCAGATCGGCGGCCAGATCGACGCGCTCAAGCGCCAGGCCCGCCAGTCGGTGCGCTACCGGTCGCTGTCGGCCGAGATCCGCAAGGCGGAGGCGGGCCTGCTCCATTTGCGCTGGAGCGAGGCGACCAAGCTGCTCGCCACGGCCGAGGCGGCATTGCGCGAGGGCGAGCGGGCGGTGGCCGAGAGGACCCGCCTGCAGGCCGAGGCCGCGCGCGACCAGGCGATCGCCGCCCACGCGCTGCCGCCGCTGCGCGATGCCGAGGCCAAGGCCGGCGCGGCGCTGGCCCGCCTGTCGGCCGCCCGCGACGCGCTGGAGCGCGAGGAGCAGCGCGCCGGCCAGCGCCAAGGCGAGCTCGACCGCCAGCTTGCCCAGCTTGCCCACGATATTGCCCGCGAGAAGACGCTCGCCACCGACGCGCACGCCGTGCTGGCGCGGCTCGACGCCGAGGAGGCCGAGGTTGCCGCCGAGCGCGTCCGCTTTGAGGAGGCCGCCGCCTCCGCCGGCCCGCGGCTTGCCGCCGCCGGGAGCGCGCTGGCCGAGAGCGAAAAGGGCTTCGCCGAGGCCACCGCGGCGGCCGCCGACCTCGCCGCGCAACGCGCCCAGGCCCAGCGCGCGGTGAAGGAGCACCGCGAGCGCCTGAGCCGCCTCGACAGCCAGATCGCCGGCGTCGAGGCCGACCTCGCCCGGCTGGCGGACGCCGGCGTCGACGACGATTTGGAGGCGCGCCGCGAGGCGACGCTGGAGGCCCAGGACACCCTCGCCTATGCCGAGGAGCGGGCCATCGAGGCCGAGGCCGCGCACGAGGCCGCCCGCGAGGCGATCGAGGCCGCCCGGAAGCCGCAGCGCGACGCCGAGACCAAGGCGCAGCGGCTCGACGCCGAGGTGCGCACGCTGACCAAGCTCTTGGCGCCCTCCACCGGCGATCTGTGGCCGCCGGTGCTCGACCAGCTCGCCGTGGCCAAGGGGTACGAGACCGCGCTCGGCGCCGCTTTGGGCGACGACCTCGAAGTCTCCGCCGAGCCCAGCGCCCCGGTGCATTGGGGCGGCGCCGCGCTCGACCCCGCCGACCCGGCGCTGCCCGAGGGCACCGAGCCGCTCGGCCGCTTCGTGCAGGGGCCCGAGGCGCTGGCCCGGCGCCTTGCCCAGATCGGCGTGGCCGCCCGCGCCGACGGCCCGGCACTGCGCGACAGGCTAAAGCCCGGCCAGCGGCTGGTGTCCCAGGAAGGCGATCTGTGGCGCTGGGACGGCTTCGTCGCCGCCGCCCACGCGCCGACCGCCGCGGCCCGGCGGCTGGCCGAGAAGAACCGGCTCGGCGACCTCACCGAGACGCTGGACGAGGCGCGGCGCGAGGCCGCCCGCCTGAAGAGCGTGCTGGACGAAGCCGAGACCCGGCTGCGCGCCGCCGCGAGCGCCGAGACCGCGGCGCGCGAGGGCGTGCGCACCGCCCGCCGCCAGCTCGACGCCGCCCGCGAGGCGCTCACCGCCGCCGAGCGGCGCACCGCCGAGCGCGCCCAGCGCCTGTCCGCCCTCGCCGAGGCCAAGGCGCGCCTTGGCGACAGCCGCGAAGAAGCGGCCGCCAGCCTCGCCGAGGCCGAGGCGGCGGAAGCCGGCCTCGCCGCCGCCCCCGAGCTCGACCGCGCGCTGGACGAGGCCAAGACCCGGCTTGCGGTAGACCGCGCCCAGCTCGCCGAGATCCGCGCCGAGGTGCAGACCATCGAGCGCGAGCGCGACGCCGCCGCCCGCCGCCTCAAGGCGATCGCCGAGGAGCGGCGCCAGTGGATCGACCGCTCGGCCGGCGCCGGCGCCCGCATCGCCGACATCGAGGCGCGGCGCGACGAGACCGCCGCCGAGCGCGCCGAGTTCGACGACCTGCCGGCGCGCTTCGCCGAGCAGCGCCGGGCGCTGATGAGCGAGATCGCCACCGCCGAGGCGGCCCGGCGCGAGGCCGCCGACCGGCTGGCCGAGGCCGAGGCCGCGCTCGCCGACGCCGACAAGCGCGCCCGCACCGCCCTCATCGACATGAGCGCCGCGCGCGAGGACGCGGTGCGCACCCAGGAGCGCCTGGCCCAGGGCCGCGAGCGGCTGGAGACGGCGATTCGCGAGATCGCCGAGACGCTCGACTGCGCGCCCGAGGAGGCCTTGCGGCACGCCGACTTCAAGCCCGGCAAGCCGCTGCCCGACCCCGAGCTGCTGGAGATCGAGCTTGAGCGCGCCCGGCGCGACCGCGAGCGGCTGGGCGCGGTCAATCTGCGCGCCGACGAGGAACTGACCGAGGTCCAGACCCAGCACGACGGGCTGGTGAGCGAGCGCGACGACCTGATCGAGGCGATTCGCCGCCTGCGCACCGGCATCGCCAATCTCAACCGCGAGGCGCGCGAGCGGCTGGCCACCTCGTTCGCCACGGTCGACGGCCATTTCCGCACGCTGTTCGAGAAGCTGTTCGGCGGCGGCGTGGCGGAACTGCAGCTCACTGATTCGGACGACCCGCTGGAGGCGGGCCTGGAGATTCTCGCCAAGCCGCCGGGCAAGAAGCCGCAATCGCTGTCGCTGCTGTCGGGCGGCGAGCAGGCGCTCACCGCCATGGCGCTGATCTTCGCGGTGTTCCTCACCAACCCCGCGCCGATCTGCGTGCTGGACGAGGTCGACGCCCCGCTCGACGACCACAATGTCGACCGCTTCTGCAACCTCTTGGAGGAGATGGCCGGCTCGACCGACACGCGATTCCTGGTGATCACCCACAACCCGATCACCATGGCGCGGATGAACCGGCTCTACGGCGTCACCATGGCCGAGCGCGGCGTCTCGCAGCTCGTCGCGGTCGACCTGGAAGAGGCGCAGAGCTATTTGGACGTGGCGTGAGCGGACGCTGTTACCGCCATTTCCAGCGCTTCGGCCGAGTCGTCCACAGTCTTCTCGCGTGGCGCGGAAAAACCTGCCGCGCGATGCCGGTACAATTCTGTGCCGCGCTTGTTCCGACTTTCGTTTCAACCACTTCTTCTGTTGGCTCGTTTCTTGACACGGTTCCGGCCCGTCACTATGGTCCGCGCCGACTTTCAGGGGTGGAGCCCGCCGTTTTCGGCGCGGCAAAGGTCGTGTGTTCCGGGCGCAGGAGCTGGCGGCCGGAGCATGTCTCAAGCCCATCCGTCATGCGGAATCCGGCCTCCTGGGCCGGAGTTTCGTATTCCGGTCGCCGAAAATCCCGTTCCGAACAAGGATTTTCGGCGAATGCGTTTCCGGCGGCCGCGAAGCGGCCTAGCGGAAACCGTGGCAGATGTCGGGTCGGGAGCGGTGCCAGGCTATGAGCAATGGCGGCACGGGCGACGGACACGATGGCGCCGGGAAGCGGCCGAGCGAGGCCGAGCTCGCGGCGCGCCTCGAACGGCTGGGCCGGAAGATCGACTTGCTGCAGGGCAAGGAGAAGTCCGGGCAGGCCGCTGGGGATCAGGGTTCTGAATCGGCCGGCGGGTACGCCCAGGCGGCACGCCTGTCGAGTGAGTTCGTCGGCGGCGTGCTGGTCGGCGGCGGCATCGGGTGGCTTCTCGATCGTTTCCTCGGAATTTCGCCGTGGGGGATGATCGTCTTCGTATTGCTCGGGTTCGCAGCCGCGGTGCTCAATGTGATGCGCGCGGCGGCAAAGGCGGGCGAATCTGGTCCGGGCGCGCCGGACCGTTAGTGTGGACCGGGCGGCAATGCCCGCAATGAGGAGCCGGGGCGGGCGATGGCCGATCCGATCCACCAGTTCGAGATCAAAACTCTCGTTCCCCTCGCCAATATCGGCCCTGCCGATATCAGCATCACCAACTCAGCGGCCTTCATGATCGCCACCACGGTGATCATCATCGGCTTCCTGCTGCTGTCGACGACGTCGCGCGCGATGGTGCCGGGGCGGCTGCAGTCGGTGGCCGAGATGAGCTACGAATTCGTCGCGAACACCATACAATCGACCGCGGGCCGGGAAGGCATGCGCTTCTTCCCGCTGGTGTTCTCGCTGTTCACCTTCATCCTCGTCGCCAACCTCATCGGCATGATTCCCGGTGCCTTCACGGTGACGAGCCACATCATCATCACCGTGGCGCTGGCGCTCCTGGTGTTCGCCACCGTGGTGATCTACGGCTTCTGGAAGAACGGCTTCAAGTTCTTCAAGCTGTTCGTGCCGAGCGGCGTGCCGATCTACATCCTGCCCTTGATCGTGATGATCGAGGTGATGTCGTTCCTGTCGCGCCCGGTCTCCCACAGCGTCCGTCTGTTCGCCAACATGCTGGCCGGCCACATCACCTTGAAGGTGTTCGCCAGCTTCATCGTCATGCTCAGCGGTTTCGGCTTCGCCGGCTGGCTCGGCGCCGCGCTGCCGCTGGCGCTGGTGGTGGCGCTGACCGCGCTGGAATTCCTGGTGGCCTTCCTCCAGGCCTACGTCTTCACCATCCTCACCTGCATCTATCTCAACGATGCGATCCACCCGGGCCACTGACGGCGCCGGTTCAACCTCAAGAAGGAGCTGCGTTATGGACCCGATCGCCGCGAAGTACATCGGCGCTGGTATCGCTTGCATCGGCATGGGTGGCGCCGGCGTCGGCGTCGGCACCATCTTCGGTCAGTATCTCGCCGCCGCGCTGCGCAATCCGTCGGCCGCGCAGGGCCAGTTCGGCAACCTGATTTTCGGCTTCGCCGTGACCGAAGCGCTCGGCATCTTCTCGCTGCTGATCGCGCTGCTGCTGCTGTTCGCCCTCTGATACGGCCTCCGGCCGATCCGGCCGGAGCACCGTGGTCCGATCGCCGAAGATCCCGCATCCGCTGCGGATTTTCGGCAAGGCCGTTTCCGGCATCCCGGCGGGATCGACCGGAAACCCTATGGAGAACCAGCACGTCGCGACGCTTTCGCGTGACGCCGTGATCGGGGAGTCGGCCGATGGCTGAAACCACTGCGCATACCGAGGTGCCGGGCGGGCACAAGGGCGTGTTTCCTCCGTTCAACAAGGAGACATTCCCCACCCAGCTCACCTGGCTCGGGATCACCTTCATCCTGCTCTATGTGATGATGGCCAAGGTGGCGCTGCCGCGCATCGGCTCGATCCTCGAGGAGCGGCGCGGCCACATCGACGGCGCCATCGCCGAGGCCGAGCGGTTCAAGCGCGACAGCGAGGCGGCGGTGGCCGCCTACGAGAAGGCGCTGGCCGAGGCCCGCGGCAAGGCGCACGCCATCGCCGGGGCCACCCGCGACAAGCTCAACGCCGAGGCCGACGAGCGGCGCAAGGCCATCGAGGCCCAGCTCGCCGAAAAGCTCGCCGCCGCCGAGACGACGATCGCCGACACCAAGGCCAAGGCGATGGCCAATGTCGAGGCGATCGCCACCGAGGCGGCGTCGGCCATCGTCGAGAAGCTGATCGGCAAGACGCCGTCGTCCGACGCCGTCCGCGCCGCGGTGGCCGACGCGACACGGGGAGGACGGGCATGATCGAGTCGCCTGAATTCTGGGTCGGCGTCGCCTTCTTCATCTTCTTCGGCATCCTTGGCTACTTCAAGGTGCACAAGGTGATGGTCGCCTCGCTCGATTCGCGCGCGGCGCGGATCGGCACCGAGATCGCGGAAGCGACCCGGCTGCGCGAGGAGGCCGAGAAGGTGCTGGCCGACTACAAGCGCCGCGAGGAAGAGGCCCACGCCGAGGCCGACGCCATCATCGCCTTCGCCCGGCAGGAGGCCGAGCGCATCGCGGCCGAGGGCAAGGCCAAGGTCGAGGAGTTCGTCGCCCGCCGCACCAAGCTGGCCGAATCCAAGATCGCCCAGGCCGAGACCCAGGCCATGGTCGAGGTGCGCACCATCGCCGCCGAGGCTGCCGCCAAGGCCGCCGAGCACGTGCTGGTGCGCGAGGTGAAGGGCAAGGTCGCCGAGGATCTGCTGGGCAGCGGCCTCGACGCCGTCAGGACCCGGATGAACTGAGCCGGCGAACGATATTGCGAATCAAAGAGGCCGCGCGAGCGGCCTTTTTTGTTGGGCTCATGGCTTTGTTGGGCCGCGTCATCCCGGGCGAGGCGCAAGCCGAGACCCGGGATCGTCCGCAGAACATCGCGCCCCCTTCCGTCCGCATAAAGGGCGCCCCTTCCGGATGACGATCCCGGGTCGCGCGGCAACGCCGCTTGCCCGGGATGACAGCCTCCCCGCGGTGTCATCCCGGACGGCGCGCAGCGCCGAGCCGGGATCGCATGCCTCAGTCTCGTCATCCCGGGCGAGCGCAGCGAGACCCGGGATCGTCCGCAGAACATCGCGCCCCCTTCCGTCCGCATAAAGGGCGCCCCTTTCCGGAGAACGGTCCCGGGTCGCGCGGCTGCGCCGCTTGCCCGGGATGACAGCCTCCCCGCGGTGTCATCCCGGACGGCGCGCAGCGCCGAGCCGGGATCGCATGCCTCAGTCTCGTCATCCCGGGCGAGCGCAGCGAGACCCGGGATCGTCCGCAGAACATCGCGCCCCCTTCCGTCCGCATAAAGGGCGCCCCTTTCCGGAGAACGGTCCCGGGTCGCGCGGCTGCGCCGCTTGCCCGGGACGACAGAGCCGCGAGGCAGACGAGGGCGCAATAGCGAAGCGTATTGCGCCGATCCCAGCCGAAGCACAAATGGCGGAATACGCTTCGCTATTCCGCCCTACCGCCCCTACCCTACTCCGCCACGGGCTTGGTCCAGCGCAGCACCGGCGTGCGGGCGGCGCGCGTCTCGTCGAGGCGGCGGCGCGGCGCGAAATGCGGCGCGCCGGCGAAGCGCGCGATGTCGCCACGCCGCACGCTCATCGCGATGTCGCGCATCGTGGCGATGAACAAATCGAGCGACGCCTTCGATTCGCTCTCGGTCGGCTCGATCAGCATGGCGCCGTGCACAACGAGCGGGAAATACACCGTCATCGGGTGAAAGCCCTCGTCGATCAGCACCTTGGCGACATCGAGCGTGGTGACGCCGGTATCCTCCAGCCAGGAATCGTCGAACAGCACCTCGTGCATCGCCGGCCGGTCGGGGAACGGCAGCGACATCACGTCGGCGAGCGACGCCTTGATGTAGTTGGCGCTCAGCACCGCATCCTCCGACGCCTGCCGCAAGCCATCGGCACCGTGCGACAGGATGTAGGCGAGCGCCCGCACGAACATGCCCATCTGGCCGTGGAACGCGGCCATCCGCCCGAACGGCGAGACACCCTCGCCAAAATCGTGCTCGACCAGAATGAGCCGCCCGCCCTCGCGGCGCAGGAACGGCACCGGCGCGAACGGCGCCAGCGCCTCGGACAGCACCACCGGCCCCGCCCCCGGCCCGCCGCCGCCGTGCGGCGTCGAGAAGGTCTTGTGCAGATTGATGTGCATGGCGTCGACGCCGAGATCGCCCGGCCGCACCTTGCCGACGATGGCGTTGAAATTGGCGCCGTCGGCATAGACCAGCCCGCCGGCCTGGTGGATCAGCTCGGCGATCCGCACCACGTCGCGCTCGAACAGCCCGCAGGTGTTGGGGTTGGTGAGCATGATCGCCGCGACGTCGGGCGTGAGCTGGTCGAGCACGTCGGCGGGATCGACCGTGCCGTCGTCGCGCGCCGCCAGCGGCGACACCTGGAAGCCGAGCAGCGCGGCGGTGGCCGGGTTGGTGCCGTGCGCGGAATTGGGCACCAGCACCACCGTGCGATGGCCCTCGCCGCGCGCCTGAAGCGCCGCCTTGATCGCCATCATGCCGCAGAGCTCGCCGTGCGCCCCGGCCTTCGGCGTCAGCGTCACGGCAGCCATGCCGGTGAGCTCGATCAGCGCCTGCGCCAGCCGCTCCATCAGGTCGAGCGCGCCGGGCACGGTCGAGAGCGGCTGCAGCGGATGGATGTCGGCGAAGCCGGCAAGCCGCGCCATCTTCTCGCCCAGGCGCGGATTGTGCTTCATCGTGCACGAGCCGAGCGGGAACATGCCCGAATCGATGCCGAAATTCTTCTGCGACAGCCGCACGTAGTGGCGCATCGCCTCGGGCTCGGAGAGGCCCGGCAGGCCGATCGGGCCGGATCGCACGAGCCCGCCCAGCCGGTGCGCCACCTTCGGCGCCTCCGGCAGATCGACGCCCGTCACCTCGGGGCGGCCGCTTTCGAAGATCAGCGGCTCCTCGATGATGAGGGCGCGATTGCCGGTGAAGGTCTCCGGAATGGCCTCGACCGGTTCGCCGACGTCGGTGGGGCGGCCCTGGCGGTTCAGCATCACGCGCCCTCCCCGCCGGCCAGCACATCCGTCAGCGCCGCGACGAACGCCCCCCGGTCCTCGGCGGTCGCGGTCTCGGTCACTGCGACGATCAGGAGGTCGGCCAGCTCGGGATGGCCGGGGTCGAGCCGCGAGAACGGCACGCCGCCCAGCACGCCGCGCGCGGCCAGCGCCTCGACCACGGCGTCGGCGGGCTTGGGCAGCTTCACGGTGAACTCGTTGAAGAACGTCTTGTTGAGCACGGCCACGCCGGGAAGGGCGGCCAGCCGCTCGGCCAGTTCCACCGCGCCCGCGTGGTTGAGCTCGGCGAGGCGCCGCAAGCCGGTCTCGCCCAGCAGCGTCAGGTGGATGGTGAAGGCCAGCGCACACAGGCCGGAATTGGTGCAGATGTTGGAGGTCGCCTTCTCGCGGCGGATGTGCTGCTCGCGCGCCGACAGCGTCAGCACGAAGCCGCGCCGGCCGTCCGCGTCCACCGTCTCGCCGGCGAGGCGCCCGGGCATCTGGCGCACGAACTTCTGGCGGGTCGCGAACAGCCCGACATAGGGCCCGCCGAAATTGAGGCCGTTGCCCAACGACTGGCCCTCGGCCACCACGATGTCGGCGCCCATGGCGCCGGGCGGCGCGACGAGGCCGAGCGAGACCGCTTCCGTCACCACCGCGACCACCAGCACGCCATTGGCGTGGGCGGCTGCCGCGATGGTGTGGAGATCGTGCAGATGGCCGAACACGTCCGGCGTCTGCACCACCACGCACGAGGTCTCGTCGTCGATCAGCGCGGCGAGCCGCTCGGCGCCGCAGGGGGCGGGCGGGGCCACCACCAGCTCGTCGCCGGCCATGCGCGAGAGGGTGGCGATGGTGTCGCGATAGTGCGGGTGGAGGTTGCCGGCCAGCACCGCCTTCTTGCGGCGGGTGATGCGGTGGGCCATCAGCACCGCCTCGGCGGCGGCGGTCGCGCCGTCATACATTGAGGCGTTGGCCACCTCCATGCCGGTGATGAGCGCCACCTGCGTCTGGAACTCGAACAGATAGTGCAGCGTGCCCTGGGCGATCTCGGGCTGGTAGGGCGTGTAGCTGGTGAGGAATTCCGAGCGCTGGATGAGGTGGTCGACGCTGGCCGGCACGTGGTGGCGGTAGGCGCCGGCGCCGCAGAAGAACGGCACCGCGCCGGCGGCGACGTTCTTCGCCGCCAGCCGGCCCATCAGCCGCTCGACCTCGATCTCGGATTTTGACGGCGGCAGGTTTGGCAGGTCGCCGAGCAGCTTGCCGGCGGGCACGTCGGCGAACAGATCATCGACGCCCCCGAGTCCGGCCCGCGCCAGCATCAAGGCGCGGTCCTCGGGCGTCAGCGGCAGATAGCGCATTATCCTGTCTTTCGGCGGCTCCGGCTCGCGACACCGATGGGGGGAGCCTTGCGGGGACTCAACTGATGGTTTCTATGTACAACTTGTATTGTTCGGCTGTCATCAGCGATTCGAGGGCGGCCGGGTCGTTGAGCTTGAGCTTGAGGAACCAGCCGCGGCCCTCGGAATCCTCATTGACGATGCCCGGCGCCTCGACCAGCCGGTCATTGACCGCGACCACCTCGCCGGCCACCGGCGCATAGACCTCGCTCGCCGCCTTCACGCTCTCGACCACCGCCGCCTCCTCGCCCTTGTCCAGGGTGGTGCCGATGGCCGGCAGTTCCACATAGACCACATCCCCGAGCTGGGTCTGGGCATAGTCGGTGATTCCCACCAGGGCGGTATCGCCTTCCAGACGAACCCATTCATGCTCTTTGGTGTAGTGCGTGTTCGGCATTCTGACCCCTCATATCCCGGCTTCGTGATCCCCGCGTAACGGCCACGCCCTCGCGGGCGCGCCACAGGAATCGGCAGCAATCATACGCCCCGGACATAGCGATGCGGTACGAATGGCAGCGCCACCACCCGCGCCGTCAAGGGCTTTCCCCGGACCATAAGCTTCACCGGCGTTGCCGGCTCGGCAAAGCGCCGATTGACATAGCCCATCGCCAGCGGTCCGCCGAGGGTGGGGCCGAAGCCGCCCGAGGTCACCGTGCCGATCGGCTGGTCTTCGAGATCGACGATCGCCGCGCCTTCGCGGGCCGGCGCCTTGCCCTCCGGCAGCAGGCCGACCCGCAGCCGCGCCGGCCCTTCGGCGATCTCCTTGAGGATGTGCTCGGCGCCGGGAAAGCCGCCCTCGGCGCGCCGCCGCGGCGGGATCGACCAGGCGAGGCCCGCCTCGACCGGCGTGGTGGCGGCGTCGATGTCGTGGCCATGAAGCGGCAGGCCCGCTTCGAGCCGCAGCGAATCGCGCGCGCCGAGCCCGACCGGCGTGACGTCGCGGTCGGCCGCCAGGATGTCCCACAGCTCGACCACCCGGTCGGCGCGCACCGAAAGCTCGAACCCGTCCTCGCCGGTATAGCCGGAGCGCGAGAGGTGCACCTCGATGCGGCCGATGCGGAAGCTTTTCGCCGTCATGAACACCATGTCGGCGATGCCGGGCAGGTGGCGCGCCAGCACCTCGGCGGCGGCCGGCCCCTGCAGCGCCAGCAGCGCGCGGTGGTCGGCGCGCATCAGCCGCACGCTGGCCGGCAGGCGCTGCTCGATCCGGTCGAAATCGGCGGCCTTGGTGGCGGCATTGACCACCAGCATCAGCACCCCGTCCTCCCCCGGCTCGTCGGAGCGGGTGACCATCAGGTCGTCGAGGATGCCGCCCTCGTCGCTGAGGAGCTGGGTGTAGCGCAGCCGCCCCGGCTGCAGCCCGAGAATGTCGGCCGGCACCAGCGCCTCCAGCGCCCGCGCGGTGGTCTCGTGGTCGGGACCGAGCAGGAACGCCTGGCCCATGTGGGCGATGTCGAACAGGCCGGCCTTGGTGCGGGTGTGGGCGTGCTCGGCGAGGATGCCGGTGAGGTACTGCACCGGCATCTCGTAGCCGGCAAAGGAGACGAATCGGGCGCCGCGCGCGGCATGGCGCGCGTGCAGCGGCGTCTGCCGGAGCGGTTGCTGGGGCTCGACGGCGGGCGCGGCGTCGGTCGGCTGGTCGGACGGCTGATCGGTCGTCGATTGATCGGTCGTCGATTGATCGGTCATGGACTTGGCCTCGGGCAGGACTTCGGACAGGACAGGACTTCAGGCGCGGCAGGACTTGGGCAGGACAGGATTTCGGACAGGGCAGGGCGTCAGGCGCGGCACGGCTTCAGGCACAGACGGGAGTTCAGACCCGAACGCGCGCCAGGGCAAGCGGCGATTGCGACCGGCCCGCGCATTCCCGCCGGCCGGCGCCCCGCTCCTGCCGGGAGCCCGGAAAGGTCAGCCGCGGCCGTCAACCGCCACGCGCGGATGTCTTCGATTTCCGACCGGTTTTCTCAGGCTTTCCGCTGGGATCGAAGCCGACATACACGACGTAGTTTTCAAGATCGTCCGGTTTCGGCAGAGGAAAACTGACGTCTTCCTCGATATGCAGGAAGGTCGACTGCGTGCGTCCGTCCGGCATCTGCGCCGGCACCAGATAGAACCGCGTCCACACCGTCTTGGGCGTGGTGCCCTCGTGCACCACGGCGATGCGCAGCGGCACGTCGACCTTGCCGGGGCCGCCGGCCTGCCCGGCGAGCAGCCGGCCCTCGACACCCACCTTCATGGTCATCATCTGGCCCAGTGCCGCGCATTCGCGCGCGGTCTGGCCGAACGTCGCCTGATAGCGGAGCTGCTGGCCGGCGTCGCGCGTGTTCGCAAACACCTGGAAGGCGGCCGCCCCGGTGCGCACGGTCACCATCGGGCACTCGTAATGGGCCTTGCCCGCATCCTCCGGCGCCGGCTCGGGCGACGACGCCCCGGTGGCGAACATCCGGCCGACCCGGTCGGCGAACGACGTGCCGCCCGATCCCGATGTCTCGCCGATCTGCCCGGTGGTGCCGCAGCCGGCCAACGCCACCGCTACCGCCATCGCCGGCGCGAGCCGGCACGCGACCTGCCACCCCCTCATCGTCATCGACGCCCCCTGCGTACAGCCCTGTCTTCGTCCGCCGCGCAGGTTCCTTGCGCAGCCGGCCTCTTACGCCATTTCGCGGTGATCGGCTCTTTTCTTCCCTCTCCCCTTGCGGGAGAGGGTGGCGAGACCGAGCAAAGCGAGGTCGCGCCGGGTGAGGGGTACATACGGCATATGCTGGAAAATTCACCCCTCACCCGCCTCGCGATCTCAAGATCGCTCGGCACCCTCTCCCGCAAGGGGAGAGGGAAAAAGAGCGGCTCCCAGCCGACAGCCATTCCGAGCCGCCCCCCCGGAAATCATAGATGGATTCGGCCGTTCCATAGAGCCAATTGGCGGCCACTTTGCGGCAGTCGTCAGACGCTGGCGCGCTGCCTGCCTCAGCCGCCCTGCCCGCCCCCGCCGGCGGGCTGGGCGAGCCCCACCGGACGGCCGGCGGCGCTGACCAGCAGCTTCCCGTGCAGCAGCCGGGCGGCGGCGCGCCGGACGTCCTCGATCGTCACCGCCGCCATCAGGCCGTTGCGGCGGTGGATATAGTCGATGCCGAGATCGTCGAGCTGGATCTGCAGGAGCTGGCCGGCGATCTTGCCGGAGGTGTCGAAGCGCAGCGCGTAGGAGCCGATCAGGTACTTCTTGGCCTTGTCCAGCTCCTCGGCGCTCGGGCCCTCCTTGGCGAGACGGGCGATCTCGCCCTCGATCACCGCGAGCGATTCGGCGGCGCGGTCGTTGCGGGTCGACACCCGGCCGATCATCAGCCCGGCATGGTCGAGCGGCATCAGGTAGCTGTAGACCGAATAGGCCAGCCCGCGTTTTTCGCGCACCTCGCGATAGAAGCGCGACGAGAAGGTGCCGCCGCCCAGGATGTGGTTGAGCACATAGGCCGGCACGAAATCCGGATCGTCGCGCTTCAGGCCCGGCCAGCCGAAGGTCAGCACCGTCTGCGGCACGTCGACATCGATCACCAGCCGCTGGCCGAGGCCCTGCGGCGCGGCATCGGCCACGTCGAGGCGCTGGCCGGTCGCCGGCAGCCGGCCGAACACCTTGTCGAGCAGCGGCGCCAGCGTGGCGGCGTCGATGTCGCCGACCACGGCGATCTTCAGCGTATCGCGCGCCAGGACGCGGCCGACGAAGGCGCGCAGATCCTCCGGCCCGATCGCAGTCACGGTCTCGGCCGTGCCCTCGACGGGGCGGCCGTAGACATGGCCGGGAAACGCCGCGGCCCACCACGCTTCCGAGGACATCGCGTTCGGATTGGTGGACTTGCGGCGGATAATGGCCAGCACCTGCTGGCGCACGCGCTCCACCGGCTCGGCGTCGAAGCGCGGCGCGTTGACCGCCAGCGCCAGCAGGCCGAACGCCTCGTCGCGGTTCTCGGCCAGCGTCTTGAGGCTGCCGCTCAGATGGTCGCGGCTGGCGCTGAAGCGCAGCTCGATCGCCTTGGCGTCGAGCCGGTCCTGGAAGGCGGCGCTGTCGAGATCGCCGGCCCCCTCGTCGAGCAGCCCGGACACCAGATTGGCGGTGCCGGCCTTGCTGGGCGCATCCTGGGTGGAGCCGCCGGTGACGGCGAATTCCAGCGCGATCAGCGGCACCGCCGGCTCGCGCACCAGCCACGCCTTGATGCCGCCGGGGCTTACCACCCGCTCGATACGGGTGGCGGTTTCGGCGTCGGCTTCGGAGACCAGGGCGAGCGTCATGGCGGTGAGCGGCATCAAGGTGACCGGCATCAAGGTGAGAGACAGGGCGGCAGCCAACGGAGCGCCGAGCCGGCGCCCCAGCGCATGAAGGCGGGTCACGAGCGCTTCTCCCCGGGCGGCGGCGCCTTGACCAGGCGGCCGGTCACCGCCCGCCGCATGTCGAGCCATTTGCGGGCGGCCGCCTGAACCTCGGCCGCGCTGACCGCCTTCACCCGGTCGGGCCAGGCGCGCACGTCCTCGATGGACGAGCCGGTGGTGAGCGCCACGCCATAGATGCGGGCGAGCGCGGTCTGGCTGTCCTGGGCATAGACCGTTTCGGCGACGAGGCGGGTCTTGGCGCGGACAAGCTCGTCGTCGGAAATGCCGGTCTCGATCAGGTCGGCCAGCACGGCATCGATCGCCGCCTCCAGGTCGTCCAGCGACACGTCCGGGCGCGGGCTCGCCCACACCCCGAACCGCGTCTCGTCATAGGCCGAGCCGTGGTACCAGGCCGACGCCGAGGTGGCGAGCTTCCGGTCGACCACCAGCTTGCGGTGCAGCCGGCTGGTCTGGCCGCCGCCGAGCACGTGCGCCAGCACGTCGAGCGCCTCGGCCTCGCGCGGCGCCGCCCGCGAATAGGACGGCACCAGATACTGGCGCTGGATGGAGGGCTGGGCGACACGCGGATCGGCCAGCGTCACCACCCGGCTGGCGCGCGGCGGCGGCTCGGCCGGCCGCACCCGCGGCGCCACCTCGGCGCGCGGCGCGATCTTGCCATAGGTGCGCTCGGCCAGCGTGCGCACCTCGTCGGCGGCGACGTCGCCGGCCACCACCAGGATGGCGTTGTTGGGGGTGTAGAAGCGGCGGTAGAACGCCAGCGCGTCCTGGCGGCCGAGCGCCTTGATCTCCTGCTCCCAGCCGATCACCGGCACGCCATAGGGGTGGTTGCGGAACAGCGACGACGCCATCTCCTCGCCGAGCTGGGCGGCGGGGTCGTTGTCGGTGCGCATGCGGCGCTCCTCCAGCACCACGTCGCGCTCGGGCAGCACCACCTCGTCGGTGAGCTGGAGGCCGGTCATGCGGTCGGCTTCGAGCCGCATCATCGTCTCCAGCTCATCGCGCGCCACGCGCTGGAAGTAGCTGGTGTAGTCGTTGGAGGTGAAGGCGTTCTCCTGGCCGCCGACCTCGGCGACGATGGAGGAGAACACCCCGGCCGGATTGGCCTCGGTGCCCTTGAACATCAGATGTTCGAGGAAATGGGCGATGCCCGACTTGCCGCGCTGCTCGTCCGCCGCGCCGACCCGGTACCAGATCATGTGGGTGACCACCGGCACCCGGTGGTCGGGGATCACCACGACCTCCAGCCCGTTGGCCAGCGTGAAATGGGAGATGTCGGGGCCCTGCCGGGTTTCGACAGGCTTGGCCTCGACAGGCTTGGCCTCGACAGGTTTGGCTTCGGCAGGGAAGGCGAGGGTCGCGGCGGTGGCGGCAGCGGCAAGTGTTCGCATCGCGGCTTTCAGCAAGACTGGCTCCCTCCGGGGTGGGGATTCGGCCAGACTGTCACACGAAACCGCGGCAAAGTCCGGCCCGCCTCGCCCGGCATGCGATCACAGTCCGGTCATTGCCGGACGTGCGGTCGCGGCAGACGTGCGGCAAGGCCGTTCGGCAAGACGCATGGCGAGGAACACGGCCAAGAAGACGGCCATTAAAGACGGCCATTCAACACCGCCAACAACACGGCAAGCCGTGCGGCCAGCCGTGTCGAGACGGGGCCCGGCAGCGCTCAGCGCGTGCTGTCGCGCGCCGTGCGGCTGCCGCCGGTGTCGCGGCCTTCGGCGACCTTGCTCGGCGAGAAGATGCGGTTGAGCCAGTTGTCGTCGAGCTTGTCGTCGCCGACCACGCCATAGGGCTGGTCGGGCGAGGGCGTCTGCAGGCCGGCCGGCGGCTGGGTGAGGCGCCTGCGCTCCGGCTCGCCGGTGAAGACGATCTTCTCGTCCTTCTTGGAGCCCCAGCCGGTGAAGCCGAGCTGGGTGGGCGAGAGCCGATCGTTGGCGCCCTCGAACCGCTCGCTCGGCAGGTCGGGCCGGTCGCTCTTGGCCTGCTTGGTCTTGCTGGTGCCGCGGCGGATCTCGTCGATGCCCAGCGTGCGCCCGGCATCGAGCCGTACGATCGGCTGATTCGAGCCGGCCTCGGCGGCCTTGGCGCGGGCGATGTCCGGATCCTTCGGCCAGGCCGGATTGGCGGCGGTGACATCCTCGGAGGCCGGCGGCGGCAGCGCCTCGGCGGTCGGCGGCACCACCAGCGGCGCCCGCTCGCGATAGTCGATCGTCGCCCTGTCCTCGATCAGGCCGACGCCGCCGAGGATCTCCTTGATGATCTTCTGCTCGAAGGAGGGCTCCTCGTCCTCGGCACGGACGCTCTGCGGCAGCGCGACCGCGGCCAGCAGGACAAGAGGAAGAACGTGGCGCACGAGACGGGCCTTCATCGCGACACTCCTTCGAAACGCGGTCAGGGCGGCGGCCATGAAGGCGGCCAAGACGGCGTGGGAATTCGACCGGAACGGGTGACGGCCGGACGGCCCTCGGCACCCCTTCCTCTGAGCTCCCTCACTCGCCCCTCATGCCGGCTTTTTTGCGGCAGGGCCGAAAAGCGCATCGTAAAGCAGCAGGATAACCCCAACCACGATGGCGGCGTCGGCCAGATTGAACACGTACCAGCGGAAGGTGCCGACGTGGAACGAGAAGAAATCGGCCACCGCCCCCCACGCCACCCGGTCGATGGCGTTGCCGAGCGCCCCGCCGATGATCAAGCCGAGGCCGAGCGCGGTGGGGCGGGTCTCGGCGCGGAGCAGCCACGCCCCGAACACCACCGCCGCCACCACCTTGACGGCGACCAGCACCCAGCGGCCGGTCTCGCCATCCTGCTGGAACAGGCCGTAGGAGATGCCGCGGTTCCAGGCCATCACCAAATCGAGATAGGGACCGACGGCGACGATGCCGCGGTCGGCGATGTCGAAGCCATGGATCATCCACAGCTTGAAGCCCTGGTCGATCGCCAAAGTGAGGAGAAGCGCGATCAGGCCGAGGCGGAGGTGGGGAGAACGGGTCATAGGCTTTCCGGTCGATGAGCTCGGCCCTCTCTTCCCTCTCCCCTTGTGGGAGAGGGTGGCGAGACCGAGCGAAGCGAGGTCGAGCCGGGTGAGGGGTGATTTAAGCTGAACCCCTCACCCGCCTCGCGATCTTTAAGATCGCTCGGCACCCTCTCCCAAAAGAGCCTGCTCCCAGGCGCGCGCAAGCGCGGCCTGGGTGGGAGAGCGAAAGAGCGGCTTCCCTCCACGAGAGGTAATCAGCCAAAACTCTATCACGGACGAACCGGCGGTGTGGGCGAGGACGGAGCGGCCGGCGGGGCGACCTGCGGAACTTGGGATGGAGTTTGGGCCGGCGCGGCATAGGGGCCGGGAATGACGATGACGGTCGGCTGCGGCGGGGCCACGGCTGCGGCGGGCTGCGGCGCGGGGGCCTGCTTGGCGGCGTAGTCGGCGATCTGGAAGGTGATGGCCGCAATTGCCAGCGCGACGGCCAGCATGAGCGCGACCGAACTGATCACCACGGTGACCAGGAACTCGCGGCTGGGCAGGGTGGCGATCTTCTCCGCCAAGCTATCCAGCTTTTTCTCGATGCTTTCGAGGCGCCGATCGACAGAATCGGCGCGCACTTCGAGCTTGGCAAGACGTTCATTCACGCCACTAGACCCCGGCCCGTCACCGCCACCCGACCCGTCATCAGGCGGTCGAGGCAACCGGTTGCGCGGCAAAAAAGGGAGAACGTCCGCCATCAAGCCGCCGCCTTCGACGTGAGTTTCTTCAGGAATTCAATCAGAACTGAATTCTGATCCCTGATTCTGTTTTGAATTTCACGCCCTCTGGAGACGGAGGCGCTAAAACCATCCTGATGAATCGAGTTGATATAGCTCATCATCGTCGCATTAAGCGCAGAGCTATTTAAGTGAAGGGCGATCAAAAACGTCAGGTCGCCTCGGGTCAGGCTGACCACTTCGGCCATGTCCCCGCGATAGAATTCATCCAGCGCGGCTTCCAGCTCTTTGGTGAATTCGGGGTCGCGAGCGCTGACGTCGTCCATCTGCCTCTCCTCCCGCAGGCGGCTTACGCCGCCTGCGCCGCCTGCCATTCTCGCATCGCCTGCGCGTCGCGCAAGGAGAGGTCCGGAAACGCCGGATCGGCGCCGACGTCGGCGGTGATCCGCCAGGAGCGGGCGCACTTTTGCCCCTCCGCCTTGGCCGGCACCACGGAGACGCCCTCGACCTCGGCAAGGCGGAAGGCGTCGGCCGGGCCGTCGCCGCCCTCCAGACGAAGCCCGGAGGTGATGCAGACCTCGGCGAAATCGACGCTGGCGATGGTCGCCCGCAGCGCGTCCTCGGCGATGAACACCACCGGCGCCGCCTCAAGGCTGGAGCCGATGCGCTTTTGCGACCGCTCGATCTCCAGCGCCCCCGTCACCACCCGGCGCACCCGCCGGACCTGCTCCCACTTGAGAGCCAGCGCCTCGTCGCGCCAGTCCGCTGGGATGGTGGGGAACAGCTCCAGGTGCACCGAGCCGGAACCGTAGCGCGCCAGCCACGCCTCTTCGCAGGTGAAGGACAGCACCGGCGCCAGCCACGTCACCAGCGCCTGGAACAGCCGGTCGATCACCGTCAGCGCCGCCTTGCGCTTCACCGACGAGATCGGCTCGCAATAGAGCGCGTCCTTGCGCACGTCGAAATAGAACGCCGAGAGATCCGAGGTCATGAACGCGGTCAGCGCCGAATGGATCTTCTTGTAGTCGAAGTCGGCATAGGCCTGCCGCACCACGGGATCGAGCAGGGCGAGTTCGTGCAGCATCGCCCGCTCAAGCTCGGGCATGTCGGCCACGGCCACCCGGTCCTCCTCGCGGAAGTGGGCGAGCGAGCCCAGCATCCAGCGCAGCGTGTTGCGCAGCTTGCGATAGGTGTCGGCGGTGGTCTTCAGGATCTCCGGGCCGATGCGCAGATCGTCGGAATAGTCCGACGCGCACACCCAGAGCCTGAGGATGTCGGCGCCCGAGGCCTTGATGACGTCCTGCGGCGCCACCGTGTTGCCGAGCGACTTCGACATCTTGCGCCCGTCTTCGTCGAGCACGAAGCCGTGGGTCAGCACCACGTCGTAGGGGGCGCGGCCGCGGGTGCCGCAGCTTTCCAGGAGCGAGGAGTGGAACCAGCCGCGGTGCTGGTCGGAGCCCTCCAGATACATCACCGTGTCGGTGCCGCCGTCGCGGGTGCGCTTGATGCCGGCGAGGCCCGGAAAATGCACCGGGTCTTCGAGCGTATAGGCGTGGGTCGAGCCGGAATCGAACCACACATCCAGGACATCGGTGACCTTCTCCCAGGCCGCCGGGTCGTGCTCGGGCGCGAGGAAGCGCGACCCATCGGCGTCGGCAAACCAGGCATCGGCGCCCTCTTCCGCGAACGCCGAGGCGATGCGGGCGTTCACCCGCTCATCCTTCAGGATCTCGCCGGTCTCGCGGTTGACGAACACGGTGATCGGCACGCCCCAGGCGCGCTGGCGCGACACCACCCAATCGGGGCGGTTGGCGATCATGCCGTTGATGCGGTTCTCGCCGGCCGCCGGCACCCAGCGGGTCTCTTTGATCGAGCGCAGCGCCACCTCGCGCAATGTCTTGCCGTCCAGCGTCTCGATCGGCTTGTCGAGCGCGATGAACCACTGCGGGGTGTTGCGGAAGATCACCGGCTTCTTGGAGCGCCAGGAGTGCGGGTACTGGTGCTTGAGCTTGCCGCGGGCGATCAGCGCCCCGGCGTCCGAGAGCGCGGCGATCACCGCCTTGTTGGCGTCGCCCTGCTCGCCCTTGGCGGTGAGCACGCGCTTGCCCTCGAAACCGGGGGCATCCTTGGTGTAGGCGCCGTCGGCATCGACGGTGTAGGGGATGGTGGTGTCGATGTTCATCGCTTCGAGCAGGCGCTTCGACGCCATCCAGATCTCGAAGTCCTCGCGGCCGTGGCCCGGCGCGGTGTGGACGAAGCCGGTGCCGGTGTCGTCGGTGACGTGGTCGCCGTCGAGCAGGGGCACATGGAAGGTGTAGCCACCGCCCACGCCCTTGAGCGGATGGGCGCAGACCGAGCAACTGAGCGCATCCGCAGGCACATCCCCAATCAAGCGGGCGCCCGTGACGCGAGCTTGCTTGAAGACGTCATCCGCCAACTTCTTTGCTAGGATGAGCTTGTCGCCGACTTTGGCCCAGTTGTCGGCCGGTGCCTCGGTCACCTCATAGAGGCCATAGGCGATGCGCGACGAGAAGCTGATCGCCCGGTTGCCAGGGATGGTCCACGGCGTCGTGGTCCAGATGACGACTGAAGCACTGAGCATCGCGTCCCAGACTTGCTTGCGCTCAGCCGTCAGATGGGAACCATAAGCTCCACTGCCGGCCACCTTAACCGGAAACTTCACCCAGATCGTATCGCTCGTGTGATCTTCGTACTCGACCTCGGCCTCGGCCAGCGCGGTCTTCTCGACCACGCTCCACATCACCGGCTTGGAGCCGCGATAGAGCTGGCCGGTGGTGGCGAACTTCATGATCTCGCGGGCGATCTGGGCTTCCGCCGCAAAGCTCATGGTCGAGTACGGGTGGTCCCAGTCGCCGATCACGCCGAGGCGCTTGAATTCCTCGCGCTGCACGTCCAGCCAATGCTCGGCGAAGGTGCGGCACTCTTTCCGGAATTCCACCACCGGCACCGCGTCCTTGTTCTTGCCCTTGGCGCGGTACTGCTCCTCGATCTTCCACTCGATCGGCAGGCCGTGGCAGTCCCAGCCCGGCACGTAGTTGGAGTCGAAGCCCAGCATCTGCTGGGACTTGGTCACCACGTCCTTCAAAATCTTATTGAGCGCGTGGCCGATGTGGATGTTGCCGTTGGCGTAGGGCGGGCCGTCGTGCAGCACGAATTTCGGCCGGCCCTTGGCGGCCTCGCGCAGCTTGCCGTAGAGGTCGCCCGACTCCCAGGCTTTCAGAAGCTCGGGCTCCTTCTGCGGCAGGCCGGCGCGCATCGGAAACGCGGTCTGCGGCAAAAACAGGGTCTGGGAGTAATCGAAGGCGGTGTCGGCCGAGGCGTTCTGGGTGTCGGCGGCGCCGGCGTCAGGCTTGGTCATGATGGCGAGCTCAGGCAGCGATTGAGGCGAATTCGGGCGGGACGCGATCCCGGCCGCCGACGGACCGTCAGGCCCGGCCGGTGGCCGGGCGGCGAATTCGTGCCGTGACGTGGAAACGAACGGGCGCGCGCTGCATGCGCCCCTCTTAGCAAGCCCGGCGGCGCGGATAAAGCGTCGCGCGCCATGTTCCGGGCGGTCGCCGCGTTCTTCCCTCTCCCAACCGGGCCGCGCTTGCGCGGGCCCGGGCGCAGGCTCTTGCGGGAGAGGGTGCCGAGCGATCTTCAGATCGCGAGGCGAGTGAGGGGTAAATCATTCAGCATGCGCCGTATCTACCCCTCACCCGGCTCGACCTCGCGTCGCTCGGCCTCGCCACCCTCTCCCGCAAGGGGAGAGGGAAGAAGGAAGCCGAGACGATCCGCCGGAGACCAGATCACGCCGCCGCGGCGTCGTCGCTGCGCAGGTGGTGCAGGAAGTCCTTCACCTCCGCCGCCAGCCGCTCCGACTGGCGGGCGAGGTCGTCGGAGGCCGACTGCACCTCGGTCGCCGAGTTGCCGGTCTCGTTGATCGCCACCGTCACGCCCGAGACGTTGGAGGCCAGCGAATTGGTGACGTCGGCGGCGCGCTGGATGCTCGCGGCGATCTCGTTGGTCGCGGCACTCTGTTCTTCGACCGCCGAGGCGATGGAGCCGGTCACTCCCTGGATGTCGGTCATGGCGTGCGACACCTCGCGGATCGCCCCCACCGCCGCCTTGGTCGAGGCCTGGATGGTGGCGATCTGGCTGGCGATCTCCTCGGTGGCGCTGGCGGTCTGGGCGGCCAGCGACTTGACCTCGGAGGCGACCACCGCGAAGCCGCGGCCGGCATCGCCGGCGCGGGCCGCCTCGATGGTGGCGTTGAGCGCCAGCAGGTTGGTTTGGGCGGCGATCGCCTGGATCAGGTCGACCACCGCGCCGATCTTGGCGCCGGCCGCGGCCAGGGCCTCGATCTCCCGGACCGAGGTCTCGGTGGTGGTGCCGGCCTGGGTGATGACGCCGCTGGCGGTGGCCACCTGACGGGCGATCTCCTGGATCGACGACGACAGCTCCTCGGCGGCGCTGGCCACCGCCTGCACGGAGGCGGTGGTCTCCTCGGAGGCGACGGCGGCCGAGCCGGCCTCGCTGCTGGCATTGCCAGCGAGGTCGCCCAGCGCATGGGCGGTGCCGCGCAGCCGCTCGGTATTGGCGTCCACCGCGTCGAGCACGCCGGCCACCGAGGTGCGGAAGCTCTCGATCGCCGCCTCCATGCGCTGGTTGGCGCGGTCGCGCTCGGCCTGGGCGCGGGCGGTCTCGGCCGCAAGCGTCTCGCGCTCGATCGCGGTGTCGCGGAACACCGCGACCGTCCCGGCCATCTGGTTGATCTCGTCGATCTGGGTCTTGGGCGGAATGGCGATCGCGGTCGAGCCGCCGGCCAATTCCTTCATGCAGGCGCCCAGGGCGTTCAGCGGCCTGGCGATGACGCCGTTGAGCCGGAAGGCGATGCCGAAGCCCAGCAGCAGCGCGGCCAGCGACACCGCGCCGAACACCATGGTCGACTGCCACTGCATGGCGTCGAGATCGGTGCGGTCGACGCCGAGCGCGACCACGCCGACCGTCCGGCCGCCGAGGTCGTGCAGCGGCGCATATTTGATCGCCAGCGACGAGCCGTCGAGAATGGCGTGGTCGTCCATCACCGCGTCGTTGCGGGCGGCCGAAAGCTGCTCGGGCGTCGGCGCAAAGCCGTTGGGGAAGGTCGAGGCGACCTGGGTCAGGCCGGCCTTGCCGTCGACGAACAGCGCCACCCAGGTGGCGGTGCGCTGGGTGAACTGCATGGCGAGGTCTTCGCCGAAGGCGATGCCGAACTCGACCGAGCCGATATGGGCGCCCTCGCCCTGGACCGGCACCACGCCGCGAATGCCGGCGCCGGCGACGCCGTGTTCGAGCCCATGCACCTCGGCCTTGTTGGCGTTGGCCTCGACCACGGTGGGCCGGAAGCCCGCCAGGTCGTCGCCGAACGCGCCCGGCTTGTGCAGCCGCAGGAACGAGGTGGCCGGCGGAGTGTGGAACTGGAACTGCTCGATGCCGTCGACGCGCAGGGCCTCGAAGGCCGGCGCCAGCATGGCGGCGAGCTGCTCGCGCTCGCCGGCGGCGAAGGCGCGCTTCACCTCCGGCAGGCTGGAGACCAGCCGCGACAGCGACAGCGCCCGCATCGCCTGCGACGCCACCTCGCTCTCGAACCGGGCCGACTCGCTGGCCAGCCGGCTGTGCAGACTCTCCGCGACGATTTTTTCGGTAAACCACCAGCTGGTCGAAAAGAATCCCACGGCCGCCAACGCCAGGCTGCCGCAGATCGCCATCGTGAGTCCCGTCTGAAGTCGCATGTGCCCCTCCCCGCAAGTGGCGCGAATTTGGGCGGCGGAACCTAACGGACGGTAATCGAGTCGCGGAATTACGACGGGTCGGCGAAATTCTTTTTCCATCATGACGCGACCGGGGACATCTCTTCGCCCAATCGGCGATGCGCGGGCCGCCACGCGGCGCGCGGGCTTTGAGGTATAAATTCCTATAAGCGCGACGCCGACGCGGCCCGGTCTTTCCGACGATGCTTGCCCGCCGCCCTCAGGCGCAGCCGGCCAGCGCGCGGCGCGCGTTGGCGGAATCCGCATCCATCTGCGTCACCAGTGCCGCCACGCTGTCGAACTTGCGCTCCTCGCGCAGGCGGGTGTGGAAGGTGACCGCCAATTCGGCGCCGTAGAGGTCGCCCGAAAAGTCGAATAGGAACACTTCCAAAAGCGGTGCGCCATTGTCGAAGGTCGGCCGGCGGCCGAAACTGGCGACGGCATCAAAGCGGTTGCCGGCGACATCCACGCGTACTGCATAGATGCCATGCGCCAGGCCGCAGGCTGGATCGAGCCGGATGTTGGCGGTGGGGTAGCCCAGGGTGCGGCCGCGCTGGTCGCCGCGGATCACCGTGCCGATGACGAACCACGGATAGCCGAGAAGATCGTTGGCCTCGGCGATGCGGCCGGAGGTGAGCAGGCTGCGGATGGCGCTCGACGACACCGCCCGCCCGTCGTGATGCAGCGGCCCGACGACATCCACCGCGAAGCCGCGGCGGGCGCCGGCCTGCACCAGGAAGGCGGGCGAGCCGGCCCGCTTCTTGCCGAAATGGAAATCGAAGCCGACCGCCGCGCCGGAAATCGCGAGGCGCTCCACCAGCACCTCGTCGACGAACCGATCCGCGGTGATGCCGGCGAAGGCGGCGTCGAACGTCATCACGAACGCGGCATCGCAGCCGGCGCGCGCCAGCGCCGCCAGCTTCACCGGCTCGGGCGTCAGCCGGAACAGCGGCTCGTGCGGCGCGAACACCGCGCGCGGATGCGGCTCGAAGGTCAGCGCCGCCACCGGCCGGCCGAGCGCCCGCGCCCGTTCGGCGGCGGCATCGATCACCGCCCGGTGGCCGCGATGGACGCCGTCGAAATTGCCGATCGCCACCACCGCGCCCATCAGGCCGGCAGGCACGGGTTCAAGGTCGCGAACCACCCGGAAGGAGGGCACGGGAAAGGGGTCGAAGGGGGTCATGGCAATCGGATGGGAAACGGTAACGGGGATGCCGCGGTCGCGTGAGCCTGCGGTCGCCTGGGTTTGCGGTCGCCTGGGTCTGCCTCACTCGAGTCTCGAATATCCGGCGTCCGTCTGGCGATCCCGGGCCGGCGGCGGACCGGGGCGTTACCGGAAGGCCGTCCCACCCGCTGGCGGCGAAGCGCATGCGCTATCGGGGCACCCTGCCCCCCGCACCCCGTCCCGTCAAGCGTGCGGTTGGGGCCGCGGCGGCACCGACACCCAGGCTTCGCCGTCCAGCACCACCTTGCCGTCCACCGTCGCCTCGCAGTGCAGGCGCGCCCGCCGGCCCTTCTCGACCAACTCGGCCACCTCCACCGACACCGCCACCACGTCGCCGATCTTCACCGGCGCGTGGAAGTTCAGGGTCTGCGAGCGGTAGATCGCGCCCGGCCCCGGCAGCCGGGTTCCGACCACCGCCGAGATCAGGCTCGCCGTGTAGAGGCCGTGGGCGATGCGGCCGCCGAACCGGGTGCCGGCGGCATAGAGGTCGCACAGATGGATGGGATTGTGGTCGCCCGACAGATCCGCGAAGCCGACGATGTCGTCGGACATCACCGTCTTCATGATGCTTTCGCGCATGCCGACGGCGAGATCCTCGAAATACAGGCTTCGCATACCCAGGCGGGTCTGAACGTCGCTCAATGCAACCTCCGTGTTTGGTATCAGGATGCTGAACTTCGTGCTGCACCGCAATACGCCATAGGTCGCGGCCGCCGGTCCGGGGGATTAACCGGATGTTCAAAGCTCTTCGCTAAATTGCCCAAGTACAGGGGGACGTTCGGACAGAGAGAGACTCTGCCGGATTGGTCCATGATAGGCGCAACGTCGCCGGATTGCCGACGGAGTAGAAGAAATGGCTGTCGACCTTGCGATGCCCATCTTGGTTGTCGATGATTACAGCACGATGGTCCGCATCATACGGAATCTTCTGAAGCAGCTTGGCTTCGAAGACATTGATGACGCTGCCGATGGCTCCGCCGCTCTCGGCAAGCTGCGCGAGAAGCGCTACGGCCTTGTGATCTCGGACTGGAACATGGAGCCGATGACCGGCTACGAGCTCCTGAAGGAGGTCCGCGGCGATCCGTCGCTGGCGAAGACGCCCTTCATCATGGTCACCGCCGAGTCCAAGACCGAGAACGTGATCGCCGCCAAGAAGGCCGGCGTCAACAACTACATCGTCAAGCCGTTCAACGCGCAGACGCTCAAGACGAAGATCGAAGCCGTCTTTGCCGACTGACGCCATCAAAGAACACGCACTGACAATCACGATGGCGGCCGGGAAACGGCTGCCCGGGGAGAAAGTTCCGTGAGCGCCTACCAGACGGAGCACCTTGAGCGCATCGTCGATTTTCTGAAGGTCAAAAAGGGGGTTGAAGTGTCCCTGTCGGACGTCGTGGCCCTCGCCGAGATCACTGCAGAATCTCTGCAGGCGTTCTTCCTGACGCTGGACAAGGCGGTCTATCGCGAGCTGCGCGAGATCGCCGAATATATCCAGTCGATGAAGGAAGAGATCGGCGCGCTGCAGGTGCACGACCTGAAGGAAACGCGCATCCCCGCGGCGGGCCAGGAGCTCGACGCCATCGTCAAGGCGACGGAAGCCGCCACCAACACCATCATGACCGCGGCCGAGGAGATCATGGCCGCGCACGCCTCCGACCCCGACGCCTACAAGGCGTTCGTCGACGAGCGGATGATGGCGGTGTTCGAGGCGTGCTCGTTCCAGGACATCACCGGCCAGCGCGTCGCCAAGGTGGTGCAGACGCTGACGGCGATCGAGACGCGCGTCGCCCGCTTCGCCGCGGCCACCCGCTCGCGCGACGCCTCCGGCTACGCCACCGCCGAGGAGGCGTCCAAGGCCGCCCGCGCCGAAAAGCTGCTGCTGCATGGGCCGCAGCTCGCCGGCCAGGGCGTCAGCCAGTCGGACGTCGACAGCATGCTGCGCGGCGGCGCGCCGGCCCAGCCGGCGGCCGTTGCCAAGGCCGCGCCGGCCCAGCCTGCCCCGGCCCAGCCTGCCCCGGCCAAGCCTGCCCCGGCAAAGGCCGCGCCTGCCCAGCCTGCCCCGGCAAAGGCCGCCGCCCCTGCGCCCAAGCCCGCCGTC
Source organism: Blastochloris sulfoviridis (assembly GCF_008630065.1). GTDB lineage: Bacteria > Pseudomonadota > Alphaproteobacteria > Rhizobiales > Xanthobacteraceae > Blastochloris > Blastochloris sulfoviridis. The sequence goes on from NZ_VWPL01000003.1 coordinate 100,387, forward strand.
GCGCCCGCGCCGGTCAAGGCGCCGCCGACCGCGCCGGACGCCACGGACGACGTCACCGCCAGCCAGGACGACATCGACAAGCTGTTCGCCTGACAGGGGTTCCGGCCCGCAAGGGCCGGCCCTCACCACGCCAGAGCCCTCACCACGCCAGGTGGTGCATCGTCGCCACCGGCCGCACCAGCGCGGCCGAGAACAGCGTCGCCAGCGCCGCCGCCCCTTCGCGGGTCGCCGGGTCGCCGACCTCGCCGGCATGGATGCCGGCCAGGATGAACAGGCAGTCGAGCCCCTGCGCCGCCGCGCCGGCAAGGTCGGTGCGCACGGAATCGCCGATCGCCAGCACGCGGGCCGGATCGACCGGCGCGCCGCGCAGCGCCGCCGCCTCGGCCAGCGCCTGCCGGTAGATCGGCGGGTGCGGCTTGCCGGCATAGAGCACCTCGCCGTCCATCGCGGCGTAGAGGTCGGCGATGGCGCCGGCGCAATAGATCAGCCGGCCGCCGCGCTCCACCACCACGTCCGGGTTGCCGCACACCATCATCAGCCGGCGGGCCAGCACGTCCTGCAGCAGCGCCCGGTAGTCCTCGGGCGTCTCCACCTCGTCGTTCCACGGCCCGGTGCACAGCACCAGCTCGGCCTCGTCGAGAGGCACCCGCCTTGCGTCGAGCCCCTCGAACAGCGGCAGGTCGCGGTCCGGCCCGATATGGAACACTCGCACGCCCGGCCGTGCCGCCAGCACCGCGCGCGACACGTCGCCCGAGGCGACGATGGCGTCGAACGCGCCCTCCGGCACGCCATAGCCGGCGAGTTGCGGCACCACCGCCCGGCCCGGCCGCGGCGCATTGGAAACCAGCACCACGGTGCCGCCGCCGGTGCGGAAGCGCTGCAGCGCCTCGCAGGCCGGCGCGTGGGCCGCGGCGCCGTCATGGATCACCCCCCACACGTCGCAGAGCAGCACGTCATAGCGGCCGGCCAGCGCCGACAGGCCGGCGATCATCGGCGGCAAAGAGGATGTGAGCATCGGGGGGCCGTGAGGTTGGACGGTGACGGTTGGCGGATGGGGCGACTCGGCGCGCGAACACATAGGCCGAACGCGCGCCGCCGAAAATGGCCGCGGGGCGGAATGGCCGGCATGACAGGCGGTCATCCCAGGCAAGCGGCGAAGCCGGGAGAGCCGGGGTCGCCCTTCTCCGTGCCTCGTCATCCCGGGCGGAGCGAAGCGAAGACCGGGATCGTCATCCGGAAAAGGCACCCCTTTCCGGAAAACGGTCCCGGGTCGCGGGCGCCTTGCGCCCTTGCCCGGGACGACAGCCCTGCAACACGCGTCAAACGGTATGCCGCGCCAGGATCTCGCGGATCGCGGCCGGAAGCTCGGCCTCGGCGGCCTCGAACTGGGCGAGGCGCTGGGCGCGGTATTCGGCGTTGGTCTCGATCGCCTTGGCCTGCTCGGCGCCCTCGATCAGATCCTTCACCACCGCCTTGCCGGCTTCCGCCTCGCTCTCGCCGATCATGATGGCGACGACGCAGCGCCGCTTGTCGGCATAGCGCAGGCCGCCCTTGAACGAGCCGCCGCCGAGATACATTTCGGCGGCGAAACCGGGCAGCGCGCGCAATGCCTCATCGTCGCGGAGCCGCTGCACCAGCCGCATGCAGTGCGGCGCCAGGGCCGCCGTGCGCGGCACCACCACGACGGGGCCCGCCGGCTCGGCGGAGGCGAGCTTGCCGAGCTTCTGCAGGGCGGCGGCGAGGCGCGACACGCCGATCGAGAAGCCGGTGGCCGGCACCTTCTCGCCGCGGAAGCGCGAGACCAGCCCGTCATAGCGGCCGCCGCCGCCGACCGAGCCGAACCGCACCGGCTTGCCGTCGTCGCCGGGGATCTCGAAGGTCAGCTCAGCCTCGAACACCGGGCCGGTGTAGTATTCGAGGCCGCGAACGACGGAGGGATCGATGCGAATGCGGTCGCGGGCAAAGCCTGCCTTTTCGACTAAACGACTGATCTCGATAAGTTCGCGAATTCCTGTTTCAAGCGTATCATTCCATTCGAGTTGGTTCTTGCGTAACAAGTCCCATGTTACGAAACCGAACATGTCCACCGTTAGGTAATTCGACTCAATGAACTCCAGGTCTTGAATGAAGGAGCGCTCGCGTTCTGCCCAACCAACGTGGGCAAGAGGGATGTTCTTGATTGAATCCCAAGGTATTTGAGGAGACCCTTGGCCGGGCCGAAACAGAGTGGCCACCAAGTCAGCGATGTTTTCGTCCAGCCCCGCGCCCTTCGTAAAATCGCCACTCTCATCCTTGCGGCCCGGTCCCAGCAACAGCCGCACGCCCTCGACGCCCAGCCGGTCCAGCTTGTCGATCGCCCTTAACACCGTCAGCCGCCGCCCGGCATTCGCGTCGCCGGCGAGGCCGATCGCCTCCATCACCCCGTCGAGAACCTTGCGGTTGTTGACCTTGATCACATAGTCGCCGCGCGCGATGCCCAGCGCCTCCAGCGTGTCGGCGGCCATCATGCAGATCTCGGCATCGGCCGCGACCGAGCCCGAGCCCACCGTGTCGGCGTCGAACTGCATGAACTGGCGGAAGCGGCCCGGCCCCGGCTTCTCGTTGCGGAACACCCAGCCCGCCCGGTAGCTGCGGTAGGGCTTGGGCAGCCGGTCGAAATTCTCCGCCACGTAGCGCGCCAGCGGCGCGGTGAGGTCGTAGCGCAACGACAGCCACTGCTCGTCGTCGTCCTGCAGCGAAAAGACGCCCTCGTTCGGCCGGTCCTGGTCGGGCAGGAATTTTCCCAGCGCGTCGGTGTATTCGAACGCCGGGGTCTCGACCGCCTCGAAGCCGTAGCGCTCATAGACCTTGCGGATGGTGTCCAGCATGTCGCGGGTGGCGGCAAGCTCGGCCGGGCCGCGGTCGGCAAAGCCGCGCGGCAGGCGGGCGCTCACGCGATGGGGCTTCTTGTCGGGCTTCGATTCGGACATGGCTCTCTCGGGTCCGGAGCCTCGCTCCGGTCCGGACCGGGGCTCCAACATCGTCATGGTCGCGTCGTCTGCGGCGTCCGGGCGATCCCTTCTTCCCTCTCCCCTTGCGGGAGAGGGTGCCGAGCGATCGAAAGATCGCGAGGCGGGTGAGGGGTGAAATCGAACGGGCTTGACGAACCCCTCACCCGGCTCGACCTCGCTGACGCTCGGTCTCGGCACCCTCTCCCGCAAGGGGAGAGGGAAGAAGCGCGGTCCTGGCGATGGAGGCTCGAACCCGACCATCCGAAGACTGGCTATACCGCAGACACGCTCGGCCGGGTGCTAGCGCATTCTCCGCGAAAGTGGAAACCGGTTTTGCGAACGGAGGCGTCGCGGCCCGGGGCGGGGGCTGGCGGCAGCGCCGGCCGACACTATCTTGGATCCATGATCACAAAGCCCGCCATCCTCGCCGCCGCCGGCCTGTTGGCCGGCCTCGCCATCGCGCCGATTTCGGAGCCGGCGCGCGCCCAGACGCCGGTCTATGTGCCGAGCATGGGCTCGGCCCCCACCGTGCGGATGCCGTCCAGTTCCTCATCCGCCAGGCCGCGGGTCTATGTGCCCGAGACCGGGGTGAGCGGGCGGCGCCAGCGCACCTCGCCCCGCATCCAGACGGCGCCCCTGCAACGCTACGACAACCGCAGCGCCACCGTGCCGATGCCGAGCGCACCCAATGCCGGGCGCATCGACGTGCCCGGCCGCGCCCGCCGCAACGAGACGTTCCAGGACCGGGCGATCCGCTGCAACCAATATGGCGCGCTCTATGGCCCCAAGGACCGGGCGGCCTTCGGCAACGCCTGCATCAACGGCAATTGAGACGGGCGCGTCGCGGGATTTCGTCGTTTCAGGGCGAGGCGCTTTCGTCGTCCCGGGCGAGGGGCTTTCGTCGTCCCGGGCGAGCAACGCGAGACCCGGGACCGTCATCCGGAAATGGGCCTCTTTCGGCAGACGATCCCGGCTCGCGCGGCGGGCGCCGCTTGGCCGGGATGACAACACTCATTGAAGGGTCGTCATCCCGGGCGAGGCGCTTTCGTCGTCCCGGGCGAGCAACGCGAGACCCGGGACCGTCATCCGGAAAGGCCAATCCCCGCACGATCCCGGCTCGCGCGGCTTGCGCCGCTTGGCCGGGATGACCCCAGAACCAAAACCTACTGCACACCCCAAGCCTGGCGCTTGCGGTAGATGGTCGACGGCGCGATGCCGAGCGCGGCGGCTGCCTTGGGGATATTGCCGTCGCAGGCCTTCAGCGCCCGCTCGATGATGCGCTGCTCCTGCACCACGAACGGCTCGACGGCGGCGCCCGCCTGCGGCGCCGGGCCTGCGGCGAGCGGCGAGCCCGACGCGACGATCGGCAGCGCTAGCATCGACGCCTCGACCGCCTCGCCGTCGTGCAGCACCACCACCCGGCGGATGACGTTCTGAAGCTGGCGGACATTGCCCGGCCAGTCGCAGGCGGCGATCAGCCGCTCGGCCTCGGGCTTAAAGCCCTGAAAACTCTTGCCCTCCTCCGCCGCGAAGCGGGCGAGGAAGGCGCGCGCCAGCGCGATCACGTCGCCGCCGCGCGCCCTGAGCGGCGGCAGGTGGATCGGCAGCACGTGCAGGCGGTAGAACAGATCCTCGCGGAAGCGGCCGGCTGCGACCTCCGCCGCCGGATCGCGATTGGTGGCGCAGACGAAGCGGACATCGAGCGTGCGGGTGCGGCCGTCGCCGACGCGCTTGAGCTCGCCGGTCTGGATGAAGCGCAAGAGCTTCGCCTGCAGCGACAGCTCCATCTCGCAGATCTCGTCGAGGAACAGCGTGCCGCCATGGGCGAGTTCGGCGGCGCCCGGCCGGTCGTCATGGGCGCCGGTGAAGGCGCCCTTCACGTGGCCGAAGATCTCGCTCTCCATCAGGTCCTTGGGGATCGCCCCGCAGTTCAGCGCGATGAACGGGCCGCCCGCGCGCGGCGAGCGGGCATGGATCGCCTCGGCGGTGACCTCCTTGCCGGTGCCGCTCTCGCCGGTGATGAACACCGGCGCCTTGGAGGGGGCGATCCGCACGATCTGCTCGAACACCTCCTGCATCACGTCCGAGGTGCCGATGAACCCTTCGAAGGATGATTCGGCCGGCTCCGCAGCCGCGCGCCGCGCCGGGCGGCGGGGGGCGGCAGCCTCCTTCGCCAGCAGCGCCTGCAGCCGGCGCACCAGCTCGGCCGGGGCGAACGGCTTCACCATGACGTCGTCGGCACCGGCCCGCATCGCCGCCACTGCCAGCGACACCGAGCCCGAGCGGCTGGTGGCGATCACCGGCCCGGTGAAGCCGGCCTCGCGAATGGTCTCGATCGGTCCAGCGTCGCCTTCGATCGCCACCACCGCCGCAACGCAGCCGGCAAGCCGCGCAAGGCCGCGATCGAGCGCCGCAACGTCGTCGGCGACCAGTGCATGGTGGCGATCGAGCGTCGCAAGGCACAACCTGCGGACGACCGGATCGTCATCGACGACAAGGATGCGTCGGGGCTCGTGCGAGCCCGTCTTGATCTGCATGTCCAGGCGACCCCTCGACCAGGACGATTGCGCGGAGCCTGCCGGGATGCCCCGCTCCACATGCCGCAACCTTCGCCGAACAGGGTAAAAAAAGCGTTGGCACTGCGGCCTTCCCGGAAATTGCCCAGGAAATTGCCCAGGAAATTGCCAAGGAAAATGCGAAGCTGGGCCGGCGTTTGCGCCCGCGGTCGTGTCCCCATGGTACTTTGACAGGCACCGGCGGCGGGACCAGTGTGGCCCGAGCATCAGACCAACAGGATCCGCTATGACCGCTCCGTCCGCGCGCGCCGCAGCCAATCTTGCGCCCAACGATCTCGAAAGCTTCTGGATGCCGTTTACGCCCAACCGGGCGTTCAAGGCGGCGCCGCGGCTGATCGTCGGCGCCGATGGGCTGGACTATATGACCACCGACGGCCGCCGCATCATCGACGGCACATCCGGCCTATGGTGTTGCAATGCCGGGCATAATCGCGCGCCGATCGTCGCGGCGATCCGCCGCCAGGCGGGCGAGCTCGACTATGCCCCGCCCTTCCAGTTCGGCCATCCCAAGGCGTTCGAGGCGGCAAGCCGCATCGCCGCGCTGGCGCCGGGCGACCTCGACCACGTGTTCTTCGCCAATTCGGGCTCGGAGGCGGTCGACACCGCGCTGAAGATTGCGCTGGCCTATCAGAATGTTACGGGCAAGGGCAGCCGCACCCGGCTGATCGGGCGCGAGCGCGGCTATCACGGCGTCGGCTTCGGCGGCATCTCGGTCGGCGGCATCGTCGGCAACCGCAAGCTGTATGGCACATTGCTCACCGGCGTCGATCATCTGCCGACAACCTACAATCGCGAAGCCCAGGCTTTCACCAAGGGCGAGCCGGAGTGGGGCGCCCACCTCGCCCTTGAGCTGGAGCGCATCGTCGGCCTGCACGACGCCTCGACCATCGCCGCCGTCATCGTCGAGCCGATGGCCGGCTCGACCGGCGTGCTGCCCTCGCCGAAGGGCTACCTGCAGACGCTGCGGGCGATCTGTGACAAATACGGAATATTGCTTATATTCGACGAGGTGATCACCGGCTTCGGCCGGCTGGGCTTTGCCTTCGCCGCCGAGCGCTACGGCGTGGTGCCGGACATCCTCACCTTCGCCAAGGCGGTCAATTCCGGCACCGTGCCGATGGGCGGCGCCATCGTGAGGAAGCCCGTCTTCGACGCCTTCATGCAGGGACCGGAAGGCGCGATCGAGCTGCCGCACGGCTACACCTATTCCGCCCACCCGCTGGCGTCGGCGGCGGCGGTGGCCGCGCTCGACCTCTATCGCGACGAGGGCCTGTTCGAGCGCGCCCGCGCGCTGGAGCCGGTCTGGGCCGACGCGGTGATGGGGCTGAAAAGCCTGCCCGGCATTCTCGACATCCGCACCATCGGGCTCGCGGCCGGCATCGACATCGAACCGCGCCCCGGCGCGGCCGGCCGGCGGGCCTACGAGGTGATGGTGGCGGCCTATGAGGCCGGCGCCATGGTGCGCGTCACCGCCGACACCATCGCCCTGTCGCCGCCGCTGATCGTCGACGAGGCGACCATCGGCCGGCTGGTCGGCATCCTGGCCGGGGCGATCCGCAAGGTAGGGTGACGGCGCCCGCGCCACGGCTGGAGCCGCCCCCGCGGGAGCGGATATTGGGGTTTCGGATATTGGCTTTGCGGAAAACGTTTTATATATCAATAACTTATAGCGTCCGGCTGCCGCCGAGCCGCAGGCCCGGCGCCGGGCGTTCCTGCAGCACCTCGCGGCGGAAGCGGTAGAGCGCCGCCGGCCGGCCGCCGGTGGTCATCGAGGTCTCGCCGGTCGGCTCCACCAGCGCGCCGGCCTCCACCAGCCGCCGGAAGTTCTGCTTGTGCAGGTGCCGCCCGGAGATCGCCTCGACCGTGCGCTGCAGCGTGGTGAGGGTGAACTCGGCCGGCATCAGCTCGAACACCACCGGGCGGTATTTCAGCTTGGCGCGCAGCCGGGCGATGGCGGTAGCCAGGATGCGGCGGTGGTCGAACCGCATCGGCTCGCCGAGCGGCGGCAGGTCACCGCGCGCCAGCGCCGCCTCGCGGCCGTCGCGCGCCGCCTCCGCCACCAGGCCGGCCTCGTAGAGCAGCTCGTAGCGGTCGAGCACCTTCTCCTCGTCCCACGGCACCGCCTCGCCGCCGAAGGCGAGCCGCACCCGCTCGCGCCGGCCGAGCGCGCGGCCGGGCTCGCAGGCCGGGCCGGCCTGGGCCCAGCGGTCGATCTCCGGCAGCACGAGCGCGTCGAGGATGCGCGGCCGCCCGCCGCGCCAGTCCTCCCACGGGAAGAAGCGGTACCACGGCAGGAAGCCGGCGCCGGCGGCGGCCAGCGCCGCCTTGTCCTCCGGCAGGCGGGTCAGCGCCAGATAGCCCACCGACACCACGTGCGGGCCGGTGTCGCCCTCCTTGGCGTGGCGGCCGCGGTCGCCGAACGTGTAGAGCTGCTCGACATAGCCGATGTCGAGCGCGCTCTGCTCGGCGACGAAGGCGCGCAGCGCGATCTCGAACGTCCGGTGGGCGAGCGGGTCGAACGGACCATAGGGCAGGCCGAGCTCGCGGCCGGTGCGCGCCGCCAGGATCAGCGGCTGGTCGGCATCGACGGCGACGATGGCGGCGGCGAGGCCGATCTCGAGGGGCGTGCGCTGATCGCTCATCCGCAACTCGCTGGTCCGCAACTGACGCTCATCGGTGGGTCCGGGCGGTGGTACCGCCCGGGTGCTGCCATCCTTATGCGCGAGGAGCGGGCGCGGCTCAATCGAGCGAGAGGCTGAAGGGGGCGCCCTCCGGGCTCTCGATGCCGCGGCCGATCGCCTCGATCGCCGCCACCATGCGGCCGCGGCGGCCGAGCAGCGCGTCGGCGTGGCGGACGATGCGCAGATTGGGCGTGGCGGTCGGCGAGGCGGCGCGCAACGCCAGCGCGATCTCCAGCTCGTCGCGGGCCGGCGCCAGCGCGCAGACGGTGGTGAACGCCGCCGCCGTGGAGCGGCTGATGCCGGCCCAGCAGTGCACCACCAGCGGCGCCTCGCGCTCGGCATGCCACGCCCGGACGAAATCGAGCAGGCGGGCCACGTGCGCCTCGCCCGGCGCGACGAAGCCCGGCATCTCCTCGACGATGTCGTTGATGCCGATGAACAAATGGTTCGATTCGGCGATCGCTGACGGTCGCGCCACGGGTGTTGCGACATTGATCAGCGTCACCACATGGCGGGCACCCGTGGCGGCCACCGTGTCGTGAAGGCGGGCGAGCGAGCAGACGTGAATCGAACGGACCTGAGACATGGCCGATATCATGCGGCCCCAATTCGAAACTGTTGTGATCGTTATGCGCGCAATCCGATCAATTCCCCGACAAGGCGCGAAAGCGCGTCAGGAATTTCCGTTCGGCCTCGCCGGCGGTCCACGGCGCGAGCAGCCGCTCGGCGCTGGCGGGGTCGAGGTCGGGCGGCGTGCCGAAGAAGCGGCGCGCCTCCTCCTCCGCGAACCCGGCGAGCCGCGTCGCCTCCAGGAAGGCCGCGCCGCGGTCGGCAGCCTTGGTCAGCTTCACCAGATCCGGCGGCTGGAGCGGCGGCAGGCCGAAGCGGATGTGGATGGCGGCAAGCAGCCGCGCCTCCACCGCCTTGTAGGCGCCGCCGATCACCGCCTTGAATGGCGAAATCATATCGCCAATCACATATTCTGGCGCATCATGCAGCAGCACGGCAAGCCGCCACGTCCGGTCGACATTGGGCGCCATCCGCCGCGAAATCGATTCGACCAGAAGAACGTGCTGCGCCACCGAATAGATGTGCGGTCCCTTGGTCTGGCCGTTCCAGCGGGCGACCCGCGCAAGGCCATGGGCGATATCCTCGATCTCGATGTCGAGCGGCGAGGGGTCGAGCAGATCGAGCCGGCGGCCGGACAGCATGCGCTGCCAGGCTCGCGGCTTTTCGAACTTGTCCGGGCGAGTCATGGTGGGTGCGGGCTACAGGAGGCGGCGCCGGGGGGCAAGCTCTGGAAACCGGACGGGCCAACCGCGCCACCCTCGGGCGGCCGAAAGGATCTGCGGCGAATCCCCATCCCGTTTCCCGGACGCCCTATCGGGATCCCCGTCCGTGGAATATCAAAGTGCCGGGTGCCGGCCGGGCGGGGTCAATCTGCCCGGCTCGCCGGGTGCGTCGGTCGGGGTGCGGCAGGAGTTTGGGCATGAGGTTGCGTGTTCCGTCGTCTGCGGGCCACCCGGACGGACGCGGTCAGTCCCGCCCCATCGCTCCGATGTTCCGCCGCAGAGTCGCCTAGCATGATCAGACACAGGGCCGTGATCGAGATCCTGTATTTCGATGCAGGTGGCGGTCACCGCAGCGCCATGAGCGCGCTCAAGGAGCTTCTCGACGCGCGCTATCCGGCGTGGCACGTCAAGCCCGTCGACCTGCAGAAGCTGCTTGAGCCGGCCGACCCGATCCACCGCCTCACCAACACCATCTCGCGTCCGCTGCACCGGTTCCTGGAGCCGATCGCGCCCCATTTCGCAGTCGGCCCGGTGCAGGCGCAGGACATCTACAACACCGCGCTGAAGCGCGGCGTGACGCTGGGGCTCGGCGCCATCCAGCCCATCCTGCAGATCTACATCGAGCTGAACGCCCCGAAGATCGAGGCCGTGCTGCAGCGGCACTGGCGCCAGCCGGGGGCCGAGCAGCCGCACCTCGTGGTGTCGGTGGTGCCCAACTTCAACGGCGTCATCTTCCGCGCGCTGAAGGCCGTCTACCCGGCAACGCCGTTCGTCACCATCATGACCGACATGGTGGACTGCCCGCCGCACTTCTGGATGGAGAAGCAGGACCAGTTCATCATCTGCGGCACCAAGAAGGCGGTGCGACAGGCCAAGGCGACGCGGTTCTACCGGCCGGAGAACATCTTCGAGGTCTCCGGCATGATCCTGCGGAAGTCATTCTACAAGAAACCCGGAGAGGTCCGGCTGACCCGCCGGGATCTCAATCTGCGCGACGACATGCCCACCACCATCATCATGTTCGGCGGCAACGGCACCTTTGCGGCAACCATCGACATCATCAACCAGATCGAGGCCGCCAAGCTGAACCTGCAGATGATCGTGATGTGCGGACACAACAAGAAGCTCTTCGCGAACGTGCGCAGCCGCAAGGGCTGCCGCGCCGTCGGCTTCGTGTCCAATGTCGCCGACTACATGCAGATGGCCGACTTCTTCGTCGGCAAGCCCGGCCCCGGCTCCGTCAGCGAAGCCATCCATATGGGCTGCCCGGTGATCGTCGAAAGCAACGCCGACACCATGGTTCAGGAACGCCCCAATGTCGACTGGATCCTGGAGATGGGCGTGGGCCTCGCCGTGAAGTCCTTCGAGAAGGACATCGTCGAGGCGATCCAGACGATGCTGCGCGATCTCGACGCCTACAGGAAGAACATCGACGAGAACGTTCCCAAGAATTTTGCGGTGTTCGAGATCGCCACCATCCTGAACCAGATCATCAGCCGCAGCTTCCAGCGGCGGCGGCTGAGGGTGTAGCGGCGTCACGGCGGACGCAAAAACCGCGGACAGACGCAAAAGCCGCCGGACCGTGTGGCCGGCGGCTTGATTGCGATCCGATCGGGCCGGCGGCGCCGGCCCTCCCATCCCATCCGGAGTCCGGCCAAGCGGCCGGAGCCCGTATCACTCGGCGGCGATCGCCGTCCGGTTGAGCGGCAGGCCGAGCTTCTTCCACACCGCCACCAGCGCCGTGGCGAGCTCGTCGATCAGCGCGTCATTGTGGAACGGCGAGGGCGTGATGCGCAGCCGCTCGGTGCCGACGGGCACCGTCGGATAGTTGATCGGCTGGATGTAGATGCCATGCTCGGCGAGCAGCATGTCGGTGGTCGCCTTGCATTTCTCGGCATCGCCCACCAGCACCGGCACGATGTGCGTGTCGGTCGGCATCACCGGCAGGCCGGCGGCCGACAGCACCGCCTTGGCGCGGGCGGCCTGGGCCTGCTGGCCCTGGCGCTCGGTGCTCGAAGTCTTGAGATGGCGGATCGAGGCGGTGGCGGCGGCGCAGATCGCCGGCGGCAGCGCGGTGGTGAAGATGAAGCCGGCGGCGTGCGAGCGGACGGCGTCGACGACGGCCGCGGTGGAGGTGATGTAGCCGCCCAGGCAGCCGAACGCCTTGGCCAGCGTGCCCTCGATGACGTCGATGCGGTGCATCTGGCCGTCGCGCTCGGCGATGCCGGCGCCGCGCGGCCCGTACATGCCGACGGCGTGCACCTCGTCGATATAGGTCATCGCCCAATGCTTCTCGGCGAGATCGCAGATTTCGCGAATCTTGCCGACGTCACCGTCCATCGAATAGACGCTCTCGAACACGACCAGCTTCGGGCGGTCCTTGCCGGCGGCCTTCAGCAGGTCTTCGAGGTGTTCCATGTCGTTGTGGCGGAACACCTTCTTCTCGCAGCCGGCCTGCTTGACGCCCTCGATCATCGAATTGTGGTTGAGCGAGTCGGACAGGATCAGGCAGTCCGGCATCAGCTTGGCGATGGTCGAGATTCCGGTCTGGTTGGACACATAGCCGGAGGTGAAGACGAGGCCCGCCTCCTTGCCGTGCAGGTCGGCAAGCTCGGCCTCAAGCATCACCAGCGGATGGTTGGTGCCGGAGATGTTGCGGGTGCCGCCGGCGCCGGTGCCCATGCGGGACGCCGTCTCGATCATCGCCGCAACCACGTCCGGGTGCTGGCCCATGCCGAGATAATCGTTGGAGCACCAGATCACCACGTCGCGCGGCCCTTCGGGCGAGTGCCACGTGGCGTGAGGGAATTCCCCGGCGCGCCGCTCCAACTCGGCGAAAACGCGATAGCGGCGTTCGGCCTTCAGACTATCGACGGCACCGCGGAAAAAATCTTGGTAATCCATGCTACGCTCCTCGGAGCCCTCTTGGGCCGGTCCAGTGCATGCTCTCATCAGCATGGACTCCGGTAGCGTGCAACGGCCTTGATCTGTGTCAACAACAAGTGACAAAGACGCCCGATCGCACGCCGCACGAGCCCCTTTTTCGGGCAGTTGCAGCAGGATAGACAGGAGCTGCGTCAATCTGCCCTGACAGTGGTATACTGGTGCGCTTGCCGGCCCCAGCCGCGAAAGCCGGATCCGCGGGCTTGACGGTGGCAATCCTCCCGGGAATCCCGCATGCAGGATCCGCCTTGAAGAATCCACCTTGCAGGATCCACCGGCCGCCCGGCAAAGAGGATGCGCACGCCATGACCGACCCGCTGTCCGACAGCTTCGGCACCACGACCGTCTCGCCGCAGGAGCGGCGGGCGCTGATCCGCCGCGTGTTCGTCGAGATCGCCCCGCGCTACGACCTGATGAACGACCTGATGAGCTTCGGCATTCACCGGCTGTGGAAGCGCCGGTTCGCGGCGCTGGCCGCGGCAAAGCCGGGCGAGACCGTGATCGATCTCGCCGGCGGCACCGGCGACGTCGCCCGCCTGATGGCGCAGACCGGCGCCACGGTGCTGGTGGTCGACCCCTCCACGGCGATGATGCGCGCCGGCCGAAAGCCCGGCGACCGGCTCCTGTTCGTGGCCGGCGAGGGCGAGCACCTGCCGTTCGCCGATGGCTCGATCGACTGCCTCACCGTCTCGTTCGGCATCCGCAACGTCACCCATCTGGGACGGGCGCTGACCGAGATCTGCCGGGTGCTGAAGCCGGGCGGACGCTTCCTGTGCCTGGAGTTCTCGCGCGCCCATCCGGTGATCCGCCCCTTCTATCAGGCGTGGTCCTCGACCGTGATCCCGGTGCTCGGCGCAGGCGTCGCCGGCAGCCCCAGCGCCTACCGCTACCTCATCGAATCCATCCGCCGCTTCCCCGACCAGCAGGCGTTCGCCGGCCTGATCGGCGAGGCGGGGTTCGAGGGCGTGCGCTGGATCGACCTGTCCTTCGGCATCGCCGCCATCCACATCGCGACGAAGCCCGGGGGCTGATCGGAATACGGTCCTCCGGCCTGCAGGCCGGACACCGTATGGTCTCACATCTCGATGTCGAGGCCGATGTCGAGCGTGGTCACCGAATGGGTGAGCGCGCCCGACGAGATGAAGTCGACGCCGGTCTCGGCGACCGCGGCGACCGTGTCGAGATTGATGCCGCCGGAGGCCTCGGTCACCAGCTTCCCGGCCACAAGCTCCACCGCCTGCCGCAGCACGGCGGGCGGCATGTTGTCGAGCAGCACCACGTCGGCGCCGCCGGCTGAGAGCACCTCGGCAAGCTGGTCGAGCGTGTCGACCTCGATCTCGATGCGCACGAGATGGCCGACCGCGGCGCGGGCGCGCGCCAGCACCGCCCGAACGCCCCCCGCCACCGCGATGTGGTTGTCCTTGATCAGCACCGCGTCATCGAGGCCATAGCGGTGGTTGGAGCCGCCGCCGCATTTGACCGCATATTTCTCCAGCGCCCTCAAGCCCGGCGTGGTCTTCCGCGTGCAGGTGATCTTGGCCTTGGTGTGCCTGATGCGGTCGGCATAGGCGCTGGTGGCGGAGGCGATGCCGGCGAGGTGGCCGAGGAAGTTGAGCGCCACCCGCTCGCCCGACAGCACCGCCCGCGCCGGCCCCTCGACGGTTGCCAGCACGTCGCCGGGCGCGACACGCGCGCCGTCCGCGACCTTGGCCGCGAAGCGCACGGCGGGGTCGAGCAGCCGGAACGCGGCATCGGCCAGCGGCAGGCCGGCGACCACGCCGGGCTTCCTCGCCACGAACGCCGCGCGCGCCGGCGTGCCGGCGGGAATGGTGGCAATCGAGGTGATGTCGCCGGCCCGGCCGAGATCCTCGTCCAGGGCGCGGCGCACCGCCTCCTCGATGAGGAGCGGGTTGAGGAAGGCGTGGGGCGCGAGCGGTGTCATGATGGTCGCGCTCATGCCGCCACGCCGGCCTTGGCGGCGATGGCGTCGGCCAGCGCCCTCGCCTCGTCCAGATTGGTGAAGGTGCGGTGCGCCCAGGCGGGCTCGGTCTGCGCAAAGTCGGAGCGGCAGTGGGCGCCGCGGCTTTCGGTACGGCGCAGCGCCGCCGAGGCGATCAGCAGGGCGCAGGTGGCCATCGCGTTCAGCCGCGCCGTGCGCGCCTGGGCCAGAAGCTCGCGCGCCACCACGAGCGCGTGTTCGAGCCCGGCATGCTCGCGCACCACGCCGACATCGGCGCTCATCGTCCTGCGCAGCCGGGTGATCTGCTCGGCCTCCTGGCCGGAGGGGCCGGCGAGTGCGAGCTGGCCATTGGCCACCCTGAGCGGCAGCCGGTTCGACACCGGCAACAGGCCCTGGATGTCCTCGGCGATGCGGGCGGAGAACACCACCGCCTCCAGCAGCGAGTTCGACGCCAGCCGGTTGGCACCGTGGGCGCCGGTGGAGGCGACCTCGCCGGCTGCCCACAGGCCGTCGAGCGAGGTGCGGCCGTTGGCGTCGGTGAGGATGCCGCCCATGTGGTAGTGTGCGGCCGGCGCGATCGGGATCGGCTGGGTGACCGGGTCGAGCCCGACCTCGCGGCAGGCCTCAAACACGGTGGGGAACTTGTCGGGGAATGCCGCGCCCACCGCCTTGCGGGCATCGAGGAACGCCCCCTTGCCGGCGGCGATCGAGGCGAACACGCCGCGCGCCACCACGTCGCGCGGCGCCAGTTCCGCCGCCGGGTGCAGGCTTTCCATGAAGCGGTTGCCGTCGCGATCGATCAGCACCGCGCCCTCGCCGCGCAGCGCCTCGGTGGCGAGCGGCGCGGGGTCGAGCCCAACCGCAATCGCGGTGGGATGGAATTGCACGAATTCGGGATCGGCGATCACCGCGCCGGCCTGCGCCGCCATGGCGAGGCCGCCGCCGCACGCCTGCACCGGATTGGTGGTGACGGCATAGAGGTGGCCGATGCCGCCCGAGGCCAGCACCACCGCGCGCGCCGGCAGGATCACCGGCACCGCGGCGCGGCCCTTGGCCGGACGCGCAACCAGGCCGGCGACGAAGCGGCCCTCGTGCGCCAGCTCCTCGGCGACGTAATTCTCCAGGATGCGGATCGACGGCGTGGCGCGCACCGCCGACACCAGCGCCGCCATGATGGCGGCGCCCGCCCGGTCGCCGCGCACCCGCACGATGCGCCGCGCCGAATGCGCTGCCTCGCGCGACAGCGCAAGCCGGCCTTCGAGGTCGCGGTCGAACGGCACGCCGTAGCGCAGCAGATCGCGGATGCGCTCGTCGGCCTCGCGGGCCATCAGCTCGGCCATGCGCACATCGACGATCCCCGCCCCGGCGGCGATGGTGTCGGCGACGTGGGCCTCGGGCGTGTCGCCCTCGCCGAGTGCTGCGGCGATTCCGCCCTGCGCCCAGGCCGAGGAGGCGCCCTCGCCCATCGGCGCGGCGGTGACGATGGTGACCGGCCGCGGCGCCAGCTTCAGCGCGCAGAACAGGCCGGCCAGCCCGCCGCCGACGATGACGACATCGTCGATGCCGCCCCACGAGGCTGGCGCGAGCGTCGGGGCGGTCTTGGCTTCATCAGACATGAGATATGGATCCTCTCCCGGACGCCTCTCCCACAGCCGGAAGAGCGGCCCGGTTCAGCAGTCGGCGCGGAACGCGCCCCGGGACGTCCCAAAGTCCGGACGCATCGCCATACCTTGGCGCGTCTCCAAACCTTGGCGCGTCTCCTGGAGGCCGGCGGGGCCGATGCCCCGCAAGAGCCTCGCCGGCAGCCGCGATCGCAAAGCGGTCTCGCGGATGCCGTGTCATCCGGTTTCCGGATGATCCCTTCGGGATCCCGGAAACGATCTCGCCGGAAATTCTTGCGCGAAGGCGGAATTTCCGGCGAGCAGAATACGGCTCGAAGGCTCGATCGGCCGGAGCCCGTATCAAGCCTTCAGCGCGATCATCCGCTCGACCGAGCGGCGGGCGCGCGCCGCGACGTCGGGGTCGATCACCACCTCCTCGGTCATGTTGACGAGGCTGTGGAGGATCTTCGGCAGCGTGATGCGCTTCATGTGCGGGCAGAGATTGCACGGGCGCACGAACTCGACGTCCGGCGTCTCGGCCATCACATTGTCGGCCATCGAGCACTCGGTGACCAGCACCACCCGGCCGGGCCGGTTCGTCTTCACCCAGTCGATCATCGCCGCCGTCGAGCCGGCGAAATCGCTCTCGGCGATCACCTCCGGCGGGCACTCCGGGTGGGCGACGATGCGCACGCTCGGATCGTCGAGCCGGAACCGGCGCATCTCCTCGGCCGTGAAGCGCTCGTGCACCTCGCAGGCGCCGTGCCAGGCGATGATCTCGACCTTGGTGCGCGCGGCGACGAACTTCGCCAGGAACTGGTCCGGCACCATGATGACCCGCGGCACGCCAAGGCTCTCCACCACATGAATGGCGTTCGAGGAGGTGCAGCAGATGTCGACCTCCGCCTTCACCTCGGCCGAGGTGTTGACATAGGCGACGATCGGCACGCCCGGATAGCTGGCGCGCAGCGCCCGCACGTCGGCGCCGGTGATCGAGGCGGCGAGCGAGCAGCCGGCACGGCTGTCCGGGATCAGCACCGTCTTGTCGGGGCTGAGGATCTTCGAGGTCTCGGCCATGAAGTGCACGCCGCCCTGCACGATGACCTCGGCATCGGCGCGCGCCGCCTCGCGGGCGAGCTGCAGCGAATCCCCGACCACGTCGGCGACGCAGTTGTAGATCTCCGGCGTCTGGTAGTTGTGCGCCAGGATCACCGCGTTGCGCTGCCGCTTCACCTCGTTGATGGCCCGCACATAAGGCGCGAAGAACGGCCACTCGACCGGCGGAATGACCCGCGCCACCTTGTCGTAGAGGTGCGCGGTCTCGCGCGCCACCTCGGGCGTATAGGTCAGGTCCGGCACCTGGACCGGCGGAAAGCGCAGGCCTTGCCCGGCGACCGGCAGCCCGTCCAGTGCGGCCGGCACCGCCCGCAACGCAGCAACGGAATGAAGAGCGGCCATGGGCAGTCCCTCCTGTCCTGTCATATATGCTCAACTTGAGCATATATGGTGTGCGAAATGCCCGGCGCAAGCCGGACCCGCCAGCGTCTCGTCGTGCAAAACGTCATGGGTCGCGCAAGCGTGTCCCGCTCGCGCAAGCCCGATCTTGTCGCGAAAGTCGTGCCGGTCGTACGGTCATCGCAGTCGCAGGGTCGGCGCAGTCGCTAGTTCGTCGTCGGTCGCGCCCCATCGGTCGGAAGTCCGGGCACGGGAGGCTGGTTCGCCGGCACGTCGAACCGAGCACTTATTCTCATTTCGAGCACATCCCTTATACCCCATCGTCACAAAAATGAGAAGTGCGATGTTTGGTCCACCCTCCGGCGCGGGCTTATGCCCGGCACGGTATCGCCGCCGCGCGGGAGCGGCCCCGCATTGCCGGCAAAATACTGACGCGCCAGACCTATTCAGCCCACCACCGCGGACCGCAGCCACTTGGCCAAGGTCGCGGCGCCCGGTCATCCTGGGGCCTCCTCGCGTCGCGGATTCTTGATCAGTGTGTTCCTGGGAACACAAGGCGGGCCGGCGCGCCGCCACGCCCCGGCCAATGCCCCGCGGCCGACCCGCCGGAAGCCGCATCATCCCCATACCGCTAGCCATGCAGCAGCGTCACGCCGACGTGTCGGGCCCGTGCATTGCGCCGGCCCTTCGGGCATGGTTGTTTTTGCGACCATCCTCCGGAGCCTTCCTGATGACCGCGACGCCCGCCCCCGCCGTGCGCCCGGCCACCGTCTCCGCATCGCTGCCGGGCTGGCGCACGCCGGGCGTGATCGTGCTCGCCGGCTGCCTGATCGCCATGATCTCGTTCGGCCCGCGCTCGGCCATGGGCTTCTTCACCAACGAGATGTCGGTGGACCGCGGCTGGGCGCTGGCGGTGTTTTCGCTGTCGGCCGCCATCCAGAACATCCTGTGGGGCATCGGCCAGCCCTTCGCCGGGGCGCTGGCCGATCGCTTCGGCGTCACCCGCGTGCTGGTGGTCGGCGCTGTGCTCTACGCCGCCGGCCTCATCTGGATGGCCAATGCCGCCGACCCGTTCTCGCTCCATATGTCGGCGGGCGTGCTGATCGGCTTCGGCCTCGCCGGCTGCTCCTTCAATCTCGTGCTGGCCGCCTTCGGCAAGCTCCTGCCGCTGTCGTGGCGGCCGATGGCGCTGGGCGCCGGCTCGGCGGCGGGCTCGTTCGGCCAGTTCCTGTTCGCCCCGCTCACGGTGTTCCTCAAGGGCGCCATCGGCTGGGAAGCGACGCTGATGCTGTTCGGCGCCGCCATGCTCATCGTGCTGCCGCTGTCGGTGGTGCTGATGACGCCGCGCGCCGAGGCGCCGGCCGATGCCCCCTCGGCCGCCGAGACCCAGACGCTGAAGGCCGCGCTGGCGGAGGCGCTCGGCCACCGCTCCTACAATCTTCTCGTCGCCGGCTTCTTCGTGTGCGGCTTCCACCTCGCCTTCATCACCATCCATCTGCCGAAATATCTGGTGGACCACGGCATCTCGAACGCCGTCGGCGGCTGGGTGATGGCGCTGATCGGCCTGTTCAACCTCGCGGGCTCGCTGCTCGCCGGCTATTGGAGCGGAAAGGTGTCGAAGCCCTACCTCCTGTCGGCGATCTATCTCGCCCGCGCCGTGCTGATCGTCGGCTTCGTGCTGCTGCCGCTGACGCCCTTGACCGCGCTTGCCTTCGGCGCCGGGATCGGCCTTTTGTGGCTGTCCACCGTGCCGCCGACCTCGGGATTGGTGCTGGTGATGTTCGGTCCGCGCTGGATGGCGATGCTGTTCGGCGTGGTGTTCCTGTCGCACCAGGTCGGCTCGTTCCTCGGCGTGTGGCTGGCAGGACTCCTCTATGATTCCACCGGCAGCTATGACGTGGTGTGGTGGCTCGGCGTCGCGCTCGGCCTGTTCGCGGCGCTGGTGCACCTGCCGATCCAGGAGCAGCCGGTGGCGCGGGCGACGCCGGCTTCGACGTGACAATCACCGCCGGCGGTGATCCGGTGGCAGGGGAGAGACTGCGATGACCTTCAAGGCGATCCGGGTGGACAAGACCGATGGCGGCCAGACGCTCGGCCTCGTCGATTTCGACGAAGCCGAGCTGATGGACGGCGACGTGACGGTGCGCATCACCCACTCGACGGTGAACTACAAGGACGGGCTGGCGCTGACCGGCAAGGCGCCGGTGGTGCGGCGCTGGCCGATGATCCCGGGCATCGATTTTGCCGGCGAGGTCGAGGCCTCCTCGCACCCGGACTGGAAGCCCGGCAATGCCGTGGTGCTGAACGGCTGGGGCGTGGGCGAGACGCACCTCGGCGGCTTTGCCGGGAAGGCCCGCGTCAAGGGCGACTGGCTGGTGCCGCTGCCCGAGAGCCTGAGCGCGGCCGAGGCGATGGCTATCGGCACCGCCGGCTTCACCGCCATGCTGAGCGTGATGGCGCTGGAGCGCCAGCGCCTTTCCCCCGACCGTGGCCCGGTGATCGTGACGGGGGCCGCCGGCGGCGTCGGCTCGGTGGCGATCGCGCTGCTCGCCAAGCTCGGCTGGCACGTCGTCGCCGCGACCGGCCGCCTCAATGAGGCGGACTACCTCAAAGAGCTCGGCGCTTCCGAGGTGATCGACCGCTCGGAGCTCGCCGGCCCGCCGCGCCCGCTCGCCAAGGAACGCTGGGCCGCCGGCATCGATACGGTCGGCTCGACGCCGCTCGCCAACATGCTGTCGATGATCCGCTATGGCGGGTCGGTGGCGGCCTGCGGGCTCGCCGCCGGCATGGACCTGCCGACCTCGGTGGCGCCGTTCATCCTGCGCGGCGTGTCGCTGCTCGGCATCGATTCGGTGATGTGCCCGATCGCCCGCCGGCGCGAGGCGTGGGCGCGGCTCGCCGCCGACATCGACCACACAAAGCTTGAGGCGATGACCCGCACCATCGGGCTCGAGGACGTCGAGGCCGCCGGCCGCGACATTCTTGAAGGCCGGGTCCGCGGCCGGGTGGTGGTCGAGATCGGGTGACGCGCCGAGCCGGGACCGTTCGCGGAGGGCCGTAGGGCCGTAGGGCGCAATAGCGAAGCGTATTGCGCCGAGACCAACGCGGATGCCGGAATGGCGGAATACGCTTCGCTATTCCACCCTGCAGATGCGGCTTCCGGATGCGCTATGTTGGCTCACGTTCCCCGCCAACCATCAGACCCCCTGAGCCCGAAACGCGATGCCGGTCCGTCTGCTGCCCCCCGTCATGATCGACCGCATCGCCGCCGGCGAGGTGGTCGAGCGGCCGGCCTCCGTGGTCAAGGAACTGGTCGAAAACGCGCTCGATGCGGGTGCCGCCCGCATCGAGGTGGTGGTGGATGGCGGCGGCCGGCGGCTCATCCGGGTTGCCGATGACGGCATCGGCATGGCGCCGCCGGATCTGGAGATGGCGGTCGAGCGCCACGCCACCTCCAAGCTCTCCGCCGAATCCGACCTGCTCGCCATCGCCACGCTCGGCTTTCGCGGCGAGGCGCTGCCCTCGATCGGCGCGGTGGCGAAGCTCTCGATCGCCTCGCGCGCCCAGGGCGGCGAGGCGCACGGGCTGGAGGTTGTGGCCGGGCGCAAGTCCGAGGTGCGGCCGGCGGCGCTTTCCGCCGGCACCCGCGTCGAGGTGCGCGACCTGTTCTTCGCCACCCCGGCGCGCCTGAAGTTCCTGAAGAGCGATCGCGCCGAAAGCGCGGCGGCCGTCGATGTCGTCAAGCGCCTGGCTATGAGCCGGCCGGACATCGCCTTCACTTTGGTCACCGAGGAGCGCGATCCCGTCACCTATGCCGCGCGCGGCCATGACATCGCCGCCCGGCTCGCCCGCGTCGGCGATATCCTCGGGGCCGACTTCCGCGCCAACGCCGTGCCGGTGGCGGCCGAGAAGGAGGGCGTGCGGCTTGCCGGCGTCGCCGGCCTGCCGGCCGTGGCGCGCGGCAATGCGCTCGCGCAATATTTGTTCGTCAATGGCCGGCCGGTGAAGGACAAGCTGCTGCTCGGCGCGCTGCGCGCGGCCTACGCCGACCTCATCCCGTCAGGGCGCTTCGCCGCCGCCGCGCTGTGGCTGGAGCTCGACCCGCGCGAGGTCGACGTCAATGTCCACCCCGCCAAGACCGAGGTGCGCTTCCGCGACGCCGGGCTGGTGCGCGGACTGCTGGTCGCGGGCCTGCGCGCCGCACTCCACGGCGAGGCCCACCGTTCGGCCGCGGCCCCCGCCCGGCCGTTCCAGACGCTCAGGCCATCAAGCCCGCCGCGGCCATCCGGCATCGCCGGCTGGCGGCCGGAGACCTCGCCGGCCGCACCGCCCGGCCTGTCCGAGCCGCGGCAGACGGCGTTCTCGGGCCTCGCGCCCGCGGCCGATGCCCGCGCCGGGCAGGCCGCCCCAGAGACAGAGCCGGCGAACCACCCGCTCGGCGCCGCCCGCGCCCAGCTTCACGCCACCTACATCGTCGCCGAGACCGAAGGCGGCCTCGTCATCGTCGACCAGCACGCCGCGCACGAGCGCCTGGTCTATGAGCGCATGAAGCGCCAGCTCGCGGGTGGCGGCATCGCCCGCCAGATGCTCTTGGTGCCGGCGGTGGTCGAACTCGACCCCGACGACGCGGCACGGCTCGCCGCCCGCGCCGATGCGCTGGCAACCTTCGGGCTGGTGCTGGAGAGCTTCGGCCCCGGCGCGGTGATGGTGCGCGAGGTGCCGGCGCTGCTCGGCGACGCCGATGTGGTGAAACTGGTGCGCGACCTCGCCGACCACCTCGCCGAGTGGGACGACGCGCTGCCGCTGGAACGCCGCCTGCTGCACGTCGCTGCCACCATGGCCTGCCACGGCTCGGTGCGCGCCGGCCGCCGCCTGAAGCCGGAGGAGATGAACGCGCTCTTGCGCGAGATGGAGGCGACCCCGAACGCCGGCCAGTGCAATCACGGCCGGCCGACCTATGTCACCCTGTCGCTCGCCGACATCGAGCGGCTGTTCGGGCGGCGATAGAGCATTCTCCGCAAAAGTGGATACCGGTTTTGCGGAAGAGAATGCGATAAAACAAAAACTTGGAGCATTCTCCGCAAAAGTGGGAACCGGTTTTGCGGAAGAGAATGCGACAACTCAAGAGCTTAGAGCGTCCGGCCTGATGCATCAGATCGGCGGACGCTCGAGCCCGCGCTTGTTCGGTCACGGCGGAGGACTTACATTGTAAGTCCGGAGGGTGTGATGCGGACCAATCTCGTCAGGATCGGCAATTCCAAGGGCGTGCGGATCCCCAAGGCGATCCGCGACCAGCTCGGCTTCACCGACACGGTCGAGATGACCGTGCGCGGCGGCGAGCTGGTGCTGAGCCCGGTGACCCACCCCCGCGCCGGCTGGGAGGAGGCGTTCCGGGCCGACCCGCCGCGGCCTGATGATGAGAACCCCTGGGCCGGAGCCGGCAGCCTGACCGAGTTCGACGACAAGGACTGGACGTGGTGAGCGGGCAGGCGCGGCCCGAGCCGAAACGGTTCGAGGTCTGGCAGGTCGCACTCGACCCGACGATCGGCTCGGAGATCAGCAAGGTCCGGCCTTGCGTGGTGATTTCGCCGGATCAGATGAACGGCGTCCTCGCCACCGTCATCGTCGCGCCCTTGACCAGCACGCACAAACGCTGGCCGAGTCGGGTCGTGGCCGAGTTCGGCGGCAGGACCGGTGACATTGCACTCGATCATCTACGCTCGGTCGACAAGCAGCGGCTGCGGCGCCGGTTGGGAACGCTCGATCCGGCAGTTGCCGGTGAGGTGCTGGAGACGCTTGTCGCGATGTTCCAAGCGTAGAGCTCAAGCGCCGGTGTGCTGCAGCACCGTCACCTCGCTCTCGCCATAGCTTCGGCGCTCCAGCTCGGCGAAACCCTCGGGCGGGGTGAAGCCGGCTTCGGCCGCCTCCTCCACCACCACCAGCGCGACCGGGGCGAGCCAGCCGCCGTCACGGGCGGCAACCAGCGCCCGCTCGGCGAGTCCTTGGCGATAGGGTGGATCGCAGAACACCAGCGAGAACGGCTCGAACGGCGCGGCGGGGCCGAGCTTCGTGGCGTCGCGGCGCAGCACCCGCGTCATGCCGGCCAGCCCCATCGCATCGATATTGGCGCGGATCAGCCCGCGCGCCTCGGCGCCGTCATCGACGAAGGCGGCAAAGCGCGCCCCGCGCGACAGCGCCTCCAGCCCCAGCGCGCCGGTGCCGGCGAACAGATCCAGCACCCGCGCCCCCTCGCACACGTCGCCATAGGCGTGGGCCAGGACGTTGAACAGGCTCTCGCGCAGCCGGTCGGCAGTCGGCCGGATGTCGTGCGATCTCGGGCTCGCCAGCGCGCGGCCCTTGAACCGCCCTCCGACGATGCGCATCGCCTACTCCGGCCGCGGCTTGCGCGGGCCGCGCGGCTTGTCGAAGCCGGGCTTGCCGCCAGGACGGCCAGGTCGCGCGCCCCCCGGCTTGCCGCCGAACTTGTTGCCGCCAAATTTGCTGCCCGGCCGATCGCCGCGCGGCTTGAACGGACGATCCCCCTCAGGCCGCTCGCTGCGGGCACGGAACGGCCGCTCACCGCCCTCGCTCCGCTCGCGGAACGGCCGGTCGCCACGCGGCTTGAACGGACGATCCCCCTCAGGCCGCTCGCTGCGGGCACGGAACGGACGCTCGCCGCCCTCGCTCCGATCGCGGAACGGCCGGTCGCCACGCGGCTTGAACGGACGATCCCCCTCAGGCCGCTCGCTGCGGGTGCGGAAGGAGCGCTCGCCCCCCTCGCCCCGATCCCGGAACGGCCGGTCGCCACGCGGCTTGAACGGGCGCTCGCCCTCGGGCCGCTCGCTGCGGGCGCGGAACGGACGCTCGCCGCCCTCGCTCCGATCGCGGAACGGACGGTCACCGCGCGGCTTGAACGGACGATCCCCCTCAGGCCGCTCGCTGCGGGCACGGAACGGACGCTCGCCGCCCTCGCTCCGATCGCGGAACGGCCGGTCGCCACGCGGCTTGAACGGACGATCCCCCTCAGGCCGCTCGCTGCGGGTGCGGAAGGAGCGCTCGCCCCCCTCGCCCCGATCCCGGAACGGCCGGTCGCCACGCGGCTTGAACGGGCGCTCGCCCTCGGGCCGCTCGCTGCGGGCGCGGAACGGACGCTCGCCGCCCTCGCTCCGATCGCGGAACGGACGGTCACCGCGCGGCTTGAACGGACGATCCCCCTCAGGCCGCTCGCTGCGGGCACGGAACGGACGCTCGCCGCCCTCGCTCCGATCGCGGAACGGCCGGTCGCCACGCGGCTTGAACGGACGATCCCCCTCAGGCCGCTCGCTGCGGGTGCGGAAGGAGCGCTCGCCCCCCTCGCCCCGATCCCGGAACGGCCGGTCGCCACGCGGCTTGAACGGACGATCCCCCTCAGGCCGCTCGCTGCGGGCACGGAACGGACGCTCACCGCCCTCGCCCCGATCGCGGAAAGGCTTGTCGCCCCGCGGCTTGAACGGGCGATCTCCCGGCGGGTTGTCACCGTGCCGGATGAACGGGCGCGCTCGCTCGGCGGGCATTGCCGACGCCTCGGGCGGCGGTGCCGGCGAGCCGACCCGCTCGACCAGGATCGACCGGCCCTTGCGGTCCTCGGTCTGGCCGCGGCGCTTGGGCCGCGTGTCCTCGGAGGCCGGCGGAATGGCGGCGCGCTCGCGCCGTGGCAGCCGCCGCTTCGGCACGTCCTCGCCCTCCGGCGCGGCGCGCCAGATCGAGGGCTTGCGGCGATTGGACGGCTCGCGCAGCGGCCGATCGCTCCGCTCGGGACGCCCGCGCCGTTCGCCACGTTCGGGCCCGTCCTCGAAGCGGTCGCGCGCTGGCCGCTCGTCCTGAGCGACGCGATCCTGGCGCACGGGACGCTCGGTCCGGCCCGGCTCCTGCCGCACGGGCGCTTTCCGGGCCGGTTCTTTGTGCGCGGGTTTGGCGTCGCCATAGTCGCGCAGCGGGGCGGCGAAATCGACGCCGGCGATCGCCGCCAACTGCTCGCCGATCTGGTCGCGCAGCACCCGCGTTTTGACCTCCTCGATCGCCCCCTCCGCCAACTCGCCGAGCTGGAACGGGCCGAAGGAGAGCCGGATCAGCCGGTTGACGTGGACGCCGAGCGCGCCCAGCACGGTGCGGATCTCGCGCTTCTTGCCTTCGCGCAGCGCCACGGTGATCCACACGTTCGAGCCCTGTTCGCGGTCGAGCACAGCCTCGATCGAGCCGTACTGCATGCCATCGATCTCGACGCCCTCGCGCAATTTGTCGAGCTGGTCCTGCATCACCTCGCCGAAGGCGCGCACACGATAGCGGCGCAGCCAGCCGGTCTCCGGCAGTTCCAGCACGCGCGCAAGCCCGCCGTCATTGGTGAGCAGCAGCAGGCCCTCGGTGTTGAAGTCGAGCCGTCCGACGCTGACGAGGCGCGGCAGGCCGGCCGGCAGCACGTCGAACACCGTCGGCCGCCCCTCGGGATCGTCGGTGGTGGTGACGAGGCCGCGCGGCTTGTGGAACAGGAACAGCCGCGTGCGCTCCTTCTCCGGCAGCGGCGCGCCATCGACCTCGATCCTGTCCGACGTGCTGACGGTGAAGGCCGGGCTGTCGAGCACCTGGCCATTGACCGCCACCCGGCCGGCCGCGATCCACTCCTCGATCTCGCGGCGCGAGGCGAGCCCGGCGCGGGCGATCACCTTGGCGACGCGCTCGCGCACCTTGAGCGTCGGCTCGGGCAGATCCGCGCGCGGCGGACGGGCGAGAGTGGTCTTGGTTTTCGTCCCGGTGCGCGGCCTGTCGCCGCGCTGCGGCCGCTCGGGCCGCGCGCCCGGCTTGCCGGACGCCTTGCGAAAGCCGGACGCTTCGCCGGGCTTGCCACTAGGTTTGGCCCCAGGCTTGCCGCCAGCCTTGGCGCCGGGCCTTTTGGCGAACCCGGTGGCGGACCTCTCGGCGAACGTGCCGCCGGCACGGGCAGGCGCCCCTTTGCTGGGGCCGCGATGGGACGGGGGCGGGCGGCGCGGACCATCGTCCGTCGGCTTGCGGGGCATGGCGGTTCCGTGCGACCTGGAGAAGGAGGGCGCCTGTAGCACGGCGCGGACGGGAATACGAGCGGTGCGCCCCGCCTTCATGGACATTGCGCTGGACGAGGCGCGCGCGGCGGCAGCCCGCGGCGAGGTGCCGATCGGCTGCGTCATCGTCAGAAACGGCGCGGTTATTGCGCGCGCCGGCAACCGCACGCTGGAGCTGAAGGATCCCACCGCTCACGCCGAAGTGCTGGCAATCCGCGCCGCGGCCTCGGCCCTCGACTCCGAGCGGCTCATCGGCTGCGACCTCTACGTGACGCTGGAGCCCTGCCCGATGTGCGCGGCAGCCATCTCGTTCGCCCGCATCCGCCGCCTCTATTATGGCGCCGCCGACCCCAAGGGCGGCGCGGTGGACAGCGGCGTGCGACTCTATGCCAGCCCCACCTGCCATCACCGGCCCGAGGTCTATTGCGGCCTCGCCGAGCAGGACGCAGCCGGGCTGCTCAAGGACTTCTTCCGCGACCGGCGGTGAGACCGGATGGCGGCTGGCCGCGGTTTTGCTAGGGACATGACGGCAGGCAAGATTGGCGGCAGGCAAGACTGGCGGCCGAAGCGACTGAAGACGCGACTGAACGAGTGGAGTGTGGGTTGCACGACGAACATGTGGGGGTGGAGCGCGCCTTGGCCGAGATCCGCGCCGGGCGCCCGGTGGTCATCACCGGGGAGGGCGGCCCGGTTCTCACCGTCGGCATCGAGGGGCTCGATGCCGAACAGGTGGCCGGGCTGGACACGGCCGGCGGGGCGCGGCTGGTGCTGCCGGCGGCACGGCTGCGGCGGCTCGGCCTGGAGCGCACCGCCGCCGGCACGCTCGCGCTTCCGGCGATCGATCTCGCCCGCATCGAACGGCTGACCCTGGCGCTCGATGCCGCCCTCGATGCCCCGGTCGGCCCAGCTGCCCCCATCGACGAGGCCGCGCTGGAGCTCGCCCGGCTCGCGCTGATCCTGCCGGCGCTGCTGGTGGTGCCGCTCCCGGAGGCGGCCTCGGCCGCCGTCGCCGGGCTGATGAGCGTTCCGGCCGAGGCGATCGGCCGCTACCGCTCGGGCGAAATCGAGCGGCTGCGCATCGTCGGCCGGGCGCCGGTGCCGCTGGAGGGCGCGCCCGATACCGAATTCGTGGTGTTTCGCGGCGGCGAGGGCCTGCGCGACCAGGTGGCGGTGATCATCGGCCGGCCGGACCTTGGCGGTGCGGTGGCGGTGCGGCTGCATTCGGCCTGCCTGACCGGCGATCTGTTCGGCAGCCTCGCCTGCGACTGCGGCGACCAGTTGCGCTCCACCGCCCGCGCCATGGCGGCGGGCGGCGGCGGCATCATCCTCTATCTCGACCAGGAAGGGCGCGGCAACGGCATCGCCAACAAGATCCGCGCCTACCGGCTGCAGAGCCGCGGCTTCGACACCTTCGACGCCGACGAGGCGCTGGGCTTCGAGTTCGACGGCCGGCGTTTCGACTTCGCCGCCGCGATGCTGCGCCAGCTCGGCGTGACGAAGATCCGCCTCCTCACCAACAACCCGCACAAGGTGGCGGCGCTGCGCGAGGCCGGTCTCGATGTCGTGGCCGAGGAGCGGGTTATCGGCCGCCGCACGCCGGAGAACATCCGCTACCTCACCGCCAAGCGCGACCGCGCCGGCCATCGTCTCGATCCCGATGCGCCCACCGCCGACACGGCGGCGAAGACGCGCTCCGACCCGGCCTGATTCGGAGTTCGCGGGCTTATGCGGTTTCCGGCTGATCAAGCCTTCGAGCCGTATTCCGATCGCCGAAAATCCCGTTATCGAACAAGGGATTTTCGGCGAGACCGTTTCCGGTATCCCGAAGGGATCAACCGGAAACCGTATTATCCTTGCGAAACCGGCCGTCCGAACCGGCGCACCAGTGGCATCACGCGGAGCCACAGCCGGTAGGCCACCTCGATGAGCCGCGCGCCCGCGCCGCTGGCAAACAGCCGCCCGGCCCGGCGAAACCGGGGCAGCGCCTGCCATATCTCGGCGAACGCCCGCCCGCCGTCGACCAGCACCCCATCGGCGCGGCGGACATGGAAGCGCGCCAGCGCCGCCGACCGCGTGAGGTCGGGTGCCAGCGAATCGCCCGTGGCCTTGGCGATATCGGTCCACACGATGGCGTCCGCGCCCTCGCAGCCGCGATAGTGGGCGATCTCGCGCGAACAGACCGGGCAGGAGCCGTCATAATAGACCGTCAGCGCCGGTGCGGCGGCGGTCGCGGGCGGCGGAGTGGTCGGCGAATCGGCCTCGCGCGACGGGGTCATGGCGGCTCTTGCTCCAACTTGGAGAGGGGGATGTCGGAACCGGCATTCGGCTCCGCCTGCTTCTCCATACGCGCGCCATGGCCGGCGGATCACGGCGCCGCCCCCGAGGGCTTGCGAGAGCGGACCCTTGCGCCGCGATCGGCCGCGATGGCCCGGCGCGACAGCCATGTTGACAAGCTCCGGCCGGCATCATACCAAGCGCGCCACCGCTCAGGCGGGCCCAGGTGGCGGAATTGGTAGACGCGCTGGTTTCAGGTACCAGTGGTGCAAGCCGTGGAGGTTCGAGTCCTCTCCTGGGCACCAGTCTCTCGCTGAGAGGCTGGTTGCCGCGAGTTTTCGCCGCGCATCGTGCTTTCGACAGTCCCAAAAAATTCACGCCTACAGTATGTCCACGCTGCCGCCATGCTGGCGGACAAGCGCTGCGATGGTGTGGACGAGCACGTGCCGTCGCACCGACAGACACTCGATCGGGATGTAGATCTCGTTGTCGCGCGGGTGCCGGCGGACGAGGCCGCCTGTTAGGAAGAACAGGATCGGCTGGTTCCGGCTGATCCAAGTCTCGCCGGGCTGGGGCTGCCACCAACGGAACATGATGACTCCGAGCCGGTACGGGTCATGGCAGGCTGAAACGGGCCTTCGAAGTTCGAGACCCACCCCCTTGATGTCGATCCCCCGGGCCGGCGATCCATTCTGGACCGCCCAGGCGTGCGCGACATCGGACCAGGGAACCGGTGCCAAGCGCAGCCGCCCATCACGGATCGATCCGGCGTCGATGACAAGAGGGGCGTTGCGCCAGCGGTCGGCCAGGAGCGTCACCACGGCCCCGAGAACCGTCACGCTGGTGACGCCCGAGAAAACTGCGAGCAGAACCGCAACGACGGCCTCGCCCGCGGACCCGATCTCGCCGGTGGCGAGGAGCTGGATCATGATCGCAGCACCGAACACCATGCCCGCGGCCAGCACCAACGCGGGAAAGATCAGCAGCCCGCCGAGGACGCCGATCCGGGTCCTCGCCTCCAGCGGCAGCGACACCTGCTGGGGCGGCGGCACCGGCTGCCACAGCTTCGGCTCGCCCGGAATCTCGATTTGCATCGCCCGGCTTCCCCTCAACGTCCCCGTGAAAAAATAGAATCGGCTCCACTCTCTCGGGTAAAGAACCCCAACGAAACGTCACGACGGCCCTGATCCCGGCCGATGAAACCCGCGTAGACGAAATCTGCGTAAACGAAACCTGCGCCCGCCCACCCAGGGCCGGGCGAGAACGGAGCGGCCGTGGTCACCCGGCAACCCGGTTATGCCAATGTTGGGCTTGATCGCGGCCGCAAGCTTGCGCATTCGTTCGGCCCCATGAGTTCCGAGGCCAGCGGGCACCATCCCTTGACGCGCAGTGGCGAGGGCCCGACGCCTCTGGCGCGGGGGCTCCGGCTGCTCGCGCCCATCGGCGCGTTCATCGCCATCCTGTTCGCCCTTTGGCAGCTTTTTGCGGCCAGCAGCGGGCTCGATATCCGCCGCACCCAGCTCGGCAACACGCCGGTGAGCGTGTTCCGCCTGCCCGGCGGCGCGCCGGCCCCGGCGGTGATCATCGCCCACGGCTTTGCCGGCTCCCAGAAGCTGATGGAGCCATTCGCCGTCACGCTGGCCCAGAGCGGCTATGTCGCGGTGACGTTCGATTTCGCCGGCCACGGCTTCAATCCGGATTCGCTGGCCGGCGGTCTGGTCGACCGCAACGCCCGCGCCCAGCGGCTGCTGCCCGAGCTCGACAAGGTCATCGCCTATGCCCGGTCGCTGCCGGAGGTCGACGGCCGCGTCGCGCTGCTCGGCCACTCGATGGCCTCGGATCTGGTGGCGCGCGAGGCCAAGGCGCGCGGCGACATCGCCGCCACGGTGACGATCTCGCTGTTCTCGCCGGAGCCCGACGCCACGGGGCCGCGCAACCTGCTGGTCGTGGTCGGCGCCATCGAGGATCCGCATTTGATGAAGGAGGCCTACCGGGCGGTGTCGGTGGCCATCGCCGGGCCGGCGGAGGCCGGCGTCACCTATGGGCGGTTCGAGGACGGCACCGCGCGGCGCGTCGCCATCGCCCCCGGCGTCGAGCACATCGCCGTGCTGTTCAGCGCCACCAGCCTGAAGGAGACCCGCGACTGGCTGAACGCCGTGTTCGGCCGCGACCAGACCGGCCTGATCGATGCCCGCGGCTGGTGGTTCCTGCTGCTGTTCGGCGGGCTTCTGGTGCTGGCCCGGCCGCTGACCCGGCTGCTGCCGGTGGTGGCGGCGGCGCCGCGCGGCGCCAATCTGACATGGCGCCCGCTTCTGCTGGTGGCAGTGGCACCGGTCATCCTGACGCCGCTGATCCTGTGGGCGTCGCCGGTCAATACGCTGCCGCTGCTGCTCGGCGAGTACCTCTATTTCCACTTCGCAGTCTACGGGCTGGTGACGTTCGCCACCCTCAGGCTGGTGCGATGGTGGAAGGCCATCCCCGCCCCGCCGAAGGCGTCGGTGTCGCCGTGGCGGTTCGGGCTCGCCTTTGCGGCGATTGCCGCCTACGGCCTGTTCGCCATCGGCTGGCCGGTCGATCATTTCGTGTCGTCGGTGGCGCCCATCGAGGCGCGCGTGCCGCTGATCCTGGCCATGGCCGCGGGCACCGCCGTCTATTTTGTCGCCGACGAATGGCTGGTGCGTGGCTTGAAGCCGCTGCGCGGCGCCTACGCCCTCACCAAGGCGTGCTTCCTGGTGTCGCTCGCCCTGGCGGTGGCGCTCAATCCGCCGCGGCTGTTCTTCCTGATGATCGCCTCGCCGATCATGGTGGCGATGTTCGTGGTCTATGGGCTGATCAGCCGCTGGGCCTTCAACCGCACCAACGAGCCGCTGGCGGCGGCGCTGGCCAATGCGATCATCTTCGCCTGGGCCATCGCCACCACCTTCCCGATCATCGGATGATACGGTTTTTGGCCTGCAAGGCCGGTGAACCGCAGGAAGGTCAGCCCCGCCCGCTCACCAGACGCAGGAAATTGTCGTTGAAGCGGCGGGCGGCGGCGGCGAAATCGGGCAGGCGCGCCAGCGTCTCGCCGGCCAGGAGTTCGGCGCGCTCCTTGCCCAGCGCCCGCTCCAGCGAGGCGGCATAGGCGGGAATCGCCTGCCAGTCGTGCACCGTGTCCTCGCCGATCTCGACATGGTACTGCACGCCATAGGCCGCGCGCCCGATACGCAGCGCCTGCACCGCGCAGGCATCATTGGCGGCCAGCACGGTGGCGCCGACGGGCGGGCGCGACACCTCGGCGCCATGCCACTGGAAGGTCTCGACCGGATTCACGAAGCCGGCGAACAGCGGGTCGGCGGCGCCGGCCGGGGTCAGGTCGACGGTGCCGAGCCCAACTTCCGGCTCCTTGGCGGGGTCGACCGCGCCGCCCATGACATCGGCCAGCAACTGGTGTCCGAGGCAGACGCCGAGATAGGGCCGGTCGAGGGCGCGCACCCAATGGCTGATCGCCAGCTTCTCGGCCACCATCCAGGGGTGCTCTTCCTCCTCCCACACGTCCATCGGCCCGCCCATGACGACCAGCGCGTCATAGGGCTCCAGCGCCGGGATCGGCTCGCCGGCATCGAGTTCGACCGCATCCCATTCGATGCCGGCCTCGCGCCACAGCTCGCGGAACGTTCCGGGATGCTCGACGTCGACATGCTGGAAAACCAGAAAGCGCATGGCTCCCCCTTTTCTGGACCTGATGGCCACCCCGGCGGCTGACGGATGGTCGCTTCGATGGCACGCTTGCGGCGGCTTGTCCAATGGTCGCCGGCGGCGGGTCGACCCTCCTGGCGGCAGAGTGCGATCGTCTCAATTCGCACGCGGCGGCATCTTGCCGTTGCATAGAGGATTCGGACAATCTTATGGAGATATGCCGCGGCAGTCGGCAGGCCATCACGGGTTGGGCAGAGGCCGGAATGGAATCGATCTACTACGTCATGTGCTGGGCCTGCCACCGCAAGTGCCGGCACTGCTACGAGGAGCGCTTCCGCCCCTATGTGAGGGGCGAGCTCGACGCAGTGGTGGCCGAGGCGAAGCGGAACGTCCCGCGCATCCTGGCGAACTTCCCGGCCGACATGACCTATCTCGACCGCGACGCCACCGAGCCCGACGCCGCGCCGGTGCGGCGCGGCGGGCGAATCGTCCTGTCGGGCGGCGAGAGCCTGCTCGATCCGGTGCGCACCGAGGTCACCTATCCGGTCATCGACGCGCTGAACGCGAAATATCGCGGCCAGGGCGTGCGCATCGTCGTGCAGACCACCGGCGACCTCCTCACCCGGCCGATCGTCGAGGATCTGCTGGCGCGCGGCGTCTACATGATCTCGGTCGCCTCCACCGACCGCTTCCACGTCGGCATCGACACGCCCGAGCGGCAGGCGGCCTTCATCGCCGAGCTGTCGGCGCTGTTCGACGCCTGCGGGCTGAAGCCCTCCGAGCTGTCCTCCGGCGTCGGCCGCAAATGGCACGAAGAGACCGGCCCGCTCTACAGCTTCTTCGGCGCGTCCGAGGGCAGTTGGATCGGCAAGATCTGGCCGCGCGGCCGCGGCTGGCGCAACGACCTGTCCACCGCGACGCTGGCCGACAATTTCTGCGCCCGCTGGTCGGGCGGCACGGGCTTTCTCGACCACCACGTCAACGGATCGGAAGTCTCGGTCGAGCCGGACGGCGCGGTCTATCCCTGCTGCATCAAGACCGCACTGCCGATCGGCAGCCTTCTTGAGGACAATCTGATCGACATTCTCGACAGCCTGGCCGGCGAACCGGCCTTCCAGGCCATCAATGAAGGCCGGCCGGAACGCATGGGGCTCAGCCATGGCTGGTCGGAAGCGACCTTCGTCGCGCGCTCGCGGACGCTGACGCCCGCCGGCCGACCGTATGAAAATCTCTGCATCGGCTGCGACGCCTTCCACCGCGAGGTGCTGGCGCCGGTAATCGAGGCGGCACGCCAGCGCCGCCGTGCCCGCCCGCTCGTCCCGGCCGCGTGAGTGATACGGTTCTCCTGCCTGACCAGCCGGAAGCCGCAAGAGTTCGACAGGAGACCCGACATGGACCGCCGCTCGTTCGTTGCCGGCCTCGCCGCCGCAACTCTTGTGCCGCGCGCCGCCGCAAGCAGCGAGACGCGGCCCTGGGAGGACATCCTCGCCGCCGCCCGCGGCCAGACCGTCTATTGGAACGCCTGGGCCGGCGACGAGCGCACCAACGCCTTCATCGCCTGGACCGGCGAGGAGATGCGCCGCCGCTTTGGCGTGGCGGTGGTCCATGTCCGTCTGCGCGACACCGCCGAGGCCGTCGCCCGCGTGGTGGCCGAGAAACAGGCCGGGCGCGGCTCCGGCGGCTCGGTCGACCTGATCTGGATCAACGGGCCGAATTTCCTGGCGATGAAGACGCAGGGGCTGCTCTTCGGACCATTTGCTGAGACGCTGCCCAACTGGCACTTCGTCGACACCACCCGGAAACGCTCCAACGTGATCGACTTCACCGTGCCGGTGGAGGGCTTTGCGGCCCCCTGGCGCATGGCGCAGGTGGTCTATGTCTATGATTCCGCCCGCCTCGCTGCCGCCGACCTGCCGCGCTCGATCCCGGCTCTGCTGGCCTGGGCGCAACGCCACCCCGGCCGGCTGACCCACCCGACGGTGCGAAATTTTCTCGGCGCCACCTTCCTCAAGCAGGCGCTGGCCGAGCTTGCGCCCGATCCGGCCGCTCTCCAGCGCCCGGCTGACGATGCGGCGTTCGAGGCGGCCACCGCGCCGCTGTGGGTCTGGTACGACGCGCTGCGGCCGAACCTGTGGCGGCAGGGCCGCGAATTCCCGGAGACCGGACCGGCGCAGCGCCAGCTGCTCGACGACGGCGAGATCGACATCGCCATCTCGTTCAACCCCGCCGAGGCTGCGGTATCGATCGCCAACCGGCTCCTGCCGCCGACGGCGCGGGTGTTCGTGCTGGCGCGCGGCACCATCGGCAATACCAGCTTTGTCGCCATTCCGTTCAATGCCGCGGGCAAGGAGGGGGCGATGGCGGTCGCCGATTTCCTGCTGGAGCCGGCAACCCAGGCCTATGCCCAGGATCCGCGCCACATGGGCAATTTCACCGTGCTCGACCTGGGCAGGCTCGACGCCGCCGACCGCCAGCGCTTCCTCGACCTGCGGTCGGACCCCGCTCTGCCCACCAATGAGGAATTGGGCGTGCCGCT
Organism: Blastochloris sulfoviridis; assembly: GCF_008630065.1. Taxonomy (GTDB): domain Bacteria; phylum Pseudomonadota; class Alphaproteobacteria; order Rhizobiales; family Xanthobacteraceae; genus Blastochloris; species Blastochloris sulfoviridis. Next base: position 135,444 of record NZ_VWPL01000003.1, read on the forward strand.
GCCCGAGCCGCATCCCTCCTGGATGACGCGGCTGGTCGCGGCCTGGGAAGCGCGCACACATTGATGAGACCATGCTGAGGGCCGCCCCGCCTCTGACGCTGGCGCTGTTCCTGCTGCCGATCGCCGCGGGCCTCGCCGGCACCGCTTTGCCGGCCTTCGGCTATCTGCCGGCGCTGGGCCACACCGAGGTCTCGCTCGGCGCCTGGCGGGAGCTGATGGCGACGCCGGGCCTCGCCGACACGCTGGCGCTGACGCTGCGCGTCGGCCTGCTGGCCACCGCCCTGTCGGTGGTGCTGGCGATCGGCTTCTGTGCCCTGGCGCACGAGCGGCCGTGGCTGCGCCGCTGCGAGAACGCGCTGGCGCCGCTCCTGGCGACGCCGCATGCCGCGCTCGCCATCGGCTTCGCCTTCCTCATCCTGCCGTCGGGCTGGCTCGCCCGGCTCGTGTCGCCGGACCTGACCGGCTGGCACACGCCGCCGCAGATCGTCACGGTGCGCGATCCGCAAGGCCTGTCCCTTGCCGGCGGCCTCGTGCTCAAGGAGACGCCCTATCTGGTGCTGATGATCCTCGCCGCCAGCGTGCAGATGCGGGTGCGCGATCTTGTCGCCTCCGCCCGTGCCTTGGGCTACGGCCCGGCGGCGGCGTGGCTGTTTGCGGTGCTGCCGCGCCTCTATGCGCAGATCCGCCTGCCGGTCTATGCCGTGCTCGCCTTTTCGCTGTCGGCGGTCGATGTCGCGCTGATCCTGGCGCCGGGCACACCGCCGCCGCTGGCGGTGCTGGCGATGCGATGGTTTGCCGACTATGATCTGGCGCTCTACCCGCGTGCCGCTGCAGCCGCGCTGCTGCAGCTTGCCTTGGTGGCCGGCGCCATCGTTGCGTGGCGGCTGGGCGAGATTCTGACTGCCCGGCTGGGCCGCGCGATCATCCTGCGCGGCTGGCGCGCCCCGGCGGCCGAGCCGGTGGCCGCCGCCGCCGCACTTGGGGCGGTCGGGACGGGCGTTGCGGCGTTTGCGGCGATCGCCGGCATGGCGCTGTGGTCGGTGGCGGCCGGCTGGCGGTTTCCTGCCGCCCTGCCAGAGGCCCTGACCCTCGACGTGTGGACGCGCCACCTTCCCGAGGTCGGCCGGCCGCTCGAGATGACGCTCGCCGCCGGCGCGGCGGCGACCGTCATCGCGCTCGTACTGGCACTCGCCTGCCTGGAGAACGAGCAGCGCGCGGCGCTGCGGCCGGGAACGGGCACGCTGTGGCTGCTCTATCTGCCGCTGCTGGTGCCGCAGATCGCCTTCCTGTTCGGCGTCCAGGTCGCGCTGGTGCAGGCCGGGCTCGACGGCACGCTGGCCGCGGTGATCTGGGCGCACCTGCTGTTCGTGCTGCCCTATGTGTTCCTGTCGCTGGCCGATCCCTTCCGCGCGCTCGATCCGCGCTTCGCCCGTTCCGCTGCAGCGCTCGGCGCCGGACGCGCGCGCATCTTCGTGCGGATCAAGCTGCCGATGCTGGCCAAGCCGATCCTGGTTGCGGCGGCGATCGGCTTCGCGGTCAGCGTCGGCCAGTACCTGCCGACGCTGTTCGCCGGCGCCGGCCGGGTGGCGACGCTGACCACCGAGGCGGTGACGCTGGCAACCGGCGCCGACCGGCGGATCCTCGGCGTTTATGCCGTGCTGCAGGCGGCGCTGCCGGCGCTGGTCTATGGCCTGGCGCTCGGCCTGCCGCGCCTGATGTTCCGCAACCGGCGGGGGCTGGCGTGAGAGGACTCGTGCTCGCCGGTGTCGAGATCGCGCTTGATGGGCGGGAACTGGTCCCGCGCTTCGATCTGGCGGTCGCCCCCGGCGAGGTCGTCACGGTGATGGGGCCGTCCGGGTCCGGCAAATCGACGCTCCTGGCCTTCATCGGCGGCTTCATTGATCCCGTCTTTCGCGTGTCGGGACGGGTGCTGATCGACGGCGCCGACGTCACCCGCCGCCCGCCCGAGGCGCGGCGCGCCGGCATCCTGTTCCAGGACGACCTGCTGTTTCCGCACCTGTCGGTGGGGCAGAACCTCGCCTTCGGCCTCGTCACGAGCGTGCGCGGGCGCGCCGCGCGGCGGGGCGCGATCGATGCGGCGCTGGCGCAGGCGGATCTCGCGGGCTTCTTCGACCGCGACCCGGCGACGCTGTCCGGCGGCCAGCGCGCGCGGGTTGCGCTGCTGCGCACGTTGCTCGCCGAGCCGCGAACGCTGCTGCTGGATGAGCCGTTCAACCGGCTCGACAGCCATCTGCGCGACGACATCCGCCGCTTCGTGTTCGGCCACGCCCGCGAGCGCAACCTGCCGACGCTGCTGGTGACCCACGATGCCGACGACGCCAGGGCGGCCGGCGGCCGCATTGTCCGGCTTGGGGCTTGAGACGGTTTCCGGCCCTCGACTGTGGGTGCAGCGCGGGATGATTGGCGCGCCTCGGGCGATCACGGTAAGAAGTGATTCACCAATTCGACAGGGCATTCATGCGCACCGGCATCGCGCTTTCCGCGACGGCTCACCTGATTCTCGTGACCCTGACCGTGGTCCTCGCCGGGCCGGCGCCGTTCAATGTCGAGCCGGCCGAGGGAATCCTGGTCGACCTCGTGACGCCCGAGGAGGCGCAGGAGCAGCCGCCCGAGGAGACGGCGAAGGTCGACGAGCCGGAGAAGCCGCAGCTTCCCGAGATCGAGAAGACCAAGGAAGAGTTCGCCAAGGACGAGATGAAGAAGGAAGAAAAGGCGAAGGAAGAGAAGGCCAAGGAAGAGAAAATCCTGCCGGCGGCACAGGACCTGCTGCAGGATTTGCGGAAGGAGGCCCGGGCGGAGACGCCGAAGGAGGCTCCCAAGGAGGCGGCCAAGGAAGCCGCCAAGGAAACCGCGCAGGAGCCCTCCAAGGAGCCGGCCAGGGAAGCCTCCAAGGAACCCGAAAGGCAGCCCGAAAAGCAGCCCGAGCAGGCGCCCGCCAGGGACGCCGCCAAGGAGCCGGGCCAGGAAGCGTCCAACGAGGCATCAAAGGAGCCGGCGAAAGGGCCGCCTCCGCCTGCTGGACCGCCGCCACCATTGCCCCCGGTTCGGCCGCCGGAGCTTGCGCGCCCGGACAGCGCGCCGCCGGCGAGCCCGCCCGAGGCTGCGCCGCAGGACGCGCAGCCGGACGAGGCACCACCCGCCGGGCCGGCTCTTGCCGGCATTCCCCTGCCGGCGATGGCGGAGGCGCCCACCGACAATGTCACGCCGCCGCTCGCCCCCGACCTGCTGATGGAGATGGCGCGGCTCGGCAAGGCGAACGGGTTCGACGCCGTCGCCGAGGAGCAGGCGAAGCTCACGCCCGACGAGATCGCCGCCTTCAGGACGAGCGTGCAGAAATGCTGGACGCGGCCGACCAATATTCCGGCCAATGCCAAGCTGCAGATGGTGATGCGCGTCTCCTTCAAGCCCGACGGCGCGCTGGCCGCCGATCCGATGCTGATCGCCGCCCCGGCCTCCAAGCTCGGCCCGGCCCTGGTGCGCGCCGCCCAGGCCGCCGTGAAGCGTTGCCAGCCCTATGCCGCGCTGCCGGCGGACAAGTACAAGGAATGGCGCGTGCTCGACCTGCGCTTCAGCCCGGCCGGCATCGTTGGAGGCTGATCGGCAGTGCTCCAGTCCCACACAACAGAATCCTGGCAGGAAGAGCCAAGCCGCCGAAGCTCTGGCTGACATAGCTCAAGGACATCCCGTCGCCGAAGACTATAGTCGGCGCGTTCGCATCCAGGGTGGATGCTGCGGCGGCCGGCACCGGATGTCCGTATGTTTCCTGGGCCCACGGCGTGATTATCCGAAAACAGTGTGAGTTCGCGTCCGGAAGCGACCGCAAGAGGACTGCATGACCGAGATCGTCTACGGCGTGTGGGACGGCATCATCTACGACAACCGCGCCGGCAGGTCTGCCGCCGACGATCGTCCGGTGCCCCCGACGCTTGCCAAACCTCCGACGCTTGCCAATTTCGAAAGCTTCGACAACGGCAACCGCATCCGCGCCTTCTTCGGCGACCGCGGCTTCTTCATCTTCGACGCCGGCGTCGGGCTGATCGATGCGCTATGGCGCCAGATGGCGGAGGCCGCCGAGCAGAGTTGCGGCAAATGCACCCCGTGCCGGATGGGCACGGTGCTGGTGCGCGACGCGCTCGACGCGCTGCGCCGCGGCAATGCGGCGAGGCTCGGCCTCGACGAGCTTGAGACGCTGGCCGAGCAGATGACCGCCACCTCGATGTGCGGCCTCGGCCAGACCTGCGCCCGGCCGCTCTTGGCGGCGCTGCGCCATTTCCGCGACGTGGTGGAGGGCGAGCTGAAGCGCGGCCCGCGGCCGGAGCCGCACGGCCTCACCTACATGACCGCGCCGTGCATCGAGGCCTGCCCCTCGCGCATCAACGTGCCGCGCTACATCGACTTCATCCGCGACGGCAAGCCGGAGCATTCGCTCGGCGTCATCTTGCAGAAATACCCGATGGCCGCGACCTGCGGCCGGGTGTGCGTGCGCTTTTGCGAAATGGCCTGCCGACGCAAGTTCGTCGACGAGGCGGTGGGCATCAAGACGCTCAAGCGCTACGTCGCCGACCAGCAGAAGGGCGCCCACGCGCTGACCTTCGGCCGCGAGCTGATCGCCCATCCCCTGAGCCAGGACATGCGGGTGGCGGTGGTCGGTGCCGGCCCCGCGGGCCTGTCCTGCGCCTATCACCTGCTGCTGCACGGCTATCGCGTCGACATTCTGGAGGCGATGGGGGAAGCCGGCGGCATGGCGGCGATCGGCATTCCCTCCTACCGCCTGCCCAAGGACGTGCTGCGCTCGGAGACCGAGATCATCGCCGAGCTGGGCGGACGCTTCCTGTTCAACCACGCGCTCGGCCGCGACTTCTCGATCGACGATTTGTTCGCGCGCGGCTACCGCGCGGTGTTCCTGGCGCTGGGCTGCCAGCAGGGCAGCCGGCTCGGCGTCGCCGGCGAGGATCCGAGCCTCGCCGGCTACAAGCCCGGCATCGCCTTCCTGCTCGACGTCCACGACCATGTCGCCGGCACCCGCACCATCGAGCTTTCCGGCGACGTGGTGGTGGTGGGCGGCGGCAACGTGGCGATGGACTGCGCCCGCTCGGCCCTGCGCATGGGTGCCGACACCGTGCACGTCGTCTATCGCCGCACCCGCGAGGACATGCCCGCCGACGCCGACGAGGTGGCCGCCGCCGAAGCCGAGGGCATCATCTTCCACTATCTCGCCAATCCGGTGCGGATCGTCGCCGAGGGCGGGCGCATCACCGGCGTCGAGTTGATCGCGATGCGCCAGACGGCGCCCGACGGCCGCGGGCGCCGCAATGTCGAGGCCGCGCCCGGCACCGAGACGGTCCTGCCCTGCACGACCCTGATCGCCGCCATCGGCCAGCAGATCAACCGAGACGTGCTGAAACCCGAGGACGGCATCGCTCTCGACCGCTGGAACTGCATCGCGGTCGATCCCGTCGATCTCGCCACCTCGCGCCCCGGCGTGTTCGCCGGCGGCGACTGCGCGTCGGGCCCCTCGACCCTGATCCACGCCATGGCCAATGGCCTCAAGGCCACCCGCAGCATCGATGACTGGATCCGGCTGGGCTATGTGCGCTTCCGGCCGCGCTCGCGCATGCGCGCCCTGCTCAACGACAACCGGATGCTGGCCGACGACGCCGTCGAGGTGCCGGTCAAGCCGCAGTACCGCGTCCACCACCCCGAGCTCGACCCCAATGTGCGCACGCAGATGTTCGAGGAGGTGGAGCAGACCATCAGCGCCGAGGAGGCCTATCGCGAGGCCAAGCGCTGCATGCGCTGCTACCGCATCTATTCGGTGATCACCGAGCAGCCGATCCCCGAGGGAGCATGAGAATGGCCGCGCAATTCCTGCCCCAGACCAGCCCCGGCGCCGAGGTGACCTATTTCGAGGCCACCATCAATGGCGCGCCGATCACCGGCCGCTCGGACGAGACGATCCTCACCTGCGCCCGCCGCTACGGCGTCTATATCCCGACCCTGTGCGAACTCGCCGACATCGACCACACGCCGGGCACCTGCCGGGTGTGCCTGGTCGAGATCCGGACGGACGGCAGCGCCAAGACACACTTGGTGACGGCCTGCACCACGCCGATGCAGGCCGGACTCGAAATCCGCACCCGCACCCCCGAGGTGCGCGAGAAGCAGCGCCTGCAGGTCGAGCTGCTGCTCGCCGATCACGACCAGGACTGCGCCACCTGCATCCGCCATGGCCGCTGCGACCTGCAGGACGTCGCCCAGTTCGTCGGCCTGCGCCAGAACCGCTTCGTCGACCCCGCCCGCGTGGCGATGCGGCCGATCGACGACTCCTCGCCGGCATTGATCCGCAACATGAAGCGCTGCATCCGCTGCCAGCGCTGCATCGCCATGTGCCGCGACGGCCAGGGCATCGACGCGCTGATCCAGGTCGGCTACGGCCTCGACACCGCGGTCGGGCTGCGCCACGGCCTGACCCAGAAGAACTCGGCCTGCGTCACCTGCGGCCAGTGCGTCCTGGTGTGCCCGACCGGCGCGCTCGGCGAGCGCGACGAGACCGACCGCGCGCTCGACATGATGTACGATCCCGAGCTCGTCACCGTCGTCCAGTTTGCGCCGGCGGTGCGGGTCGGCTTCGGCGAGGAGTTCGGCCTGCCGCCCGGCACCAATGTCGAAGGCCAGATCATCACCGCGTTGCGCAAGCTCGGCGCCGACATCGTGCTCGACACCAATTTCGGCGCCGACCTCGTCATCATGGAGGAAGGCACCGAGCTGTTGCATCGCCTGGCGCATCGGAAGCGCCCGACCTTCTCCTCGTGCTGTCCGGCCTGGGTCAATTTCGCCGAGCGGCATTGTCCCGACATCCTGCCGCTGCTCTCCACCACCAAGTCGCCGCAGCAGTGCGTGGGCACCCTCGCCAAGACCTATCTGCCGGAGAAGATGGGCATCGACCCTGCGCGGATCCGCGTCATCTCGATCATGCCGTGCACGGCGAAGAAGGACGAGATCGCGCGGCGCCAGCTCATCCATGACGGCGTGCCGGAGGTCGACGTGGTGCTGACCACCCGCGAGTTCGCGCGCCTCTTGCGCCGCGAGGGCATCGACCTCAAGACGCTGGAGCCGTCGACCTTCGACAACCCCTATATGAGCGAATACACCGGGGCCGGCGCCATCTTCGGCACCACCGGCGGGGTGATGGAGGCGGCGGTGCGGACGATGTACTACATCGTCAATGGCCGCGAGCTTGAGACGGTGGAACTCCAGCAGTTGCGCGGCTTCGAGGGCGTGCGCACCGCCACCGTCGACCTCGGCGGCGCGGTCGGCGAGGTGAAGGTGGCGATGTGCCACGGCCTCAAGCCCACCCGCCAGATCGTCGAGGCGGTACGCGCCGGCACCGCCGATTTCGACTTCATCGAGATCATGGCCTGCCCCGGCGGCTGCGTCGATGGCGGCGGCTCGCTGCGCTCCAAGAAGCAGTATTTGCCGCATGCGCTCAAGCGCCGCGAGACGCTGTTCGGCATCGACCAGAAGCGCGCGCTGCGCCAGTCGCACAACAACCGGCAGGTCCAGGCGCTCTATCGCGACTTCCTGGGCGCGCCCAATTCGGAGAAGGCGCACGCTCTGCTGCACACCTGGTACACCGACCGCAAGATCGAGATGGACCAGACCGTGCGCGAGATCTGGGCCGACATCCGGATGACGGGGAAGGTGTACTGAGCGGCAAGGTATACCGAGCGGCGGGACGCACCGCTGGAGGGTTGGTGAGCCCGCGCCCGGAGTCTATCCCGCCGTGGCGCCGAAGCCCGCGGCCTCGATCGCCTTGATCAGCGTCTCGGCCGGAACGCCGGTGTCGGCCTCGACACGGCCGGAGGCGAGATCGACCGTCACCTTCGCGCCGGCATCTTCGCGCTTGATCAGCTTTTCCACGGTCGCGGCGCAGCCGCCGCAGGTCATGCCGGTCACGTTCAGCGTCACCATCCTGATTGTCTCCGTCAATTCGGCTGCCCCTGCCGCACGGTCCACATATGGCACTGCACGCCATGCCGGGAAAGCGCAGGCGGCGCGCCCTGCCCGCCGGTCGGCTGCGAGGGCACGGCGCGCCGGCCCCTCCAGCGGCGGAACCGTGGACCGGAACACGAAAGCTTCACCGATCGTCCTTTTGTTGCGGCAGATCAGCCATGCAGGACGCGGCCCTTGACAGGCGCTACGCCACGCCGCCGGCCGGTCGGCATTCCTGTCCGCCGGCCAAAGCGCCTGCGTTTGCTCGGCCTCACGGCGATTTGCGCCGCCGTCGCGAGGCCTGCCGCGGCCCGACGAAATCGTCGCCCGCAGCATGGTATTGTGCACGCCGCTGAGGATTATGCCGAAACGTCATCGGGGGGTGGTAGCCCTCAGGCGTAGAATCGCCAATATTCCAGTCTGATTCGGTCACAGGATTGCCCGCCATGCAACGACTCGGCACGTTGTTTATCGCCTTTTGCATGGTGATGATTTCCGGCTCGCTGGGCGCGCTGCTGTATCTGGTGGCCGGTGTTCCCGCTGCGATTTCGGGGCTCGCGGCACTAACCTTGCTGCTCGGCCTGGCCTGGTGGCAGTTCTCGGCCCTGCAAACCGCCGACCGCGCCCATCTCGGCCGCCAGATCGGCGACCTGTCCTCGACCGTGACCGACGTCGCCCGTGCCCTCGCCGATATCTCGCGGCGCGTGTCCGACGTTGACCACCGGTTGCAGGCGATCGAGCGCCGTGGCACCTCCATCGAGGCAGCGGCGGGCGAGGCCGCCCGGAAGGCGATCCACCCGCTCTCCGCCGAGCTCGTCGTCCTCACCGGGCTGGTCAAGGATCTCGCCGAGGCCACCGCCACCCACGAGCAGAGCCTCGCCGTCTTCGAGCACAATCTGCAGGCCCTCGCCGCCCGGCCGCAGGTGGTCATGACCCCGGCTGCGCCGGCCGGCGCCGCCGCTGCCGCCCCGGAGGCGGAGGACGTCGCGCTGGCCGCGCCGCCGGCGCCGGTGGTGCGCCATGGCATGCTGGCCGGCCTGTCCGAGGCCGACGGGCTGGCGCTGGCGCACCGCGCGGTGAAGGCCGGGCGCGTCGAGATCTATCTGCAGCCGATCGTCACCCTGCCGCAGCGCAAGGTGCGCTATTACGAGGCCATGCCGCGGCTGCGCGCCGAGGACGGCTCGCTGCTCACCCCGGACGATTACGGCGACCTTGCCCGCGGTGGCCGGCTGGAGCCCGAGATCGACCTGCAGGTGCTGTTGCGCTGCGTGCAGGTGGTGCGGCGGCTGGCCAGCCGCAATCGCGAGATCGGCCTGTTCCTGGACCTCGCCGCCGACACGCTGGGCGACGCCGAGGCGATGGCGCGCTACGCCGAGTTCCTGGAGGCCAACCGGGCGCTGGGGCCGGCGCTGGTGTTCCAGCTTGCCCAGGAGCAGTTCCGCCTGCTCGGGCCGGTCGAGACCGAGGCCCTGGCCGGCGTGGTCGACCGCGGCTTCAAGCTCGCGCTCCACCGCATCCAGGATCTGCGCTTCGACGCGCGTGATCTGGCCGAGCGCGGCGTGCGCTTCGTCAAGGTGCCCGCCGTCGGCCTGCTCGACCGCTCGCGCGCCGTCGGCGCCGAGATCCACCCGGCCGATCTGGGCGACCTGTTCAGCCGGCACGGCATCGCGCTCGTCGGCGATGCCATCGAGACCGAAGGGCAGGTGGTCGATCTGCTCGACTATGACGTCAAGTTCGGCCAGGGCAACCTGTTCGCCCCGCCCAAGCCGGTGCGCGCCGACGTGCTGGGCGCCGAGCGCCGGCCGATGCGCGAGACCGTCGAGGCCGCGCCCGTCCCCGCACCGCGCGTCGAGATCGCCGCGGCCGACGTCCGGCGCGAGGAGACCCGACGAGAGGACGCCCGGCGCGACGAGCCTGCGCCGCGCCGCACCGGCGGCCTCGCCGACCTCGCCAAGACCACCATCCGCCGGGCCTGATCGAGTTCCGGCCAACCGGCTTGGAATGACGACCGGGGACGTTGCGCTCGTTGCCTCCCCACCACAGCCGCCAGCGTGACCGCGCCAGGAATCTGGTCCTCCGGCGGCCGGTCGCTGCGGCCTGCCAGAAGCGGCTTGCTATCGCGCCGCGCCTCCGTACTGTTCCGGAGTGTTCTCGCCCTCGCCGCCCATCCGGACTCCGCATGGCCTGCACCCGGATCCCGAGCCCGGCATCTGCGGTCTCGATTTCATCTTCTGGAGGACCGAACCCCATGGGAATCTTCACGCGGCGTCTCGCCCGGCTCTGCGCCCCTGTCGCAGCCCTTGCCATCACCGCGGCGCTCCCCGGTCCTGCCGCTGCCCAGGACAACCCGTCGGCCGCACACCCGGGCACCGGCGTTGAGCTGAAGCTCGGCGCCCTCGTCATCGCCGAGCCCTGGGCCCGCGCCACCCCGCCGGCCGCCAAGGTCGGCGGCGGCTACCTGCGCATCACCAACACCGGCACCGAACCCGACCGGCTGGTCGGCATGTCGGCGCCGGTTGCCGGCCGCGGCGAGATTCACGAAATGGCCGTGGTCGACGGCGTGATGCGCATGCGCGAGCTTGAGGACGGCATCGCCATCGCACCCGGCCAGACCGTGGAGCTGAAGCCCGGCGGCCTGCACGTGATGTTCATGGACATCCAGGAGCCGCTCAAGGAAGGGGCCACCATCCCTGTCACGCTCCGGTTCGCGAAGGCCGGAACGATCGAGGTGCCCTTCCAGGTGCGCAGCATCGGCGCCGGCAGCCGCGCCAAGAATTGATCCGGGATTGGCGCTCCTGGTCTCCAGGCCGCAATCCCGATGACCCCGCTCCAGCCCGCCCCGGAGGACGATGGACAAGCTCTCCGCCCTCGAATGGACCTTGTTCGTCGGCGCCGGAATGGCGCTGGCGGGCATGCTGTCGAGCCTGCTCGCCAAGCGCTTCGGAGCACCGCTGCTGCTGGTGTTCCTGCTGATCGGCATGCTGGCGGGCGAGGACGGCCCGGGCGGGCTCAAATTCAACGACTATGAGTCGACCTATCTGGTCGGCTCGATCGCGCTGTCGGTCATCCTGTTCGACGGGGCGATGCGAACCAAGCTGCGGCTGGTCCGCCGCGCGCTGGCGCCGGCGCTCGTCCTGGCCACCGCCGGCGTGGTGCTCACGGCGGCGCTGACCGGCGCCTTCGTGCACGCATTGGCCGGGGTCGGCTGGATCCAGTCGCTGCTGCTCGGCTCCATCGTCGCCTCCACGGACGCTGCGGCGGTGATGTTCCTGCTGCGCACCGCCGGCCTGACGCTGAGCCCGCGGGTCGGCGCCACGGTGGAGATCGAATCGGGCACCAATGATCCGGTCGCGGTGTTTCTGGTCATCCTGCTGACCCGGCTCGCTTTGGCCGGCGAAGCGGCGACCGCCACCGTGCTCACCGAAATCGTCGGCGATTTCACGGTCGGCGCCGCGGTCGGGGTCGGCGGCGGCCTGCTGGTGGTGCAGGCGCTGAACCGGCTCGACTTGCCGGCCGGCCTTCACCCGCCCTTCGTCACCACGGCCGCTGTCGGCATTTTCGGGCTCGCCTCGGTGTGGGGCGGCTCGGGCCTGCTTGCCGCCTATCTGGCCGGGCTGGTGGTCGGCAACAGCGTGGTGCGCGCCTATCCGGTGATCGAGAGCTTCCAGGGGGCGGCAACCTGGCTGTGCCAGATCGCCATGTTCCTGATGCTGGGGCTTTTGGCCTCGCCGTCCGATCTCGTCGACCAGGGCCTTCCCGCCGCCGCCATTGCCGCCTTCCTGATGGTGGCGGGCCGGCCGCTGGCGGTGTGGCTGTGCCTGCTGCCCTTCCGCATGCCGATGCGCGAGATCGCCTTCATCGGCTGGGTGGGCCTGCGCGGCGCGGTGTCGATCTTCCTGGCGGCCATCCCGACGCTCGCCGGCCTGCCGGGGGCGGACGACTATTTCAACGTCGCCTTCGTCGTGGTGCTGGTGTCGCTGTTGGTGCAGGGCTGGACGGTGGGCCTCGCCGGGCGCTGGACCGGGGTCGCGACGCCCGCGACCAGCCTGCCGGTGCAGCGCGTCGAGATCGAGCTGCCCGGCAATACCGGGCGCGAGCTGGTCGGCTACCCGGTCGAGCCGGAAAGCCCGCTGGCGCGCGGCGCGCACCTGCCGGCCTGGGCGCAGCCCGCGCTGGTGGTTCGCAACGGCGTGGTCCTGAACCCGCGCGAAGCCGGCGACCTGACCAGCGGCGACTATGTCTATCTGCTCGCCGCCCCCTCCCGCGTCGACCGGCTGGATGCGCTGTTCGCGGCCAGCGTCGAGGATCCGAGCGCGGCCAGGATCGCCTTCGGCGAGCTGCCGCTGGTCGGCGATGCCCCGGCGGCCGAGGTGGCGGCGCTCTATGGGCTGGAGATCGTGGGCGACACGCCGGCCACCATCGCCGACGTCTTCGCCGACCGCTACACCGACCGCGCCCGTCCCGGCGACCGCGTGGCCTTCGGCGCCGCGAGGCTGATCGCCCGCCGGGTCGAGCCGGACGGCCGCGTCGCGCTGGCCGGCCTGCGCCTGCCCGACATCGCCCAGGCCTCGACCCGGCCGCTGTGGCTGCAGCGCTGGCTGCAGCGGCTCGGCCTGTCGGCGCGGGACTGATCGGCCTGAGAACTGCATGCCGTTTCGCCGATAAACCCTTGCCAAGACAAGGATCTATCGGCGAAGCGGTTTCCGGGTTCCCGCGTCGGTCGGAACCGGGCCGGTCAGAAATTGGCGCGCAGGCCGATCGTCACATCCTGGCTGGCGATATCGGTGGTGGCCGTCAAAGGCTCCCAATTGCCCTTGGCAACGGTGCTGGTGCCCGCATTCACGTAGCGATAGCTGAGATCGACCGTCAGGCGCTCATTGATTGCCCAAGCCAGGCCGCCCCCGAGGGACCAAGCGAAGTTGGTGCTGCTGCGCGAATTAGAGAAGGTATCGGTGCCATTCTCGATGCCGATGACGGTATGGTCGATGAAGGCCGCGCCGATGCCGCCGCCGACGAAGGGGGTCAGGACGCCGCCCGTCGGAATGTCGAAGTAGAGGCTCGCCAGCGCAGTCTGAAGGCTGATCTTGTCGTGCTGCCCCAGATTGGCGGCTTCCGGCGTCGGAACCCCGTTCGTTGAGATATTGTAAACCACGTCATAGGCGCGGTTCACCTCGCCCCGGCCGCGCGCGTAATAGTCGAATTCGAGGCGGACCGGAAATCCGGTGAGACGATTGAAGTTATAGCCAAGCAGCACACCGCCGCCGAACACCGTGTCGGTGCCGCTGCCCATGTCCCATGACTGATCGTCGCCACTGAAGTGGTCGCCTTCGGTATATTCGAACGCGCCATAGTTGATGCTGCGGTTGCTGAGGTCCAGTCCGCTTCCGCCAACTTTGACGCCCGCATAGAAACCTGTCGCGGCGGGCGACGGCGCGCGAGCTGGCGTCAGGTCTGCCGCAATGGCGGTGGAAACCGGCCCGCTGACGGCGACAGCCGTCAAGGCCGCCAAGAGAACGGCACGCATGTGATACCCCGCTGAAAAAGATCATTTCCAAGGCTGATTGCCGGCTGCCGACAGCGTTTTCCGAGCCCGCTATTGCAACTTAGCCGCAACAGCAAAGGCGGCCGGCAGCGGATTCGTCAAGCAGCGCACAAGAAAGGTGCCCACTATCTCCGCCGCTGTTGCAGCACAGCCACTGTTTTTATTTGTATTAATTCAAAGAATTGGACGCTCGCCGGCAACGCCCGAAGATATTTCATCAGCAACAGCGCCTCGCCGACGTCACCTTGCCCCGTGCAGTCAGCCGTCGGGTCCGATCCGCGCCTGCCGTGCGTCCCGGTCAAACGCCCGCCGCCGCCAGCATGCCCTCGACCATGCCGCGATAGCCGCTGCCGAACAGGCGCAGATGCACCAGCGCCGGCCACAGCCGGTAGATCACCAGCCGCTCGTCCGCCCCCGGCTCCAGCGCGCCATAGGCGTCGTAGAAGGCAGGCCCCGGCCGGTCGAACAGCGTCAGCATGGCAAGATCGACCTCGCAATGGCCGAAATAGCAGGCGGGGTCGATCAGCCCGCTCACATGATCGCCGTCGACCAGCACATTGCCGCCCCACAGGTCGCCGTGCAGCAGCGACGGCTCCGGGCGCGCCGGAAGCCGGTCGGCGAGATCGGCGGCAAGTCTCTCGACCCGCCGGGCGACCGGCGCGGGAATATGCGGCACGCTCGCCATGAGCCGCCGTTCGGCCCAGAAGCGCGGCCAGTCGTCGGCGAACGCGTTCGCGATGGCGATCGGCCCGAACGCATAGTCGGCCGGCCAGCCATAGCGCGTGCCCAAGGTGTCGTGCAGCCGCGCCAGCGCCGCGCCGAGGCTGCCCCAGGCGTTGCGCAGGCTGCCGCCGGTGGGCAGTTCCTCGATCGCCAGCGCATCGGCGCTCGCCGCCAGCACCCTGGGCGCCGGCGCGCCGGCCGCGGCGATGGCCTCGAGCATCGCCGCCTCGGTCTGCGGCGCCGGCCCGCTCTTGACGATGGCGCTGCGGCCGTCCGCCAGTTCGATGCGCAAAATCTCCGACAGGTCCCCGCCCGCCAGCGGCTCGGCACGGCGGAGGCCCCCGCCGAGCAGCCGCGCGCCGATGGCGGCGAGCGCGGTCATTCCCGCGTTGCCAGGCGCCGGGCCAGGGCCTCGGCACCGCTGGTGACGTCGGCCCAGGTCATCGCGAAGCCCTCGTCGCCGCCGTAATAGGGGTCGGCCACCGCCTGGCCGCGCCGGCCCTCCACGTGATCGAGCAGCAAGCTGAGGTGAACGGCGGCATCCGGCGGCCGCATCCCTTCGAGCACCGCCAGATTCACATGGTCGAGCGCGACGATGTGGGTGAAGCGGTGGAAGTCCTCCCGCGTCACCTGACGGGCGCGATAGGGGCCGATCTCGACGCCGTGCCGCCGGGCGATCGCCTGGGCGCGCCCATCGGGCGGTTCGCCGACGTGCCAGCGGCCGGTGCCCGCCGAATCGATCTCGACGTCGAGATCGAGTTTCGCGACTGCGCGCCGGAACGCCGCCTCCGCCAGCGGCGAGCGGCAGATATTGCCAAGACAGACGAACAGCACCGCCGGCTTCTTCGCCACCCCGAACACCCCCTGAGAGGACTGCGCCCAGATCAACGCCGCTACGATTTAACCGCGCAACTCATTCCTTGCGCAACAGTCCGCCCGGCTCCTCGACCAGACCGGCCAGTGCCGCGGGCAGGTCCGCCGCCTCCACCTGCGACAGCGCCTTCAGGATCTTGGCCGCCTCGGTGCGCCGGCCGGGGCGCATCACCAGGATCACCGTCTCGGCGCCGCCGACGCAACCGGGATCGCCGCAGGCCAGTTCCGTCACCGATACGGTCGCGGCCTCCGGCAGTGCGAGATAGTCGCGCGTCAGCTCGGCGATGCGCCGGGCGGCATCGCGCCCCTCGCCCTCGATGCCGCCGCGTCGGGTGAAGAAGAACCGCGCCATGCTGCCTCGCTCGATCCCCGGACTCGGCTGCCCGCGCCGGTGCGTAATAGTGTAACAAATCAGCGCCGGCCAGCCGATCCATTCATCGTAAGCCCAGAAGCGCCGTCGCGCCCGTCGCCGGGCTTTGCTAAGAGAGCGGCAAACGGGGCAAAAGACAGGCATGGACGGTCCGACCACTGCGGCGTCTGCCGGCGAGACGCCGGGACAGGCTCTGCTCACCCAGTTCGAGCGCGCCGGCTACCGCCACGTGGCGCCGGCCATTCTGCAGCCGGCCGACGTGTTCTTCGACCTTGCCGGCGAGGAGATGCGTCGGCGCATCTACCTCACCACCGACGCGGGCGGGCGCGACTGGTGCCTCCGGCCCGACCTGACCATTCCGGTGTGCCGCGACCACATCGCCACGGGCCGGCTGGCCGAGCCGGTCGGCTACAGCTATCTCGGCCCGGTCTTCCGCTACCGTGGCGACGCACCGGGCGAATTCCTGCAGGCCGGCATCGAATCGCTCGGCCGGCGCGACCGCGAGGCGGCCGACGCCGAGGTGCTGGCGCTGGGCTGCGAGGCGGCCGCCCAGTTCGGGGTGGCCCATCCCCGCATCTCGATCGGCGACCGCAGCCTGTTCGCCGGCCTGGTCGATGCGCTCGACCTGCCGCCGCAATGGCGCCGCCGCCTGCTGAAGGACTTCAACCGCACCGGCTCGCTGCGCGAGGCGCTCGATCTGCTGGCGACCCCCGGCCCGACCATGCCCTATGCCGGCGTGCTCGCCGCGCTGGCCGGCCAGGATCCGGCGGCTGCCCGCGAGGTGGTCACCGACCTCCTGTCGATCGCCGGCATCAGCACGGTCGGCGGCCGTTCCGCCGGCGAGATCGCCGAGCGCTTCCTCGAACAGGCAGCGCTTGGCGCCACCGGTGCCGTGCCGGCCTCGGCGCTCGGTGTGATCGAGCAGTTCCTGGAGATTTCGGGCGACCCCGACGAGGCGGCGGACGCGCTGCGCACGCTGGCGCGCGAGGCCGGCATCGACATGTCGCCCTCCATCGACGCCTTCGAGCAGCGCACCGGCTTCTTCGCCGCCCAGGGGCTCGAAGTGTCGTCCATGCGGTTTTCGACCTCGTTCGGCCGCGGCCTGGAGTACTACTCCGGCTTCGTGTTCGAATTGCACGACCCCGACAATCCCGAGCCCGGCCCCTTGGTGGCCGGCGGGCGCTATGACGAGCTGTGCACGCTGCTCGGCAGCCCGGCGCCGGTGGCGGCGGTCGGGCTCGCCTGCTGGATCGATCGACTCACCGCGGCAGGAGGCGTGGCATGAGCAATTCCGCCCCGCTGGTGCTGGCCGTTCCCTCCAAGGGCCGGCTGCAGGAGAACACCCACGCTTTTTTCGGCCGCGCCGGCATGGCGCTGGTGCAGGCGCGCGGCGCCCGCGACTATCGCGGCGCGCTGGCCGGCGTGCCCGGCGTCGAGGTGGCGTATCTATCGGCCTCCGAGATCGCCCGCGAGATCGCCTGCGGCTCGGTGCATTTCGGCGTCACCGGCGAGGATCTGGTGCGCGAATCGATCCCCGAGGCGGACTCCCGCGTGGCGATGGTGACGCCGCTCGGCTTCGGCCACGCCAATGTCGTGGCCGCGGTGCCGCAGGCCTGGATCGACGTCGCCACCATGCACGACCTCGACGACGTCGCCACCGCCTTCCGCGCCCGACATGGGCGCAAGTTGCGCGTCGCCACCAAGTACGTGAACCTGACCCGGACCTTCTTCGCCGGGCACGGGCTGGTCGACTACCGCATCGTCGAAAGCCTGGGCGCCACCGAGGGCGCGCCGGCCACCGGCGCCGCCGAGCTGATCGTCGACATCACCACCACCGGCGCGACGCTGGCCGCCAATGCCCTCAAGGTGCTCGACGACGGGGTGATGCTGCGCTCGGAGGCGAACCTCGTCGCCTCGCTCACCGCCACCTGGTCGGACGACAACCGCGCCGCCGCCGCCGCCATTCTCGACCGCATCGCCGCCGAGGCGCTGGCGCGCTCGGTGCGCGAGGTGCGGGCGCGTTTCGCAGCGCTCGACGCCGGCATGGTGGACGAGGCGAAGGCGCGCTTCAAGGTCACCGCGCCGCTCGGCGCGCCGACCTCGACCGGCATGGTGACGCTGCACTGCCCGCCCAACACCATCCACGCCCTGGCCGTTTACTTGCGCGAGCGCGGGGCCGAGGCGGTGACGGTGGCGCCGATCGAGTACGTCTTCACCGCCGGCAACCCGCTGTGGGAGACGCTTCAGGCGCGGCTGGGGTAGAGCATTCTCCGCAAAAGTGGGAACCGGTTTTGCGAAAGAGAATGCGACAACTCAAGAACGTGGAGCGTCCGCTTGATCCAATCAGGTCGGCGGACGCTCCAGAGCCCTACTCCGCCGCCGCGGCGCCGGCCTGATCGATCTCGAAGGTGACGATCTTCAGGCTGTTGTCCTCGGCGTCGTCATGCACCTCGAAGCCGAGCTTCTGGCACATCGCGATCATGGTGGTGTTCTCGCGCAGCACCTGGCCCTTGACGCGCTTGAACCCCTCGTTCTTGGCGTAGTCGATGATCCGCTGCATCAGGAGCCAGCCGAGGCCCCGCCCCTTCAACTCAGAGCGCAGCAGGATGGCGTATTCGCCGGTCTCGTGGTTCGGGTCGGCGTGCAGGCGCACCACGCCCCACAGCTCGCCGGTGTCCTCGTGGATGGCGGCGAACGCCACCGCGCGGGCGTAGTCGAGCTGGGTCAGCTTGGCGATGAAGGCGTGGGTGAACTCCTTGATCGGCGCGAAGAAGCGCAGCCGCAGGTCCTCCGCCGTCACCCGCTTGAGGAAATCGGGATAGAGCTTCTCGTCCTCCGGCCGCACCGGCCGCACCAGGATGCGCGTGCCGTCGCGCAGCACCTCGTTGCGCTCCCACTGCTTCGGATAGGGGCGGATGGCGAGGCGCGGATTGGAGTAGCCGCGCAGCTTGGGGCAGGGCTCGACGGCGATCTTGGCGTCGAGCACGATGACGCCGCGCTCGTCGGCGATCAGCGGGTTGAGGTCGATCTCGCGGATCTCGGGGATGTCGGCGGTGAGCTGCGACAGCTTGACCAGCACCAGCGCCACCGCGTTGCGGTCGGCCGGCGGCTGGCCGCGCCAGCCATTGAGCAATTTGTCGACCTTGGTCTCGGCCATCAGTTCGAAGGCGAGCTTCATGTCGAGCGGCGGCAGCGCTAAGGCCTTGTCGTCGAACAGCTCGACCGCGGTGCCGCCGCGGCCGAACACCACCACCGGGCCGAACACCGGATCGTCGGTGATGCCGGCGATCAGTTCGAGCCCATAGGGCCGGTTGACCATCGGCTGCACCACGACGCCGTCGATGCGCGCGTCCGGACGCAGCTTGGCCACCCGCGCCAGCATGCCGTAGGCGGCATCCTCCACCGCGTCGGCGGAGGTCAGGCCGAGCCGGACGCCGCCGACGTCGCTCTTGTGCGGCAGGTCTTCCGACAGCACCTTGATGACGCAGCCACCGCTGACCGGCAGCAGCCGTTCGGCGGCGATGCGCGCCTTGGCCGGCGTCTTCGCCACCTCGGCGGCGGCGCAGGGGATGCGATAGGCCTCCAGCACCCGCGCCACCGATTCGGGATCGAGCCAGCGCCGGCCGGCGGCGAGCCCGCTGGCGACGGCGGCGCGGGCGGCGGCCACGTCCGGCTCGAACTCCTCGGGCAGCGAGGGCGGCGTCTCGATCGCCGCCTCCTGGGCCTGCGAGTAGCGCACCACATGCATGAAGCCGTCGACGGCATCGTGCGGCGTCACATGGAGCGGGATCTTGGCGGCCTCGAAAATGTCGTGCAGCTCGCCATTCTGGCCGAGCCAGGCGGCGAGCACCGGCTTCGGCCGGTACGAGGTCTTGCGGTGCTGCTCCACGGCGCCAACCACCGCGGAAGCGGCCTCCTTGGCGTCGGCAAGTGCGGTCGGCGCGCTCATCATCAGCACCGCGTCCACCCCGGGATCGGCCAGCAGCGCCTCGAGGCTGCCGCGGTAGCGTGCCCCGCCGCCGCCGGCGCCGAGATCGACCGGATTGCTGCGCGAGGCCCGCTCCGACAGCACGCTGCCGAGCCGCTCCAGCGTCGCCGGTGCCAGCGTCGCCGGCACGCCGCCGCGCTCCACCAGCCGGTCGAGCGCCAGGATCGCCGGCCCCACGCCGTTCGAGGCGACGGCGAGGCGGCGCCCCTGGAACGGCTTCAGCCGCGACAGCGTCTCGGCTGCATCGAACATCTCGCCGAGATCGCGCACCCGGAGCAGGCCGGCGCGCCGGAAGGCGGCGTCATAGACCGCGTCGGCGCCGGCAAGCGAGCCGGCATGCGAGGAGCGGCGCACGGAATCGTGCGACAGGCCGGGCTTGATCACCACCACCGGCTTGGAGCGTGCCGCCGCCCGCGCCGCCGACATGAACTTGGCGGCATCCTGGATCGCCTCGACATAGAGCAGGATGGCGCGGGTCTTGTAGTCGAGCGCGAACCAGTCGAGCAGGTCGGAGAAATCGACGTCGGCCATGTCGCCGGTCGCGACCACCGCCGAGAAGCCGATATTGTGGCGGTTGGCCCAGTCGACGATGGTGGTGATCACCGACCCCGACTGCGACACCAGCGCCAGGTCGCCGGCCTCCATGGGGGCCGCGCCGATCGAGGCGTCGAGCTTGGCGCGCGGCACGGTGACGCCGATCGAATCCGGCCCGATGATGCGCATGCCGAAGGGACGGGCGATCCGGATCACCTCCTCGCGCAGCCGGGCCACGCCCTCCGGCCCGCCATCGGCGCCTGTGGTGATGATGACGCAGCCCTTGGTGCCCCGCTCGGCGAACTGGCGGACGAGATCGGGCACGGTCGGCAGCGGCGTGGCGATGACGGCGAGATCGGTCTTTTCGGGCAGGTCGGCCACCGATGCGTGGCACGCCAGCCCGTCTATCTCCGCATAGTTCGGATTGACCAGCGACAGCCGGCCGGCGAAGCCGGCGCGTCGCAGATTGTTCAGCACCACGTGGCCGACCGAGTGCGGCTGCGGGCTCGCACCCGCCAGCACGACGGACTTCGGCGCGAACAGCGTATCGAGTCGGTAGATGCTCATTGCCTGCCCATCGTTCGGGCGCGCATCGCGCGCACCAGGGTTCTGGTCCGGTGGCCCGATCCTGACATCCGCATCCGCGGACATCCGGTCAGCTCGGCCCACAGTACATTGAATCTGTGGATGAAATTCTTCCGACTCTCGGGTGTCGGACGTCGGATTTCGTCCACCTGAGCGCCCGCCGATCCGACGACGCCAGATCGGACGCTCCAACTTGCTGCGTTATCACATTCTCTCAGGCAAAACCGGTTCCCAAGTCTGCGGAGGATGTCCGAAGCTCGCGTTCTGATACGAACTGATACGAAGTCCGGCTGATCAAGCCGGAGCTTCGTATTCCGCTCGCCGAAAATCCCGTTTTCGAACACGGATTTCTCGGCGAGATCGTTTCCGGTATCCCGAAGAGAACAACCCGAAACCGTATGACGCACATACGTTCAAGAAGACCGGCCCCCACCAAGCATGGAAAACGCTCGACTGGATGAAGGCCGCCACTTGGTACCCGTATATCTGGGAAATGACACCAGCGGACTCACCTGCGTGGGGTCAAACCGATCCAGACATCTGCGGATGCCGATGGCGGCCGGGCCGGTCCCGCGCCCGCCGCCCCGCGGCGGGACGCCCCAAGCCGTTGGCCTGTCCCGCGAAAGCTGGTCCCTCGCGCCAAATCGCCTGCTGCGAAGCCGAAACCTCGGGCAACCCGGCCAAGCACGCCGGCACCTCGCGGATCCGCCACGAGGCGCTGGCGTGCGGAAGAGACGGTCAGTGCGACAGCAGCACCGGCAGCGTCATGGCGTCGAGGATGCCGCGCGTCGCCCCGCCCAGCACGAATTCGCGCAGCCGCGAGTGGCCATAGCCGCCCATCACCAGGAAATCGGCCCCCGAATCGGCGGCGTAGGACAGGAGCGTCTCGCCGATGCCGCCGGCCTCGGAAATGCGCTTGACCTCCACCTTGATGTCATGCCGGGCCAGATGCTGGGCGACGTCGGCGCCCTGCACCTCGCCGGCCTTGGGCCGCTCGCCGGAGACCATCACCACCTCGACCCGCGTGGCCTTGGTCAGGAAGGGCAGCGAATCGGCGCAGGCCCGCGCCGCCTGGCGGCTGCCGTCCCAGGCCACCACCACCCGCTCCAGCGTGATCCCGGCGGTCTGCACATAGGGCACCACCAGCACCGGGCGCCCTGCCTCGAACAGCGCACCCTCGACCACCAGATCCTCGGCGCCGAGCGAATCGGGCTCGGCCTGGGTGACGATCGACAGGTCGAACAGCCGGGCGAGGCGGCCGAACACGTCGCCCGACACGGGAACGCCGGCATCAAGGATCCGGGTTCCGCCGTGCAGGTCGGCCAGCCGCAGGCCCTCCTGGAACCGCGCCGCGGGCGCCGCGGCGGCCTTCACGCTCTGCTGCTTCTGGGCGGCGATCAGCTCGGCCGGAATGGTGCCGAATACGCTCGGCGGAATGACCGGCTCGTAGGCGAAGGCCACTCCGGTGAGCGAAGCGCCGAACAGCGCCGCCACCGAAAGGGAGAAGTCGGCTCCCGGGTCGCGGCGCTCTCCGGGCGAAAGATGCACGAGGATATCCTTGATCATGGCAGGCCTCGCTGTCCGACGCGACGATGCAATCGCACGATAAAGTCTAGAGCATTCTCCGCAAAAGTGGGAACCGGTTTTGCGGAAGAGAATGCGACAACTCAATAACTTGGAGCGTCCGCCTGGTTCAACGAGATCGGCGGATGCTCTAGCGCGGCCCGCCCCGCAGGAACACCTCATACGACATCCGGCCGATCAAGCCGGAGCCTCACATTCGGCTCAGCGAAAATTCCCCCTTCGGAACAAGGGTTTTCGGCAAGCCTGGCTATCGGCAAACCTGTATCCAGGTGGTCCGCGCGCGATTTCGGGCCCCGCCGTCACCGGCACAGGCTGTGCAGTCGCGCGATCAGGCCGGGGGGGGGAGAAAAAGACACGTCGCGGCCGTTCCGGGGGAGAACGGCCGCGACGACAGTTTCGTCACCGCCCGGAGGAGGAGCGGCGGAATCCCCGGAACCTGGCCGTGAGGGGGGTCGGCCAACGTCCTGTCCCGGCATTCACGCGAGCTTACGAACGGTCCGCCTGGCCGGATCACCCGGCCCTGCCGCATTCACGCGGACGTGAAGTGAGCCGGCCATCGAAATGGCGGCAGGCCCAGGCAAGACCGCCGGCAGAGCGGGCTGCGAGCCCGACAGGCCACGGCACCGGACAGAGCAGGCCCGCCACGCCGGATGTGCCTGCCCAAGGCTGCCGCCCGCCGCATCAAAACGAAATCCGGCCCCGCGGGCTGACATTGCGTCGCGGCCGCCCTTAATCCTCTCGTCAAACAGGGATTTCCGGCCAAACCGTTTCCGCTGCCGGCGAACTGGCCACCCGGAAACCATGTGATAAGGTCGCCCCGCCGTCCGGTGAACACCCAAGATCATGTCAACAGTACCCGCCCCGAACACCGCCTCCGCCGCCGAGGCGGGTCTTTCGATCGTCGTCCCGGTCTACAACGAAGCCGCCAACCTGCCGGCGCTGCATGCCCGCCTTGCGGCGTTGGCCGCCGGATTTGCCGCAAAGCGCGGCCTGGCGGTCGAGATCGTCTATGTCGACGACGGCTCGCGCGACGCCTCGCTCGCCGTGCTGCGCGGCCTGCCCAATGACGGCGTCGACCTCCAGGTGGTGTCGTTCTCGCGCAATTTCGGCAAGGAGGCGGCGCTGGTCGCCGGCCTCGACCATGCCAGCAAGGGTGCGGTGCTGTTCATGGACGCCGACGGTCAGCACCCGCCGGACATGGTGGAGCATCTGGTGTCGCTGTGGCTCGACGACGGCTACGACGTCGCCTTCACTGCCAAGGCGCACCGGCGCAACGAACCGGCGCTGCGGCGCCTGTTCGTGCGCACCTTCTACGCCCTGCTGAACTGGGGCGCGCGCCACCAGATCCCCCCCGACGCCGGCGATTTCCGTCTGCTGTCGCCGCGCGCCGCCGCCGCACTGCGCCAGCTTCCCGAACGCAACCGCTTCTTCAAGGGCTTGTCGAGCTGGATCGGCTTTCGGCAGATCTGCGTGCCCTACGAGCCGGCCGAGCGCATCCACGGCGTCTCGAGCTGGAGTTTCCAGTCGCTGGTCGGCCTGTCGATCGAGGGGCTGACGTCGTTTTCGGTGGCGCCGCTGCGCGTCGCCAGCGTGTTCGGCTTCGCCATGGCCGGCGGCGCGTTTGTCTTCGGCCTGTGGATCATCCTGGAAAAGCTGATCTGGGACATTGCGGTTCCCGGCTATGCTTCGCTTATGGTGGCCATCATCATCATCGGCGGGGTGCAGCTCATCGTGATCGGCGTGATGGGCGAGTACATCGGCAAGATCCTCTCCGAGCTGAAGGCCCGCCCGATCTATTTCATCGCCGAGCGCGAGGTGCGCCAGGCCGCGCCCGGTGCCAGGACACCGCCCGGAGCCGACGCATGAAACGCATTCGACTGGTGGCCGACGACTATGCATTGGCGCCCGGCGTCTCTGCCGCGATCCGCGACCTCGCGGCGGCCGGGCGGCTGTCGGCGACCTCGGTGATGACCGTGGTGCCGGGCTTCCGCATCGAGGCGGCGCGGCTGCGCGATACCGTCACGCCCCGGCCGTTCGGCATCGGCCTGCACCTGACCCTCACCGGCCCGTACCACCCGCTCTCGGTCAATTTCGCCCCGGTCACCCGCGCGGGCACGTTTCCCGACCTGCCGGCGCTGATGGCGCTGGCCTTTGCCGGCCGCCTCAAGCCGGCCGTCATCCGCGCCGAGATCGAGGCCCAGCTCGATGCCTTCGCCGTCGCCTTCGGCCGGATGCCCGACCATGTCGACGGCCACCAGCACGTGCAGCTCCTGCCCACGATTCGCGGCATCGTGCTGGATGTCGTCGCCGACCGCCTGCACGGCGCCTGGGTGCGCCAGTGCGGACGGGCCGACGCGCCGCGCAACCTGTTCCGCGATCCCAAGGGAACGGTGCTGGCGCACCTGTCGCGCGCGTTCAAGTCGCGCGCCGCGACCCGCGGCATCCGGGTCAACCCGGCCTTCGCCGGCGCCTATCTCTACCAGCCGGAGGCCGACTTCGCGGCCCTGTTCCCGGGCTTCCTCGATGCGCTGCCGGATGGCGGGGTGGTGATGTGCCACCCCGGCCATGTCGATGCCGAGCTGGTCGCCCGCGACCCGCTGACCAGCCACCGCGAGGCGGAGTTCGCCTTTCTCGCCAGCGACGGGCTGGCGGCGGCGCTGGCCGCGGCGGGGGCTGAATTGCAGTAGGGTCGTCATCCCGGGCGAGCGTCAGCGAGCCGGGACCGTCATCAGAACAAGACACCCCTTCCGGAACACGGTCTCGGGTCGCGGGCCTGTCGGCCCTTGCCCGGGACGACAGATCGGCGGCTCACGCCGCTCAGAACGACAGATCGGCGGCTCACGCCGGCTGGGGCGATGGCGCCACCACGCGGTGGGCGGCGCCGTCGCGCACCAGCCGGACGGTGCGGCCGTGGAACTCGGCAAGCGTCGAGCGGTGGCCGATCGACACCACGGTGACGCCCGGCAGGCGCTCCATCAACAGCCGGTAGAGCGCGGCTTCGCTGGCCTCGTCGAGCGAGGCGGTCGCCTCGTCCAGGAACAGCCAGTCCGGCGCGTGCAGCAGCGCGCGGGCGAACGCCAGGCGCTGCTGCTCGCCGCCCGACAGGCGCTGCCCCCACAGCGACACCTCGTCGAGCCGGCCGGCGAAGGCGGGCAGGCCGACCGCGCGCAGCACCGCTTCGATGTCGGCGTCGGCGAACGTGCCCGGCGCCGCCGGGAACGACACCGCCGCGCGCAGGGAATCGACCGGCAGATAGGGACGCTGCGGCAGCAGCATCACGCTCGCCCCCTCCGGCACCCGCACCACGCCCTCGCCGAACGGCCAGATGCCGCCGACCGCGCGGAACAGCGTCGACTTGCCCGAGCCCGACGGCCCGGTGACCAGAACGCGCTCGCCGGCCGCGACGATGAAATCGTCCACCGCCAGCAGCACCCGGCCGTCGGGCAGGCCGAGCTCGAGGTCGCGGGCGCGGACCTCGCCCGCCCCGCTGCGCTCGACCTGGACCACCGGCGGCGTCACCGGCACGAGGCGCGCGGCGTGGGCCGCCGCCTCGAAGCCGCCGAGCCGTTGGACCACCGCGCGCCACTCGGCAAAACTCGTGTAGGCCGAGATGAAGAAGGCCAGCGCGTTCTCGACCCGGCCGAAGGCGGAGGCGGTCTGCATCAGCCCGCCGAGCTGGAAGGCGCCGGCGAAATAGGCCGGGCTCGCGACGATGAACGGAAACACCGTCGAGACCTGCGAATAGCCGGCGGTGAAGAAGGTCAGGCGCTTCTGGCGGTCCATGATCGCCCACCAATTGCGCATCACATGGGCGAAGCGCTCCATCAGCCGGGTGCGCTCGGCCTCCTCGCCCCCCAGAAGCGCGATCTGCTCGGCGTTCTCGCGCACCCGCACCAGCGAGACGCGGAAATCGGCCTCGAAGCGCTGCTGGTCGAAATTGAGCCGCACCAGCGCGCGGCCGATGAGATGGGTGAGAAGCGTGC
This sequence comes from Blastochloris sulfoviridis, assembly GCF_008630065.1. Classification (GTDB taxonomy): domain Bacteria; phylum Pseudomonadota; class Alphaproteobacteria; order Rhizobiales; family Xanthobacteraceae; genus Blastochloris; species Blastochloris sulfoviridis. Next base: position 161,639 of record NZ_VWPL01000003.1, read on the forward strand.
CGAGCGCGGCATAGATCAGCGCCGCGAGCACCAGATAGCCGGGAATGGCGAAGGTGGTGCCGCCGATCATCAAGGGCGCCTGCGCCGACAGCGCCCACAGGATGCCGACGAACGACACCAGCGTGACCACCGCGCTGAGCAGGCCGACGCCGAGCGACAGCGTGCGGCCGACGAACAGCTGGATGTCCTCGGCGATGCGCTGGTCCGGATTGTCGGCACTCTCGCCGAGCAGCTGCATGCGGTAGTGGTTGGCCCCGGCCAGCCATTCGCCGAGCAGCCGCTCGGTCATCCAGCGCCGCCAGCGGATCTGCAGCCACTGGTTCAGATAGACTTGGTAGACGGCGAGCAGGATGAACGCCGCCGCCAGCACGCAGAAGAAGCCGAGTTCATAGACGAAGCTGTCCCAGTTGCGGTTTTGCAGCGCGTCGTAGAAGCGGGCGTTCCAGGCGTTCAGCGCCACCGTGATGGCGACGATGGCCAGCTCGATGGCGACGACCGCGGCGAGCAGGCCGCGCCCGGCCCATTTCTCGCGCAGCCGGAAGCGCCCGAGCGGTCCGAGGCTGACCTCGCCCATCTGGTCGGCACGGAAATAGGGCGCGGCAAGCCGCCAGGTCACGGCCAGGGTTTCGGTCACGGTCGACACGCCAATCGTCTCCTGCGCAAGGGAATTCGCCCGAGGCGCATGCGCGCCAATTCCGGCGGCGATGGGGCCGCGGCGCCGCCTCGTCGCGACCACGCCCTCGTGGGCTGCCCGCATGCGAAAACGGGCGCGGTGTTCGCCACGCCCGTCCGGGATTGCCGCTGTGCCGGGAAATCAGAACATCACTGGAGCGTGATCCGATCTGACTGCATCAGATCGGACGCTCTAAGTTTCTGGTTTGTCGCATTTTCGCTGACGCGGCCCTTCGGGTCTTTCGCACAACCGGTATCCACTTGTGCGGAAAATGCTCTAGCCGCGGGAGCGCGGCACGCCTCACCAGGACGGAACCGGCGACAGCGTGGCGATGCCGAGCTGGTCCTCGTGCCGCCAGACGAGGCGGACACGCAGGCGGCGGTTCTTGCTCGGCAGCAGCAGGTCGAAGATTTCCGGCAGCGAGACGGCGGCGCTGCAGGCGATCAGCGCCCCGCCGGGGGAAATGTTGCGCAGCACGCAGTCGAGCGTCGAGCGCCCGTCATTGAAGATGATGCGGCCACCGATCAGGCTGCGCAGCCGCGGGTGCCGCCGCCGATCCTCGCTCATTCTTCCCTCCTGCATTGCAGCGGGTGCCAATCTAACGCAAGGCGAGCCCCGTCATGAGGACGGCCCGGATTTTACCTTGCGTTAAGCTTAACGCCAGGGGCCATAAGACGTGACTCGTCATGCCCGCGCTTGTCGCGGGCATCCACGACTTAAAATGTATTTTAAAACAAAGACGTGGATGGCCGGGACAAGCCCGGCCATGACGACGACGGGTCAAAGGCGAGGGCCTTTAGTATAACGCCACGGCGGCGGACTTGCGGATCGCTGGCCTGGACTGACCACGCAGCCGTCACCGAACCGGGCACAAACGAAAAGAGGGGGCCGAAGCCCCCTCTTCCGCATCCGATGATTGGCAGACGGCTCAGAAGTCCATGCCGCACCCGAAGCCGGCTGTTGCCGACTTCGGAACCCAGGTGATGGGCGGCATTCAGGTCTTCTGATCGGAGATCAGAAGTCCATGCCGCACCCGAAGCCGGCTGTTGCCGGCTTCGGCACCCCAAGTGATGGGCGGCCTTGGAACTTCTGATCGGAGATCAGAAGTCCATGCCGCACCCGAAGCCGGCTGTTGCCGGCTTCGGCACCCCAAGTGATGGGCGGCCTTGGAACTTCTGATCGGAGATCAGAAGTCCATGCCGCACCCGAAGCCGGCTGTTGCCGGCTTCGGCACCCCAAGTGATGGGCGGCCTTGGAACTTCTGATCGGAGATCAGAAGTCCATGCCGCCCATGCCGCCGCCCGGCATCGCCGGCGGAGCTTCCTTCTTCGGCAGCTCGGCGACCATGGCCTCGGTTGTGATGAGGAGGCCCGCCACCGACGCGGCGTCCTGCAGCGCGGTGCGCACCACCTTGGCCGGATCGACGATGCCGGCTTCGAGGAGGTCGACATAGGCCTCGGTCTGGGCGTCGAAGCCCAGCGTCTGCGACGAGGACTCGAGCAGCTTGCCGACGACGATCGAGCCTTCCACGCCGGCGTTCTCGACGATCTGGCGGATCGGCGCCTCAAGCGCGCGCAGCACGATATTGATGCCGGCCTGGACGTCCGGATTGGCGTTCTTCATTCCGGCGATCGCCTGCTTGGCACGCAGGAGCGCGGTGCCGCCGCCCGGCACGATGCCCTCTTCCACCGCGGCGCGGGTGGCGTTGAGGGCGTCCTCGACGCGGTCCTTCTTCTCCTTCACCTCGATCTCGGTGGCGCCGCCGACGCGGATCACCGCGACGCCGCCGGCGAGCTTGGCCAGCCGCTCCTGCAGCTTCTCGCGGTCGTAGTCGGAGGTGGTCTCCTCGATCTGCGCCTTGATCTGGGCGACGCGGGCCTCGATGTCGGCCTTCTGGCCGGCGCCGTCGACGATGGTGGTCTTTTCCTTCTCGATGATGATCTTCTTGGCGCGGCCAAGCATCTGAAGGTTGACGTTCTCAAGCTTGATGCCGAGGTCTTCGGACACCACCTGGCCGCCGGTGAGGATGGCGATGTCTTCGAGCATCGCCTTGCGGCGGTCGCCGAAGCCCGGCGCCTTCACCGCCGCGACCTTGAGGCCGCCGCGCAGCTTGTTGACGACGAGGGTGGCGAGCGCCTCGCCCTCGACGTCCTCGGCGACGATCACCAGCGGGCGCGAGGACTGCACCACGGCTTCGAGCACCGGCAGCATGGCCTGCAGGCCCGACAGCTTCTTCTCGAACACCAGGACGAAGGCGTCCTCGAGCTCGGCAACCATCTTCTCGGCGTTGGTGATGAAGTAGGGCGAGATGTAGCCGCGGTCGAACTGCATGCCCTCGACGATCTCGACGTCGGTATCGAGGCTCTTGGCCTCCTCGACGGTGATCACGCCCTCATTGCCGACCTTCTGCATGGCGTTGGCGATCATCTCGCCGATCTGCTTGTCGCCATTGGCGGAGATGGTGCCGACCTGGGCGACCTCCTCCGACGACTTCACCTTCTTGGCGCGGCCGGCGATGTCGACGAGCACCGCGGCGACGGCGAGGTCGACGCCGCGCTTGAGGTCCATCGGGTTCATGCCGGCGGCAACCGCCTTGGCGCCTTCCTTGACGATGGCCTGGGCCAGCACGGTGGCGGTGGTGGTGCCGTCGCCGGCCGTGTCGTTGGTCTTGGAGGCCACCTCGCGCACCATCTGCGCGCCCATGTTCTCGAACTTGTCCTCAAGCTCGATTTCCTTGGCGACGGTGACGCCGTCCTTGGTGATGCGCGGGGCGCCGAACGCCTTGTCGAGCACGACGTTGCGGCCCTTGGGGCCGAGCGTGACCTTTACGGCGTTGGCGAGAATGTCGACGCCGCGCAGCATCTTCTCGCGCGCGTCGGCCGAAAACCGGACTTCCTTCGCAGCCATTTCAGATTCTTCCCTGATGGTCCGAAGCCACCGGCCCCGGCGGGGGCCCACGGCGGCTCACATTGAAGTGGGGAGGCGGCCGCGAGGCTGCGGCCGCAACGGGCTCAGCCGATGATGCCGAGGATGTCGGATTCCTTCATGATCAGGAGATCCTGGCCGTCGATCTTGACCTCGGTGCCGGACCACTTGCCGAACAGCACGCGGTCGCCGGCCTTGACGTCGAGCGGAACCAGCTTGCCGGCCTCGTCGCGCGCGCCCGGGCCGACCGACACCACCTCGCCCTGCTGGGGCTTCTCCTGGGCGGTGTCCGGAATGATGATGCCGCCGGCGGTCTTCTGCTCGGCGTCGATGCGCTTGACGACGACGCGGTCGTGCAGCGGACGAAAGGTGCTCGCCATGGAAGTCTTCCTTGAATAACGGAGCCTCGATCAACGGAGCCTTGAGTCAGCACCCGTGAAACGGATTATGCGGTTTTCCGGCTGATCAAGCTGGAGAACCGTCTTCAATTCGCCGAAAATCCCGTTGTCGACCAAGGGGTTTTCGGCGAGACCGCTTCCGGCATCCCGAAGGGATCAGCCGGAAACCGTGGTATTCGACCCGCGCCAGCCCCGAGGGACGGCACCCTGATCCGCGCTGTTAGCACTCCACATTGATGAGTGCTAAGCGCCTGTTGGCGAGATAGTCAGCCGCCCCCGACAAGTCAAGTCCCGGAACGTCAAGCGAACCGGCTGCACGGCCACGCTCCGCGCTCAGTCATGGTCAACGAGCACAGCGGCCGGGCGGGCCAGACAGGCGGGCCAGCCAGATAGGCGAGCCAGGCGGGGGGACGGCACGCGGGAACCGCGTCGCGCGGGCCGCCGTCACTCCAGCCCGTAGCGCCGTCTCAGGTCCTCGATGCGCTCGCGCTCGGCGGCGAGCGTGCATTGCGCGCGTTCCTCGAAGATATTCGCCTTGGGGCCACGTTCGAGAAAGACGAGCTGGCCGCATTCGAGATTGCGCGCCTCCTTCCAGCGCGCATGCACCTCGTCCAGCACGCGGATCCAGCGCGAACGGTAGCCGGGGGGCAGATCGCTGCGCGCCTCGACCGAGGTGCGCGCGGCCGCGACCGTCATCTCCAGCATGCGGCGGCTGAACTCCAGCGTCGCATAGAGGCAGCGGTTGAACAGGATGCGCGACAGGCTGCGGTCGCAACCGCCGAGCGGACGCTCGCGGCTCGGCAGCACCACCTCGAAGGGAGGGCTGCCGGCCGGCCCCGCCCCTGCCGGACTGCCGAGATTGTAGTACGGCATGAAGCCCGGCGCGATCTGGCGGACGGCGGGCGGCGCGCCGTCCTCCGCGCGGCTGGCCGCCGGGCTGCAGAGCGCCGGCAGCAGGACAAGCAGGGCCGCAACGCCGCGGCTTGGCGCCCGAAAGAGAGATCGGTCGCTCAGCGATCCCACGGCCGCCTTTCCCGCTCGACCCTGCCCGGCACCTTGGCCTCGACCCCGGCATTGCGCAACGCCCGCGAGAAGCCGGCGAGCACCGGCTCCGGGACGTCGACCAGACGCGGCAGAACCATTTCGCGAACCACCGTGTCGCTCGACTGGAACGCCTCGACGGCCTCGCGCATCACGCGGCTCTTCAGCAGGGTGATGAACTCATGCAGCACCGGCTCGCGCAGATCCTCCGGCACCGTGGCGAGCAGCGGCAGCATCAGCCGGCTGCGCTTGCGCATGATCCAGGCCTCGTTCGCCCCCAGCGCGTAGGACAGGCGCAGCCGGTCATAGCTGCCGGGTTGGATGCCGACCTGGGTCGCCTCCTGCCAGAACAGCGCAAACCAGAACAGCGGCTCGTGCGGCGAACAGACCAGCAGGCGTCGTGCCGCCTCGCGGAAATCGTCCCAGGCGATGCGGCCGGCATCGTCGCCCTCGGCCGCCTCCGCGACGCGCAGGCGGAACAGCGCCACCGCCCGCCAAGTCGCGACCTCGCACGCAAGCTGCGGCTCCAGACGGTCGGCGATCGGCCCCAGCCGCGCGATCGCCTGCGGCGGCAGGGTCTCCTCATTGAGGATGCGCCGCCCGGCCGCGAGCACGGCATCGTCGCGGACGGTCAGGGGGACGACCGTCGCCACCCACCACAGGCCGCACAGGACGACCGCCAGGGAAACCAGCCGGATAGACAGAGCCGCCACGTATCCCCCGCCCACTGTCGTCCCGTTGCTGCTCATGCGGAATCCGCCCCGAGGGGCCGCAGATCCGCGCTCTAGAGCATTCTCCGCACTAGCGGGAACCGGTTTTGCGAAAGAGAATGCGATAATTCAAAGAGTTAGCGCGCCAGATCTGATGCAGTCAGATCGGATCGCGCTCCAGGCGTCCGCCGACCTGAGTGAACCAAGCCGACGCACTCGAGTCTTCGAGTTGTCGCAGTCTCTATCGCAAAACCGGTTCCCGCTAGTGCGGAGAATGCTCTGGAGCCCGTCTCGAACGGCCCCATGCGTCGGGGTTTGGGGCCGCTGGCATCAGTCGTGATAGCCGTAGCGGGAATAGTATTTGTTGAAATAGTACGAGCCCTTGTAGGTCTCGAATTTCGACATCGCCTTGACGTTCACCTTGTTGAGGACGGCGCCGAGCAGGCGGTCGCGGATGGCCTCGGACGACTGCAGCGCCTCGGCCACGACGTCGATCTTGGTGCGGCCCCAGTCGATCACGAACAGGAAGCCGTCGATCTGCGGCGCCATGGCCCGCGCGTCGACCACCGGCCCGAGCGGCGGCAGGTCGACGATGATGTAGTCGTAGAGGGTGCGCAGATGGTCGAGCACCTGCTTCATCGCCGCCGACGTCAGGATATCGTTGGTGTTGGCGATGCGCTCCTTGACGACGGTCGGCAGCAGATGAAGGCCGGTGACCGGATCGACCATCAGCACCGCATCGAGCGCGACCTGGCCGGACAGCACCTCGACGATCCCGGCCCGGACACCGGACTCGTCGGCCGCCACCATGCGGCGGGACAGGGACGGGTTGCGCAGGTCGGCGTCGAGCAGCAGCGTCTTCTTGCCGCTGTGGGCGATCATCTGGGCGAGGTTGGCGGCGACGGTGGACTTGCCCTCGTTGGGAATGGCCGAGACGACGCCGAGCACCCTGACGGGACGGCTGATCTGGGCAAGGTCGGCCGCCACCTTGACGCTTCGCAGCGTCTCGGAGAAGCGCGAGAATGGGGCGTCGATCGTGTAGCGGAGCAGGCCGCCGTCCGACGAGACGCCGCCCCGGCCCTCGGCCTCCGCGGCCGGCACGTCGGATCCCGCACCGGCGCTCGCGGCCGCGCCGGGCCCGCTCGGCCCGGATTTCGCGGTCGCCCTGGCGCCGGGCCGGCCCGCCGGCTTGGTCGCGGCCCGGGTCGGCCGCACCAGGGGCAGCAGGCCGAAGCAGCTGATGCGCAGGAAATGCTCGACGTCGCTGACCGTGCGGAACACGCGATCGAGCTGCTCGCGCAGGAAGCCGACGCCGACCCCGCCGAGCAGGCCGATGAAGATCGCGATCGCCATCACCACCGACAGCCTGGGATAGCTCTTGGCGAACGGTCGGGAGGCGCTGGTGATGACGCGGGCCTCGGTGATCGGGAACGACTGCTGCTGCAGCGCCTCGGTGTAGCGCTGCAGGAAGCTGTCGTAGAGGGTCTGGTAGGTCTGGGCCGTGCTCTCCAGGTCGCGCAGCGCGATCTGCGCCTGATTGGTGGTGCCGGCGTCGCGGATCACGTCGTTCATGCTGGCCAGGATCGACTCCTCGCGGACCTTGGCGATCTCGTAGTCGCTCTTGTAGGTCTCGGCGATGCGCTTGAGCTCCTCCTGCATCACGCGCTTGAGCTGGGTCATTTCGGTTCGCAGCTTCAGCACGGCGATGTGGTCCGACCCATAGCGCTGCGCCCAATCGGCCTCGCGCTTGTTGGCGTCGAGCAGTTGCTGACGCAGCCGGGTGATGACCTCGTTGCGCAGCACGTCCGCCACCACGGCCTCGCCGATCTCGCCGCCCGAGCGCAGGATGTCGTCGACGCGGTCGAGCTTGGCCTTGGCTTCCGCCGTCTGGGCGCGGGCCTGGGTCAGCTGGGAGTTGATCTCCTGGAGCTGCTGCTCGCCGATCAGCCGGGTGCCGGTGCCGCCGGTCGAGAAGCTGATGATGTTGTTTCGCTGCTTGAAATCCTCGACCGCGCGCGCCGCCTGCTGGGCCTGGTCGCGCAGCTCCTTGATGCGATCCTGCATCCACACCGAGGCGCGGCGGGTGGCCTGATACTTGGCCTCGAGCTGGTCGACGATGTAGGCCTCGGCCAGGGCGTTGGCCACCTGCGCCGCCTTGTTGGGATCGAGCGCGGAGAACGAGTATTCGATCACATAGGAGCGGCCGAGCTGCTTGACCTTGAGATTCTTCTTCAGGTAGCCGACCGCCCTGCGCTCGAGATACTCGGTGGAGACCTCCTCGTCATTGCCGCCGCCGAAGAGAATGGAGATGCCGTCGCTCACCGCGCCGATCACCGTTCCGACCACGCTGGGCGCGCCGCCGACGAACTCCGGATCCTCGATGAGCTTGAGGTCGCGGATGACCGCGAGCGCCACGTTTTCCGACTGCAGGAGCTGCACCTGGCTGTCGACGGCGGCATTGTCGATCATGCCGTCGGCGAGCACCGACTGCTGCTGGAACAGCTGGATCTTGCGGGTGTCGATGATCAGCTGGCCCGCTGCCATGTAGGTCGGCGGCGTGGTCAGCATGAAGATGGCGCCGAGAACGAGGCCGACCACCGCGCCGACGACGATCACGGTCAGGTTGCGGCGAAGAAATGTGTAGAGACTGACGAAATCGAACCCGGCTTCGGCCGTCTCCGCCTGCTCCGGCGTGCCGGCTGTCCGATCGACCTGCAGCATGATCACCCTGCCCCGAATGTCCCGGGTCCGCATGCCCTCGGGACGCTGTCGTGAAATCTCAGTCCGCGCGCGCTTTGTCCACGCGTTTCGTTTTGTCCACGCGTTTCAAGGTCGACGGCTTTGGGGCGCGCCGTTCGTTCGCCGACAAACCCGTTGTTGCTCGAAAGACCCAAGTCGCTCGAAAGACCCAAGTCGCTCGAAAGACCCAAGTTGATCGAAACACCCTGTTTGATCGAAAGACCCTTGTCCCTCGATAAAGACCCTTGTCCCTCGATAAGGTCGCCGTCGGTCGAAAGGCCCCTCTGTCGCCTGGAAACCCACTCCCGCTCCCCGGGCCGGCCTCGATCCCAAGGCCGGCCTCGATCCCAAGGCCGGCCTCGATCCCAAGGCCGGCCTTGGCCGGACACACCCGAAGGGTCTTGTGCGCACCGCCAACAACCGAACACAGTCAACAACCGAGCAAGCCAGCAATTGAGCTCGCCGGCAACCGAGCAATGCCGGCAAACCGCATTCCGGCCGCTGCGCCACGCCGGCACGGCTGCCTGTTCGTCTCACGCCGACCTCCCGGCGCATCCGCAATCCCGCAACCGGTTCTGCACGAAGCAAAACACGCCCTGCCCAAAACACGTCCTGCCGTCCTGCAAGACGTGTCTGCGCCGCGAAATGTCAGGACGGCCGCTCAGAATGGGCTGATCGAGTTGGTGTACGAATAATATGAGTTGTTGCGGGTCACCGAGGCGCCGGCGCCACCGCCGCCGGTGATCGGATTGGAGCTGCTCGTGCCATAGGCAGTGTTGCCCTGGGCGGCCCCGCCGCCACCGCCCCCGCCGGAACCGGCAATCGACCCGACAGGCCCTGCGCCACCGCCGGCACCGCCGCCGAGGCCCGCAGTATCCGGATTGAGCCCGGTCGAGCGGTTATAGCCGGCGACCAGGAACGAGTTGCCACGCGCCACCAACTCCTGGACCAGCCGCAGATTGTCGAGATCCTTGCGCGCCATGAGATCGGCCGCCAGTCGTCCCAGCACCTCGCCGACCGTCTCGGACTGGGCCGAATTCAGGTTCGCCAGCAGCCCCTTGATATGGTTGAGCGCCACACCGAGCTGGTTGGCGTTGGCATCGAGGAAGCCCCGCAGCGCCGCGGCAAACGACGCGCCGCCCGCCGGAAAGCGCTGGGTGATCTCGGCCGGGGTGGTTTCGAGAGTGATTGGCGCGCCCTGCTGGCCGGCGCTCGCTTGCGGCCCGGAAGGCGCCTGCTGGGCACTGACGCTCGCCATCGGCAGCACCCACAATCCCGCCGCCCCCAGTGAAAGCGCGATCGCCTTGAGTCGGATCGAGGTCATGCGAAAAATCCCTTCAACGTCGGCGGCAACGTACAGCAATCGCCCATCTTCTGCAACCTTGCGTTAACGGGCCGCGCATCCGCAAAATCCGGCCGGCGTCACGGAAAAGTCACGCAAGATGATTGATTTCAGCCCATTCTTTCGCTGAACCGGTGCAACCACGCCGACGGTCCGGTGCCAAACGCGCTGATTCGCGCGCAATTCTTCTATTGTTGGTTGCGGTCGACAAGGCGGCAGCCTTTTCCGCGATTCTTCCCTTGCGGAAGACCGCGGCGAACTCCCCGGCAGTTTGCGCCAGGGGTGGCGTCGAGACCGCGTGAAGATGCGGGTAAAGTTACGGGTGAAGCTGCACATCAGGATCGGGGTGAAGATACAGTCCGCGGCCGATAGATCGCCTCAATGGGACGGAAGAGCTGCCCCCGCGGCCAGCAGAGATCGCGGCGATGGCCCCCTTGCCCGCCACGCCCTGCGGGCAAGCCGGGCACAAGAGCATTTTCCGCAAAAGTGGATACCGGTTTTGCGAAAGAAAATGCGACAAACCAGAAACGTAGAGCGTTATCCGATCTGATGCAGTCAGATCGGATAACGCTCTAAGGACGCTCGCCGCTGAAGCCGGCGCTTCGTATGATATGGTTTCTGGCCGATCAAGCCTTCGAGCCGTCGTCCGATCGCCGAAAAGCCCGCTGTCGCGAGCCTCTCTCGGGACTGAGGTTTTCGGCGTGACCGCGTCCGGGTTCCCGAAGGGCTCGCCCGGAAACCGCATGACCGGCCGCCATTCGCTTCGCGCAGACAATTCGCGGGCCGACGTTTCGTGGACCACACGTCTTGGACCGCACACTGCGCGGGCCGGGGGCGTCCCGCCGTCCTTCGCCGCTTGACCCAGGAGACGACCCGATGAGCTGGATCGCCACGCCCGCCGCTGGGCACTATCCTTTGTACATGCGCTGGCTTTTCGCCTTTCGCGACGCCATCGGCCAGCCGGTCTCCGAGCCGGTGCGCCAGTGGGCGCGTACGCCGCGGGTGCTGCGGGCATTCCTGCGGCTCTACCGGGCGATCGACCGCACCGCCTCGCCGATCGAGCCCGCCCTGCGATCGCTGATCATGGTGCGCGTGTCGCAGATCAATGTGTGCCCGTTCTGCATCGACCTCAACGCCTCGCGCGCCCTGGAGCGCGATGTCGCCGAGGACAGGCTGTGGGCGCTCGACCGTTTCGAGACCTCGGACCTGTTCAGCGAGCGCGAAAAGGCGGCGCTGGCCTTCACCGAAGCCGTCACCATCACCGGCCGCGTCGTCGATCCCGCGCTGAAGGCGCGGCTCGGCGCCGCCTTCCCGGCCGACGCGATCGTCGAACTGGCCGCGCTGATCGCCTTCCAGAACATGTCGAGCAAGTTCAACGCCGCCCTCGAAATCCCCGCCGCGGGCATCTGCCGGGTGCCGATTGCGGCCGGCACGGCGGCGTGAGCGCGCCAAGGCGCGGCGAACAGACTAGAGCGTTCTCCGCAAAAGTGGATACTGGTTTTGCGAAAGAGAATGCGACAAACCAAGAACTTAGAGCGTCCGCCCGGTTCAACCGGATCGGCGGATGCTCTACGGTTCTCCAGCTTGATCGGCCGGATGTCGCATCACAACGCGCTGTTTGGGATTGGCACAGCGCCAGGTTTTCGGTAGGGAATGCTTGGTTCGGTCAAGATTTTCGGCCTATTCGCAGCGAATCGGCTGCGGGAATAGGTTGTCATGAGCACGCCTCCCCATGAGCACGCCTCCCGTCGTGCGTGGACATCTCGCCCGGCATCTTGAGGATTTTGCCAAGGCGAAGGACGTTGCCAGGCCCGCGGCCGACAGCCGCCCGGCCGAGGCGTCCTCGCATTCGCCTGCCATCGCGGCGCCAACCGCCGAGGGCGCCGCGCCGGCGGAGCACACGGCGTCCCGCCAGGCTGCTGCAGCCCCCGCCAGCGCGCCGGCCACTGCGTCCTCTCCGCAGCGCATCCTTCTCCCGCCCGGCAGCCGGATCGACCGGCTGGTCTGACGAGCGCCCGAAAGATGGCTGTGCCATGGGGCGGCCGCCGTCAGCGCGCCGTCAGGCGGTCGCACCTAGGGTCACGCCGCCGGCCGCGCCCCGGGTGAAGCCGCGCGCGAAAGGTTTCGCTTCAATCCCGTCCGGGAGACATGACGTGATCCACCGGAAACCGCATCAGAAGGAGAAGGTAGCATGCGCGCATCGCTCTCCGGCCGAATTGGCCTTGCCGCCCTGTGGCTGGCGGTGGCGTCCCCGGCCCTGGCCGCCGACGACGGCCGCACCGCCATCGACCTGCCGCCCGATGTGCGCGCCGCGTTCCTGGAGGAAATGCGCACGCACATGGGCTCCCTCGACGGCGTCATCCAGCTCTTGTCGTCGGGCGACATCAAGGGCGCTGGCGCATTCGCCCGCAAGGAGATGGCCATCGGCCGCGGCAAGGGCTTCGGCCGCTACATGACGCCGGAATTCCGCGAGATCGGCTTCGGCTTCCATCGCGCCGCCGACGACTTCGCCCGCATCGCCGAGCGCCTGCCCGAGAAGCCGGACAGCGCCGGCTGGGCGGAGCTGATGGGCGGACTTGCGGTGGTCACCACCCACTGCAACGCCTGCCACGGCGCGTTCCGTCTCAAATAGAGCATTCTCCGCAAAAGTGGGAACCGGTTTTGCGGAAGAGAATGCGACAACTCAAGGACTTAGAGCGTCCGCTCGGTTCCATCGGATCGGCGGATGCTCAAGCCGATGCCGGCTGGCCCTCGGCGGTCGCCTGCAGGTCGGCGAACAGCCGCTCGACATCGGCGCGCGTGCAGAGTTCCGTGCCCGGCGTCAGCACCGCCGCGGTGCCGGCCGCCATGCCGAGCTTGAACGCCTCGCGCGGCGGCAGGCCGCGCGCCAGCCCGAGGGTCATTCCCGCCACGAAGCTGTCGCCGGCGCCGACCGCGCTCTTCGCCTCGATCGGCATCGCCGGCAGCCGCAGGATGCCGCCCGGCTCGGCCAGGAACGCGCCGAGATGGCCGAGCGTGACCGCCAGCAGCGCCACCTTCCCCGAACCGACGAGCTCCATCGCCGCCGCGTGCTGGGCCTCAGGATCCGGCAGCTTGCGCCCGACCAGGAGTTCGAACTCGCCGAGGCTCGGCTTGACGAGGTGAAGGCCGCCCACAGCCACCGCCGCGCGCAGCGCCGGCCCGGACGTGTCGACCACCAGCCTGGCGCCGGTGCGCCCGGCAAGCTCGCCGACGCGGACATAGAAATCCTCCGGCACGCCGCGCGGCAGGCTGCCGCTGGCGACCAGATAGTCGCAGTCGACATCGGCCAGCGCGTCGAGGCAGCTCTGCCATTCCTGCGGCTGCAGTTCCGGCCCCTCGGGCACGAACCGGTATTCGAGCCCGGTCGAGCGCTCGAACACGCTGTGGCTGATCCGCGTGTCCTGGGCGATGTCGACCCGGTGGATGGCGATGCCGCGCTTTTTGATCAGCGTATCGAGGATCGGCCCGGTCGCGCCGCCCGCGGCATAGACCGCGCAGGTCGCGCCGCCGAGCTCGGCCACCACGCGCGCGACATTGATGCCGCCGCCGCCCGGATAATAGCGCTCGTTGCTGGTCCTGATCTTGTGGGTGGGGCGGATGGCGTCGGTTTCCGCAGCGCCGTCGATCGACGGGTTGAGGGTCAAGGTGACGATCGGCTTCATCGGCGCATATCCCTGGTTCGAGGCCCGGTCCTTCGCCGGCCGGCGGCAGACCCGCGGGCCTGGCGCGGTTCCTTGCTGTCACCGGTTTTGGTGAATGAACGATTACGGTCGTTCCTCGAATGTTTTACCCGACGAGAGGTCCCTCTTAGCACCCCGTCAGTATGGTCGCCTCGCACGGCAGTTCGGGAGGCGCGAGATGAAGCGATTGGCTGCGAGCATGCTGGTGGTCGGAGCGGTGACGCTGACGGCGGAAACCCCTGCCCGCGCCATGCCCCTGTCGGCAACGCGGCTGGCCAATCCCATCCCGAAGAGCACGCCGATGCGGCTCGGGCCGGCGGTGCTGGCGCCCATCGCCGCCGTCCGCTTCTGCATGGATTTCGAGAGCGAATGCCGCGCGGGCGAGGACGGCGCCACCATGGTCGCGCTCACCGAGGAGCGCTGGGCCGATCTCGACGAGGTCAATCGCTCCGTCAATGCGGCGATTCGGCCGCGCTCCGACGACGGTCTCGACATCTGGAACCTGGATGCCGCTGCCGGCGACTGCGACGACTATGCGGTGCGCAAGCGCCACATCCTGATCTCGCGCGGCTGGCCGCGCGGTGCCGTCGGCTTGGCCATCGCCCGCATCCCCAGCACCGAGTACCACCTCGTCGCCGTCGTCGCCACCGACCGGGGCGACTTCGTGCTGGACAACCTCCGCGACCGGGTGGTGCCCTGGTCGCGCACCGGATACCGCTGGATGATGCGATCGAGCGCGGAGGATCCGCGCCTGTGGCTGGCGATCGCCGGGCCGCCCCGCGACCGGCCCGGCCGCCGCGCCGTGCCGGTGGCGTACAATCGCAGCACGCCCACCGCAAAGGCCCGGAAAGACACGCTGTCACAATGACAGCGCGGCCGGCGGGCCGGCTGTCGCGCCTTCTGTCGCGCCTGGCCGATCAGGCCCGCTCCTTCAGCGGCATGCGGCTGACGCTCAGAACGTCGACCCGGTCGCCTTCGATCACCACGCACGACAGCCGCCCGGTCGCATAGGCGCCGGTGTCCACATTGATGCGGTTCGGCAAGACCTCGACGGCGGCAACCGGCGTGTGGCCGTGGACGATGCGCTTGCCGAAGTCGCCATGGTAGGACACGAACGGACCGCGGATATACATCAGGTCTTCCGCCGTCTGCTCGCTCAGCAGAACGCCGGGACGGACCCCGGCATGGGCGAAGAAGAAGCCACCCTGCTCATAGAACAGCCAAGTCTGCTCGAAGAACCTCTTGTGCGCCGGCGGCAGCTTGTTGATGAACTCGATGCGCGCGGCATCGAAATCTTCGGGCGTGCTCAGCGGGCGGTGCGACAGGCCATAGCTGGCGAGCGTCTCCAGGCCGCCGAACGCCCGCCAGGTGGCCAGGACGGTCGGCTCAGCGAGGAAGCGCAGCAGGCAGTCCTCGTGGTTGCCGCGAAGGCAGACGCGATGCCGGCCGCCGCCGGGCGGCTCGATCAGCATGTCGACGACGCCGCGCGACTCCGGTCCGCGATCGATCACGTCGCCCAGGAACAGTTCCACCGTCCAGGTGGCGGGGGGGCGCCGCGCCTCCTCGGCGTCGATCGTCTCCAGCATGCGCCCCAGCAGGTCGGCGTGGCCGTGAACGTCGCCGATGGCGTACACCCGGCATCCTTCGGTCAGGGCATGGACAACCGGGGGCAACTGCCCCGCCGCAGCCGGCTGCCGTCGATGCCTCAAGGCCCGCAGGATCATCGACCCGTTCCGTCTCGCTCCATAGCCCCCGACACGTCGACCGTCGCGGATCGCAGGATGCTCCAGCTTCTGTTCCGGTGCACGTTCCTTCGCAAAACCGAATCCCATATTTTGCGGAAAACGCGCCTCATTCTGCTTAAGGTTGCCGGGCGAACCACGCTACACCGCCGGACCCTCCGCCTTCGCCTGGATATATAGGCAGGCGCGGTCGCGCCTGAAACCGGGTCGCGGCAAATATCGCCGGCGCCGCCCCGCCTGCTTGCCGGCTGCGCCGGTCCGGCCGCCGCCACGCCGCACCTGCAACCGGCTTCGTCCCGCAACCCGCTTCCGCCTGCAACCGAGCTGGGCTATGGATCGGTCCGCCGAATTCGGGCGAAGACGAGCCGTGAGCCGGTACCGTGTCCCGCCTTTCCCACGCTGCCCTTTACACCGTCGTTGCGCTGGCGCCGCTGCCCTTCGGCTCCAACGAGCCGCTGTGGCTGGCGATGTGGATCGTGCTGCTGGCGGTCTCGCTGGTCTTCGCCGACTATCGCCACCTGCGGCCCTCCCATCTCGCGCTGCTGGCGCCGATGCTTGTCGCGGCGGCCGTCTACGGCTTGGTGGTGGCCCTGCAGTCGGCGGCCTTGCCCGGCCTGCTGCCGGACTATCCGTTGCATGAACGGGCGGCCGCGCTGCTCGGCGAGCCGCGGCTCACGCCGGTGCCGACGGCAACGCGCGATCTGCCCTGGCTCGCCATCGGGCCGGCGGTCGCCGCCTTCATGGCCTTCCTGGCGGGGTTCGTGACCGCCACCGATCGCGACTGCGCGGTGCGCCTGATGAAGGTCGTTGCCGTCGCGAGCCTCGCTTATGCGATCTACGGCCTGCTGATGATGGTCATCGACCCGCACATGCTGCTGTGGCGGGAACGGCCAGCCTATTCCGGCCGGATGACCGGCACCTTCGTCAATCCCAACACCGCGGCGACCTATTTCGGCATGGGCGCCGTCATCTGGGCCGCCCTGCTGTGCGTGCGGCTTCGCCACCATTTGCCCGACGACCGCGCCGATCTGAAGGATGTGCTGCGGCTCGGCTTCAGCCGCATGCCGCGCGAGATCACCCAGCCGACGCTTGCGCTGCTCATCTGCCTGGGGGCGGTGCTGGCCACCGGCTCGCGCGCCGGCAGCCTCTTGACCCTGCTGGCCGTGGCCGTCGCCGTGCTGCTGAGCTTCCGTCGCGAACTCAAGGGCGCCTCGCCGGGCTTGGCGGTGGTCGCCGCGGTCGCCGCGCTCGGCGTGGCCGCCGTCGAAATGTGGGGCGGCCTGCTCGAACAGCGCATCCAGCAGGGCGGCGTGACGGATTTCAGCCGGCTTCTGATCTTCCAGTCGAGCGGCGGGATCATCGCCGACCATCCCTGGTGGGGCACCGGGCTTGGCACCTTCGCCGCCGTCTTTCCCGCCTACCGGCCCGACGGGTTCATCTTCGGCATCGTCGACCGCGCCCACAACACGCCGCTCGAAGTGGCGGTCGAACTGGGCCTGCCGGCCGCCGCCGCCGTCGTGCTGGCCAGCCTTGCAACCCTCGCGCTGCTCTATCGCGGCGCGCTGAACCGCCGCCGAGACCGCGCCCTGCCGATCGCCGGCGCGGCGGTGGGTACGCTGACCTTCCTGCATGCCTTGGTGGATTTCCATCTGCAGACGGCGGGCTTCTTCCTGCCGTTCTGGGCCATCCTGGGCACGACCCTGGCGCAGAGCATATCAAGCATGTCCAGGCTGCAACGCGGCCGCGGCGAGGACGGCGAAGAGCCGCGGACCGGAGACATCCGGCCTGCGCCGGCGCGACCGGAGGTCGCACTGAACCGCTGAACCCACCCCTGCCGGCCGGATTCCGGCTGCAATTGCGGCCCATCCGCCGTATGGATGGCAACAGCGCAACGGCTGAGATACAGATGCCGGCGTTTCCCAAATTCGACGACCAACGCATCTTTGCCGCCGACCGCCGAGGAAAGATGCGATCCGAATCCGGCATTCACGAGGGGTTGAGAGAGAACATGCCCGCAACGACCAGCATTCCCGCGCACATCAAGAGCCAACGTCTGCGCGCATGGGTCAACGACATCGCGACACTGTGCAAGCCGGACCAGATCCATTGGTGCGACGGTTCCCAGGCCGAGTATGACGGGTTCTGCGAGCAGTTGGTGAAGAACGGGACCTTCAAGCGCCTCAATCCGGCCAAGCGCCCGGGCAGCTTCCTCGCCTTCTCCGACCCCTCCGACGTCGCCCGCGTCGAGGACCGCACCTACATCTGCAGCCTCAACAAGGAGGATGCCGGGCCCACCAACAATTGGATGGACCCGCGCGAGATGAAGGCGACGCTGCAGCCGTTGTTCGACGGCTCGATGCGCGGCCGCACCCTGTACGTCATCCCGTTCTGCATGGGACCGATCGGCTCGCCGATCTCCTATATCGGCTACGAGATCACCGACTCGCTCTACGTCGTCGTCAACATGAAGCTGATGACCCGCATGGGCCGCGCCGTCGACGACGCGCTGGGCGAGTCCGACGTGTTCGTGCCGTGCGTGCACACGGTCGGCGCCCCGCTCGCCCCCGGCCAGAAGGACGTCGCCTGGCCGTGCAACCCCACCGTCAAGTACATCGTCCACTTTCCGGAAGAGCGCTCGATCTGGTCCTACGGCTCGGGCTATGGCGGCAACGCCCTGCTCGGCAAGAAGTGTCTGGCGCTGCGCATCGCCTCGGTGCTGGGCCGCGACGAGGGCTGGATGGCCGAGCACATGCTCATTCTCGGCGTCGAGGATCCCAAGGGCAAGAAGACCTATGTCGCCGCGGCCTTCCCCTCGGCCTGCGGCAAGACCAACTTCGCCATGCTGATCCCGCCCAAGGAGATGGAGGGCTGGAAGGTCTCCACCATCGGCGACGACATCGCCTGGCTGAAGCCCGGGGCCGACGGCCGGCTCTACGCCATCAATCCCGAAGCCGGCTATTTCGGCGTGGCGCCCGGCACGAACTACACCTCGAACCCGAACTGCATGGAGACGATCCGCGCCAACACCATCTTCACCAATGTCGCGCTGACCGACGATGGCGACGTGTGGTGGGAGGGCATGGACGGCGCGCCGCCGGCCCACGCCATCGACTGGCAGGGCAATGACTGGACGCCCGATTGCGGCCGCAAGGCGGCCCACCCCAATTCCCGCTTCACCGTCCCCGCCAACCAGAACCCGGCGGTCGACAAGGAGTGGGAGAACCCGGCCGGCGTGCCGATCTCGGCCATCGTGTTCGGCGGCCGCCGCTCGACGGTCGTTCCGCTGGTCTATCAGCCGGTGAACTGGGCGTTCGGCGTCTACGCCGGCGCCACCATGGGCTCGGAGATGACCGCCGCCGCCTTCGGCAATATCGGCGAGGTTCGCCGCGACCCGATGGCGATGCTGCCGTTCGCCGGCTACCACATGGCCAGCTACTTCAATCACTGGCTCAATATGGGCCGCAAGGTCACGCAGCCGCCGCGCATCTTCTCCGTCAACTGGTTCCGCAAGGACAAGGACGGCAAGTTCCTGTGGCCGGGCTACGGCGAGAACATGCGCGTGCTGAAGTGGATCGTCGAGCGCGCCGCCGGCACCGCCCGCGCCATCGAGGGTCCGCTCGGCTACGTGCCGACCTATGACGACATCGACTGGCGCGGCCTCGACTTCTCGCGCGAGCAGTTCCACCAGCTGATGTCGGTCGACCGCGACGTCTGGCAGAAGGAAGTGCTCGGCCACGAGGAGCTGTTCATCAAGCTGTTCGACCGGCTGCCCAAGGAATTCATCGCCATGCGCCAGCTCCTGCTGTCGAACCTGTGGCGTTCGCCCAACCACTGGGAACTGCCGGACTACGCCCAGAACCAGTGAGCGAGTCGACGCGACCGGGCGGCCTGCGCCGCCCGGTTCCGGGGATCACGAAGCGATCAGCCGGAAACCACACCAAGCCTTCAATGCAAAACGGCCGCGGCGAACATTCGCCGCGGCCGTTTCGTCATGGGAGAGCGGCCGGTCAAACCGGGATTGATACGGTTTCCGGCCGATCAGGCCGGAGAACCGTATGCCGTTCGCCGGAAAATCCCTTCCAGATCAAGGATTTTTCGGCGAGATCGTTTCCGGTATCCCGAAGGGATCAACCGGAAACCGTATGAATCTCACTCCGCCGCGGTGGAGTGGAGCTGCTGGCGCTTCAGGATCAGCTTGTTCAGCGCGGCCAGGTACGCCATGGCCGAGGCCACCAGCGTGTCGGGATCGGCGCCGCGGCCGGTCACCGTCTTGCCGCCTTCCGACAGCCGCACCGACACCTCGGCCTGCGCGTCGGTGCCCTCGGTGACGGCGTGCACCTGGTAGAGCTCCAGCTTGGCCTCGTGCGGCACCAGCGCCTTGATGGCGTTGAACACCGCATCGACCGGGCCATTGCCCTCGGCCTCCTCCAGCATGCGCGTGCCATCGACTTCGAGCCGCATGGTGGCGCGCTGCGGCCCGTGGGTGCCGGCGATCACGCTCAGCGACACCAGCTTGATGCGGTCCTGGGCGGTGGCGATCTCCTGATCGACCAAAGCCTCGATGTCCTCGTCATAGACGTGCTTCTTGCGGTCGGCCAAGTCCTTGAAGCGGTTGAACGCATCCTCGAACTCGTTGTCGCCCAGCTGGTAGCCCAGCATCTTCAGCTTCTCGCGGAAGGCGTTGCGCCCCGAATGCTTGCCCATCACCAGCGAGGTCTGCTTCACGCCCACGCTCTCGGGCGTCATGATCTCGTAGGTCTGGGTGTGCTTGAGCATGCCGTCCTGGTGGATGCCGCTCTCGTGGGCGAAGGCGTTCCGGCCGACCACCGCCTTGTTGTACTGCACCGGGAACGAGGTCACCGCCGACACCAGCTTGGAGGCCCGCGTCAGCATCTCGGTCTTGATGCCGGTGGCGAACGGAAACACGTCCGCGCGCGTCCGGATCGCCATCACCACCTCTTCCATGGCGGCGTTGCCGGCGCGCTCGCCGATGCCGTTGACGGTGCATTCGATCTGGCGCGCGCCGGCGCGCACGCCGGCCAGCGAATTGGCCACCGCCATGCCGAGATCGTCATGGCAGTGCACCGAGAAGATCGCCTTGTCGGAATTGGGCACGCGCTCGCGGATCATCTTGATCAAGGCGAAATACTCGTCCGGCGTGGTGTAGCCGACAGTGTCGGGGACGTTGATGGTGGTGGCCCCGGCCTTGATCGCGCTCTCGATCACCCGGCACAGGAAGTCGTGCTCGGTGCGGGTGCCGTCCTCGCAGCTCCACTCGACGTCGTCGACATGGTTCCTGGCCCGGCTGACCTGGGCGATCACCATCTCGTGCACTTCGTCGGGCGTCTTCTGCAGCTTCCACTTCATGTGGACCGGCGAGGTCGAGATGAAGGTGTGGATGCGCGGCCGGCGCGCCGCCTTGATCGCCTCGGCGGCGCGGTCGATGTCCTTGAAGGCGGCCCGCGCCAAGGCGGCGACCGAGGCGTTCTTCAGTCGCGCCGCGATCATCGACACCGACTCGAAATCGCCATTGGAGGCGATCGGGAAGCCGGCCTCGATCACATCGACGCCCATCTCGTCCAGGAGGTCGGCGACCTGCAGCTTCTCCTCCAGCGTCATGGTGGCGCCGGGGCACTGCTCGCCGTCGCGCAGCGTGGTGTCGAAGATGATGACGCGGTCGTGGGCGGCCTCGGTCTGGGCGGATACGCCCTGCGCGCCTTCCGTCTGCGGCTTGGCAGTCATTGGGAAATCCTTGTCGTGGAGATCGCGGGCCTTCTCGCGTGGCCCCGTCTGCGGTTTCGGGAGGTTGCTCGCAAGGTCCCCTGAGCGCCCAGGCAAAAGCCCGGCCGGCCCTCAGGGGCGGCTAAGGAGCAGGATCCCGCGAAGCGCAAGGGCGCGCCGGAGCACCGCGTGCGCGGTCCGGTTCCAGGTGCGGCTCGTCGTCGAGCGGATCACCGTATTGCCCTCTGTCTCGCGCCCATAGACCCACGCTGTCCGCGCGGGCCGCAAACCACGAATGATCCCTTGTACCGGTTGCGAGGGCCGGTGGCAAGATGATGGGACAATCGGCTCCCTGCCGGCATGATGACCGGCGGAGCGCACCGCGAGACCCCGCCGAGAGGCCCCGCCAATCCCCGGACCCACCATGACCGACCACATCCGCGCCTTCGCCGAACGCCTGATCGACAAGGGGCCGGAGGCGCTGCCGCCGCGCGACCGCCGCGTCATCGAACACATCGCAAAGCGCCTCAGCGCCCGGCTGGACTGGTCGGCGGAATACGAGGAGAGCCTGACCTTCGGCCAGCGCCTCGCCGACGCGGTGGCGGCGTGGGGCGGCTCCTGGCCGTTCATCGTCAGCTTCGCCCTGGTGATGCTGGTGTGGATCGCGGTCAATCTCGGCCTCGCCGGCGGGACGCCCTTCGACCCCTACCCCTTCATCCTGCTCAATCTGGTGCTGTCGACGCTGGCGGCCATCCAGGCGCCGATCATCATGATGAGCCAGAACCGGCAGGCGGCGAAGGACCGCATCCAGGCGCTGCACGACTACGAGGTCAACCTCAAGGCCGAGGTCGAGATCGTCGCGCTGCACGACAAGCTCGACCGCCTGCGCAGCCAGGATCTGGCGGCGGCCGTGGCCCGTATCGAGGGCAGGATCGAGGCACTGTTGCACGTGCCCCGCTGATCCCCGCCCTCCACGGGCCCCGTCCGGTGCGCGGTCAGCGGCGGCGGAACTGCGGGCGGCGCTGGCCGCTGCCGATCGGGCCGGCGCTCTCCGACTTGTGGCGGAAATTGATGCGGCCACGCTCCAGGTCGTAGGGCGACATTTCCACCACCACCCGGTCGCCGGCGATGGTGCGGATGCGGTGCTTGCGCATCTTGCCGGCGGCATAGGCGAGAATTTCGTGGTCGTTGTCGAGCTTCACCCGGAAATTGCCGTCCGGCAAGACCTCGGTCACCACCCCATCGAATTCCAGCAGTTCTTCCTTCGACATGCCTTGCTCCTGAAATCTCAGCCCACCGGCCGCGCCACAGGCGCGAACCGGCTGCCCCGGCCCGGCCGCCGCGCCGGCTTGAGGAACGCCATGGCCGCGAAACTGGCGTCCGTGCCCGGTTCGCGTGCCGGCGGCCGTGCCGTCCCCGTCCGGGCGGCGGCCGGCCGCTGGGCAGCCTTGCCGCCCATCTGCCCGCGCTCACGACTCGACCTGGTGTCCTGCTTGGCGCCCGGATGGGCGTCCGAGGCAGCGGCGTGCCCGGCCGGCGACCTGACTGCAGGCCTGGCTGCCGGTTTGGCTGACGGCTTGGCCGTCCGCCCGGCGGCGCGCGGTGCCGCCCTGGACTCGTCCTCACCCTTCGGCACAGCCGCACCCCCGCCTGTCCGCACCCGCCCGCGCATGTCGACCGCCGGGATGGACGCGCGGATCAAGGTCTCGATGGCCTTGAGATAGGGCCGCTCCTCGGCATCGCACAGGGAGATCGCCACGCCGGTGGCGCCGGCACGGGCGGTGCGGCCGATGCGATGCACATAGCTTTCGGGCACGTTGGGCAAGTCGAAATTCACCACATGGCTGACGCCCGCGACGTCGATGCCGCGGGCGGCGATATCGGTTGCCACCAGCGTGCGCAGGCTGCCGTCGCGAAAGGCGGCGAGCACCCGCTCGCGCTGGTTCTGCGACTTGTTGCCGTGGATTGCCGCCGCCGGCAAGCCGGCTTTGTCGAGCATGCGCACGATTTTGTCGGCGCCGTGCTTGGTGCGGGCGAAGATGAGGGCCCGCTCCACCGGCTCGCGGCGCAGCACGTCGGCCAGGATCGCCGTCTTGTCGGCCTTGTCGACGAGCAGGATGCGCTGGTCGATGCGGTCGGCGGTCTTGGCCACCGGGGTCACCGCCACCCGCACCGGATCGCGCAGCATCTTGCCGGTCAGCGCCTCGATCTCCTTGGGCATCGTGGCCGAGAACAGCAGGCTCTGGCGATTGTGCGGCAACATCGCCTCGATCCGGCGGATGGCGTGGATGAAGCCCATGTCGAGCATCTGGTCGGCCTCGTCCAGCACCAGCACCTCGACCCGGTCGAGCCGCACGGCGTGGTGGTTCGCCAGGTCCATCAGCCGGCCGGGGGTGGCCACCAGCACGTCGACGCCCTGGGCCAGCGCCCGGACCTGCGGGTTCATCGACACCCCGCCGATCGCCAGCGCGACCCTCGGCCGCAGGTGCCGGCCATAGGTCTTCACGGCGGCGAGGATCTGGCTCGCCAGCTCGCGGGTCGGCGCCAGCACCAGCGCGCGCACCGCGCCCTTTTCGAGTCGGGCGGGGCCGCGATGGGCGGCGAGCCGGTTGAGGATCGGCAAGGTGAAAGCGGCGGTCTTGCCGGTGCCGGTCTGGGCGATGCCGATGAGGTCGCGCCCCGCGACCACCGGCGGGATCGCCTGGATCTGGATCGGGGTCGGATGAACGTGATTCTCCTCGGCGAGGGCGCGCAGGATCGGCGCGGCAAGGCCGAGCGTGGTGAAATCGGTCAAGGTCTGTCTTTCTTGCTGGCGCATCGTCCGCAAAGCGGGAAACCGGTCCTGCGAGCGAAAATGCATCAAACCAACATTTGGAGCGGCCGCTCCGGGCCATCGGGCCGGCGGCCGCTTGATTTAAGAGATCCGGCCCGCAAGGCCGGCGTTTCATATTCCGGTCGCCGAAATCCCGCTTTCGCACAGGGGAGTCCGGCGAGATCGAGCCCGCGGACCACGACGTGATCCCGCAGAACCCGAAATCGAGAGCGCAAACGCGACACGGCAGCGCCCATAGGGCACCGGCCGCGCGGCGCGGGGAGCCATCAAAGACGCGCCCCGCGTGACTTGGGCTGTCGGTTGTCGAGAGCTGGGCGAAATAGGCCGAAACCTTCAGGCGAAGGTGGCGCGCACGCATGGCCCTCCGGCCACACTTGGCCGCGAACCCAGCATTCCCTTCATGACGCCTTCCTATGGTTATTTCAAGGCCACATTCTCGCTGCTATGACGAGCCAGCCACCATGGTTTCCAAAGAGGCCACCGATGTCCCCGCTCCGCCCCACCCCCCTTTTCGTCACGCTTGCCGTCACGCTTGCGCTTGGCGCCTGCAATACGCTGGAGACGTCGAACGCGCCGTCCCCCTCCGGCGAGCCGGTCAATCCGGGCGCCAGGGTGGCGGCACTCGACATTCCCATGGGGCAGCCGTGCGGCGCCGAGCTTTCGTCCTACAAGGCGGTGATGGACAATGACCTGCGCATGGGTCACGTCAACAAGCCGGTCTACGACAGGGTGATCAACGAGCTGCGGCCGGCCGTCGCCGCCTGCCAGGCAGCGCGCAACTACGAGGCCATCGCGCTGGTGAACGCCACCAAGCGCCGCTACGGCTACCCGGTCTCCCAGGGCGACAGTGTGGTTCGCAGCCGCGATCCCGCCGGACGGTCCTGAGCGCGCCCCGCAAGCCCGCCGCATCCACCAAGTTCCCAAAGTTCCCCCAAGTTCCCCCAAGTTCCCCCAAGCATCGCGAAGACCCAAGCATTCCCAAGAACCCCGCATCTCCAAGAACCCTGCATCCCCAAGAACCCCCAGCCACGGACCAGACATCATGACGGGACGCCGCCTGACCCTGGCCGCGCTGCTCGGCGTTCTCCTCGCCGGATGCGGAACGGTCTTCAACCTGCCGATCAACCGGCCGATCGACTCCGAGTCGCCGACGCTGGATGCGGGCTCGCCGCCGAGAATGACCGGCGACGTCGCCGTGGCCCTGTCCTTCTCGGGCGGCGGCACGCGCGCCGCCGCCTTTGCCCATGGCGTGCTGACCGCCCTCGACACGATGCCCTCGCGCCAGGGCGGCAGCTATCTCGACCGGGTGGTGTTCATCTCGGGCGTGTCGGGCGGCTCGGTCGCCGCAGCCTATTTCGGCCTCAAGGGCCGCGCGGCGCTGGGCGACTTCCGCGAGCGCTTCCTGCTCCAGAACGCCGAAGAGAGTCTCGACACGAGGATCAACCT
The DNA here is from genome assembly GCF_008630065.1 of Blastochloris sulfoviridis. Lineage (GTDB taxonomy): Bacteria > Pseudomonadota > Alphaproteobacteria > Rhizobiales > Xanthobacteraceae > Blastochloris > Blastochloris sulfoviridis. The sequence continues at coordinate 186,910 of NZ_VWPL01000003.1, forward strand.
TGCCAACCTGGTGCGCGGCATCGAGGGCGGCGTCAACGACTCCTCGCGCCTGCCGGCCTGGCTCGACCGCCAGCTCTTCAACGGCGCCACCTTGGCCGACCTCCATGGGAAGAACCGGCCGCTGGTGTGGATCAACGCTTCCGACCTGTTCAACCGCACGCCGTTCCACTTCACGCCGTCGACCTTCGCCGCGCTGTGCAGCGACGTCACCTCCTATCCGGTGTCCCAGGCGGTGGCCGCGTCGGCCGCGGTGCCAGTCGCCTTTGCGCCGATCGTGCTCAAGACCTTCCCCGATTCCTGCCGCGCGCCGCTGCCGCCCTGGGTCGACCGGGTGCTGAAGAACCCGAATTCCGGCGGCCAGGCCCGCGCCTTCGCCCAGGCGCTGATCCGCTATCGCGATCCCGGCCAGATCCGCTACGTCAAGCTGGCCGATGGCGGGCTCGTCGACAATTTCGGCTTGGCCGGCCTCGTCATCGCCCGCGAGATCAGCGACCGTCCCTATTCACCCCTCAACGCCGAGCGCGCCGTCCAGCTGCGCCGCCTCGTGTTCATCGTCGTCAATGCCGGGCGCGGCCCGGCCGGCAACTGGGCGCTCTCGCCTGAGGGGCCCTCGGGCCGGGAACTGCTCGGCGCGGTCACCGACACCGCCATTGATGCGGCGGCGATCTCCTCGTTCGACGCTTTCCGCCTGACCATGAACCAATGGGAGACGTCGACCCGCAAATGGCGCTGCGGCCTGTCGGCCGCCGAGGCGAAGCGGCTCGGCGCCGGCCCCGGCTGGCGCTGCGACGACGTCTCGTTCGACCTCGCGGAGGTGTCGTTCGACCAGCTCGGCAAGCTCACCCCCACGCTCAATGCGGTGCCGACCCGCCTGCGGCTGGAGCCCGAGCAGGTCGAGCTGGTGGTGAATGCCGGCATCGAGGCCACCCGCGCCCACCCCGTGCTGCGCGGCAGCCTCCTCGGGCGCTAAAGCATTCTCCGCAAAAGTGGGAACCGGTTTTGCGACAGAGAATGCGACAACTCAGAGACTTGGAGCAGCCCCGGTTCAACCGGCTCGGCGGACGCTCCTGACGCTCACGCGGCAAGGCGCGATTCAAGAAAGGCGCGATTCAAGAAAGGCCCGCACGAAGGCCGGCGCCGCCGGCGGCAGATCGCCGATCCGGCGGACGGCGATGACATCTGCCAGCTCGGCGCCGGGATCGGCGGCAATGTACGCCCGCGCCCGCCCGAGCAGGGCCGCGCAGGTCTCATCGGCCAGGAAGGTGCGCATCAGCGCCACCCGCGGCCCGTCGAACACCACGGTCCAGCCGGGCTCGGCCACCAACGCCGCGGCCTCAAGCCCGGTCTCCTCCTTCAGCTCCCGCACCACCGAGCCGGCGAGATCGAGCCGGCCGCTCGTGACGTCGCCGGGATCGGGCGTGCCGGCCGGAAAATAGACGCTGCCGGCATTGGCGGTGTGGCCGCCCATCACCCCCAGCAGGAAGCCGCCGTCGGCGCCGCGCACCGCCGCCATGCCGAAGATGTTGCGGATGGCGGGATCGGGAAAGCCGGTGCCGAGCCACCATTGGAACGACGCGAAGTCGGTCTCGAAGGCATGGCCGGTCAGCCGGTCGCCCACCAGCTCGACGTCGCGGGCGACCAGCACCTTGCCGTTCCACAGCTTGGGACGGTCGCGCTTCAGCCGCGCGAAATGGGCGTCGATCTCGGCCCGCCGCGCGCGGGCCATCGGCCAATCCGCCACCACCACCGCGAACTCGGCGGCGGCGATGCGGCGAACGACCGGCGCGCTCACGGCTGCGGCCGCCCGACCGTGACGGCCTCGAACACCCGGCTTGGCGTCACGAACTCGTCCTGCGCCGCGACGGTGAGGATCTCGCGCGAGCCGGCCTCATGCGTGCGCTTGAGCAGGCCCCAGGTGGAGGAGGCCGCCCGCACCAGCGCCTCGCGCGCCGAGCCGGTGCGCTTCCAGTGCAGGAAGAACAGCGCGGCGATGGCGTCGCCCGCGCCATTGACCGACAGATCGAGCCGCGGCGTGCGCACCCGCCACGTGCCCAGGATGTCGGAGGCCAGCAGGTCGATGGCGTCGGCGGGCGTGTCCTCCGTGATCAGGCTGGTGACCAGGATCACCCTGGGGCCGAGCCGGTGGACGGCCTCCACCGCATCGAGCGCGGCAGCAAGCGTCGGCGTGGCCTGCCCGGCGAGGAACTCCAGCTCGAACTGGTTGGGCGTCACCACGTCGGCCGCCGGCACCGCGCGGTCGCGGATGAAGTCGGGAATGCCCGGCCGCACGAACACGCCGCGGCCGACATCGCCGATCACCGGGTCGCAGCAATAGTGCGCAGCCGGGTTGGCGGCGCGCACGCGCGCGGCGGCATCGAGGATCGCCTCGCCGATGTCGGCGCCGCCCATATAGCCCGACAGCACGCCGTCGCAGGCCGGCAGCACGCCGCGCGCCTCGATGCCGTCGATCACCTCGCGGATCATCGCGCCGTCGAACACCCGCCCGGTCCAGGCGCCATAGCCGGTGTGGTTGGAGAACTGCACGGTGTGGACCGGCCACACCTCGACGCCGAGCCGCTGCAGCGGAAAGACGGCCGAGGCGTTGCCGACGTGGCCGTAGGCAACGTGGGATTGGATGGACAGGAAATTCATGACGGACAGGGCGGCATGCGGGTCCGGACGGCCGGGCCTGCCTTCCTTCTTGCTTTCGTTATCCCGCGAGGGGACGGGGAGAGAGCGCATCTCCCGGCTGGCGGCCGGAACTTTAGGGGAGTTTGCCGCCCGCCGCTACCTCGCCCACCTCGACATAGACATTGCTGCCCAGCGCCTTGAACTTCTCCGACATCTCCGCCATGCCCGCGGCCACGGCGTCCGACGGCTGCGCCGCCGCAGACGCGCGGATCTCCTGGCTGATCTTCATCGAGCAGAATTTCGGCCCGCACATCGAGCAGAAGTGCGCGGTCTTGTGCGCCTCCTTGGGCAGCGTCTCGTCGTGGAAGGCGCGCGCGGTGTCGGTGTCGAGCGCGAGGTTGAACTGGTCGTGCCAGCGGAACTCGAAGCGCGCCCGTGAGATCGCGTCGTCCTGCGCCTGCGCGCCGGGGTGTCCCTTGGCGAGGTCGGCGGCATGCGCCGCGATCTTGTAGGTGATAACGCCGGTCTTCACGTCGTTGCGGTCGGGCAGGCCGAGGTGCTCTTTCGGCGTCACGTAGCACAGCATCGCCGTGCCGAACCAGCCGATCATCGCCGCGCCGATCGCAGACGTGATGTGGTCGTAGCCCGGCGCGATGTCAGTCACCAGCGGCCCCAGCGTATAGAACGGCGCCTCGCCGCACAGCTGAAGCTGCTTTTCGACATTGACCTTGATCTTGTGCATCGGCACGTGGCCGGGGCCCTCGATCATCACCTGCACGCCGTGCTCCCAGGCGATTTTCGTCAATTCGCCCAGCGTCTCAAGCTCGGCGAACTGGGCGCGGTCGTTGGCGTCGGCGATCGAGCCGGGGCGCAGGCCGTCGCCCAGCGAGAACGCCACGTCATAGGCGGCCAGGATCTCGCAGATGTCGGCAAAGCGGGTGTAGAGGAAGCTCTCGGTGTGGTGGGCAAGGCACCACTTGGCCATGATCGAGCCGCCGCGCGACACGATGCCGGTGACGCGGCCCGCGGTGAGCGGGATGTAGGCGAGGCGCACCCCGGCATGGACGGTGAAATAGTCGACGCCCTGCTCGCATTGCTCGATCAGGGTGTCGCGATAGACCTCCCAGGTGAGATCCTCGGCGATGCCGCCGACCTTCTCCAGCGCCTGGTAGAGCGGCACGGTGCCGATCGGCACCGGCGAATTGCGCACGATCCATTCGCGGATGTTGTGGATGTCGCGGCCCGTCGAGAGGTCCATCACCGTGTCGGCGCCCCAGCGGATCGCCCACACCAGCTTGTCGACCTCGTCGGCGACAGAGGACAGCACCGCCGAATTGCCGATATTGGCGTTGATCTTGGTGAGGAAGTTGCGGCCGATGATCGCCGGCTCGAGCTCGGCGTGATTGATGTTGGCGGGAATGATCGCTCTGCCCCGCGCGACCTCGTCGCGCACGAATTCCGGCGTCACAAGGTCCGGGATCGACGCGCCGAAATCCTCGCCGTCGCGCGCCTTTTCGGCTGCGACCGTGCGGCCGAGGTTCTCGCGGATGGCGACGTATTCCATCTCCGGCGTGACGATGCCGGCCCGCGCATAGGCGAGCTGGGTCGGCGTCTTTCCCGGCTTTGCGCGCAGCGGGCGATGCGTCACCGGGAACGCCGGCACCGCGCCGCCCTGGCCGAGCGGCGGGATGGCGCTTGCGACCTCCTCGACATCGTCGCGCGCCCGCACCCAGGCCGCGCGGTGACGCGGCAGGCCGGCCGCGATGTCGATCGAGGCCTCGGCGTCGGTATAGGGGCCCGAGGGATCGTAGACCCGCACGCTGGGCTCGCCTTCGACCTCAATGGCGCGGCCCGGGACCCGCAACTCGGGGAAGCGCCGGCCGGCATCATGGACCTTGCGCGAGCCCTTGAGCGGTCCCGTGGTGACGGCGAAGCCGGGCTTGTCGGGGGCGGGCTTGGTGTGAATGGTCATCTGAACGCCCTGTCGTTGTCGCGTTTCTCCCGCAGGACCGGCCTCCGCGCGTCGCGGACCGCGCGCCACCACCCTGAGGCGGAGCGCAGACGTCGGTACCGGGGACGAGTGAGAGGCGCGAAGCCCGCTGGCCCGCGACGTCCGCATCCCTCCGCCGGTACGAACCGGTTCAGGTTCAAAGGGTGGTCGGGCGCTCCCGATCTCAGCCCCGCGCGGGGCCCCCCTTCGGACGGGCCGACTGTGGGGAAAGGCCGGGCCGGCGTCAAGCCGGCAGGCGTGCGGCAAACACGTGCCGGCCGCCCGCCACCCCGGTCGCCAACGGCATCGAGCGGCCGTCAGCCGGCAAAACTCCAGATCGCGCCCTTGGTGACGACGAGGTCGACGCGCCGGTCCTTCAGCGCGCGCACGCACTCGGCGGGCGCGTTGATGATCGGCTCCTCGTGGACGTTGAACGAGGTGTTGATCAAGACCGGCAGGCCGGTCAGCTTCTCGTATTCGTCGAGGATGTCCCAATAGACGGCGTTCTGGCTGCGGCTGATCAGCTGCGGCCGGGCGGTGCCGTCGACATGGGTGATGGCCGGCACCCGGTCGCGCCAGCCCGGCTTCACGTCGCAGGTGGTGGTCATGAACTGCGCCGGGTAGACGAGGCTATCCGGCAGCTCGAACACCTCCTTGTAGCGCTCGATGCGCACCACCGGCGCGAACGGCATGAACTCGGTGCGGTCGAGCCGCTTGTTCAGCGTGTCGTTGATCGAGCGCTCGGTGGCGCGCGCCATGATCGAGCGGGCGCCCAGCGCGCGGGGGCCGTATTCCATGGCGCCCAGGAAGGTGCCGACGATGGCGCCGTCCGCAATGCGCCGCGCCGCCTCGGCGGCCGGGTCGCCGACATATTCGGCATAGGCGCCGGCGGCGCGAAAGGCGTCCTCGGCCTCGGCGTCGAAGTCGCGGCCATAATAGAGCGTGTCGAAGCGGTAGCGGTGGCCGAGCCAGCTTGGCAGCCCGTCGCGCTCAAGCAGGAACTCCAGCACGCCGCCGGCGGCGATGCCGGCATCCGACATCGCCGGATAGACGAACAGCTCCTGGAAGGGAAAGCGCTCGGCAAGCCGCTGGTTGAGCTTGACGTTGGCGAACACCCCACCGGCGAGACCCAGCGCCTTGGCCGGGTGATTTTTGAGGATGTTGCCCACCGCCTCCAGCACCACCTCCTCCAGCACGGTCTGCACCGAGGCGGCGACGTCCTCGCGCGGCGCGCTCTTGACCATCTCGTGGACGCGGCGGCGCAGATCCTTCAGGCGCATCCTGCCGTGCGTGCGGCCCAGCGCGTCGACGGTGTAGTTGGCGCGCAGTTCCGGCGCGAACACCGGCTTGCCCCAGGCGGCGAGCCCCAGCACCTTGCCCTCGTGGCGCAGCGGCTTGAAGCCCAGCGCCGCCGTCACCTCCAGATAGAGCTGGCCGATCGAGGAGCGCGCGCCCTCATAGCCGAGCAGCTTGAGGCCGTCGCGATCGTCGCCCCACAGCGCGGTGAGCTGGCCGTCTTTCAGCAGGCGGGCGGAGGCGTTGACGCGGTCGCCATAGCCGTCCGACGTATAGAGGAGGGCGTCATTCCAGTCGGTGTGGAACAGCGCGCCCAGCGCGTGGGCGTCGTGGTGGTTGTAGAAGTGGACGCGGGTGGAGGGCGCGAATCCGTGGTCGTCGAGCCACAGCGCGACGTCGAAGATGGCGTCGGGCGCGGCGCCGAGATGCAGCGCCATCTGGCGGAACAGGTCGAGCCGGCCCTCGCCGTCGGCCTTGGTCTTGGCCCACCACGCCCGGCGCTTGAAGTATTTCGGCGCGAACTCCGAGCGCGGCAGGGCGACGACGTCGACGTCCTCGCGCCTGAGGCCAGCAATGGCCAGGCATTCCTCGACCGCCTCGGCGGGGTAGCGGTAGCCGTCGCTCTTGATGCGGGTCAGCCGCTCCAGCGCCACCGCCGACACCATGCGGTAGTCGTCGAACAGCGCGGCCGAGGCGTCGTGGTTGGTGTGGATGCCGAGAATGATCATGAGGCCTTCCCTGACCCGGGCTGGATCGGCCGGCCGACGCTAGGCCGGTCGGCCGCGGCACCGCATGCCCGCGGCACCTGCCATGGCGCCGGGCCTTAGCGGTCACAGGCATCGTTGTCCACCGGCGGCGCGGCTCTGTCAGGGGATCTTCGCCGCCGGCGGCGGCCGAACGGGAGCGGGGCTTGCAAATCCCAGGTTTCGCGAGGCTGGTCGCGGAATCCCCGGTCGCCGCCGGGCTTGTCCCGGCGATCTCGATTATCCCGTCACCCCGATGCGACCGGCTTACGTCTACATCCTGGCCAGCAGGCCCGGCGGAGCCATTTACGTCGGAGTCACCAACGACCTGATCCGGCGCGTTTTCGAGCACCGCAGCGGCGCGGTCGATGGCTTCACCAAGCGCTACAACATCAAGCAACTGGTCTATTTCGAGCAGTTCGACAGCATCTATGACGCGATCCAGCGCGAGAAGAACATCAAGCACTGGCCGCGGGCGTGGAAGACGCGGCTGATCTATCAGCAAAATCCGACGTGGCGCGATCTCTTTCCGGAGCTTCTCTCGTGATCGGGATGGCCGGGACAAGCCCGGCCATGACCGCGGAGAGGGTGCGGCCAGCGCCGCACTCGTCGCCGCCTCTGCCTTCCTCATCGCTGCTGCGCTGATCGCCGCCCATGTCACAATCACCCCGGTCATCGCCGGGCTTGTCCCGGCGATCCCGACCGGATCGGACTACTCGGCGGCGTCCTTGGGCTTGGCCGGCTCGTCGGCTGCCGCGGCCTCGGCCTTCCGCTTGGCAGCCTCGCGGGCGGCGGCCATCTCGCGCCGCGCCTTGGCCGGGATGACGAGGTCGAACTCGGCGAGTTCCTCGTCGGTGGGCCACGTCATGTCGGGATCCCAGGCCCACGCCTGACGGATCTCCTCGTCGGTCATGGCGTCGAACCTCGCCCAGTCAATTGTCTTGGCGAGCCGCTCCGCCTCCTCCAATTGCTTTTTCGTAGGCACGGCGTTCGCTCCGATGGGCCATCCGAAGGGAAATGATCCGGCGCCGCTCGCCGTTCCAGGTCCACACGCAAAATAGCACGCGACCTTCGAACACCGCCATCGTTTCGAAGCGGGGCTCGTCAGGGGGCGATTTCAGTGAAACGGCATCGACCCGCTGCCGGCCATCAAACAGCGCTGCGGCAAGCGGAAACGGCAAACCACGATTTTCGCGGTTTGCCGCATCCTTGGTGTCATCCCATTCCAGGTCGTCGGTCTCACCCATTATCTCGCTCCAGCGAAGCGAGGCAACAATAGAGGCAGACCGTACAGTGGAGATGCGAGATGTCCACGCCATCCCCACAATTCACATTTGACTCAGTTCTTGCTCTTGTCCACCAGCGCCTTCTGCTTGATCCACGGCATCATGCCGCGAAGCTTTTCGCCGACCGCCTCGATCTGGTGGGCATCGTTGTTGCGGCGGATGGCCTTGAAGCGTGCGGCGCCCGCCTTGTATTCCTGCATCCATTCCGAGGTGAACTTGCCGGTCTGGATGTCGTTCAACACCTTCTTCATCTCGGCCTTGGTCTCGGACGTGATGATGCGCGGGCCGGAGACGTATTCGCCCCACTCTGCGGTGTTGGAGATCGAGTAGTTCATGTTGGCGATGCCACCCTCATAGATGAGGTCGACGATCAGCTTCACTTCATGCAGGCACTCGAAATAGGCCATCTCCGGCGCGTAGCCGGCCTCGACCAGGGTCTCGAAGCCGGCGCGGATCAGCTCGACCAGGCCGCCGCACAGCACCACCTGCTCGCCGAACAGGTCGGTCTCGCACTCCTCGCGGAAGTTGGTCTCGATGATGCCCGAGCGGCCGCCGCCGACGCCGGAGGCGTAGGACAGCGCGAGGTCGTGGGCGTTGCCGGAGGCATCGTGCGCCACCGCGATCAGGCACGGCACGCCGCCGCCCTTCTCGTACTCGCCGCGCACGGTGTGGCCGGGGCCCTTGGGGGCGATCATGATGACGTCGACGGTCTTCTTCGGCTCGATCAGGCCGAAATGCACGTTGAGTCCGTGGGCGAAGGCCAGCGCCGCGCCGTCGCGGATGTGGGGGGCGATCTCGCTCTTGTAGATCTCGGCCTGCAGCTCGTCCGGGGTGGCCATCATCATCAGGTCGGCCCAGGCGGCGGCGTCGGGCACCGACATCACCTTGAGGCCGTCGGCCTCGACCTTCTTGGCGGTGGAGGAGCCCGGCCGCAGCGCCACCGCGATCTCCTTCACGCCGGAATCGCGCAGGTTGAGCGCATGCGCGCGCCCCTGGCTGCCATAGCCGATGATGACGACCTTCTTGCCCTTGATCAGATTCAGGTCGGCATCGCGATCATAATATACGCGCATGGCGTTCGGTCCCCCCGGGGTTTCGAATGGGTCTGCGTTCTTGCATGTTTCGCAGGACCGGGCGCCGGTCCTGCGAAAGAAGATGCGCCAACACAAAAACTTAGAGCGTCCATCTGGATCGGCGGATGCTTTACCAGATGTCAGCAGGGCTGGCCAAGGCGGCGGATGCGGGCCTCACATGCTCTCCGAGCCGCGCGAGATCGCCGCGACGCCGGTCCGCGACACCTCGACGAGGCCGACCACGGTCATCAGCCGGATGAAGCGCTCGATCTCCTCGGTCGTACCGGTGAGCTCGAACACGAAGGACACCAGCGAGGCATCGAGCGTGCGCGCGCCGAACGCGGCGGCGAGCCGCAGCGCCTCGACGCGCTGCTCGCCCTTGCCGACCACCTTGACCAGGGCCATCTCGCGCTCGAGCGCCTCGTTGGTCAGCGTCAGGTCGACCACCCGATGCACCGGCACCAGCCGTTCGAGCTGGTTCTTGATCTGGTCGATGATCTGGGCGGTGCCGGCGGTGACGATGGTGATGCGCGAGATGTGCTTCTCGTGCTCGGTCTCGGACACCGTCAGGCTTTCGATATTGTAGCCGCGGCCGGAGAACAGGCCGGCGATGCGCGCCAGCACGCCCGGCTCGTTGTCGACCACCACCGCCAAGGTGTGGCGGCTGACCGGTTCGCTGCGCGTCTGGGCCGGGTAATGGGTCTGGTTCATGGCTGGAACTCGGCGTCAAGTCGATCGGGGCCGGCGGGGCGCCGGCGCGAAGAGGAAGGCGCGGGACCGGCCGCCACCGCATGTGGCCGCCGGCCGCGCCGCAAACGAAGGGATCAGACGAGCATCTTGCCCTTCTCGTCGATGACGCTGCCGATATCCTGGGCGGCATCGCCGAGAAGCATGTCGTTGTGGGCCTTGCCCGAGGGGATCATCGGGAAGCAGTTCTCCGCCGGATCGACGATGCAGTCGAACAGCACCGGGCCGTCATAATTGATCATGTCCAGGATCGCCGCATCGAGATCGGCCGGCTTGTCGCAGCGGATGCCGCGGGCGTGGTAGGCCTCGGCCAGCTTGACGAAATCCGGCAGCCCTTCCGAATAGGTCTCCGAATAGCGGCCGCCGTGCAGGAGCTCCTGCCACTGCCGCACCATGCCCATGTACTGGTTGTTCAGGATGAAGACCTTGACCGGCAGGTGATACTGCGCCGCCGTCGACATTTCCTGCATGGTCATCTGGATCGACGCCTCGCCCGCGACGTCGATCACCAGCGCGCCGGGATGGGCGAACTGCACGCCGAGCGCCGCCGGCAGGCCGTAGCCCATGGTGCCGAGGCCGCCCGAGGTCATCCAGCGGTTCGGCTCCTCGAACCTGAGGAACTGCGCCGCCCACATCTGGTGCTGGCCGACCTCGGTGGTGAAATAGACGTCCTTGCCGAGGGTCAACTCGTAGAGCCGCTGGATGGCGTATTGCGGCTTGATGATATCCTGCGAGGGCGTGAAGGCGAGGCAGTTGCGCTGGCGCCAGCCATCGATCTTGCCCCACCAGTCCTTGAGCGCCGCCTTGTCGGCGGTGGCGTTGGAGGTGCGCCACAGCCGCACCATGTCCTCCAGCACGTGGGCGCAGTCGCCGACGATGGCGAGATCGACCTTGACGTTCTTGTTGATCGAGGACGGATCGATGTCGATGTGGATCTTCTTCGACCCCGGCGAGAAGGCGTCGAGCCGGCCGGTGATGCGGTCGTCGAAGCGGGCGCCGATCGCGATCATCAGGTCGCAATCGTGCATGGCGAGGTTGGCCTCATAGGTGCCGTGCATGCCGAGCATGCCGAGCCACTGCCGATCCGAGGCGGGATAGGCGCCAAGCCCCATCAAGGTGGAGGTGATGGGAAAGCCGGTGGTGCGCACCAGCTCGCGCAGCAGCGCCGACGCCTCGGTGCCCGAATTGATGATGCCGCCGCCGGTGTAGAAGATCGGCCGCTTTGCCGTCTTCATCATGTCGAGCGCCGCCTTGATCTTGGACATCTCGCCCTTGATCTGCGGCCGGTAGGTCTTGTGCTGGTTGCTGGTCGGCCGCGAATAGGTGCCGGTGGCGAACTGCACGTCCTTGGGGATGTCGATGACCACCGGACCCGGCCGCCCGGCGCTGGCGACGTAGAACGCCTCGTGCAGGATGCGCGGCAGGTCGTTGATCGATTTGACCAGATAATTGTGCTTGGTGCAGTGGCGGGTGATGCCGACCGTGTCGCACTCCTGGAAGGCGTCCGAGCCGATCAGGTGCGTCGGCACCTGGCCGGTGAAGCACACCACCGGGATCGAATCCATCATGGCGTCGGCAAGCCCGGTCACCGCATTGGTGGAGCCGGGGCCCGAGGTCACCAGCACCGCGCCGACCTTGCCGGACGAGCGGGCATAGCCTTCGGCCGCATGCACCGCGGCCTGCTCGTGGCGCACCAGGACGTGCTTCACCTTGTCGGTGTGGAACAGCGCGTCATAGATCGGCAGCACGGCGCCGCCGGGATAGCCGAAGATGTGGGTAATGCCCTGGTCGATCAGGGCCTGGACGACCATCTCGGCTCCGGTCATCTCGCGAGTCATGGGTGTGCGTCCTTCGGATGTTTCCTGTGAAGCAGGGTGGCGGAGCCGGACGGTGTCCGGTCGGCGCCGGGTTCGTGATGGCCTCGCGGCAACAAAAAAGCCCCGCAAAGGGGGCCCGTGCGCCATCTGTCGGGTGACGGATTACATCCGTCCCGACGATGGCGCCTCACATACGATAAGGAAATTGCGCGACATGGGCCGCCCCTTGTTGAAAGTTGCGCGGACCCTAATGACCTTCCCAACCGCCGTCAAGCGGCTCGCCGCCTGCGGTCAACTACGCAGCAAGGATGGCATCCGACCCTGATCGCGCCGGCCCGTCACTGGCCGGTGTTCCGCGACCAGAGATTCGACAAAACGTCCCAGTTGACGACCATCGGCCGGTTGACGGCCTGAGCGTCCCTGCCGAGATTGACGTTGTCATGGACGTAGGCGGCCCCGATCGTGAGCGCCACGCCGAACATGAACCCGAACAGAAATCGCATGGTGCCGCTCCATTTTAAATTGCAACAACGGCCCTGCCCGCGGTTCGGTTCCAACTTTGCTCAGGTCGAGGCTTCCAGCACGGCCGCCGCCGCGGCCTCGGGCACCAGCGCCCGCCACCCTGGCATCTGGTGGCGGAACCAGGTGACCTGCCGCTTGGCATAGGCGCGGGTATCGGCCTTGCCGCGCTGGGCCGCCGCCTCCAGCGAAATTTCGCCCGTCAGATACGCGATCAGCCCCGGCACGCCGTGGGCGCGCATCGCCGGCAGCGCCGGATCGAGGTTGCGGGCCTTGAGGGCAGCGACCTCGGCCAGTGCCCCGGCGTCGAGCATGGCGTCGAACCGCGCATCGATCCGCGCCGTGAGCCAGGCCCGCTCGGGGGCGAGGAAGACCCCCAGCGTCGCGGCCGCATCGAGTTTCGGCCGGCGCGGCTCGTCCTGCCACGCGGCGAGCGGCCGGCCGGTCGCCGCCAGCACCTCCAGCGCCCGCAGCACCCGCTGCCGGTCGCCCGGGCTGAGCCGGGCCGCCGTCACAGGATCCCGCGCGGCGAGCCGGGCGTGCAGGTCGGCGCTGGCCTCACCCTCGGCCTCGGCGCGCACGGCGGCCCGCACCTCGTCCGGGACCGCGGGAATGTCGGACAGCCCTTGGGTCAGCGCCTTGAAATAGAGGCCGGTGCCGCCGACGACGACCGGCAGGCGCCCCGCCGCCTGCACCTCGGACAGCGCCGCCGTGACGTCCTCGACCCAGCGGCCGGCGGAATAGTTCACCGCCGCGTCGACATGGCCGTAGAGCAGGTGCGGCGCGCGGCCCATCTCCTCGGGCGAGGGCCGTGCGGTGAGAATCCGCAGGTCGCGATAGACCTGCATCGAATCGGCATTGATGACGGTGCCGCCCAGCCGTTCGGCCACGTCCAGCGCCACCGCCGACTTGCCGCTGGCGGTCGGACCTGCAATGAGCACCACACGCGGCCGCACGCGCCGTTCCCCGAATTGCCCGCCTCGATCAGACGACGGCGCGTGGTATCACGAGCCCGAACCGGAAGCATCGGCATGGCCCACGTTGCCACCTTGATCGCCAACCCCGCCGCCCCGGCCGTGGACGGGGCGCTGCTGGCCCGCGCCGCCGACGCTCTGCCCCATCCCGGCGGGCCGGCCTGGCTCGCGCCCGGCATCGCCGCCGACCTGCCGTTCCCGCGGCCCGACACCGGCCTTGCGGCCATCGCCGCGCGCCTGCGCGAGGCGGTCGGCCCGGCGCCGGTCGACATCTGCGTGCAGCCGGCGGCAAACCGCAAGAAGCCGCTGTTCGTCGCGGACATGGATTCGACCATGATCGGCCAGGAGTGCATCGACGAGCTCGCCGACCTCGTCGGCTGCAAGGACCGTGTCGCCGCCATCACCGAGCGGGCGATGCGCGGCGAGATCGCCTTCGAGCCGGCGCTGCGCGAACGGGTGGCGCTGCTGCGCGGCCTGCCGGTCGAAATGGTTGCGCGCGTGATCGAGGAGCGCATCACTTTGACGCCCGGCGGACCGGAACTGGTGGCCACCATGCGCGCCACCGGCGCCTACACCTGCCTGGTGTCGGGCGGCTTCACCCTGTTCACCGACCGCATCGCCGCGATGATCGGCTTCGACGAGACCCGCGCCAACCACCTCGACGTCGCGGATGGCCGGCTCACCGGCACCGTCGCCGAGCCGATCGTCGGGCGCGAGGCCAAGCTGGCGGCGCTGATCGAGCTGCGCGCCCGGCTCGGCCTCACGCCGGCCGACACGCTGGCGGTCGGCGACGGCGCCAACGACCTCGACATGCTGCACGAGGCGGGGCTCGGCGTCGCCTTCCACGCCAAGCCGAAGGTCGCGGCCTCCGCCGCGGTGCGGCTCGACCACGCCGACCTCACCGCCCTGCTCTACATCCAGGGCTTCCGGCGCGAGGAGTTCGCGCCGCACACCTGACCGGGTGTCCGGCCGATCGAGCCGGACACCCGTATCACGCGCCCTCGGCCGCCAGCGGCACCACCGACGTCTCCTTGAACGACGACAGCGCCAGCTCGGTGTGGGTCTGCTTGACGCCCGGCGTCGCCGCGAGGCCGGTCAGCAGCGTCTCCAGTGCCACGAGGCTTTCCGCCCGGATCTTCAGGAGATAGGACCAGGCGCCGGTGACATGGTGGCATTCCAGCACCGCGTCGTTGCCGCGGACCGCGCCGAGGAACGCCGCCTCGTCGTCGGCCCGGCCGACGGCGGTCAGCACCTGGGTGAAGGCCAGGATGGGCCGCCCCACCGCCCTGGGGTCGACGGCCGCCGACCAGTGCTGGATCGCACCGCTGGCATGCAGCTTCTTCAGCCGCTCATTGACCGCCGAAATCGACAACCCCACCGCCGCGCCGATCTCGGCATAGGAATCGCGGCCGCTCTTTTGAACATAGGCCAGGATCTTGCGGTCGATCGCATCCATGCTGCCCCCCCCGCGTTCCAACCGGCTCGTGCCGATCCACGCGCGAGTAGACAAATTCAGCGGAGGCGTGCATTCAAGAGCAAAGTGCGGGTGCTGGCCGAAACAAGCAAAAAAAGCGGCCGTGTAACCGAAAACTGCCTGTAAACGCTGCGGAACCTGACCTTACGCAATCCGGACCGCGCCGGCCCTCTCCTGCCATCACTCAGCGGACGGCGACGACGACGAAGCGCGGCTCTCCCTCGGCATTGGCGACCAGCAGCAGAACGGACTTGCGCCCGTCCTTCTTGACCGCGTCGAGCCGGCGCTGAACGTCGGCCAGGGCGGATACGGGCTGCTGCTCCACCTCGACCAGCACCTGGCCGGCCTGGATGCCCTTCTCGGAGGCCGAGGAGTCGCGGTCGACCGCGGTGATCACCACGCCCTTGACCGACTCCTTGATCCGGAAACGCTTGCGCAGCTCGTCGGTGAGCGGCGCCAGATCGAGGCCGAGCAGCCGGCCGGGCCGGTCCGCCGCCGGCTGCTGCTGGGGCGCGGGCTTGGCGGACGACGCCTGCTTCTCCGCCTCGTCCAGCCGCTCGACCGTCACCTTGGCGGCCTGCTCCTTGCCGTTGCGCAGGAAGACGATGTCGACCGCCTTGCCGATGGGGGTTGCGGCCACCACCCGCGGCAGGTCGCGCATCTCCTTCACATCGTGGCCGTCGAACTTGACGATGACATCGCCGGACTTGAGGCCGGCCTTTTCCGCCGGCCCGCCATCGGTCAGCCCGGCGACGAGCGCGCCATTGGACTTGGACAGACCGAGGCGCTCGGCAATCTCGTCGCTGACCTGCTGGATGCGCACGCCGATCCAGCCGCGCCGCGTCTCGCCGAAATTGCGGAGCTGATCGATCACCGGGGCGGCGGTGGCGGCCGGCACCGCAAAGCCGATGCCGATCGAGCCGCCCGACGGCGAGATGATCGCCGTGTTGATGCCGATCACCTCGCCCTTGAGGCTGAACAGCGGCCCGCCGGAATTGCCGCGGTTGATGGCCGCGTCCGTCTGGATGAAATTGTCATAGGGCCCGGAGCTGATATCGCGGTTGCGGGCCGAGACGATGCCCAGCGTGACCGTGCCGCCGAGGCCGAACGGGTTGCCGATGGCGATGACCCATTCGCCGAGCCGCAGCTTGTCGGAGTCGCCGAGCTTCACCGCCTTCAGCGGCTTTTCCGGCTTCACCCTCAGCACCGCGAGGTCGATCTTGTTGTCGCGGCCGACCAGCTCGGCCTTGAGCCGGGTGGAATCGTTCAGCGTCACGAAGATCTCGTCCGCGCCCTCGACGACATGGTTGTTGGTGACGATGATGCCGCTGGGATCGACCACGAAGCCGGAGCCGAGCGAGGTCTGGCGGCGCTGGCGGTGCGGATCGAAGCCGTTGCCGCCGCCATTGCCCCCGTGCTTCTTGAAGAACTCCTCGAAGAATTCCTCGAACGGCGAGCCGGGCGGCAATTGGGGAATCGGCCCCTGCTTGGCTTCGACGCGGGCGGTGGTGGAGATGTAGACCACCGCATCGATCACCTTGTCGACGACGTCGGCGACGTCGGGAAGCTCGCGGCTTGCCATCTGCTGCGCATGGGCGCCCGGCAGCGGCGGCACGACGGCCAGAGCCAGCGCGGCTGCCAGCCCGAGACGCACGACGGTCAAAGCACGGGCTTGAGAGAGCATGGCCCCGGAACTCCTTGTTTCGAATCGAACAGACGCTCGCGCGAACGCCGCTGCCACGCAAGCCCTCCGGATGCCGAGGACCACCGATACCACAGACCGCGGCTCGCCGCCGCGAGCCGTTGCGGACGGCCTCAGCCCCGCACCATCCAGATCAGCACCACGCCCGCGATCGCCGCCACAAGACCCCCGACCCGGAGCACCGGATCGGGGGTCTGCAGGATGCTGACGACCGCCCGCCGCGCCAAGTCCGGAGCGGCGGCATAGAGCAGCCCCTCCATGGCCAGCAGAAGCCCGAACGCGACGATGAAGTCCGCCATGGTCTTGGGACGTCCCGCCTCAGGGCTTTCCTGTCTCCGGCTTCCGGTTTCCGCCAGGATCGCCGAAGTACCGGAAGAAGGCCGAATCCGGGGCCAGGATCATGCGCGTCTCGCCGGGCTTGAAGCCCGCCTCATAGGCCTGCATCGACCGGTAGAAGGCGAAGAAGTCCAGGTCGCGGCCGAAGGCCTCGGCGAAGATGCGGTTGCGTTCGGCATCGCCTTCGCCTCGCACCTGCTCGCCCTTGGCGTTGGCTTCGCCGATCAGCACCGTGACGTCGCGGTCGGCCCGCGCGGTGATGCGCTGGGACTGCTCGCGGCCCTGGGCCCGGATCTCGTTGGCCTCGCGCTGGCGCTCGGTCTTCATCCGCTCGAACACCGCCTGGCTGTTGGCGTCCGGCAGATCGGCACGGCGGATGCGCACGTCGACGATCTCCACGCCCAGGTTCTGCGCCTCGGGCGTCACCTGCTGTCGGATGCGCGACATCAGGCCGGCGCGGTCGTCGCGCACCAGTTGCATGAAGGTGGCCTCGCCCAGCACGCGGCGCACCGCGGAATTGAGAAGCACCGACAGGCGCGAATTGGCGCCCTGGACGGTGCCCACCGTCTGGAAGAAGCGCAGCGCGTTCGAGATGCGGTAGCGGGCGAAGGCATCCACCACCAGCCGCTTCTGGTCCGAGGCGATCACTTCCTGCGGCTGGGCATCCAGATCCAGCACGCGATTGTCGAAGAAGGTCACGCTGTCGACGAACGGCATCTTGAAGGCGAGGCCGGGTTGCTGGATCACCCGCACCGGTTCGCCCAGGCGGAGCACCAGGGCCTGCTGCGTCTGGTGCACGATGAACGCCGACGAATAGCCGAGGATCACCACCGCCGCCAGCACCACCAAGGCGATGCCGCTGAGAATGCCCCCCTTCATCGCGAACCTCCCTGCGGCTGGGCGCTGCGCCGCTGCAGGGCATCGAGCGGCAGGAAGGGCACGACGCCCTGCGACTGGCCGCCGCGCTGGTCGATGATCACCTTGTCCATGCCGCCGAACACACGCTCCATGGTTTCGAGATAGATGCGCTGGCGCGTCACTTCGGGCGCCTTGCGGTATTCGTCGAAGATCTGGGTGAAGCGGCTGGCCGCGCCGCGCGCTTCGGCCACGGTCCGCTCGCGGTAGCCTTCGGCCGACTGGATCACCCGGGCCGCGTCGCCGCGCGCCTCCGGCACCACCCGGTTGGCGTAGCTCTGCGCCTCGTTCTGCAGACGCTCGGCGTCGGCTCGCGCCGCCTGGACGTCGCGGAAGGCGTCGATCACCTGGCTCGGCGGATCGACCTTCTGCATCTGCACCTGACGGATCATGACGCCCGCGCCATAGTCGTCGAGCGTCTTCTGCATCAGCTCCTGCACGCCCGCCTCGATCGCCTGGCGGGCCCCGGTGAGGATCGGCTGGATGTCGCGCCGGCCGACCACCTCGCGCATGGCGCTCTCGGCCACCGCCTTGATGGTGCCTTCCTGGTTCTGGATGTTGAACAGGAAGTCGCCGGCCTTGGCGATCTGCCAGAACACGGTGAAATCGATGTCGACGATGTTCTCGTCGCCGGTCAGCATCAGGCTTTCTTCGGGCACGTCGCGGGTGATCGTGTTGCGGCGGGCATCGTCGAACTGCCGCATGCCGATATCGATGCGGTTGACCGTGGTGACCTTCGGCGTCAGCGCCGTCTCGATCGGCCAGGGCCAGTGGTAGTTCAGACCGGCGTCGGTCGAATAGACGTACTTGCCGAAGCGCAGCACCACGCCTTGCTCGTCGGGCTCGACCCGGTAGAAGCCTGTCGCCAACCACAGCAGAACCAGCGCCAGACCGCCCAGCGCCAAGCCGCGCCCGCCGAGCGAGCCGCCCGGTGGCAGCACGCTGCGCAAACGGTCCTGTCCCTTGCGGATGAGGTCTTCGAGATCGGGGGGCGTGGATCCGCTGGGTTGGGGGCCACTGCCCCAGGGGCCGCGCGGCCCCTGTCCCCACGGCCCGCCGCCGCCGCTCTGGTTGCTCCAGGGCATTGAGTGTTCCTTCCTGTCACCGCATCTCGTGACCGACGCCGGTCGCGACGCGGTCTTGGGACGCGATCTTGGCCGACATCGGTCTTGTCCAAGATATCGCTCTTGGCCGGGATATAGGAAGGAGGCAAGCCCTTTCAACGGACCCCGGCAAAAGTTCGGCGCAGCACGTGAGAGGAAGGTTGTCGCCCCCGGTCCTTCCGAAACAGCGCCAGCCTGGCCCACAATCGAATTGAAAAAAGCAGAAAACAACACCGCCGGAGACCGGGCCAAACCACCGGTTCATGGCACAGATAGTCTTGAAATATCTGCTCTCGCGCCCACGTCCGGCTGGAACACCCACCGTGCCACGCAAGCGCGGCGCCGGTGCGCAACGGCGAATCCCGGGCGCGCCGGCACGCTCGGGCGCGACCGTGACGGGGAAGGCCGAAAATTGGCTGGGGCGGGACATGCTGCCGGCTTGGGCCGGCAGATCACTGGCGCCGCAGGCGCTCAGCGCGGGCGATTGCGGTAGTAGTCGAGCACGAACAGCCGGATGGCCGAAGACAGGTTGCCGTGGTTGCGGCCACCATCAATGGAGGCGACCAGCTCGGACAGCGTCGTTCTGCGCAGCGAGGCGATCTCCTTCAGCGCATCCCAGAAGGCATCTTCCAGGCTTACGCTGGTCTTGTGGCCCGCGATCACGATCGATCGCTTGACGACCGGACTCTTCATCTCATTCGCCCTTTTCACGCTTATGCGCATCAAGGAAGCGGTCGGCCTTGGCCCGCCGCGTTTCCTCATTGTCTCGTTCGGCCTTGGTTTGGCCGTGGCGCAGCCTGTTGCCGGCAGCAGCCGCGCTGGCTGCAGCGCGCACCTTTTTCTTGCGTGCCTGCCGCAGGTTGATCACCTCAGTCATGAACGACAGGCCCGGTGCCCCACTGCCAAACCGGATGCGCCTGCGGCAAGACGAATGCAGGCCGAAGCGATGCACATCCTGGATGTTATGAATTTATACCGATTCTGCTCGTCAAGGTAAAGTTCCGGCACCCACTCCCTCCCCCTCCGCTCCGCCAAGGTTAAGCGTTGAGCGATATTGATGTATTCTAATTCACCACGTTCCGGAAGACTCCCCAGCAGAATACCGCTGATGCGCAAAGCGCGGTCATACAGTCATTTCGCAATATCGAATATCCTTCGCCACGGACCCAATTCCCAGGTGACGCACGCGGATTCCCAGGCCGGCTTCCGATGCGGCAGAATCGCGCCCCACGTTCCCCTTTCTGGCCGAAAACGACGCAAAGCGAACTGCGGCGAGACGGCGCGGCCGGCCCTTCTCCACATGCCAAAAGCTGTTCGTGGCCAAGGGCCTTCGGCGCAACCTCGGCTGTGCAATCGTGACATGATCTTTCATACGGTTTCCGGCTGATCAAGCCGGAGAACCGTATTCAAATCGCCGAAAATCCCGTTTCCGAACAAGAGGTTTTCGGCGAGACCGGTTCCGGTATCCCGAAGGGATCAACCGGACACCGTATCCGAACCTGTGTGTTGCGGACCCCGTGTGATATGAGCGCTCCGCCTTTCACGAACGCCGGCTCACCTGCGCGCCGGCGCTTCGCCTTCCGCGCGCCGAGAAGCCCGGTGTCATCACCGTGCCTTCGCGGCGACCTGGGGAGCTGCAACCGCGCCGCGGTCGTCCGCTTCCCGCCTCAGACCAACGGACCGTTCCCGACATGACGACGCGCCCACAGACCCGCACCGAAACCGACACGTTTGGCCCGATCGAGGTCCCGGCCGACCGCTACTGGGGCGCCCAGACGCAGCGCTCGCTCGGCAATTTCAAGATCGGCTGGGAGAGGCAGCCGCTGCCGGTGGTGCGCGCGCTCGGCATCGTCAAGCGCGCGAGCGCCGAGACCAATCGCGACCTCGGCCGGCTCGATCCCAAGATCGCCGACGCCATCGTCACCGCCGCGCAGGAGGTGATCGACGGCCGGCTCGACGACCACTTCCCGCTGGTGGTGTGGCAGACCGGCTCGGGCACCCAGTCCAACATGAACGCCAATGAGGTGATCTCGAACCGCGCCATCGAGATGCTGGGCGGGGTGATGGGCTCCAAGACGCCGGTGCACCCCAACGACCACGTCAATATGAGCCAGTCGTCGAACGACACCTATCCCACGGCGATGCACATCGCCGGCGCCGAGGAGATCGTCCGCCGCCTGCTGCCGGCGCTGCGCCACCTGCACGCCGCCCTCGACGCCAAGGCCAAGGCGTTCGCCCACATCATCAAGATCGGCCGCACCCATACCCAGGACGCCACGCCCCTCACCCTCGGCCAGGAGTTCTCGGGCTACGCCCAGCAAATCGAGAACGGCATCGCCCGCATCGAGCTGACCCTGCCGGGCCTGATGCAGCTCGCCCAGGGCGGCACCGCCGTCGGCACCGGCCTCAACGCACCCGTGGGCTTTGCCGAGAAGGTGGCCGCGCGCATTGCCGCCATCACCGGCCTGCCCTTCACCTCGGCGCCCAACAAGTTCGAGGCGCTCGCCGCCCACGACGCCATGGTGTTCACCCACGGCGCCATCAACACGGTGGCGGCCGCGCTGTTCAAGATCGCCAACGACATCCGCCTTCTGGGCTCCGGCCCGCGCTCGGGCCTCGGCGAACTGTCGCTGCCCGAGAACGAGCCCGGCTCCTCGATCATGCCCGGCAAGGTCAACCCGACCCAGTGCGAGGCGATGACCATGGTGTGCGCCCACATCTTCGGCAACCAGGCGTCCATCACGTTTGCCGGCAGCCAGGGCCACTTCGAGCTCAACGTCTACAATCCGGTGATGGCCTACAACCTCCTGCAGTCGGTCCGGCTGATGGCCGACGCGGCGGTGAGCTTCACCGACAATTGCGTGGTGGGCATCCAGGCCCGCGAGGACAACATCAAGGCGGCGCTCGACCGCTCGCTGATGCTGGTCACCGCGCTCGCCCCCAAGATCGGCTACGACAACGCCGCCAAGATCGCCAAGACCGCGCACAAGAACGGCACCACGCTGCGCCAGGAGGCGGTGGGCGGCGGCTACGTCACCGACGCCGAGTTCGACGCCATCGTCCGGCCGGAGAAGATGATCGCGCCGGAGTGAACGGTTTCTGGCCTGAAGGGCCTTAACATCCGCTCGTCGTCCCGGGCGAACGGCGAAGCCGTGAGACCCGGGATCGTCATGCAGAAGAAGTCCCCTTCCTGAAAATGGTCCCGACTCGCGCTTCGCTTGGCCGGGACGACGACTCTTTCCGCGTCACCCCGGGCGAGGCGGAGCCGAGACCCGGGGTCGTCATCCGAAAAATGGATCTCGTCTTGAAGACGGTCCCGGCTCGCGCGGCGGATGCTGAGCATCCCGCCGCTTGGCCGGGACGACAGATTCTCGGCCCCGCCGCCGTTTTCCGGTGTCCGTCTCACACCGCCACGGCGGCCTTGATGTGCGGGTGCGGGTCGTAGCCCTCGATAACGACGTCCTCGAGGCGGAAGGCGAAGAGGTCGCGCACGTCCGGGTTCAGCCGCAGCGTCGGCAGCGGCCGCGGCGAACGGGACAGCTGCAGCCGCGCCTGGTCGAGGTGGTTGAGATAGAGGTGGGCGTCGCCGAAGGTGTGGACGAATTCGCCCGGCTCAAGCCCCGCCACCTGCGCCACCATGTGGGTGAGCAGCGCGTAGGAGGCGATGTTGAACGGCACGCCGAGAAACACATCGGCCGAGCGCTGATAGAGCTGGCAGGACAGCCGCCCCGCCGCGACATAGAATTGGAATAGGCAGTGGCAGGGCGGCAGCGCCATGTCCGGCACCTCCGCCGGGTTCCAGGCGGTGACGATCAGCCGGCGCGAATCGGGATTGCGGCGCAACTGGTCGAGGAGGTCGGCGATCTGGTCGACGGTGCGCCCGTCGCCGGACGGCCAGGAACGCCACTGCCGGCCATAGACCGGGCCCAATTCGCCCTCGCCATTCGCCCATTCGTCCCAGATCGTGACGCCGTGCTCGTGCAGGTACTTGATGTTGGTGTCGCCACGCAGGAACCACAGCAGCTCGACGATGATCGATTTCAGATGCAGCTTCTTGGTGGTGACCAGCGGAAAGCCATTGGCGAGGTCGAAGCGCATCTGATGGCCGAACACCGAGCGCGTGCCGGTGCCGGTGCGGTCGCGCTTCTCCACCCCCTCTTCGAGGATGCGGGCCATCAGGTCGAGATACTGGCGCATGGGGGCTGCTCGCGTGTCGGACGGCTCTCTATAGCCCGTCCATGTCGGAGGTTTCAGCCACCCTGTGGATGACGACGCGCGACGCAGCGCGCTTGCGCCCTTCCTTTGCCGACCGTCCACCCCTATATTCAGCGGGCCGGCGCAAGTCGGCTATGGCGATAAATGGCTATCGGAATAAACCCATCGGACCCGGGGGCGGTACCCGGCGCCTCCACCCCAGCCGGTTCTGCAGCGGATCAGGCCGGCTGCGGCGGGGGCGAAATAGGATCGACGAGGGCGTAAAGGGTGTGCTTTCGCTCGGCATGGTTCCGCCGTTATCGGGCCATTAGTGTAGTTGCGAATGACAACTATGCGCCGGTTGCTCAGGCCGCGTGACGCGGTTTGAAAGACCACTTAAAGTCCTAGTGCCTTGCGCGTACTAGGCGGGGTTCGGAGGCACCTGGCAACAGAAGCCTCCACTCACGCCCCCGGCGTGGCCTCCCTGAAGTCTACTGGGCGTGACGCCGTTCGGGCGTAAAAAATTTGATCAACGCATGACCGTCGACCATATCCGCTACGATCTTCTCGCCCAGGACGCGCTGCGCGGCGTCGTGCGCCGCGTGCTGCAGGACGTCATGCGCGACGGCCTGCCGGGCGAGCATCATTTCTACATCGCCTTCGACACAAGGGCGCCGGGCGTGCGGCTGTCGCCGCGCCTGCTGGAGCGCTATCCTGAAGAGATGACTATCATCCTGCAGCACCAGTTCTGGGACCTGTCGGTCTCGGACTATGGCTTCGAGGTGGGCCTGTCGTTTGCCGGCATCCCGGAGCGGCTGTTCGTGCCGTTCAGCGCGCTCAAGGGGTTCTTCGATCCCTCGGTGCAGTTCGGGCTGCAGTTCGAGGTGGTCGACGATGCCGCCGCATCGGCCGAGCCGGGCGCCGAGGGCGCCGAGGCCGAGCCGCGGCCGGCGACGGAGACCCTGGAAGGCAGGCCGCGCGGGTCGGTCCCGGTCACCGGCGTGCCGCAGGCGCTGCCCGCGCACGAGGCGGGCGAGACGCCCATCGGCCAGGATACCGGCACCGGCGAAGGCCAGAACGAGGGCGGCGCCACCATCGTGCGGCTCGACACCTTCCGGAAGAAATGACGGCATGGCGGCGGCGATCGTCATCGTCGCGGCGGTCGCCGAGAACGGCGTGATCGGCCGGAACGCCGCCTTGCCCTGGCGATTGCCCAGCGACCTCAAGCATTTCAAGGCCACGACCCTGGGCCGGCCGCTGGTCATGGGCCGCAAGACCTATGCCAGCATCGGCCGGCCGCTGCCCGGGCGCCTTTCCATCGTCGTCACCCGCGACCGCGGCTTCGCCGCGCCCGGCGTGCTGGTTGCTGCATCGCTGCCGGCGGCGCTGCGGGCGGCTGAGGGCGAGGCGCTGCGCCGCGGCACCGACGAGATCATGGTGGTGGGCGGCGGCGAACTCTATGCCGAGGCGTTGCCGTTGGCCGACCGGCTGGTGCTGACCGAGGTGGCGGCGCGGCCGGAGGGCGACGTCCATTTTCCGCCGTTCGACCGCAGCCGGTGGCGGGAGACCGCGCGCATCGGCCCAGTCCAAGGCGAGGCCGACGAGGCGGCGATGAGCTTCGTCACCTACTGCCGCGCCGGCTGACCGAGGGCGCGCGCTCGGCCGCGGCCCGCGCGAGGGCTGCCATCACCGCGGACACGTCGATCTCCCGGCGCGGCGCCAGGAACGGCCCGCTCCAGCGCACCGCAAGCTCCGGCGAGCCCGGCAGGGTGATGTCGCGCGGCGAAATATCGAGCCGGGCCTGCAGCTTGCGCGCGTCGAAATCGAGTTCGGCCGAGCCGCGCAGCGTCGCCGCCGCGGTCTGTGTCCGCACCTCGCCGATACGCACCTGCCCGCCGGCAATCGTGAGCGTGGCCTCGACGCGCGGCAGGTCGAGCGGTCCCGCCGCCAGCGCGGCCTCGGCCGCGGCGCGCACCGCGCTCCCGGACGGCGCGGTCTTGCCGGCAAGGCCGGCGAGCACCGCCAGGGCGTCGGGCGACAGCCCCGGCCAGGACAGCGCCTCGACCTTCAGCGTGCCGTGCCCGGCGAGCGCGGCCGGAAGATCGGCGGGCGTGCGGGCGGTGCCGGCCGCTGCGATCTCGGCATCGAGCCGGCCGCTTGGCTTGGCGCCCCCCTCCTGAGCCGGCAGCAGCGCAAGGTCGGCGCCGCTGAGCGAGACGGCGAGGTCGGCGCTCACGCCCTCCTCGGACGTCACCATCGCCAGCCGGCCTTGCGCCTGACCGCCGGCAAATCTGCCTTCGTTGACAACAAGTTCGCTGCGCGGCGCGGCGTAAGTGAGCGTGCCCTTGGCATCCGCGACCGTCCAGCCCAGCGGCAGCGTCAGGCGCGGCGTCGTCAGTGTCAGGTCGAGCGCCACGGGGATTGCATCGCGGCCCAGCACCGCCAGAAGCTGCGGCAGGTCGATCCGGCCGGCGGCCAGCGCGCCGGCCAGCGGCAGCGGATCGCCTGTGCCGATGTCGAGCGCCCCCTTCAGCGGCGTGCCGGCGAGCTCGAGGTCGATCGCCTCGGCCCGCAGCGTGTCGCCGGTGCGCGTCAGCCACAGCGAGCCGGACACCGGCAGGGGCGAATCGTCCAGCGTGGGCAAGAGCTTGCCGAGGTCGCCCTTGGCGATGGCGAGCCCGAGATCCGGGTCGAGCCGTCCGTCGCGGAGGGCGAGCCGGCCGCGCGTCTCCGCCTCCAGGGCCGGCAGCGACAGCCGCGCCTCCAGCTCCCCGGCGCCGCCGCTCTGGCCGTTCCAGTTGAGGCCGAGCCGGGCGTCGCCCGCGGGCAGATCGAGGCCGGCCAGCGACGCCCACATGCGGGCGCTGCCGCCCGAGAGCGCGACGCTCGCGACCACCGTCTCCGGCGCGTCGAGCGGCACGCCGGCCCGCACATTGACGGCACCCAAACCGGTGCTTCCGCGCAGCCCGACGGCGACCATGCGGGCCGCCTCCTCGGGCGAAATATCGCCTTCCACCAACAGGTTGCCGGCGACGATGTCGACCGTGAGCCGCGCCGGCACCAGCGCTGCGGCCAGCCGCCGGGCAAACGCCTGCGGCAGCGCCGCGGCCCCGGCCAGCGCCTGGAGCCCGGCGGTGCCGTCGGCGACGAGATCGAGCCGGATGCGGCCTTCGACCTCGCCGTCGAGGCGCGCGAGCCGGCCCTGCGCCGTCGCCGTCAGACCGCCGAAATCGGCGACGCCGAGACGCTCGATCGCCAGCGTTGCGGCGCCGTAGACGAGCCTTGCCTCGACGCGCCGCGCCGTTACATCGGCGTAGCGCAGCGAATCGGCGCCGATGTTCAGCCGCACCTCGCCGCCGCCCACCAGGGCCCGGAGAAACCCGGCGGCACGGCTGAGCGCCGGCTGGGCGTCGAGGTCGAGCGACGCTGCGTCAAGTTCGGCGGTGAGAAGGCCGCCGGGCGCGCCCGCGCTGTCCCAGGCGATCCGGCCGGCGAGGCGCCCGCCCGGACTGTCGAGCTTGAGATCGTCGGCCGCGAGCCGCAGCCGCACCCCGTCCGCCTCGGCGGAGGCCGCGAGCCGGATGGCGGCGCCCACCCCGGCGATGGTCGCCCGGCCCTGCAGCCGCGCCAGCGCCTCGGGCTCGCGCAAATCGCCGGTGGCGTCGAGGTCGGTGATGGCGAGCGTGCGGCCGCCGGCGCGGTCGCGGAGCGCGATTTCCCCGCCCTCCACCACCAGCCGCCGGGCAGCGATGGGAATGGCGAGGCCGGCGAGCCCCGGCGCCCCGAGCGCCTCGCTATCGATCTCGATGCGGGGCTCGATCAGCACCAGCTCGCGCGCCTGGATCTCGCCGCGCAGCAGCGGCCAGAGCTCGAGGCTGCCGAACGCCTCGG
The DNA here is from genome assembly GCF_008630065.1 of Blastochloris sulfoviridis. Classification (GTDB taxonomy): domain Bacteria; phylum Pseudomonadota; class Alphaproteobacteria; order Rhizobiales; family Xanthobacteraceae; genus Blastochloris; species Blastochloris sulfoviridis. The sequence continues at coordinate 213,601 of NZ_VWPL01000003.1, forward strand.
CGGCGTCGAGCCGCCGGCCCTCGCCGCCGATCGTCACCTCGCGCAGCACGAAGCGCGGCGTCGGCAGCAACTGGGCGTCGATCGGGCCGGCGATGGCGACCCGCGCACCGAAGGCGCGGCCAAGCCGGGACTCGAGCAGCGCGCGCTGCGCCCCCCAATCGATCAGGAACGCCGCCGCCAGCGCGCCGAGACCGGCGACGACGACGACGATGGCGAGACCGAGCAGCTTCAACTTCATGGATGCTCCGGCGCGATGGATTCTCCGGCGCGTTCGCCGCCGGGCCGGCTGCGACGGCGATGGTCCGCACAGCCACGCTCCGCGCAAGAACAGGCCTCGCGCAGGAATTGTAGCTACAAAGAATATCACGCAGACGTGTCATAATGAAGAATAAGGCTCTGGCCGGACAAGCCTTCGAGCCACCGTCGGGCCGCCGAAAATCGCCCCTGTCGAACAAAGGATCGCCGCCATGGCGGTTTCCGGGGCCGCGAAGGATCGACCGACGGATCGACCGGACGTAATCCGGACCGCCGTGAGATGGCTTCCGTTTCACCCCCGCGGAAGAAGCGCTGGGCGGGAGCCGCGCTCCTTCCCTCTCCCACCCGGGCCGCGCTTGCGCGAGCCCGGGCGCAGGCTCTTGCGGGAGAGGGTGGCGAGACCAAGCGAAGCGAGGTCGAGCCGGGTGAGGGGGCTTCTCGCAGGCTGCGCGATTTCACCCCTCACCCGCCTCGCGATCTCATCGATCGCTCGGCACCCTCTCCCGCAAGGGGAGAGGGAAGAAAGAAGCCGGGCCCATCACCCGGAAATCGTCTCAGACCGGATCGGGCGGCATGCCGCCCGATCGTTTGCCGGCTACAGCGTCACCATCCCGCAGCGCCGACATCCTGGGGCGGGGGGCGCGAAGGAGAGAAAGACGCCCCCCCCCCCAAAACCCCAGAGGGAGTTTTATTATAAAAAAAACGAAGAAAA
>NZ_VWPL01000040.1 GCF_008630065.1 Blastochloris sulfoviridis
GATTCGCAACCAACTGGAAACAAGCAGAATCAATGCCGTGCACCTCTTCAAGCACAATCCGTGCCGGACAGCCGTGGGACAAGCCCGGCGATGACCGCGGCAAGAGCGCGCAAGAGTGTGATCCGCCCGGCGGGTTCCGCGATCTGTCGGCCGCGTCGTTGGCCGGAATGGCTCCGGTCATCGCTGGGGGCGTGCCGGCGGTCCCGACACGTCGTTCCGGCCTTTGCCGCCCTCTTTGTCGGCGCCGGCGCCGCTGTCGTGGCGGTCCTATCGTCATCGCTGGTGCACGCCGGGATGGCGGTGGATGGACCGGTGGACAAGCGGTGGACAACAGGCCGCCGACCGGGGGACAGGCTGTGAACGAGTCGGATCCGCAATGACCCCACCAGCCGACATTGCCGAGCGCAAGCCCCTGATCGAGACGGCTTTCGGCTGATCGTCTCGTCGTCTTTCTTCCCCCTCCCAACCGGCCGCGCTTGCGCGCGTCCGACGCAGGCTGTTGCCGAAGAGGGGGCGGTTCTTCCCTCTCCCCTTGCGGGAGAGGGTGGCGTGACCGAGCGAAGGCGAGGTCGCGCCGGGTGAGGGGTAGATACGGGTGGATGCAGGAAGATTCACCCCTCACCCGCCTCGCGATCTGATGATCGCTCGGCACCCTCTCCCGCAAGGGGAGAGGGAAAGGCAGGGCTCCCATGGGCCGTTCCGACAGGAACACTCGGAGGCGTCGGGATGGGTTGCGGCGGCGGAATCACTGTTACCGAATCCTGCCGACTCTTGCCGGCATCGGCGAAGCGGGGTCATTGTCGGGGCCATGGCGACGAATCACGTGCAAAGACCTTCGGTGCGCCGGCCGGCCCGGTCCCAGCAGACGGGGCAGCGATCGGCTTCGGCCGGGCAAGACCTCCCCGCGGCCGACCTTGCGGCGGCGCTGGCGGCGGACCGGGCGCGGGCGTTCGACCTCTTCCCCGTTTCACGTGAAAACGCCGAACGGCTCGACCGCTTTGTCGCGTTGCTGCTGAAGTGGCAGCCGGCGCAGAATCTGGTGTCGGCCACCACTTTGCCGCAGGTGTGGACCCGGCATGTCGCCGACTCGCTGCAGCTCGCCGCCCATCTGCCGCCAAGTGCGCGGGTGGTGGCCGACCTCGGCTCCGGCGCCGGCTTCCCCGGCCTGGTGCTGGCCATCGCTTTGGCGGAGCGGGCGGGGGCGCGGGTCCATCTCGTCGAGAGCAACCAGCGCAAGGCGGCGTTCCTGCGCGAGGCCGCCCGCGTCACCGGCGCGCCGGCCACCGTGCACGCGGCGCGGATCGAGGCGGCGCTGCCCGAAATCGCGGGGCCGGTCGACGTGGTGACCGCCCGCGCGCTGGCGCCGCTGCCCGATCTGATCGCCCTGGCGCATCCCTTGTTGAAAACCGGGGCGATCGGCCTCTTTCTCAAGGGACAAGATGTAGAACGAGAATTGACCGAGACCTCTAAATCTTGGACACTCCAGGTGGCTTCCGCACCCAGCCTCACCGAGGCTGGCGGGTGCATTCTTCGCGTCGACAGGGCGGAACCCCTGGTTCCGCGAGGCTCCTCCAGGACGCAATCATGACCGGAACTGTCAAACCCAGGGTCATCGCCATCGCCAACCAAAAGGGCGGTGTCGGCAAGACCACCACGGCGATCAATCTCGGCACGGCGCTGGCCGCGGTGAACGAGACGGTGCTGATCATCGATCTCGATCCGCAGGGCAACGCCTCGACCGGGCTCGGCATCGACCGCAAGGCGCGCCGGGTCTCGACCTATGACGTGCTGGCCGAGAATCTGCCGCTGGCCAACGCCATTCTCGACACCGCCGTGCCGCGGCTGGCCATCGCCCCCTCGACCATGGACCTCTCCGGGCTCGAGCTGGAGATCGCCGCCTCGCGCGACCGGGCTTTCCGGCTGCGCCGGGCGATCGAGGGGCTGGCCGGCGACCGCGGCAATTTTTCCTATGTGCTGGTCGACTGCCCGCCGTCGCTGAACCTGCTGACGGTCAACGCCATGGCGGCGGCGGACGCCATCCTGGTGCCGCTGCAGTGCGAGTTCTTCGCGCTCGAAGGCCTGTCGCAGCTCCTCAAGACGGTCGAGCAGGTGCGCTCCACCCTCAATCCGACCCTGTCGCTGCAGGGCGTGGTGCTGACCATGTACGACGCGCGCAACAATCTGTCCGGCCAGGTGGTGGCGGACGTGCGCGCCTTCCTCAAGGACAAGGTCTACGACACCGTCATCCCGCGCAATGTCCGGGTTTCGGAGGCGCCGTCCTACGGCAAGCCGGTGCTGCTGTACGACCTCAAATGCACCGGCGCCCAGGCCTATCTGCGGCTGGCCTCGGAGATCATCCAGCGCGAGCGGGCCTTGCGCGCGGCGTAACGCGGGCGCGCGGGGCGCGGCGCGAATGGATTCGGGCACGAAACCGCCCCGGTCCGCCGCGCTTGCTCGGCGAGGCGAAGCCGGCCGCTTCGCCGGATTTCGGATGCGCCCGCATAAGGGTGGGGTTTGACCGGGTATCCTGGAGATCGAGTGTGGTCATGGCAGACGATGCGGCACGGTCGCGGTTGGGTCGCGGGCTGGCAGCCCTGATCGGCGATGTCGGCGAGGAGAGCGCGGCGGCCGAGCGTGGCCGCTACACGCAGCGGCGGGTGCCGATCGAGTTCATCCGCGCCAATCCGCGCAATCCGCGGCGGATGTTCCGCGAGGACGAGCTGGAGGATCTGGCCGCCTCGATCCGCGAGAAGGGCATCATCCAGCCGATCCTGGTGCGCGCGGTGGCGGGCCAGGCCGACGCCTACGAGATCATCGCCGGCGAGCGGCGCTGGCGCGCCGCCCAGCGCGCCGCCCAGCACGAGGTGCCGGTCATCCTGGTCGAGGCCAGCGACCGCGAGGCGATGGAAATCGCCATCATCGAGAACGTCCAGCGCGCCGACCTCAACCCACTGGAAGAGGCGATGGGCTATGATGCGCTGATCAGCCAGTTCAGCTACAGCCCCTCCGACCTCGCCAAGACCATCGGCAAGAGCCGCTCGCACGTGGCCAACACGCTGCGGCTGCTCAAGCTGCCCGAGGGCATCAAGACCACGCTGGTCGAGGGCAAGCTGACCGCCGGCCACGCCCGCGCGCTGCTGGCGCACGACGACCCCGAGGCGCTGGCCCAGGAGATCCTGGACAAGAACCTGTCGGTGCGCCAAGCCGAGGCGCTGGCCCAGACCAGCGCCGAGAAGGCCGGCCGGCCGCCCAAGACGCGGGCCCGCGGCGACAAGGACTCCGACACGCGGGCGCTGGAGAAGCAGCTGTCCGACGCGCTCGGGCTGAAGGTGTCGATCGACCATCGCGGCGAGGGCGGCGAGCTGCGTATCCGTTACCGTAGCCTGGAACAGCTCGACGATGTGTGCCGGCGCCTGACCGGCGCGTGAGTGGATTTCCGGATGATCCCTGCGGGATCCCGGAACCGTCCTCGCCGAAAAATCCTTGAATTGATGAGGATTTTTCGTCGATCGGAATACGGCTCGAAGGCCCTGCGGGCCGGAAACCGTATGAGCCCTTTCCCGCCTGTTGTGGCTCACGCTCGTCGCCGGCGGCGGGCGGCGCTGGTGGCGATCGACAGCAGCGCCCGCGAGCAGATCAAATCGGCCAGCGCCGCCTGCTTGCGGGCGTCGGCCGCCGCCGTGCCGAGGTCGATCACCGCCGCGCTGAGGCCGTCGGCGCTCCAGGCGTCGAGCGCCCGCTCGATCAGCGGCTTGCGGCGGAAATGGATCGGCGGGCGCGAATTCTCCACCACGGTGCGAACGCTGGCGCCGCCTTCGACGGCGATCCGCCAGCGGTGCAACTGGACCGCCGCCCGGATCGCCGCGGCCAGCAGGCCCTGCGGCGAGGTGCCGGCGCTGAGAAGGCGCGCGGCGGCCTCGTCGGCGGCGGCGGCGTCACCAGCGAAGGCGGTGTCGATCGCCTCGTCGAAGCCGGTCGCCGAGGCGTCGCCGACGATCGCCTCGACGTCCTCGACGGTGATTCGACCCTGCCCGTGGGCGTAGAGCGCGAGCTTCTTCACCTCGCCGCGCGAGGCCAGCCGGTCGCCGCCAAGATGGGCGGCCAGCAGCTCGCGCGCCTCGCGGTCGATGGCCAGATCGGCCGCCCGCAGCTCCTCGTCGATCAGCCTGTCGAGGTCGCGCCCGGCGTCGGCGTAGCAGGCGACCGCCAGACCGCGCGGCGAGCGCTCGACCAGCTCGCGCAGGCCCTGGCCGCGCTTGAGATCGCCGGCCTCGAGCAGGATCAGCGTGTCGACGGGCGGGGAGGCCAGCAGCGGCTCGATCGCGGCGGTGATGCTGCGGCCGCCGACGCGCACGCGGATCACCCGCCGGCCGCCGAACATGCCGATGGTGTAGGCCTCGTCGGCGAGGCGGGCCGGATCGGCGGAGATCGCGTCGCCATCGAGCCGCACCAGCGCGAACGGGTCGGTGCTGCCGGAGAGCGCCGCGGCGGCGGCCTTGGCCGCGCGCTCGGCCACCAGCCCGGCATCCGGGCCGAACAGCAGCACCACCGGACGGGCCGGGTCGATGCGGCCGAGAAGCGTGTCGGCCTCGTTGGGCTTGACGGCAACCATGGCTAGAGAACTCTCCGCAAACGTGGGCGCCGGCTTTGCGACAGAGAATGCGAAAACTTCAACACCAAGAGCATTTTCCGCAAAAGTGGATACCGGCTTTGCGAAAGAAAATGCGACAAACCAGAAACTTCGAGCGTCCGATCTGATGCCGTCAGATCGGACAAGGCCCTGGAGCAAATTAACACTTGGAGCGTCCGCATGGTCCGATCCGGCCGGCGGACGCGCTCGGGCCGGACCGGCTGGGAGGCGGTGCGCACCGCCGATCAGCGCCGGCCGGCGGTCTTGTCGGCGGGCGAGGGCGGCGGCGGGGTGGGGGCGGTGAAATAGGCGGCGAGGCGCTCGCGGATGCGCGCGGCGATCTCCCTGGCGGCGCGGTTCTCGGCGTCGCGCTTGGCCCGGTCGCGGGCATAGATCTGCGCGCCGCGGTCGATCGATCCCTGGGCGAAGGCGCGGTCCCTGAGCACCACCTTGTCCTCGGTCTCGTCCCGCAGGCGGAAATTGGCGTTGAGCGTGATCAGCTCGACCGTGGCGCGGCCGGTGGTCGGATCGACGGTCATCGACTGGGTGTTCTCGGTCAGATCGACCTCCAGCCGGTAGGGGGCGAGGGCCGGGTTGCCGGCGCCGCCGCCAAGCTCGAAGATCAGGGCGTTGCGCACCTGCAGCCCGACCCGCCCCTCGATCGTCTTGACGTCGACATTGGCGAGCTGGGCGGACACGCCGCCATTCGGTGTGCGCTCGGCATAGAGCGGGGTGAAGCAGCCGCCGGCGAGGAGGCCCAGCCCGATCGCGGCCAGCACGGCGCGCCGGTTGACGGCGGGGCCCCCGGCGGGGTGTTGAACCGGATCCTGGTCAGGCGACGACATTGACGATCCTCTGCGGCACCACGATCACCTTCTTCGGCGGCTTGCCCTCCAGCACGCGCTGGATGATGTCGAGCGCCAGCACCGCTGCCTCGACGTCGGCTGCGCCGGCCTCGCGCGGCACGGTGACGTCGGCGCGCTTCTTGCCGTTCACCTGCACCGGCAGCGTGATCGTATCACGGGCGAGCAGCGCCGGCTCGACCACCGGCCACGGCGCCACCGCGACGAGATCGTCGTGGCCCAGCACCGCCCAGCATTCTTCCGCCAGATGCGGCATCATCGGGGCGAACAGCTTGACCAGGATCTCGGCGGCCTCGCGCGCGGCGGCCTTGACGTCGGGCGCTGCCGCCGCCGCCTCGTCGAGATCGCCGAGCGCCGTGGTGAGGCCGTTGGCGAGCTCGTAGACGCGGGCCACCGCGCGGTTGAAGCGCAGCTTTTCGATGTCGTTCTCGATCTCGGCCAGCGCGCCATGGGCGAGGCGACGGATGTCGAGGGCAGGGCCAGTGGCGGCCGCAGGCGCTGGCGTGCCGACCGGGGCGGCCAGCTCGGCGAGGTCGCCGACGAGGCGCCACAGCCGCTGCACGAAACGCGCCGCGCCCTCGACGCCCGAATCGGTCCACTGGATGTCGCGCTCGGGCGGGGTGTCCGACAGCATGAACCAGCGGGCGGTGTCGGCACCGAAGCCGGCGATGATGGTGTCGGGGTCGACGACGTTCTTCTTCGACTTCGACATCGACTCGACGGCGCCGATGGTCACCGGCTCAAAGGTCTTCACATGGATGGCGGCGCCATCCTTGATTCCGACCTCCTCGGGGAACAGCCAGCGGCCGTCAGCGCCCTTATAGGTCTCGTGCGTCACCATGCCTTGCGTGAACAGGCCGGCGAACGGCTCGTCGAGGCCAAGATGGCCGGTGAGCTTCATGGCGCGGGCGAAGAAGCGCGAATAGAGCAGGTGCAGGATCGCGTGCTCGACGCCGCCGATATACTGGTCGACCGGCAGCCAGCGGTCGACCACCGCGCGCTTGGTCGGCGTCGTCGCTCGCGGCGAGGTGAAGCGCGCGAAATACCAGGACGAATCGACAAACGTGTCCATGGTGTCGGTTTCGCGCCGCGCCGGCGCCCCGCATTTGGGGCAGGGCACGTGCTTCCAGGTCGGGTGGCGGTCGAGCGGGTTGCCCGGCACGTCGAAGCTGACGTCGTCGGGCAGCTTCACCGGCAGGTCGGCGGCCGGCACCGGCACCACGCCGCAGGTCTCGCAATGGATCACCGGGATCGGGCAGCCCCAGTAGCGCTGGCGCGAGATGCCCCAGTCGCGCAGGCGGAAATTGACCTGGCGCTGGCCGACCGGGCGGCCTGAGCGCATCTCGCCTTCCAGGCGCCGGGCGACCTCTTCCTTGGCCGCGTCGACCGTCAGGCCGTCGAGGAAGCGGGAGTTGATGAGCCGGCCGGCGTCGTCGTGGGCCTCGGTGCCCACCGTGTAGGTGGCGGCGTCCGCCCCGTCCGGCAGCACGACGGGGGTGACGGGCAGGCCATAGGCGCGGGCGAAGTCGAGGTCGCGCTGATCGTGGGCCGGGCAGCCGAAGATGGCGCCGGTGCCGTAGTCCATCAAAATGAAGTTGGCGACATAGACCGGCAGCAGCCAGTCGGGATCGAAGGGATGCCGGGCGCGGATGCCGGTGTCGAAGCCCTTCTTCTCGATGGTGGCGAGGGCTGCCGCGCTGGTGCCGACGCGGCGGCACTCCTCGGCGAAGACCGCAAGCTCGGGATTGGTCGCAGCCGCGGCCTTGGCCAGCTTATGGTCGGGCGACAAAGCGAGGAAGCTCGCGCCGAACAGGGTGTCGGCGCGGGTGGTGAAGATCTCGAGCTCGCTCTGATCCGCCGGTGCGCCATCTGCGAGCTCGAAGCGCACCAGCATGCCCTCGGAGCGGCCGATCCAGTTCTTCTGCATCAGCCGGACCTTCTCCGGCCAGCGCTCGAGGCCGTCGAGCGCAGACAACAGGTCCTCGGAGAAGGCGGTGATCTTGAAGAACCACTGCGTCAGTTCGCGCTGCTCGACCAAGGCGCCCGAGCGCCAGCCGCGGCCCTCGATCACCTGCTCGTTGGCGAGCACGGTGCCGTCGACCGGATCCCAGTTGACCTTGGCGCTCTTGCGCTCGACCAGCCCGGCCTTCAGGAAATCGAGGAACAGCGCCTGCTGCTGGTGGTAATATTCCACATCACAGGTGGCGAACTCGCGGTCCCAATCCAGCGACAGGCCCATGCTCTTGAGCTGGGCCTTCATGGTGGCGATGTTGGCGTAGGTCCAGGCGGCGGGGTGGGTGTTGTGCTGCATCGCCGCGTTCTCGGCCGGCATGCCGAAGGCGTCCCAGCCCATCGGGTGCAGCACCGCGAAGCCCTTGGCGCGCTTGTAGCGGGCCACCACGTCGCCCATGGTGTAGTTGCGCACGTGGCCCATATGGATGCGCCCCGACGGATAGGGGAACATCTCGAGCACGTAGTAGCTCGGCCGCGGATCGGTCTCGTCGAGCTTGAAGATGCCGCGCTCGTCCCAGGCGGCGCGCCACTTCGGCTCGACCTCGCGGGCGTTGTAGCGCTCGGGTGTTTTTGTCATCGTGGATGTCGGATCGCTGGCCGGTCAAAACGCAAAACGCGCCCGGACGCGGGCGCCGGGCGGAACCGGCGGGACTAGGGCACGATCGCCCGGCGAGGTCAACGGCCTCGCGCCGTGCGGGCACGCTCGAAGGGGCCGAAGCGGCAGCCTTTCGCGGAGGCGGCATGACGGCGGCGGAAAAGACCCTGGCGAGAGCGTCCGGTGCTGCCCGGCCGGATACGCCGGCGGCGTTTCTCGCCTGGGCGGCGGGACGCGAGGGTCGGTTCGAGTTCGCGACCGACCTGCCCCTTGCCGAAGCCTATCGCGGTGTCCGATAGAGGCGGGTCCGATTCGCTCTTTCGGTTGATCGGTGCGGAATCGCGGCTGGCCGGGAGCCGCGTTCTTCCCTCTCCCGCAAGGGGAGAGGGAAGAAAGAAGCCGAGCCGTTCATCCGGAAACGGCAATGATTCGCATCTGAAACGATCATGTCCGCTGCCGACAATCTCAGCTTCGTCCGTGCCGAAATCGCCAAGGCCGCCCGCGCCGCCGGGCGCGAGCCTTCATCCGTCACCCTCGTCGCGGTGTCGAAGACCTTCGAGGCCGCGGACATCCGGCCGGTGATCGCGGCCGGCCAGCGCGTGTTCGGCGAGAATCGCGTCCAGGAGGCCAAGGGGAAATGGCCGGCGCTGAAGGCCGAATGCCCCGGCATCGAGCTGCACCTGATCGGGCCGCTGCAGACCAACAAGGTCAAGGACGCGCTCGACCTGTTCGACGTCATCCATTCGCTCGACCGGCCCGCGCTCGCCGCCGAGCTGGCCAAGGGTTTCGCGAAACTGGAAGGCCGACCGCCGCCGCGGCTCCTCATCCAGGTCAATACCGGCGCCGAGCCGCAGAAGGCCGGCGTGCTGCCGGAGGAGGCCGACGCCTTCGTCGCCCAGTGCCGGGAAGGTCACGGGCTGGCGATCGAGGGGCTGATGTGCATCCCGCCGTTCGACGAGAACCCGGCGCCGCACTTCGCGCTGCTGGCCAAGATCGCCGCCCGCAACGGGCTCGATCGGCTGTCGATGGGCATGAGCGCCGACTTCGCCACCGCCATCGCCTTCGGCGCCACTTATGTGCGGGTGGGCTCGGCGATCTTCGGCCATCGCGCCTGACCGGGGATCCGCGCGCAATTCCCGTTCTTTCGCTTGCCGAGCCGAGCCCCGATGGGGTGTTGTGGACCCCCGGACGTCGTCGCCATCCCTTCGCCCGCAAGGGCCGGGGATGAGGAGAGCGTGCGCCGTCCAGCCCGTCGCGAGACGGTGGCTCCCTCTCCTCGACGTCCACCCCTTTGCCGGCCGCCGGATCATCGGCAGCCCGGCGCGTGCAGCGCTATCTGCACTCCTGCGCGACGCGGTCGAGCGCCTTGCTGAGCCCGGCCAGCGAATAGCGGTCGGTCGACTGGTTGCCGCGCCGCGAGGTTCCCGTGATCGTCAGATCCGCACCGCGCCGCATGGCGTCGACCAGACGCTGCTCCTCGGCCGGGTTCTTGATCCAGACATTGTCGTCCTTGGTGGTCATGGCGAAGACGACGTTGCCGACCTTCAGCGTGGCGTCGCGGCCGTCCTTGAGCGGGAAGCCGACCGTCGCCGAGACCTCGTTGCGCACGCCCTCGCCCGGCCGGTGGCTGACGAACAGAAAGCCCGGATCGCGCTTGAGCGAGGCCGGCTGGCGGTCCTTGGGCTGCGACAGCGCATAGCAGATGCGGGACTTCGGATTCTGGCTGGCATAGGCCGCCCAGTCGTCGAAATGCCCCAGGAGCTCCGGCACGCTGCCGGACTCGGACGCAGACCCTGACGAGGCTGGCGCCGACTGCGCCGTCTTCGCCTTCGCCAGAATCATCCGGACCGAATCGGTGCCGGCCGGGCTCGTCTGCGCCAGATTCATCGCCGTCCCGTCCGCCTGGACCGCAGGTATCTGGCCGATATCGGTTTTCTCTAGCGGGAAGGGGTTGGAAGGCTGGAGGGCGAGCGTCTGCCAGGCAGGCACAAGTCCAAACACTGCGGCAAGCGCCGCCGTTGCGATCCGCATCTTCGCCATGTCGTATCCCGTTGAATCCCCAAATGCCCAAGCCGGTGCCCGCCTCGCGCGCCGCACGCACCGCGATTCGCCTCCGACCCCAGTCCTGCGCCCGCCAATAGACGCTGAGAAGGCCAAAACAATGGCACGCTCGTCAGATTCGCCGCGAATTCGCGCAACCGCCACCGCTGCCGGCCGGCATGGGCGAACCGGTGCCGCCGAGATGCGTTGCCTTGAGTCTCCGCAGGCGGCGGCGCGGCCGCAACGAGTGCCGGCGGGCGGGGTCCGCGTTCGGGAGCTTCGTTCGAGACCTTGGGCTCTTCCTTGGGGCTCTTCCTTGGGCTTTATCTTTCAACCTGCCGAACTATCTTCGTTCGTGGCCGAGTGAGGTCCGAACGCCACGGGGAATTGGGGTGACGTTGCAGGAGGAACTGGCGGATCTGGTCGCCGCGGTCGCCGAACGGCGCGACAGCGCCGCCTTTACGCGGCTGTTCGATCACTTCGCGCCGCGCGTCAACAGCTACCTGCTGCGCCTCGGCGCCGGCCCGGCGCTGGCCGAGGAGCTGACGCAGGAGGTGATGGTGACGCTGTGGCGCAAGGCCGGGCAGTTCGACCGCGCCAAGTCCTCCGTCGCCACCTGGCTCTATCGCATCGCCCGCAACCGGCGCATCGACCTGCTGCGCCGCGACCGCTCCGAGCCGCTCGACAGCGAGGACGCCAACGAGGTGGCCTCCGAGGAGCCGGGCGCCGACGACGCGCTCGATTCGATGCAGCGCGAGGACAGCGTCCGCGCCGCCATGGCCGAGCTGCCGCCCGAGCAGCTGGCGCTGATCCGCCTCGCCTTCTTCGAGAACCTGTCGCACAGCGACATCGCCGACCGGCTCGGCCTGCCGCTCGGCACGGTGAAGTCGCGCATCCGCCTCGCCTTCACCCGCCTGCGCCGGCAATTGGAGGCGGGCGGCGTCGATGCCGCGGTGTGATCCGGTTCTCCGGGTGATCGCTTCCGGATTCAGGAACGGGCCGCCTCGGCCACGCTAATCTCGCGCCGCATGAGTGCCCGATTCGCCGAAGTCCTGGTGCCGGTCGCGGTGGCCGAGCCCTATTCCTATGCCGTGCCGGACGGGCTCGACCTCGCCGTCGGCGACCTCGTCGCGGTGCCGCTCGGGCCGCGCCGGGTCACCGGCGTGGTGTGGGCGCTCGCCGAGGCGCCGCGCTATGCGCGGCCGGGCCGGCTGAGGCCGGTCGAGGCGCGGCTCGATGCCGAACCCCTCCAGCCCGAGCTGATGGCCTTCGTCGACTGGGTCGCCGGCTACACCCTGTCGCCGCGCGGCATGGTGCTGCGCATGGCGCTCCGACCCGGCGAGACGCTGGGGCCGCCGCGCCCGCGCATTGGCGTTCGCCGCGCCGGGCCTGAGCCCGCCCGCATGACCGCGCAGCGGGCGCGGGTGCTGGCGGCGCTGGAGGGCGGGCTCTGCCATGCCAAGAGCGAGCTTGCCCGCGACGCCGGGGTGTCGGTGGCGGTGATCGACGGGCTGGTCGACGAGGGGGCGCTGGAGGCGGTGGCGCTGCCGCCCGAGCCGGCCAGCCGCCGCCCCGACCCGGACCATCCCACCGTCGAGCTGTCGGCGGCCCAGGCGGTGGCGGCGGCGACCCTGAGGGCCGCGGCCGGCGGCGGCTTCGCCGTCTTCCTGCTCGACGGCGTCACCGGTTCCGGCAAGACCGAGGTCTATTTCGAGGCGGTCGCCGAGGTGCTGCGGCGCGGCCGGCAGGTGCTGCTGCTGCTGCCGGAGATCGCGCTGACCACGGCGTTTCTCGACCGCTTCGCCCGCCGATTCGGGGTGGCGCCGGCCGAATGGCACTCGGAGGTGGCGCCGCGGCGGCGCGAGCGGATCTGGCGCGGCGCGGCGTCGGGCGAGGTGGCGGTGGTGGCCGGCGCCCGCTCGGCGCTGTTCCTGCCGTTCCGCGACCTCGGCCTGATCGTGGTCGACGAGGAGCACGACGCCTCCTACAAGCAGGAGGAGGGCGTCGCCTACAATGCGCGGGACATGGCGGTGGTGCGCGCCCGAATCGGCCGGATACCGGTGGCGCTGGCCTCGGCCACGCCGTCGGTGGAGACCGAGGTCAATGCGCGGCGCGGCCGCTACCAGCGGCTTGTCCTGCCCAACCGGGTGGGCGGCGCGGCGCTGCCGAAGATCGCCGCCATCGACATGACCCGCGACGGGCCGGGCCGCGGCCGCTGGATCGCGCCCAGGCTCGCCGCCGCGGTCGAGACCACGATCGGGCGCGGCGAGCAGGCGCTGCTGTTCCTAAACCGGCGCGGCTATGCGCCGCTGACGCTGTGCCGGGCCTGCGGCCACCGGCTGGGCTGCCCGTCCTGCGACGCCTGGCTGGTCGAGCACCGCGCCCGCCGCCGCCTCGTCTGCCATCATTGCGGCTTCTCGATGCCGCGCCCGCCCGCCTGCCCGCACTGCGGGGCGCAGGAGACGTTCGTCGCCGTCGGCCCCGGCGTCGAGCGGCTGGCCGAGGAGGCGGCCGCGCTGTTTCCCGACGCCCGGCTGTCGATCCTGTCGTCGGACCTGATCGAGGGCGTCGAGCGGCTGCGCGCCGAGATCGCGGCGATCGAGCGCGGCGAGGTCGATCTGGTCATCGGCACCCAGCTCGTCGCCAAGGGCCACCATTTCCCGCGCCTGACGCTGGCCGGGGTGATCGACGGCGACCTCGGGCTCGGCCATGGCGACCCGCGCGCCGCCGAGCGCACGTTCCAGCTCTTCTACCAGGTGGTCGGCCGGGCGGGGCGCGAATCAGGCCACGGCCAGGGGCTGATCCAGACCTACCAGCCCAAGCACCCGGTGATGGCCGCGCTCATCGCCGGCGACCGCGAGCTGTTCTACGACACCGAGATCGCCGCCCGCGAGCGCGCCGGCCTGCCGCCGTTCGGCCGGCTCGCCACGCTGCTGGTGGCGGCGGCCGAGGCGCCGGCCGCCGAGGCCTACGCCCGCACGCTGGCGGCGGCGGCGCCGCTCCAGGCGGGCGTGCGGGTGCTCGGCCCCGCCGAGGCGCCGATCGCCGTGCTGCGCGGCCGCCACCGGGTGCGCCTTTTGGTGCGGGCGGCGCGCACGGTGCGGGTGCCGGACTATCTGCGCGATTGGCTGGCGAGCGTGCCGCCGCCCAAGGGCAGCGTGAGCGTGGCCGTCGACGTCGATCCGCAGAGCTTTGTCTGAGCCGGCGGGGGGGCATATGGTTGCGCGCGAAACGGAAACTGCCGCGCGTTCGCCCAATGTGCCAACGATCGCAATGTTTTTTTGGGCACACGGTCGTGTTGCAGGCCCGTGGCAGTCGTGCTAATCAGCCGCCGGCCTGATGGGTTGGGCTGTGGATTTCCTGACCCTCGGCTGAGTTCCTTTGGAATCCAAGGGCTTTCGGTGCGCCGCACGGCGCTGGCGGCGCTCTTGTGAACAAGCCCGAGACGCGACGTGCAAGGCGAAGAACCGATCGTATCCGGCATGGCAGGTCGCTACGCGACCGCTCTGTTCGAACTTGCGCTGGAGGCCGGCTCGCTCGATGCCGTCTCCGCCGACCTCGACCGCTTCGAAGCGCTTCTCAACGACTGTGACGACCTGCGCCGTCTCGTCGAAAGCCCGGTGTTCGGGTCGGACGAGCAGCTCAAGGCGATCACCGCCGTGCTGGACAAGGTCGAGATCGGCGGGCTCGCCGGCAACTTCCTGAAAACCATAACCGCCAATCGCCGCCTGTTCGCGGTGCAGGGCATCCTGCGCGGCTACCGCGCCCGGGTCGCCCGCCACAAGGGCGAGGTGCGGGCGCAGGTGACGGTGGCCGAGCCGCTGTCGGACGCCCACCGCACCGCGCTGGCGGAGACGCTCAATCATGTGACCGGCAAGGATGTCGCCATCGACGTGACCGTCGATCCGGCGCTGATCGGCGGTCTTATCGTCAAACTCGGCAGCCGCATGGTCGATGCGTCGCTGCGCACCAAACTGAACGCGATCAGGCACGCGATGAAAGAGGTCGGCTGATGGACATCCGCGCCGCTGAAATTTCTGCGATTCTCAAGCAGCAGATCAAAGGCTTTGGCCAGGAGGCGGAAGTCTCGGAAGTCGGGCAGGTGTTGTCGGTCGGCGACGGCATTGCCCGCGTCTACGGCCTCGACAACGTCCAGGCCGGCGAGATGGTCGAGTTCACCAACGGCATCCGCGGGATGGCGCTGAACCTCGAAATCGACAATGTCGGCGTCGTGATCTTCGGCAACGACCGCGAGATCAAGGAAGGCGACACCGTCAAGCGCACCCGCGCCATCGTCGACGTGCCGGTCGGCAAGGGCCTGCTCGGCCGCGTGGTCGACGCGCTGGGCAACCCGATCGACGGCAAGGGCCCGATCGAGGCCACCGAGCGCCGCCGCGTCGACGTCAAGGCGCCGGGCATCATTCCGCGCAAGTCGGTGCACGAGCCGATGGCGACCGGCCTCAAGGCGATCGACGCGCTGATCCCGATCGGCCGCGGCCAGCGCGAACTGATCATCGGCGACCGCCAGACCGGCAAGACCGCGATCATCCTCGACACCATCCTGAACCAGAAGCCGCTCAACGCGTCGACCGACGAGCACGTCAAGCTCTACTGCGTCTATGTCGCGGTGGGCCAGAAGCGCTCGACCGTCGCCCAGTTCGTGAAGGCGCTGGAAGAGAACGGCGCGCTCGAATATTCGATCGTCGTCGCCGCCACCGCCTCCGACCCGGCGCCGATGCAGTTCCTGGCGCCGTTCTCGGGCTGCGCCATGGGCGAGTTCTTCCGCGACAACGGCATGCACGCGGTGATCTTCTATGACGACCTGTCCAAGCAGGCCGTCGCCTACCGCCAGATGTCGCTGCTGCTGCGCCGCCCGCCGGGCCGCGAAGCCTATCCCGGCGACGTGTTCTATCTCCACTCGCGCCTGCTTGAGCGCGCGGCCAAGATGAACGACGACAACGGCTCGGGTTCGCTGACCGCGCTGCCGGTGATCGAGACCCAGGCCAACGACGTCTCCGCCTACATCCCGACCAACGTGATCTCGATCACCGACGGTCAGATCTTCCTGGAGACCGACCTGTTCTACCAGGGCATCCGCCCGGCGCTGAACGTCGGCCTGTCGGTGTCGCGCGTCGGCTCGGCGGCCCAGACCAAGGCGATGAAGTCGGTCGCCGGCAAGATCAAGGGCGAGCTGGCGCAGTACCGCGAAATGGCGGCCTTCGCCCAGTTCGGCTCCGACCTCGACACCGCCACGCAGCGCATGCTCAACCGCGGCGCCCGCCTCACCGAGCTCCTCAAGCAGCCGCAGTTCTCGCCGCTGAAGATGGAGGAGCAGGTGGCGGTGATCTTCGCCGGCACCTCGGGCTATCTCGACCCGCTGCCGGTCTCCAAGGTGCGCGGCTTCGAGGAAGGGCTGCTCAGCTACCTCTATGCCAAGCATCCGGACATTCTGGAGAGCATCCGCACCAGCCGTCAGCTCGCGGACGACGTTCGCGCCAAGCTGAAGGCGGCTTGCGACGCCTTCGCCAAGACCTTCGCCTGATCGCGGGCGGCACCATCAAGAGCAGGATGCGACCCGCGCCATGGCGAGCCTGAAGGAACTGCGCAACCGGATCGCCTCGGTCAAGGCGACCCAGAAGATCACCAAGGCCATGCAGATGGTGGCGGCGGCCAAGCTCCGCCGCGCCCAGGCCGCCGCCGTGGCGGCCCGGCCGTTCGCCGAGCGCATGGAGCAGGTGCTCGGCAATATCGCCGGCGCGGTGTCCGACCTGTCGCAGGCGCCCAAGCTCTTGGCCGGAACCGGCTCCCAGCAGCGCCATCTGCTGCTGGTCTGCACCTCCGAGCGCGGCCTGTGCGGCCCGTTCAACTCCTCCATCGTCCGCCTGGCGCGCGAGCGTGCGCTGGCGCTGGCGGCGGACGGCAAGGACGTCTCGTTCTTCTGCGTCGGCCGCAAGGGCGCCGACCAGCTCCGCCGCCAGTTCGAGCGGCAGATCATCAAGACCGTCGAGCTGCGCAGCGTGCGCACGCTGGGCTACAACAATGCCGAGGCGATCGCCCGGGAGATCATCGATCTCTTCGACACCGGCCGCTTCGACGTCTGCACGCTGTTCTTCTCCCGCTTCCGGTCGGTGATCGCCCAGATTCCGACCGCGACGCAGATCATCCCGGCCACGCTGCCGGAGGTCGAGCACGGCGCGGCGCGGGCGGTCTACGACTATGAGCCCGACGAAACCGAGATCCTCGCCGAGCTTCTGCCGCGCAATATCGCCGTGCAGATCTTCCGCGCGCTGCTGGAGAATGCCGCGTCCGAGCAGGGCGCGCGCATGACGGCGATGGACTCCGCCACCCGCAATGCCGGCGAGATGATCAAGAAGCAGACGCTGACCTATAACCGCACACGCCAGGCGATGATCACGAAGGAGCTGATCGAGATCATCTCCGGCGCCGAAGCGCTGTAGGCCGGGGATTTGAGAAGGGGATGTGGGAAACCACTTGGGAAACCGCATGGCCGGCGACACTGACAGCATCGTCCTGGAACACCTGCGGCGCATTCGCGCCTCGCAGGAACGGACGGAGCTCGACATCGCCGACCTCAAGTCGCGGGTTTCGGGGCTGGAGCAGGTGAGCGGCCAGATGCTCGCAATGCTCGGCAGCCTGAACCAGCGTATGGACCGGTTCGAAGACCGTCTCGGGCGGATCGAGCGTCGGCTCGATCTGGTCGAAACGTAACTCCCGCCCCGACGAAGGAACACCCATGGCCTACATCACCACGGCGACGACCAAGGGCGGGCGCGAGGGACGGGCGATCCTCGACGGCGGAAGCCTCGCCTTGGCGATGGCGTTCCCCAAGGCGCTCGGCGGGCCCGGCGACGGCCACAATCCCGAGCAGCTGTTCGCGCTCGGCTATTCGTCGTGCTTCGGCCAGGCCATCCTGGCGCTGGCCAAGAAACACGATGTCGACGGGTCCGCGGCGCGGGTCACCGTCGACGTCACCATCGACAAGGACGCGACCAGCTTCGCGCTCGCCGTCGAGATCAAGGTCCAGATTCCGGGCGCCGACAAGGCGAAGGTTGAAGCCCTGGTCGAAGACGCCCATTCCATCTGCCCCTATTCCAAGGCGACGCGCGGGAACATCCCCGTCACGCTGACCGTCATTTGAGCTTTCGGAGACCGGACATGGCTGACAGCAAGGTCGGACGCATCACCCAAGTCATCGGCGCCGTCGTCGACGTGCAGTTCGAGGGCCATCTGCCGGCCATTCTGAACGCGCTCGCGACCGACAATCAGGGCCGGCGGCTGGTGCTGGAAGTGGCCCAGCATCTTGGCGAATCGACGGTGCGCACCATCGCCATGGACTCCACCGAGGGTCTGGTGCGCGGCCAGGAGGTCAGGGACACCGACCAGCCGATCGCGGTGCCGGTCGGTCCCGGCACGCTCGGCCGCATCATGAACGTGGTCGGCGACGCGGTCGACGAGGCCGGCCCGGTGCCCTACACCGAGACCCGCCCGATCCACGCGCCTGCGCCGTCCTACACCGAGCAGTCGACGGAAGCGGAGATTCTCGTCACCGGCATCAAGGTGGTGGACCTGCTCGCGCCCTACGCCAAGGGCGGCAAGGTCGGCCTGTTCGGCGGCGCCGGCGTCGGCAAGACCGTGCTGATCCAGGAGCTGATCAACAACGTCGCCAAGGCCCACGGCGGCTATTCGGTGTTCGCCGGCGTCGGCGAGCGCACCCGCGAGGGCAACGACCTCTATCACGAGTTCATCGAGTCGGGCGTCAACAAGGACCCCAAGGCGAACAATGGCGACACCACCGGCTCCAAGTGCGCCCTGGTGTACGGCCAGATGAACGAGCCGCCCGGCGCCCGCGCCCGCGTCGGCCTCACCGGCCTCACCGTCGCCGAATATTTCCGCGACCAGGGCCAGGACGTGCTGTTCTTCGTCGACAACATCTTCCGCTTCACCCAGGCGGGCTCGGAAGTGTCGGCGCTGCTCGGCCGCATCCCCTCGGCGGTGGGCTACCAGCCGACGCTGGCCACCGACATGGGCGCCCTGCAGGAGCGCATCACCACCACCACCAAGGGGTCGATCACCTCGGTGCAGGCGATCTACGT
This sequence comes from Blastochloris sulfoviridis, assembly GCF_008630065.1. Lineage (GTDB taxonomy): Bacteria > Pseudomonadota > Alphaproteobacteria > Rhizobiales > Xanthobacteraceae > Blastochloris > Blastochloris sulfoviridis. The sequence continues at coordinate 18,256 of NZ_VWPL01000040.1, forward strand.
GCCGGCCGACGACTTGACCGACCCGGCGCCGGCCACCTCGTTCGCCCACCTCGACGCCACCACCGTGCTGTCGCGCTCGATCGCGGAAAAGGGCATCTACCCGGCGGTCGACCCGCTCGACTCGACCTCGCGCATGCTCGACCCGCGCGTCGTCGGCGAGGAGCACTACCAGGTGGCCCGCCAGGTCCAGCAGACCCTGCAGCGCTACAAGTCGCTGCAGGACATCATCGCCATCCTGGGCATGGACGAGCTGTCGGAAGAGGACAAGGTGACGGTGGCGCGCGCCCGCAAGATCGAGCGCTTCCTGTCGCAGCCCTTCCACGTCGCCGAGGTGTTCACCGGCTCGCCGGGCGTGTTCGTGTCGATCGAGGACACGATCCGCGGCTTCAAGGGCCTGTGCGAAGGCAAGTACGACCATCTGCCCGAGCCGGCCTTCTACATGGTCGGCACCATCGAGCAGGCGGTCGAGAAGGGCAAGAAGCTCGCCGCCGAGGCCGCGTAAGCGGCCCAACGGCGCTGCGGCACACGGCTGCAGCGTGTCCCCGACGTGCCCGCCGACAGGCCGCGCGCGGCATCCGGCGGGATCGGACCGACACCGGATCTCCCCGGCCGCCCGATCACGAGAGCTGCACCCGGCAGTTCAAGAACCGAGAGCTTGAGACATGGCCGAGTTTTCCTTCGAGCTGGTGAGCCCCGAGAAGCTGGTGTTTTCCGGTCAGGTGGAACACGTCGTGGTTCCGGGTGCGGACGGCGAGTTCGGCGTGATGGCCGGCCACGCGCCGGTGATCTCGACGCTGAAGCCCGGCCGCCTCACCATCTTCGCCACCGGCCAGCCGGCGCGCCACATGTTCGTGCGCGGCGGGTTCGCCGAGGCGCGCCCCGATGGCCTGACGGTGCTGGCCGAACTGGCGATCCCGCTCGAGGAGCTCGACGCCGCGCGCCTCGCCCAGGAGATCCAGGACGCCGAGGAAGACGTGGCCGACGCCACCGTCGAGGCCGTGCGCCTCACGGCGCAGGAGCGGCTCGAGCGGCTGCGGGAGTTCCAGGCGGCGCTCGTCCAGGGCGGCGGCTTCGGCGCCCACGCCGGGCACTGACGCGCCGGGCACCGATCCGAGATTTCGCGAAATCCGGCCCCTGGGCCGGATTTCTGCGTTTCGGGAGGCGCGATCGGCCGGACACCGTCTCATACCAGCGGCCGCGAACGCGGACCGTTGGTTCCGCTCGCGGATTTTCGCGAAGTCTCTGATTTCGGATGAGAAAATCCGCGAGGGTCAACGGCCCCACGCGTCAGCGTTTGGGGCCGCTGGTATCAGGCCTCGGTCGTCCGCACCATGTAGCGCGCTGCCTCGCCATAGCTGGCGAGCTTCGCCCGCAGCCCCGGGTTCGAGATCTCGCCAAAGCCGTGGCGGGCCCACACCGCGTCCGCGCCATAGACGGCCGTCAGCGAAAGCTGCGCAAGCCCGCGCCGCCGGGCGGCAGCCACCAGCAGCGCCACCGCGTCGCCGGCCAGCGCCCGGCCGCGCGCCGCCGGCAGCAGCGCGATGTCGTGGATGTAGAGCACGTCGCAGGGTTCGGGCAGCGCGCCATAGACGGCATCCAGCGCCACCACCTCGCCCGTCCGCCACGGCAGCGCCACGGCGTAGCCGGCGAGCGCGCCGTCGCCGCCTTCGAGGGCGAAATTGCAGTCCGGCGCGAGGGCCAGCTTGTCGGCGAAGGTCTCGCGCCGCTCGGGAAAGGTGGGGTGCACCACCCCGGCCACGGCCATCACCGCGTCGAGGTCGGCAGGCTGAAGCGGCCGCCAGCGGAACGTCTCAGCCGGCAAGGTGGGCGAACTCCGCGACGACGCGCTCATAGACCGGCCGCTTGAACGGCACGATCAGCTCGGGCAGGCGCTCCAGCCGCTCCCAGCGCCAGGCGCTGAACTCGGGCGGGTGGGCGCCGCCGGCCGGGCGGGCGATGTCGATTTCGGTGTCCTCGCCGGTGAAGCGCAGCGCGAACCATTTCTGGGTCTGGCCGCGATACCTGCCCTTCCAGGCGAGGCCCACGAGCTCGGGCGGCAAATCGTAGGTGAACCAGTCGCGCGCCTCGGCCAGCGGCGCGACCGAGCGGACGTTGGTCTCCTCAAAGAGTTCGCGCAGCGCCGCCGGATACGGGTCCTCGCCGGCATCGATGCCGCCCTGCGGCATCTGCCAGGGGTGGGCCTGGTCGGTGTGCTCGGGGCCCTCGGTGCGCCGGCCGACGAACACCAGCCCCTGGGCATTGAACAGCACCACCCCGACGCAGGGGCGGTAGGGCAGGTCTTCGGGACGGTCGGTTTGGGAGCGGGGGAGATCGGAACGGGTCATGGCACGCGGTCTTGCTCGCCGGACTCGCAGGCCGGCGAGCCCTCATTGTCTCAATCCAACTCATTGCTCAAGCGTGGCGAGCAAAATTGCCGGCGTCACTTCTTCCGATCGGATGGTGGAGGCACAGCGGACCCGCCCGCGGGCGGCCGCGGGCCGCCCTTCGGCGCCGGCCGGCCGGCGGAGGTGCCCGTGCGGACGGGGTCGCGCTCCGGCTTCGTCAGGGGTCGGACACCCCATTCCAGCAGGGAGTCACGGGCCTTGGGATCGTCAGCCATTGGTCTCCTCCGGGGACGCGAGAAGCTCGACGAAATGATAGTCGTCCGGCCGCAGCACAACCCCGCGGGAATCCGGGATCGGGGCGAGGAAGCGGCCTTGCTCATCCAGCGACCACAAGGCTTCAAGGTAAATGTGACCCGAGCAGGGGTGGAGGCCAGCGTAGGATTCATACCCATAATAGCCGCCCAGGCGCCGGCCGTCCTTCAAATGCACGATGACGAAAAAGGGTTCCCGACGCAGGAACGCCGCATCCCAGCCGCTGCGCGCCCGGTTCAGGATCAGGCCGGCGCGTTCCAGCCGTTTCAGGACGTTCTTGATCGCGAACGGCCAAAATACCGGCAGGACCACCAGCGCCGCCACCGCCAACGCGTAGGTCTGGCCGGGCGTTGTGGCGAAGAACAGAAAAACCGGCGCGCCGACCACGGCGTTGAGCACGCCGAAGGCCATGGCATCGGGAATGATGTCCTTCAGATTGCGGGCGGCAGCGGGAACCAGCAGGCTCCAGACCTGAAGCGAGATGAAACCCGGCAGAGCGAACACGACAAAAAGGGCCAAGGCGCCGTAACTGTCGAAATTCTTGAGGAGGTCATCCATGACCGGCCTCGCTTCTGCCGCACGCGGACGCAGCGGAGCTCCCGAGTGCAACCTGAAGGCGCCGCCCTCCCTTCGTCAAGCCCCCTTCTTGCCGCGCGCCACGGTGGCGCTCAGCGGCACCAGCAGGTAGCCGCGGGTCTCGACCTCCTTGGCCCAGCGCGCCACGCGGTCGATCGACACCGGCAGCGCGGTGGCGAAGCCGAGCGCGCTGCCGCGCTCGCCGGCGATGCGCTCCAGCCGCATCAGCGCGTTGTCGATGGCCACCGGCGAGGCAACGGCATCGAGCACGACGTCGGCGCGGGCGAAGGTGGCGCCGAGGCCGCCGGCGATCTCCCGCGTCACGCTGCGCTGGGAGGAGCCGTCGTCGAGGAACATCAGGCCGCGCTTGGTGATCTCGCGCATCACCGGCGCCAGCGCGCTCTCCGACGAGGTGAAGCGCGCGCCCATGTAGGAGGCCACGCCGATGAAGCCGGGAAACCGCGCCAGGAACCAATGCAGCCGGTCGATGTTCTGGTCGCTGGTCAGCGTGGTCAGCAGGGTCTGCGGGCCGGGGTCGTTGTCGGGATAGTCGAACGGCTCCATCGGCACCTGCAGCAGCACCTCGTGGCCCTGGGTGCGGGCACGGGCGACGACGCGGTCGAGATCGGTGCCGTAGGGCGCGAAGGCCAGCGTCACCTCCGGCGGCAGCTTGGCGACGGCCTCGCTGGTGCCGTTGGCGCTGATGCCGAGCCCGCCGACGACGATGGCGATGCGCGGCATCGCCGCCTTGCCGGGGCCGATGGCCGGGGCGGGCCGGGCATAGGCCTCGAAGGCGCGGGTGCCGTCGGCGCCGATGCGCGGCACGGCGCCGTGCCGGGCCTTCTCGACCAGCCGCGGATCGGGTGCCGGCGCCAGCCGGTCGCCGGGGCCGGCCACCGAAACGTCGTTGGTCTTGCCGCTGCGGCCGTCGATCACGGTGACCGAGGGCCCTTGGGGCGTGGCCGGCGCCGCCTCGCTTGGCGAACGGTCGGCAGTTGCGTTCGCCGTTTCCCCCGTCCCGGTGCTGGTGCTGGCCTGGGGCGCGGCCGGGGCGGCGGCGGGCGCACCTGCGGGAGGCGGGCCTGCGGGGGCGGTGCCCTCGATCCTGACCCGTGCGATGGGCTCGCCGCCCAGCGGGTCGTCGACCAGGAGCACCCAGCCGACCGCGGTCCCGACCACGAGGCCGGCCGCGGCGGCGATCACCGGCGCCGGCCCAATCCGCCCGAGGCTCGTCCCGAGCGCGCGAAGATGGGCGCCGATGGACCGCTTCGGTGCGCCTTGCGCGGTGCCGAGAGGCCGCTGAAGATCATCGACCGACATGCGTGTCCCGTTGACCGTATTGCTGACGTCGAAGCCGCAGAAATCGAATCATCAGTCAGTCTATCACGTCGGGTTGTCCGCACCGGCGGGCTTGGCGCTGCGTCGTTGCGGATCGACCGGCCGAACGTTTCTCGCGCTCCCGGCCGATCGCGGCCGGGAACCGGCCTAGAGCATCCGCCGATCTCGCTGAACCGGGCGGACGCTCCAAGTTATTGAGTTGTCGCATTCTCTTCCGAAAAACCGGTTCCCGCTTTTGCGGAGAATGCTCCAGATGGTTTCCGGTTGATCCGTTCGGGATACCGGAAACGGTGCCGTGCGCGACGCCCAAACGAAACCGTCACCCCAAGACGAAACCGTCACCCCAAGACGAAACCGTCGCGCCCAAACGAAACCGCCCGGCCAAAGGCCGGGCGGGGTCGTTGCCGTGCTCGGTCCGAAGTGCCGGCGCCGGTTCAGTTCGGCACGCCGCCCTTCGTGTTGGGCGGGAAGGCGGCGTTGGTGATCGTGCCGCGCAGCAGGTCGATGGCCATGCCGAGCTGCTTGTCTTCCTTCGGATCGGTCGGCACGTAGGCCGGGGAGCCGGTCCGCTCGTCTTCCTTGTCGTTCTTCAGATGGCCGCGCAGCGAGGACTCGCCGCGCGGCTCCACCGCGCCGCCGGCCTTGGCCTTCTGCTCCTCGGGGAAGTCCTGGATCAGCTCGATGTCCGGGTCGATGCCCTTGGCCTGGATGGAGCGGCCGGCGGGCGTGAAGTAGCGCGCGGTGGTCAGGCGGATGGCGCCATTGGCGCCGAGCGGCATGATGGTCTGCACCGAGCCCTTGCCGAACGACCGCGAGCCGAGAACGGTCGCCCGCTTGTGATCCTGCAGCGCGCCGGCGACGATCTCGGAGGCCGAGGCGGAGCCGCCATTGATCAGCACGATGATCGGCTTGCCCTTGGTGAGGTCGCCGCCGCGGGCGTTGCGCCGCTGCGTCTCGTCGCTGTTGCGGCCGCGGGTCGAGACGATCTCGCCGCGCTCCAGGAAGGCGTCCGACACGTCGACGGCGGCGTCGAGCAGGCCGCCCGGATTGTTGCGCAGGTCGATGATGAAGCCCTTCAGCTTGTCGGCCGGGATCTTCTTGGTGAGATCCTCGATCGCCTTCTTCAGCGCATCGGCGGTCTGCTCGGTAAAGGAGGACAGGCGGATATAGGCGATGTCCTTGTCGTCGCCTTCCTCGCGCGAGCGCACCACGCGGATGTGGATGGTGTCGCGCACCAGCTTGATCTCGACCGGCTTCTCGGCGCCCTTGCGGGTGATGCGCAGCGTGATCGGCGTGTTGACCGGGCCGCGCATCTTCTCGACCGCCTGCTGCAGGGTGAGGCCCTGCACCTGCTCGCCGTCGAGATGGGTGATCAGGTCGCCGGCCTGCACGCCGGCCCGGGCGGCGGGGGTGTCGTCGATCGGCGCCACCACCTTGACCAGGCCGTCCTCCATCGACACCTCGATGCCAAGCCCGCCGAACTCGCCGCGGGTCTGGATCTGCATGTCCTTGAAGGTCTTGGCGTCCATGTAGCTCGAATGCGGGTCGAGCGACGTCAGCATGCCGTTGATGGCCGCCTCGATCAGCTTCGATTCGTCGGGCTTCTCGACATAGTCGGAGCGGATCCGCTCGAACACGTCGCCGAACAGATTGAGCTGCCGATAGGTATCACTCGTCGCTGCCGATTTGGCGAACGCGCCAAACTGGGTCAACCCCGGTTGAATGACCGAGACTGCAAGCACGGCACCGGCCGCTGCACCGACGAAGAACAGGGGCGTTCTGCGCATCATCCGCGAACCTTTTCGCTTTCTGTCGCCATCCACCAGGGACCGGGGTCGATTGCCGTTCCGTCCTTTCGGAACTCAACATAGAGAGTCGGCTGTCTCGTCCCGATTGAAACCAGGGCGGCAGCCTGAGGACCGCCACCCATCACGCCGACGGGCTCGCCAGTCAAGACGAATTGCCCGAGCTGCGCGGTGATCCGATCCATTCCCGCCAAGAGAATATGGTAACCGCCACCGGCATTGATGATCAAGAGTTGGCCATAGGACCGGAACGGCCCGGCGAACACCACCCAGCCGTCGCAGGGCGACGTCACCTGGGCGTTGGCCCGCGTGCCCACCGACAGGCCGCGCTCGACGCCGCCGATGGCGTCCTTGTCGCCGAACTCCCGCAGCCGTACGCCATTGACCGGCAGCGGCAAAAGCCCCTTGGCCTGGGCGAAGGGCATGGCCGGCGCCAGCCGGCCCGGATCCTTCAGCGCGGCCAGAGCATTGCCGGGCCGCGCGTCGGCCGGCTTGACTTCGGACTTGGCGGCGGCCTCGGCCGCCTTGGCGGCCGGACCCGCCTCCATGCTGGCGATCAATTTTTCGAGCGTCTCGGCCTGCCTGGCGAGGTCGCGCGCCCGCTGACGCTCCGCCTCCAGCGCCCGCTCGCTGTCGCGCTCGCGCTTCTGGCGCTCCTCCACCAGGGCGCTCAGCCGCTTGTGCTCCTCGGCGATCGACGTCCGCGAGGCCTCCAGCGTCTTGGTCTCCTCGGCGATCTCCCGGCGCAGGCGCACCATCTCGGCGAGGTCGCTCGCCAGCGCCTGGGTCTCCAGCCGCAGCTCGGGCAGGAACGAGCCGACCAGCATGGCGCTGCGCACCGCCTCCAGCACGTCCTCCGGCCGGGCGATCAGCGCCGGCGGCGGGGTGCGGCCCATGCGCTGCAGCACCGCCAGCAGATCCGCCAGCAGGCGGCGGCGGCCCTCCAGCGCGGCGCGAATGCGCGCCGCCTCATTGTCGAGCAGCGGCAGCCTTGCCTCGGAGGAGGCGATCTTGCCCTCCACCGCGCGCACGCGGGCGGCGGTGTCGATCAGGGTCTGGGTCAGCGCCCGCCGGTCGTTGCGGATGGCGTCGATCTCGGCGCGGATGCGGGCTTCGGCCTCGTCGGCGCGGCGGCGGTCCTCGCGCAGGGCGTCGAGCTCGCGGGCCTTCTCGTCGCGATCGGCACTCGTCGTCTCCCGGCCCGGCGCATCCTGCGCCAGCGCGCTGGGCAACAGCGCGGCGGGCGGCAGGACGGCAAGGGCGGCAAACACTGCGATCTCCAGAATGACCAATCGGGCGCGGCGCATCGGCTCAAGAATCGTGAACCGCCCGGCTACACCCGGGATCGGGCGAAGATAGGGCAGATTTCAACCGGGCCCGCACCGATTGCCAAGAGGTCCACTTGCCAAGAGGTCCACTTGCCAAGAGGTCCATTTACCAAGAGGTTGCCCGAAGGCTCCCGGCGAAATTTCATCATACGATCTTCGCGCCGGGGCGTTCCGCCCACCCGACCCCTCCCCGCCAGTCACGGCGTTCGTGGGGGGAGAGGAGAAGAGGCGTCGCCTTTTCTCCCCTCCCCCCGCGAGCTTTGCGAGCGGTGGGGAGGGGTCGGGGGTGGGGGGCTTCGATTGTTCAGCCGGGAAGATGGTCGACACTTTGGACCGGGATGATGGTCGACAGGTCTGGGTTGGGGTTGGCCCGGACACTTCTGTTTAGACGCGGTGGTAGGGGTGCCCGGCCAGCAGCGTCATGGTCCGGTAGACCTGCTCGGCGAGCAGGATGCGCACCATCTGGTGCGGCCACGTCATCGCCCCGAACGACAGGACGAGACCGGCCCGGGCGCGAAGCTCGTCGGCCATGCCGTCGGGCCCGCCGATGACGAAGACGAGATCGCCGCGCCCGCCGTCGCGCTCGCGGGCGATATGGGCGGCGAAGGCGGCGCTGGTGAGCGCTTTGCCACGCTCGTCGAGCGCGATCAACGCGCAACCGCCCGGCAGCGCCGCGGCCAGGCGGCCGGCCTCCTCGCTCTTGCGCGCGTCGGGCCGGCGGGCGGCGCTCTCGGCGATCTCGCCAAGCTCCACCGGCGCCAATCCCAGGCCACGCCCCATTCCGCGGGCGCGGTCGAGATACCGCGCCTCCAGGTCGCGTTCCGGGCCCGCCTTCAGACGGCCAACGGCGAGAGTGAGCAGCCGCACGGCCGGTCGGACGCCGGTCAGGACGCGCGGGTGCGGCTGTCCGGGCGCACGCCCGACCACATCTTCTCGATATTGTAGAAGCCGCGCACCTCGGGCCGGAAGACATGGACGATGACATCGCCCGTGTCGATCAGCACCCAATCGCAGTGCGGAAGGCCTTCGACCCTCGCGCCCTGGACGCCGTGGCTTCTGAGATGTTCGAGAATGTGTTCGGCGATCGCGCCGACATGCCGTTGCGAGCGGCCCGAACTGACCACCATCCAGTCGGCAATCGTCGTCTTGCCGGCGAGGTCAATGGTGACGGTGTCTTCCGCCTTGTCGTCGTCGAGGCGGGCGAGCACCAGAGCGAGGATCTCGTCGGGAGCGGGACGCGCCGTGGAGATCGCAGCGGTCGGGACAGAGCCCGAGACCGCGGACAGGGTCTGGGTGGACAGGGATCCTTACCTCGTTGCGCGTGCCGACCAATCGGCACGGACGCAGAATACCGTATTCCCGCCAGCGGTATCAATAGGGGTCATGCGGCCGATCCGACGACCACATTCACGCGCCGTCGCTGCACCCCACCTGCCAAAACTGGCGCCACACCCATAAGGCGCAGAAGCTGACGCCGACCATCTTATAGGCCACTCATACCGCATACAACAGCACTCACTGCGGTTAAGCGAAAAGTGCATCAGTCTAAAAGCCGCTTAATTTTATGCTTAATCCCGTTTCCTCGCTTGCTATCAATGGACATTACAAATTGTTGAAATTCAATATACAATGCGTTGTTACCGGTCCTGCTACGCAGTATATTGACGAACGGCTCAGCGTGATCCCAGTGCTTTATGGCGCCACTTTTAAACCAATTACAATATAATTGTTTGTCTATTATTCCGCGCTTTATCCCAATAGCGATAAGTTCAAATTCATTAAGTATGAGTTTTATCTTTTGTGCTTCGTCGGTCTTTTCTTTATCTAACGCGGCCCATGGACCCAATCCGTTTACATCTTTTGAAAGTTCAATAAATCTAAGGCGTGCTTTGATCATGTCGCCGTCTGTTTCGCTTTTCATGATGAAATCCAGAGTGGCCCTACGACGGGCTATTCCTCTTTGACTCTGGATTCCCCAAAATGCGAACACTGCGGCGAGAACGCCGACAGTTAGTGTGGCTATTGGTGCATAAAGGCTTTGATCGACCTGCAAAACAAAAGCCCCCGACAATGTCGGGGGCGAAGCCTACATTCTATGCGTGTATGTTACAAGCAGCCTAGGTGAGGCCGCCCCATCCTTCTATCTTCATAATCATATCGATCCTCCCGCCTGCAGAATGATGCCACAATTGCAGTGAGGCTCTCATATCTCCGCATTCATGGCCAGAGCGAATTAGCTCCTCGCCCTACAAATGGGAGGCTATGGTCGAAGCGCAATGTGACACAGAGAAGTTAACCATTCATAATTGCCGCATCCCATGTGGCTGGCGTGTATGGCTTAAGAGCCTGACCCAAAAGGGTGTTGCGCCCGGCATGGTTGCATGATTCACCGGTCTCAGAGTTCTGGGACGGTGATTT
>NZ_VWPL01000041.1 GCF_008630065.1 Blastochloris sulfoviridis
CCGCCCGACCGCGAGGCGATCCTCGCCACCTTGCGCGCCCATCGCCGCGAGCTTGAGGCGATGGGGGTGGTCGGGCTTGCGCTGTTCGGCTCGGTCGCCCGCGGCGAGGCCGGGCCGGGCTCGGACATCGATCTGGCGGTACGGTACGATTATGCCAAGAGTCCGGCCTGGGCGGGCGGCGGGATCGTCGAGTTCCTCGAAGATACGTTCGGACACCCGGTCCACCTCCTCTTCTACCCACCGCACCGCGAGGAGCTGAGGCGCAGGATCGACCGCGAGCGGGTGGATGTCTTCTAGCTTTCCCAGGGCGCGTTTCGCCGACATCATCGACAACGCCGAGGCCATCGAATTCTATCTGCGCGGGATCGACCGGGCTGCGTTCGCGCGGGATCGCATGCGGAAGGACGCGGTCGAACGCTGCCTGGAGCGGATCAGCGAGGCCGCCCGCCGGATCGGCCCGCTTGCCGCGGAGCTGTTTCCGGATGTCGATTGGAGCGCCGTGCGCGGGTTCGGCAACATCGCCCGGCACGAATACGAGCGAGTTTCCGCCGACGTGATCTGGCGGATCGCGACGCTCGAACTGCCGCCGGTAACCGACGCGGCGCGACGTGCCCTCAGCCTGCTGCCCGACGATCCGACTTAGATTCGTGCCAGCGACATGCCGCGACCAATCGTCCGACTGGAATTGACAGCGCCGGCATATATGTCAGCCTTGTTGCCATAAATCGTTCCGGATCAACCGGGCGGCGCGGGCGTTGGACAATCACGTTCCGCAATGGCACGGGAGACCTCGATGTCGACCAGGCGTGCTGTGGCATCGCTGGACGAGCGATACGAGCTTTCGCCCGAGCGGGTGGCCCAGGACCGGGTGCTGCTCTCCGGCACCCAGGCGCTGGTGCGCCTCACGCTGATGCAGAAGGCGCGCGACCAGCGCGCCGGGCTCAACACCGCGGGGTTCGTCACCGGCTATCGCGGCTCGCCGCTCGGCGGCCTCGACCAGCAGTTCCTGCGCGCCAGGCGCCTGCTTGAAGCGAGCGACATCCGCTTCCAGTCCGGCCTCAACGAGGATCTCGCCGCCACGTCGCTGTGGGGCAGCCAGCAGGCCGAGCTGCGCGGGGAAGGGCGCTTCGACGGCGTGTTCGGCATCTGGTACGGCAAGGGGCCGGGCGTCGACCGCACCGGCGACGTGTTCCGCCACGCCAATTTCGCCGGCACCTCGAAGCATGGCGGCGTGCTGGCGCTGATGGGCGACGACCACACCTGCGAATCCTCCACCACCGCCCACCAGTCCGAGTTCCATTTCGTCGATGTGATGATCCCCATCCTCAACCCCGCCGGGGTGCAGGAGATCCTCGACTATGGCCTCTACGGCTTTGCGCTGAGCCGCTTCGCCGGCACCTGGGTGGCGCTGAAGGGGCTGAAGGACACCATCGAATCGACCGCGGTGGTGGACGGCCGGCTGGAGCGCATCGGCATCGCCACGCCCCAGGGCGTGCGCCTGCCCGAGGGCGGGCTCAACATCCGCCTCAGCGACACGCCGCTCGCCCAGGAGGCGCGGCTGCAGGAATTCAAGCGCGACGCCATCCTGGCGTTCGTGCGGGCGAACCGGCTCAACCGCTGGATCACCTCCGGCGGGCGCAGCCCGAAAATCGGCATCGCCACGCTGGGCAAGAGCTATCTCGATGTCAGGCTGGCGCTCGACGAACTCGGCATCGACGAGGTGCGCGCCAACGATCTCGGCATTCGCCTGTTCAAGATCGCCTGTCCGTGGCCGCTGGCGAAGCTGGAGCTGATGGAGTTCGCCCACGACCTCGACCTGATCATGGTGGTCGAGGAGAAGCGCTCGCTGGTCGAGGTGCAGGTGCGCGAGGAGCTTTACGGCACCGCCCACCAGCCCATCGTCATCGGCAAGAAGGACGAGCACGGCGACTGGCTGTTTCCCATCAAGGGCGCGCTGGAGCCGACCGACATCGCGGTGGCCATCGGCCGGCGGCTGCTGGCCTATGTCGGCGACGAGGACCTTGTGGCGCGCGTCTCTCAGCTTGAGGAGGCGCAGCGCGCGATGGCGCAGGCCGCCGACGTGGCGGTGCGCACGCCCTATTTCTGCTCGGGCTGCCCGCACAACACCTCGACCAAGGTGCCCGAGGGCATGCGCGCCTATGCCGGCATCGGCTGCCACTACATGGTCCAGTGGATGGACCGCGCGACGCAGGGTTTCACCCAGATGGGCGGGGAGGGCGCCAACTGGATCGGCGAGGCGCCGTTCTCCAAGCGCCGCCACGTGTTCCAGAATCTCGGCGACGGCACCTTCAACCATTCCGGCTCGCTCGCCATTCGCGCTTCCCTCGCCGCCGGGGTCAACGTCACCTACAAGATCCTGTTCAACGACGCCGTGGCGATGACCGGCGGCCAGCGTCACGAGGGCGGGCTCACCGCGTCCAGGATCGCCCGTCTGGTGGCGGCGGAAGGCGTGAGCCGCATCGCGGTGGTGTCGAACGAGCCGTGGAAATACGGCCGCAACGAGGGCTGGCCGGATGGCGCGACGCTGCATCCGCGCAGTGCCTTCGAGGAGGTGCAGCGCGAGCTTGCGACATATGACGGCGTCACCGTGCTGATCTACGACCAGACCTGCGCCGCCGAGAAGCGCCGCCGCAGGAAGCGCGGCGAGTTCCCCGATCCCGACGTGCGGATGATGATCAACGACCTCGTCTGCGAGGGCTGCGGCGATTGCGGCGTCAAGTCGAACTGCGTCTCGATCCAGCCGCTCGAGACCGAATTCGGCCGCAAGCGCCGGATCGACCAGTCGAGCTGCAACAAGGATTTCTCCTGCATCAACGGCTTCTGCCCGTCCTTCGTCACCGTGCGCGGCGCGAAGCTGAAGGCCCGCCCGCGCGCGGCCGGCGCAAGCGAACCGCTGCCCGATCTGCCCGAGCCGGCGGCGGCTCCGATTCAGGGCACCTTCAACGTGCTGGTCTGCGGCATCGGCGGCACCGGCATCGTCACCATCGCCCAGGTGCTGGGCATGGCGGCGCATCTCGACGGCAAGGCGTGCGGCATCATCGACATGGCGGGCCTTGCCCAGAAGGGCGGGGCGGTGTTCAGCCATCTGCGCCTTGCCGAGACGCCGGCCGACATCCACGCCATCCGCATCGGCGCGCGCAGCGCCGACCTGGTGCTGGCCGGCGACCTGGTGGTGGCCGGCGGCCGCAAGGTGCTGGCGGCGATGCAGCCGGGGCGCACACGCGTCGTCGTCAACACCCACGAGATGCTGCCCGGCGACTTCACCCGCAATGCCGATTTCGCGCTGCCGTCGGCGCGGCTGAAGCGGGCGCTCGCCGCCGCCGCCGGGCCGGAGGCGATCCAGCTCCTTGACGCCTCATCCATTGCCGAGGCGCTGTTCGGCATCTCGGTCGGCGCCAACATCTTCCTGGTCGGCGTGGCGTTTCAGCAAGGCGCGATCCCGCTGTCGGCCGCGGCGATCGAGCGGGCGGTCGAGCTCAATGGCGAGGCGGTCGAGATGAATGTCGCGGCCTTTCGCTGGGGCCGCCGCGCGGCGCACGATCCGGACGCGATGGCCGAGCTGCTGAAGCCCGCAGCCCCCTCCGGCGCGCACCGGCTCTCGGCCTCGCTCGACGAGACGATCGCGCGCCGCGTGGAATTTCTCACCGCCTACCAGAACGCCGGCTATGCCGCGCGCTACCAAGCGCTGGTGGCGCGGGTGCGCGAGGCGGAAGCGGCGCGGGTGGGCGGCGCCAGCCGGCTTGCCGAGACGGTGGCGCGCAACGCTTTCAAGCTGATGGCCTACAAGGACGAATACGAGGTGGCGCGGCTGTTTGCCGATGGCGGTTTCGCCGCCCGGGTGGCCGAGCAGTTCGAGGGCCGGGTGCGGCTCGACTTCCACCTCGCCCCATCCTTCCTGGCGCGGCACGACCCCATCACCGGCGAGCCCAGGAAGATGACCTTCGGCCCGTGGCTGATGGTCGTCTTCAAGCTGCTCAAGCGGATGAAGGGCCTGCGCGGCACGCCGTTCGATCCGTTCGGCTGGACCGAGGAGCGGCGCATCGAGCGCCAGCTGATCGAGGACTATTTCGTGCTGATGGACGAGGTCATCGAGCGCCTTGCGCCAGAGACGCACGCGCTCGCGGTCGGCCTCGCCGCCATCCCCGACAAGATCCGCGGCTACGGCCCGGTGAAGGCGCGCCACCTGGCGAGCGCCAAGGCGGAGGAGGCGGTGCTGCTGGCCCGGCTTCGTTCCGGCGCGCCGCTGCTGCGCGAGGCGGCGGAGTGATATGGATGCCGGCTGATCCGGCGTTCGGTTAATGCGCGCTTCACCAAACGCGAAAAAACATCCCATCAGGTCAAGCGATCACGGTTCATTTCCGTTGCGTTACGCTTGCGACCGACTCCTATTGGCTTATGGCCGAGGTCACGTTTCCGGCATCCCGAAGGGATCAACCGGAAACCGTACCAGTCAATGCCGGGGGGCAAATGGGGACGAACAGGCGCACGGCGATCCGGCGGGATCTGCGCTATCCGGCCGATCTGATTGCGGGCGACACCCGCTCGCGCTGCACGGTCAGCGATGTCTCGGCCGGCGGGGCGAGCATCGAAACCGCCGCGGCGCCCTCGCTTCCGGACGAGGTCATCATCTGCTTCTCGGTCACCGGACCGCTCTGCCGCGTGGGGCGGGTGATCTGGCGGCGGGAGAGCCGCGTCGGTTTGGAGTGGGTTCGCCGGATCAGCAAGGAGACCTGCGGCGAGCAGCAATGCCCGGTCAAATGCCGGGAACCCGAGGCCGGGGAGGTGACCCTGGTCGACGCCTGACCGCGCGCCACCTCCACAGACCTGCATCATGCGGTTTCCCGGCTTGATCAGCCGGAGAACCGTCTCAGTCTGCCACCGGAGACCCGACCCGCCGACGACGCGCGCCGGGGCGCCCCCCACCCCCGACCCCTCCCCACCGCTCGCGAAGCTCGCGGGGGGAGGGGAGAAAGGGGCGTGTCTTCTCCCCTCCCCCATGAACGCAGTGAATGGTGGGGAGGGGTCGGGGGTGGGGGGCCTCAAAGGGCGGGCGGCGAGGCTGGAAGCCAGAAATTGGCCGGGAAACCGTCTCAGTCTGCCACCGGAAACCCGATCCGCCGGAGATGAAAGCGCCTCGCCGCCGGGAGCCGTTGGGGTGGGGTTGGCCCGGACACGTTCTATTTAGAGCGTGATCCGATCTGACTGCATCAGATCGGACGCTCTAAGTTTCTGGTTTGTCGCATTTTCTTTCGCACAACCGGTATCCACTTGTGCGGAAAATGCTCTAGTCCCGCACCAGCACGTTGCGGAACTGCCAGGGGTCGGCGGTGTCGATGTCCTCCGGGAACAGGCCGGGCCGGCCATTGAGCGGCGTCCAGTCGGTATAGGCGCCGATCACCGGGCCGAGATAGGGCATCTGCACCTCCAGGCAGCGGCGGTAGTCGAGGTCGTCGGCCTCGACAATGCCGGCCTTGGGGTTCTCGATCGCCCACACCATGCCGGCGAGCACGGCGGACGACACCTGCAGCCCGGTGGCGTTCTGGTAGGGCGCGATGCGCCGCGTCTCCTCGATCGAGAGCTGCGAGCCGAACCAATAGGCGTTCTTGCCGTGGCCGTAGAGCAGCACGCCCAGCTCGTCGATGCCGTCGACGATCTCCGTCTCGTCCAAAATCAGCCAGTCCGACTGGCGCTTGCCGGCCGCGCCGAACATCTCGTGCAGCGACAGCACCGCGTCGTTGCAGGGGTGATAGGCGTAGTGGCAGGTCGGCCGGTAGAGCGCCTTGCCCGCTTCGTCGCGCACGGTGAGGAAGTCGGCGATCGAGATCGATTCATTGTGGGTGACCAGGAAGCCGTACTGCGCCTGGGCGGTCGGCGTCCACGAGCGCACGCGGGTGTTGGCGCCGGGCTGCAGGAGATAGATCGCCGCGCCGCAGCCGACATCGTGGGTGCGGGCATTGTCCGGCATCCAGCGCTCAAACGTGCCCCAGCCGAGCTCGGCCGGCTGCAGGCCCTCCGACACGAATCCCTCGACCGACCAGGTGTTGACGAACACGTCGAACGGCTTGGGGAAATTGGCGCGCTGGGTGTCGCGCTCGGCGATGTGGATGCCCTTGACGCCGAGATCCATCGCGAGCTTCGCCCACGCCTCGCGGGTCGTGGGCTCGTCGCGCTTGAGGCCGAGGTCGGCGGCGAGATTGACCAGCGCCTGCTTGACGAACCACGACACCATGCCGGGATTGGCGCCGCAGCACGACACCGCGGTGGTGCCGCCGGGGTTCTTGCGCCGCGCCGCCAGCACGGTCTCGCGCAAAGCGTAGTTGGAGCGCGCCTCCGGCTTCACGGTGGGGTCGAAATAGAAGCCGGCCCACGGCTCGACCACGGTGTCGATGTAGAGCGCGCCGACCTCGCGGCACATCTCCATGATGTCGAGCGAGGAGGTGTCGACCGAGAGGTTGACGCAGAAGCCCTGTCCCGGCCCGGCGGTCAGCAGCGGCACCAGCAGGTCGCGGTAATTGTCGCGCGTCACCGCCTGATGGATGAAGCGCACGCCGCGCTCGTCGAGCAGCTTGCGGTCGTCGTCGCGCGGGTCGATGACCACGAGCTTCGAGCGGTCGAACTCGAAATGGCGTTCGATCAGGGGCAGGGTGCCCCGGCCGATCGAGCCGAAGCCGATCATCACGATCGGGCCATCGATGCGGTGATAAACCGGCCAGTCGGTCATGGCGTTGGTCTCCAAACGACGTCACGGGGAGTCACAACCCGCGCCTTCGCGCAGGCGGGCGAAGAGGCGGCCTCCGGCATCCCGAAGGGATCAACCGGAAGCCGCATGTGGCAGGACTGCCGGGCGCTATGAGGCACGCCGCGCCGGCATCGTCAACGCAGGACGGTGCGGAACGCGGGCAAACGCGGCCTTGGCACCGCTGGCCCGCAGGCAGCCCCGGGCGCCGTCGAGCGCACCGGGCTTGAGTTCCAGGCCGAGAAAGCGGGCACGATCGACCGGCCCCGGCAGGTCGAGCGCCTCGGTGAGCTGAGGCGAGAAGCCGAAGCGGGCGTAATAGGGCGCGTCGCCCACCAGGATCACCGCGCCATGGCCGCGGGCGACGGCGCGCGCCAGCGCCTCGCGCAGCAGGGCTGCGCCCACGCCGCAGCCCTGCCACCACGGATCGACCGCCAGCGGCCCCAGCATCAGCGCCGGCACGCCGGACGCCTGAACATTCCACAGCCGCACCGTGCCGATGACGCGGCCGAGCGCATCGCGCGCCACCAGCGCCAGGCCATCCGCCGGCAGCCGGCCGGCGCGCAGCCGCTCGCAGGTCTTCCGGCGGCGCTCCGGCCCCATGGCGCGGTCGAGCAGGCGCTCGCGCGCCTTTTCGTCGGCGGGGCGCTCGCTGTCGATCACGAAGCCGGCGGCGGCGCCGGTGGCGACAGGCTGGTCGGCGACGAGTTGGTTGGTGACAAGCTGGTTCATCGGCCGGTCCTCCATGAGGAGACAGGCCCTCGCACCCGCATTGCGGGCCGTCCGGGAAGGAAGGGGTGAGACTTGGGGGCTCTTCACCTCTCCCCTTGTGGGAGAGGTCGGCGAGCGCGCTTGCGCGAGCCGGGTGAGGGGGTCTTGCTCTCGTAACCCCTCACCCGCCTCGCGACCTTCGATCGCTCGGCACCCTCTCCCACAAGGGGAGAGGGAAGAGGCGGCAACCGTCGCGATCTCAGATCACGTACGAGGCCAGCGGCGCGAAGCCGTTGAAGCCCACCGTCGAGTACATCGTGGTGTACGCGCCGGTCGCCTCGATCAGCACCTCGTCGCCGATGGCCAGCGAGATCGGCAGCTCGTAGGGCGCCTTCTCGTACAGCACGTCGACCGAATCGCAGGTCGGCCCGGCGATCACGCACGGCGTCTTGGCGTCGCGGTCGTGCGGCGTCTTGATCGGGTAGCGGATCGCCTCGTCCATGGTCTCGGCGAGGCCGTGGAACTTGCCGATGTCGAGATAGACCCAGCGGGTCGGGTCGTCGTCCGACTTCTGCGAGATCAGCACCACCTCGGCCTTGATCACGCCGGCATTGCCGACCATGCCGCGGCCCGGCTCGATGATGGTCTCGGGCAAGCGGTTGCCGAAGTGCTTGGACAGCGCCCGGAAGATGGCGTTGCCGTAGGACTGCACCCGCGGCACGCGCTTGAGATACTTGGTCGGGAAGCCGCCGCCCATATTGACCATCGACAGATGGATGCCGCGCTCGGCCATGTCGCGGAAGATCGCCGCGGCCGAGCCCAGCGCCTGGTCCCACGCCTCGACATTGTTCTGCTGCGAGCCGACGTGGAACGACACGCCATAGGCGTGAAGGCCCAGCCGGTGCGCAAGCTCCAGCACGCGCGGCGCCATGGCCGGCGCGCAGCCGAACTTCTTCGACAGCGGCCATTCGGCGCCGGCGCCGTCGCACAGGATGCGGCAGAACACCTTCGAGCCCGGCGCGACGCGGGCGATCTTCTCGACCTCGGCCTCGCAGTCGACCGCGAACAGGCGCACGCCCAGCTCGAAGGCGCGCGCGATGTCGCGCTCCTTCTTGATGGTGTTGCCGTACGAGATGCGCTCGGGCGTGGCGCCGGCGGCGAGCACGGCCTCGATCTCGCCCACCGAGGCGGTGTCGAAGCACGAGCCGAGCTCGGCGAGCAGCTTCAGCACTTCCGGCGCCGGATTGGCCTTCACCGCGTAGAAGACGCGGGTGTCGGGCAGCGCGCGGGCGAAGCTGCGGTAGTTGTCGCGCACCACGTCGAGGTCGAGCACGAGGCACGGACCTTCGGGACGTCGGGCGGCAAGGAACTCGCGGATGCGGTCGGTCATGGGTCGGTCCTCCCAAGGCCAGATGAGCCCAGGACAGCGCGCAAAACCGCGGGCCGGCGCGATGGAGACGCCAAGACCCGCGACGCAACGCGCCGCCCGCAAAGCCAGCCTTGAGCTGGCGTTCACCGTGAGCCGTATCCGGCGCTGACGAGACGCCACGAGGGACGCGGAAGCCGCGTCCTTGGGACGTTCTCAGTCGCCTTTGCGAGAGTGGGAAGGCCCGCTCCACGCGCCCGGCAAGAGTAGTGCCTCTTCAGTAACCCCGGCCTATGGACGGCCGGCAGAGACCAAAAAAGCCCGCTACGTCGTTGCTTCAAGCCGCGTACCCCTGCGGAGAGCAGGGAATTGCTGGTTTCGCCTCCAGCTGCCGGTCGATAGACGGGGAAACCGAGAAGACACGGCGCCGGAGAGGCGCCTCTCGATTTTTGGTCCCCGGGCGGCTGTCCGGCCTCTTGTCCGGATGCCCACCGACCGGCACGCGGCCACAGGCACGTGCGAAATTGGGCAAGCGTGAGATAGGATGAATCGCCCCCCCATTCAAGGGCGTTTTTTCCGGATGCCGCGCAAGATTTCCGCTGTGGCCGCAAGAGCACAGGGTGCAGGCCGTTCCGCCGTCGTTCCGGGCGACGGCCGAAGCCGCGAGATCCGGAACCATTATCAGCGCTGTAGGGCGGAATAGCGAAGCGTATTCCGCCGGGCAGGCCGGCTGCGCGATGACCGTCAAATGGCGGAATACGCTTCGCTATTCCGCCCTACGCTCGCTTCACCTCGCCCGGGATGACAATGCCCAGGCTGTCGTCCCGGGCAAGCGGCGGGATGCTCGCATCCGCCGCGCGTCCCGGGACCGTGTTCCGGAAGGGGGGCTTTTCTTGCTGACGATCCCGGGTCTCGGCTTCGCCTCGCCCGGGATGACAGCGGCGGGGCGCCGCCTCAGATCCAGCCCTTGAGCTCGCGCTCGACGAGGTGGCGAATCACCCGTATGCCGCCCACGCCGTCATTGAGGCTCGGCAGATAGGCGAACTGCTCGCCGCCATGGTGCAGGAAGATCTCGCGGTTCTCGACGTCGAGCTCCTCCAGCGTCTCCAGGCAGTCGATGGCGAAGCTCGGCGCGACGATGGCGAGCTTCTTCACCCCGCGCTCGGCCAGCGCCTTCACCGTCTCGTCGGTATAGGGCTGCAGCCATTCCTCATTGCCGAACCGCGACTGGAAGCTGAACATCACCCGCTCGGTGTCGAAGCCCAGCGCCTCGCGGATCAGCCGCTTGGTCTTGGCGCAGTGGCAGTGATAGGGGTCGCCCTTCATCAGGTAGCTTTTCGGCACGCCGTGGAACGAGATCAGGATGATCTCGGGCTCGAAGGTAAGCTTGGCGAGCGACGCCTTCATGCCCTCGACCACGGCGTCGATATAGACCGGGTCGTCGTAATAGGGCGGCAGCACGCGGATGGAGGGCTGCCAGCGCATCTTCATCAGCGTCTTGAAGGCGCTGTCGCAGGCGGACGCGGTGGTGGCCGCCGAATACTGCGGATAGAGCGGCGCCAGCAGGATGCGGTCGCAGCCGGCCTCCTTCAGCGCCTTGAGGCGCTCGTCGACCGAAGGATGGCCGTAGCGCATCGCCCAGTCGACCACGATGCGGCCATCGACGCCCCCCAGCTCGGCGCCGAGCTTCTCGGCCTGCGAGCGGCTGATGGTCTTCAGCGGGCTCTCGTTGCGGTCGTTGTTCCAGATCGAGGCATAGGCCTTGCCCTTCACCGCCGGCCGGTGGGGCAGGATCATGGTGTTGAGCACCACCCACCAGTAGATGGGATTGACCTCGATCACCCGGCGGTCGGTGAGGAATTCCTTCAGATAGCGGCGCATCGCCCAGTAGCCGGTGCCTTCGGGCGTGCCGACATTCAGCAACAGGACTCCAATCCTGCCGAATTTGACGGGCGGGTGGTCGACCGGCAGGTGGGCGGAGGTGGCCATGTCGAACCGGCTGGGTTGCATATTCATGCGTCCGTATCCTTTCGCGCCACGACATAAGACTGCCGCAGCGCGACGTCGAGCAAGCGGGCTGTCTGCCAACGAAATTGTGACAGCAATTGCCCCCGTCCCAAAGTCTGAACCGATTCGGGGCCGTCCGGACATGCCGGCGCGGTCATGAGGCGATGGGGCGGGTGTCGAGGATCACCTTGCCGTCATTGGCCAGGGTTCCGGGCGCAACCAGCTCCACGGCGCCCTTGAGCTTGGTCACCGCCACGAGCGTCGCCCCCAGCGCGTCGGCCAGCGCCGCATCGCCGGCCGCAGCCTCCACCTTGAGCGTCATCACGTCCTGCTCGCCCGCGCGCCCGATGACGAGCTGCAGCCGGCCGATGTCGCGGTGGCGCTTGGCCACCTCGGCGATCTGCGCCGGGGTGACGAACATGCCCTTGACCTTGGTCGACTGCTCGGCGCGGCCCATCCAGCCCTTGATGCGCCGGTTGGTGCGCCCGCACGGCGAGGTGCCGGACAGGATCGCCGAGAGATCCCCGAGCGAGAAGCGAATCAGCGGCCGGTGGATGTCGAGCGAGGTCACCAGCACCTCGCCGACCTCGCCATCGGCCACCGGCTCGCCGGTGCCGGGGCGCACGATCTCCAGCACCACGTCCTCATTGACCACCATGCCGGCGCGGGCCGGCGTCTCGTAGGCGATGCAGCCGAGATCGGCGGAGGCATAGAGCTGGTAGGCGGCGATGCCGCGCGCCGAAATCTCGGCCTGCAGCGACGGCGGAAACGCCGCGCCGGACACCAGCGCCTTGGTCAGCGACGGCGCGATGCCCTTCGCCGCGGCGGCATCGAGCAGGATCTTGAGGAAATCCGGCGTGCCGCAATAGGCCACCGGGCGGAACGCCGCCATCACCTGAAGCTGCTGCTCGGTGTTGCCGGGGCCGGCCGGAATGACCGGGCAGCCGATCGCGCGCGCCGCCTGGTCGAGCATCAGCCCGCCGGGGGTGAGGTGGTAGGAGAAGGTGTTCAGCACCACGTCGCCGGGGCGGAAGCCGGCGGCATAGAGGCTGCGCGCCACGTTCCACGGGTCGGGATGGGCCGGCTCGGGCTCGAAGATCGGCCCCGGCGAGGCGAACAGCCGGCCGAACGCCGCGAGCCGCTCGGCGACCAGCCCGCCGAACGGCGGCTCCGCTGCCTGCCGCTCAGGCAGTGACGATTTATAGAGCACCGGCAGCTTGGCGAGCGCGGCGCGGCTGGTCACCGCGCGCGGGTCGATGCCGTCGAGATGCCGCGCCCAGCCCGGCGCCGTCATCGCCTTGGCGATCACCGCCGGCAGCCGGGCGGCGAGGTCGGCCTCGCGCGCCTCGGGCGACCGCGTCTCCAGCGCGTCGAAATGGTCGGCCTCGCTCATCGCTCCCTCCCCCCGCTGCGTGGCTGCATTGAAATATAGGCGCGCCGGGCCGTCCAGGCAGGGCCGGAGGGAACCGGATGGCCCGTCGCCGCCGCGGCCTTCGGGCGCGGCTCGGGGCGCGGCACTTTCTTCCCTCTCCCCTTGCGGGAGAGGGTGGCGAGACCGAGCGCATGCGAGGTCGAGCCGGGTGAGGGGTGCGTGGGGACGTCCGACTAAGAATCCACCCCTCACCCGCCTCGCGATCTGACGATCGCTCGCCACCCTCTCCCGCAAGGGGAGAGGGAAGGGCGTGCGAATCCCGGCCGGCAGATGTTCCGATGCTGTCACCCGGAATCCGCGTCACGCCAGCCAGCGCTTGCGGCGCTTGTAGTGCTTGCCTTCGCGGAACGACTTCTGCTTGCCCTGGGCGATGCCGAGATAGAATTCCTTGACATCCTCATTGTCGCGCAGTGCCTGCGCCGCGCCGTCCATCACCACCCGGCCGTTCTCCAGGATGTAGCCATAGGTGGCGTATTTCAGCGCCATGAAGGTATTCTGCTCGGCGAGCAGGAACGACACGTTCTCCTGGGCATTGAGAATCTTCACGATCTCGAAGATCTCCTCGACGATCTGCGGCGCCAGCCCCATCGACGGCTCGTCCAGCAGGATCATCTTGGGGCGCGCCATCATCGCCCGGCCGATCGCCACCATCTGCTGCTCGCCGCCCGAGGTGTAGCCGGCCTGCGAGCTGCGCCGTTCCTTCAGCCGCGGGAAATAGGCGTAGACGCGCTCGAGGTCGGCCTTGATCGCCCGCTGGCCGTCGCGGCGGGTGAAGGCGCCGGTGAGAAGATTCTCCTCCACCGTGAGGTGGCCGAAGCACTGGCGGCCCTCCATCACCTGGATGCAGCCGCGCCGCACCAGCAGATTGGGCGACAGCGCCTTGACCTCCTCGCCCTCGAACAGGATCGAGCCCTTGGTCACCTCGCCGCGCTCGGCGTGCAGCAGATTGGAGATCGCCTTCAGCGTGGTGGTCTTGCCGGCGCCGTTGCCGCCGAGCAGCGCCACGATGCCGCCGCGCGGCACCTCCAGCGACACGCCCTTCAGCACCAGGATGACGTGATCGTAGATCACCTCGATATTGGTCACGACCAGGATCTTGTCCGGGGCGGCCTGGGGCTGGATCGTCTCGGCGGCGGTCATGGCTGGTGTCTCCGATGCAGTCTCGTCGTTGCGTCTTGTCGTCCGGTGTCGTGGTTGCCGTTGCCGGCTCGTCGTTGCCGTCTGGCTGCTGCCGGTCTGTCGTCCCGGGCAAGCGGCTTCAGCCGCGCGACCCGGGACCGTTCGCAGGAAGAGAACGTCTTCGGCCTGAAGACGATCCCGGGTCTTCGCTTCGCTCCGCCCGGGATGACGGGGCCCAGGCTGTCGTCCCGGGCAAGGGCCGCAGGCCCGCGACCCGGGACCGTCCTCAGAAAGGGGCCCGCGTTCGGAACACGATCCCGGGTCTCGCTGACGCTCGCCCGGGATGACGAAATCCGCAGTCTCGTAGGGCGCAATCGCGAAACGTATTGCGCCGGTCCGGGCGGTGGCGGAATACGCTTCGCTATTCCACCCTACTGGCAGCGCTCCGCGCGTGCGGCGAAGGCGGGTGAGGGGCAAGCCTTGGGGCTGGGCAACAGGATCAGGTTGCCCCTCACCCTGGACGCACCGCGGCCTCACCCTGCAGGGATGGGCGATCGCCGCGGCGCGCTTCGGGATCAGCTACGTCCGTCGCAGGCTTCGGTCCGCTTCGGCCAGCCGGCATTCTTCTCGGCATAGTCCTTGGCGGCGGACTCGATCATCGGGCGCACCAGGTCCTTCATCGGCTCGATATAGTCCGAGCCGCGCACGAACTTGCTGCCGTCCCACTGGGCGATGAACACGCGGTTGTGGCCCGAATGGTCGTCGCACGAAATGTTCACCGGGGCGGCGAAGCCCTCGAAGCCCATCTCCTTCCAGCGGTCATCGGAAATGTTCATCGACTCCAGGCCGCGCCGCACGTCCTCGCCGGTGACCACCTTCTTGCCGGTGACCTGCTGGGCGGTGCGGATGGCCTCGGCGATCAGCGCCGAATTGTAGACGCCGCGCGAATAGAGGTTCTCGCCGACCTTGGCGCGGTCGCCGACCGCGAGATTGCGGTCATAGACGTACTTCAGGATGTCCTGCATCGCCGGATAGCTGGTGCCGGCGCCGTGGAAGCTGAGCGTGCGGTAGCCCTTGGCGTCCGCCCCGCCGGCCCGCGCGTCGTCGTCGCCGCCGGCCCACCACACGCCGACCAGCTTGTCGATCGGGAAGTTGGTGCGCACCGCCTCCTTGACCGCGGTGGGGTTCATCGCGCCCCAGCCCTGATTATAGATCCAGTCGACGCGGTCGCGGCGGATGGCGAGCCAGGTCGAGGCCTGGTCCTGCATCGACTGCGCCGGCACCGGATAGAGCTTGAGGTTGAAGCCGTAGCGTTTGGCCAACTCCTCCATCACCGGGATCGGCTCGCGGCCGAACGGCGCGTCGAGATGGACGAGGCCGATGGTCTTGCCCTTCAGCTTGTCGACGCCGCCCTCCTTCTCGGCGACGAAGCGCACGAACACCGAGGCGCCGTCCCAATAGGTCAGCGGCGGATTGAAGGTCCACGGGAACACCCGCCCGTCCGCCGCCGCCGACAGACCGTAGGCCATCGTCAGAAGCGGGATCTTGTCGACCGAGGCGCGCGGGATGAGTTGCAGCGTCAGGCCGGTGGAGTAGGGATTGTGGACGACCGGGTTCTTGCCCTTGGTCGACTCGTAGCATTCGACACCCTTCTTGGTGTCGTAGCCGGTCTCGCACTCCTCGATGATGAGCTTGACGCCGCCGATGCCGCCGTCGCGCTGGTTCAGCATCTCCAGATAGTCGCGCATGCCGTTGGCGATCGGCGTGCCGGAGCCGGCGAAATTGCCGGTGCGATAGGTGAGGAGCGGCACATAGATGCCCTCCTCGGCCGTCGCCGGCGGCGCGCCCGCGGCGAGCACGACGGCGAGCGCCGTGCCGAAGATCCATCCTGTCGGTGTCCTCATGTGGTTCTCCCAGGTTTCGGCGGCGTCATTCGCGCTGCCGATTATGCTTGCTTGCGGTCTCAGTAAGGGAACGGCCAGACCCGAAGCTTCTGCTTGCCGATCTGCCACAGGCGGGCGAGGCCGTGCGGCTCGACGATCAGGAAGGCGATGATCAGGGCGCCGATGGCGAAGTGCGTCAGGTGCTCGACGCTGGCGCTGCCGATGTGAATGCCGACCATCGGCAGGCCGAACTTCAGCAGCGTCGGGAAGCTGGAGATGAAGGCGGCGCCGAAGAACGAGCCGATGAGGCTGCCCAGCCCGCCGATGATCACCATAAATAAGATGTTGAACGACTGGTTGATGTTGAAGGCATCGGCCGCCTCGCCGCCGCCGTACCACAGGAACATCATCACCGCGCCGGCGACGCCGCAATAGAAGGACGACACCGCAAACGCCAGGAGCTTGGTGTTCAGGAGCCGGATGCCGATCAGCTCGGCGGCGATGTCCATGTCGCGCACCGCCATCCACTGCCGGCCGACGCGCCCGTGCACGATGTTCGAGGCGACCCAGGTCATCGCCACCACGATGGCGAGGATGACGTAGTAGCGCACCATTGGCGTGGCATTGGCGCCGGTGACGTCGATGCCCATCAGCGTGCGCACCGGCACCTCGATGGCGCCCGAGGCGTTGTTGTTGTAGAGCCACGGGATGCGCACGAAGCACCACTGCAGGAAGAACTGCGCGGCCAGCGTCGCCACTGCCAGATAGAAGCCCTTGATGCGCAGGCTGGGCAGGCCGAAGATCACGCCGATGGCGGCCGAGAAGAAGCCCGCCGCCAGGATGTGCGCCACGATCGGCACGTCGGGGAAGATGGTGGTGAGCTTGTAGCAGGCATACGCCCCCACCCCCATGAAGGCGCCGGTGCCGAGCGAGATCAGCCCGGTATAGCCGGTGAGTATGTTGAGCCCGATGGCGGCAAGCGAGAACACCAAAAACGGGATCATCACCGAGCCGACGAAGAAGTCGCTGGCGGCGAGCGGCAGGGTGAACGCCACGAACAGGATCGCCGCCACGCCGATCCGGTCCTGCAGGATCGGAAAGATCGCCTGGTCGGCGTAGTAGGAGGTCTTGAACTGCCCTGCTTCGCGATAGAACACGCCTGCCTCCGTTCGGGCCTTGTCCATCCGCGCGGCGGATGGCGGCTCCGTGTTGTTGTCGTCTTGCGTCCGCCGGCTCCAAGCCGGCCGGTGCCAGAGCCGAGCCTGGCTAGATCCGCTCGATGATCTTCTCGCCGAACAGGCCCTGCGGCCGGAACAGCAGGAAGGTCAGCGCGATCATGTAGGCGAGCCACGCCTCGATGCCCTTGCCGAGCAGCGGCCCCCAGTAGAACTCGCCGACCTTCTCGCCGATGCCGATGATCAGCCCGCCGACGATGGCGCCGGGCACCGAGGTGAAGCCGCCAAGGATCAGCACCGGCAGCGCCTTGAGCGCGATGATCTGCAGCGCGAACGACACGTCCGAGCGGGCGCCCCACATGATGCCGGTGATCAGCGCCACCACGCCCGCTGTGAACCACACGATCACCCAGATCTGCTCCAGCGAGATGCCCACCGACAGCGCCGCCTTGTGGCTGTCGGCGACCGCGCGCAGCGCCCGGCCGATGCGGGTGTACTGGAAGAACGCCGACAGCACCGCGATCATCACGAAGGCGATCACCGCCGCGGCGATGTCGAGCTTCTGCAGGCTGACGAAGCCGCCGAACACCTTGAGGTCGATCGAGCCCCGCGGCAGGAACAGCTCCTCGGTGATCATCACCTTGGGACTGCCGCCGAAGATGAACTCGCCGAGCCCGATCAGCGCGTAGGTCAGGCCGATCGTCGCCATGAACAGGATGATGTCGGGCTGGTTGACCAGCGGCCGCAGCACCACCCGCTCCACCGCCACCGCCAGCGCGAACATCACCCCGAGGGTGAGCGCGAGCGCGATCCAGGCGTTGAAGCCGAACTCGTGCAAACCGACCAGCGTCAGCGCCGCGAACACCACCATGATGCCCTGGGCGAAGTTGAACACGCCCGACGCCTTGAAGATCAGCACGAAGCCGAGCGCGATCAGCGCATAGAGCATGCCGGCGACGAAGCCGTCCCACAGCGTCTGGATCAGCAGATCCGGCATGTCGGCCATCTGGACGAAGGGGTCGACCAGCACGGCATAGAGCGCGTCGCCGCGGGTCAGCGCCCCGGCCTGCACGGCGAGCGCGGTGACGACGGCGACCAGCGCAAATCCGATCAGCACCCACGCGCCGGTGCCGAGCTTCAGGTTGAACACGCCGCCCTGCGCGGAATCGAGGCTCGTCATGTCATCGACTCCATCAATGCGCCACGCCGAGATAGGCGTCGATCACCGCCTTGTCGGTCTTCACCTCGGCGGGCGTCCCGTCGGCAATCTTGCGGCCGTATTCGAGCACGACCACCCGGTCGGAGAGATCCATCACCACGCCGATATCGTGCTCGATCAGCGCGATGGTGGTGCCGAACTGGTTGTTGACGTCGAGGATGAAGCGGCTCATGTCCTCCTTCTCCTCCAAATTCATGCCGGCCATCGGCTCGTCGAGCAGCAGCAGCTCCGGCTCCATCGCCAGCGCGCGGCCAAGCTCGACGCGCTTCTGCAGGCCGTAGGGCAGCTTGCCCACCGGCGTCTTTCGGATGTGCTGGATCTGCAGGAAGTCGATGATCTCCTCGACCGCCTTGCGGTGGGCGACCTCCTCGTTCATCGCCGGGCCATGGCGCAGCAGTTGCCAGAAGAAGCCGCGCCGCATCTTCAGCGCCCGCCCGGTCATGATGTTGTCGAGCGTGGTCATGCCCTTGAACAGCGCGACGTTCTGGAAGGTGCGGGCGATGCCGCCGCGCGCCGCCTCGTAGGGCCGCATCTTCGGCCGCGTCACGCCCTTGAAGGTGATGCGGCCCTCGGTCGGGTGATAGAAGCCGTTGATGCAGTTGAGCATCGACGTCTTGCCCGCGCCATTGGGGCCGATGATCGCGCGGATCTCGCCCTTGCGGATGTCGAAGCTCACATCGGTCAGCGCGCGCACGCCGCCGAACCGCAGCGACACCGCCTCCACCGCCAGCAGCGTGTCGCCGGCGACGATGGCATCGGAGGAGGGCGCCCTCATGCCGCGTGCTCCATCATGCGCGCCGCCGCGGCCTCGGTCGTCGGCGGGTAGGTCTTCGAGTCGCGGATGGCGACGCGCGCCGAGATCGCGCCCTTGCGGCCGTCCTCGAACGTCACCTCGGTGGTGATGTCGCACACTTCGGCGCCGGCATAGAGCGCCTCGACCAGGGGCGCGTAGCGCTCGGCGATGAAGCCGCGGCGCACCTTCTGGGTACGGGTCAGCTCGCCGTCGTCGGCGTCGAGCTCCTTGTGCAGCACCAGGAAGCGCTGGATCTGGCCGCCGGCCATCATCGGCTCTTCGCTGAGCGAGCGGTTCACCTCGTCGACGTGCTCGGCGATCATGTCATAGACCAGCCGGTGGCCGGCGAGCTCCTGATAGGAGGCGTAGACGATGGCGTTGCGCTCGGCCCAGCTTCCCACCGCCACGAGGTCGATATTGACCATCACGGTGACGAAGTCGCGGTCCTGGCCGATCGCCACCGCCTCCTTGATGGTGGGATAGAATTTCAGCTTGTTCTCGATGTATTTCGGCGCGAACAGCGCGCCCGAGGCGAGCTTGCCGACATCCTTGGCGCGATCGATGATGCGCAGGTGGCCGGTGGCGTCCAGGAAGCCGGCATCGCCCGAGTGCACCCAGCCGTCCTCGGTCTTGGTCTCGGCGGTCTTGTCGGGCTCCTTGTAGTAGCCGAGGAACACGCCGGGCGAGCGGTAGAGCACTTCGCCCGACTCGGCGATCATGATCTCCACCTCGGGCGAGGGGCGGCCCACCGTCTCGGCGCGGATCTCGCCGTCGGGCTGGGCGGTGACGTAGACCGAGGCTTCGGTCTGGCCGTAGAGCTGCTTCAGATTGATGCCGAGCGAGCGGTAGAAGCGGAAGATCTCCGGGCCGATCGCCTCGCCCGCGGTATAGCCCACCTTGAGCCGCGTCATGCCGAGACGGTTCTTGAGCGGGCCGTAGACCAGGAACTCGCCGAGCCAGTAGAGCATGCGGGCGGAGGGCGGCACGCTCTCGCCGTTCAGCATCTTCTCGCCCCAGCGCCGGGCGTGGGCGATGAAGGCGTTGAACATCTTGCGCTTGAGGACGCCGGCATCCTCCATGCGCACCATGATCATCGTCAGCAGCGTCTCGAACACCCGCGGCGGCGCGAAGAAGAAGGTCGGCGCGATCTCACGCCGGTCGTCGGTGACCGTGGCCTCCGACTCCGGGCAATTGACGCAGAAGCCGGCGGTGAAGGACTGCGCGTAGGAGAAGATGTGGTCGCCGACCCAGGCCAGCGGCAGATACGCCACCACGTCCTCGGTCTCGTCGAGCCGGTCGAACGCATTGCCGTTGCGGGCCGAGCGGATGACGTTGTCGAACGACAGCATCACGCCCTTGGGCCTGCCGGTGGTGCCGGAGGTGTAGAGGATCACCGCGAGGTCGCGGCCGGTGCCGCGGCCGATCGCCTGCTCCCACGCCTCGCCGATGTCGGGCGCGCCCGCCAGCACGGCGCGTCCCTGCGCCTGCACGTCCTCGAAGGATTTGAGCCGCGCCGGATCGTAGTCGCGCAGGCCGCGCGGCTCGTCATAGATGGTGAGCGCCAGATTGGGCAGCCGGTCGGCGATGGAGAGCAGCTTGTCGACCTGCTCCTGGTCCTGCGCCATGGCGAAGCGTGCCTCGGCGTGCTCCAGCACATAGGCCATCTCGTCGGCGACCGAGTCGGCATAGACCGGCACCGGCACCGCGCCCAAAGCCTGGGCGGCGCACATCGCCCAATAGAGCCGCGGCCGGTTGCGGCCGACGATGGCGATCTTCTCGTGCTGGCGCAGTCCGAGCGCCTGAAGGCCGAGCGAGAACGCCCGGACTTCATCGAGTGCTTCGGCCCAGCTCCAGGTCTGCCAGATCCCGAGATCCTTCAGACGCATCGCTGGGCGGCCGCCGCGCGAAGCGGCGTTCTGCAGCAACAGCTTGGGAAAAGTGTCGGCAAAGCCGTTCGCAGCGGCGGCCACGATGCGTCGTCCTCCCGCAAGACCGGCGGATGCCAGCCATTGTTTCCTCTTGGCTCTCTTCGGAGCCTTGGCCCTTTCGTGGGGCCTTGCCCTCTGGTGGGGCCTTGTCGTCTGCCGTCCGGATCTTCCGCCCGGTGTGGCGTTGGATCTGCATGAGGCGCATGCTCGTGGAGCAGATGCTTGAGCATTGCCTTCAGGCAATTCCGTAGGTCTAGATTAGCGGATCGGTGGTGTGGCACAAGAGCCGTTGCATTGGCAACCATCGTCCATTGGTCTGATGACACAGCGATTTTCGCTGCACCGCACACAAGCGTTACGGAGTTCACGATGACTCTCGAAGCCGGCCGCTCCTCGCTGCTGCTGATCGATTTCCAGGAAAAGCTGATGCCCGCGATCGACGCGGCCGAGGCCAGCGTGCGCGAGGGGCTGCGCCTTGCCCAGAGCGCGCGCCTGCTCGACGTGCCGGTGCTGGCGACCGAGCAGACGCCCGACCGGCTGGGGCCGACCATTCCGGCGCTCGCCGAGTTCGCGGCCGGCGCGCTGGCCAAGACCACGTTCGACGCCTGCCGCGGTTGCGACATCGAGGGCGCGCTCGGCGCCCGCCAGCAGGTGGTGATCACCGGCTGGGAATCGCACGTGTGCGTGCTGCAGACGGCGTTCGGGCTATTGTCCGCCGGCCGGCGCGTCCATGTGGTGGCGGACGCGGTGTCCTCGCGCACGCCGGCCAACAAGACCGCAGCACTGGCGCGGCTGTCGGCGGCCGGCGCCGTCATCGTCACCGCCGAGATGGTGATCTTCGAGTGGCTGACCGACGCGAAGCATCCGCGCTTCCGCGACGTGCTCAAGCTGGTGAAGTGAGGGGGGCGGTTCGCCGCGCCGGCCAGCTTCCAAGTGGCCTCTGGCTTTAAGGCAAACAGCTCGGCCCTCTTCTTCCCTCTCCCCTTGCGGGAGAGGGTGGCGAGACCGAGCGTCAGCGAGATTGAGCCGGGTGAGGGGTACACACGGCTGACGTCTGTAAATTCACCCCTCACCCGCCTCGCGATCCAGGGACCGCTCGGCACCCTCTTCCGCAAGAGCCTGCGCCCGGGCGCGCGCAAGCGCGGCCCGGGTGGGAGAGGGGAAGAGCGCGCCCCTTGGCCGGCGCTTTTCCGGGCCGATCACCCGGCCCGGTCTCAATCGATCAGCGCGTAGGCGGGGATGGTGAGGAACGCCTCGAACTCCGCCGCCAGCGACAGCTTGCGGAACAGCGCGATCGCCTCGGCGAAGCGGCCGTAGTCGAACGCCTCATTGCCGACCTCGGCGCGCACGCGCTCCGTCTCCTCGTGCAGCACCTTCTCGAAGAGCGAGGGGGTGATCTGCGTGCCGTCGTCCAGCTTGGCGCCGTATTTCACCCACTGCCAGATCTGGGCGCGGGCGATCTCGGCGGTGGCGGCATCCTCCATCAGATCGTAGATCGGCACGGCGCCCCTGCCGCCGAGCCACGCCTCGATGTAGCGCACGCCGACGCGGATGTTCTCGCGAAAGCCCGCCTCGGTGCGCGTGCCGTGCGGCACGTCCAGAAGCTGGGCCTGGCCGACATCGACATCCTCGCGCAGCTCGTCGAGCTGGTTCCTGCCCGGCATCAGCCGGTCGAACACCTCCATCGCCACCGCCACCAGGTCGGGGTGGGCGACCCAGGTGCCGTCGTGGCCGTCGCCGACCTCGCGCTCCTTGTCGGCGCGCACCTTGGCCAGCGCCGCGGCGTTCTTGTCGGGATCGCTGCGGTTGGGGATCTGCGCCGCCATGCCGCCCATCGCGAACGCGCCGCGCATGTGGCAGGTCTGGATCAGGAGGTGCGAATAGGCCTTCAGGAACGCCTCGCCCATCACCACCTGGCTGCGGTCGGGCAGGATGTAGCCGTGGTTTTTGGCGATCGTCTTGATGAAGGAGAAGATGTAGTCCCACCGCCCGCAATTGAGGCCGGCGGCGTGGTCCTTCAGCTCGTGCAGGATCTCGTGCATCTCGAAGGCTGCCGGCAGCGTCTCGATCAGCACGGTCGCCTTGATCGTGCCGCGGTGCAGGCCGAGCGCGGACTCGGTGTGCAGGAACACGTCGTTCCACCACCGCGCCTCGATGTGGCTTTCGAGCTTCGGCAGATAGAAATAGGGCCCTGAGCCCTTGGCCAGCGCGGCGGCCGCAGTGTGGAAGGCATAGAGCGCGAAATCGAACAGCGCGCCCGCCACCGGCGCCCCGTCGATCTCGACGTGCCGCTCGATGAGATGCAGCCCGCGCGGGCGCACCATCAGCACCGCCGGATCGTCGCCCAGCACATAGCGCTTGCCGGTCGCGGGGTCGGTCCAGTCGAGCCCGGCGGCGTGCCAGCGGTCCTTGAGATTGACTTGGCCGTCGATGAGATTGGCCCAGGTCGGCGAGGTGGCATCCTCGAAATCGGCCATGAACACCTTCGCCCCGGAATTGAGGGCGTTGATGACGGTCTTGCGGTCGGTGGGGCCGGTGATCTCGACCCGGCGGTCCTGCAGATCGTGCGGGATCGGCGCCACCTTCCACGGATGCTCGCGCACGTGCCGGGTCTCGGGCAGGAAGTCGGGCAGCTCGCCGGCATCGAAGCGCGTCTGGCGCTCGGCGCGGGCTTTGAGGAGATCGCGGCGGCGCGGCTCGAACCGGCGGTGCAGCGCGGCGACGAAATCGAGCGCCGCGGGCGTCAGGATCTCGTCCGAGCGGGCGATCGCCTTGCCGTGCACGGCAATCCCTTGCGGCGGCGCGAGGCCGACCTCGGGTTGCGGCGCGGCGGTCTTTGCGGCGCTCTTCGAGGGTTTCTTGGAAGGACTCGTGCGGCCGCCCTTGGGCGGAGCGCCGTTGGGCTTGGCCTCGGCCTTGCGGGCCGGTTTTGCGGCGGGCTTGCTGGCGGGCTGCTTGGCGTCAGGCTGCTTGGCGGCGGGTTCCACCAGCATCGGCGGCAGTGCGGGGCGCCGGACTGTCGGCAGCGCCGGTGCGCGGCGGGTCGCCGGCGGCAGCGGCGTCGGGCGCGTGGCCGGAACCGACGCCTTGGGCGGCGCGGCCGGCGCCGCCGGCTGATCCTCGCTCGCCGGCTTGGCGGGGGTCGGGCGCGCGGCAAGGCTGGCCCGCCGCGCCGTCGATGCCGCCCGCCGCGGGGCCGGTGCGGCGCGACCGGCGCGCGGGGCCGGGCGGCCTGCCGGCAGGGCCGGCGCCACCGGGGCGCTGGCCGCCGCCGTCTTGGTGGCTTTGCCCTTGGTTGCCGCCTTGCCTGCAGCCGTCTTGTCTGCAGTCGTCTTGCCTGCGCCCGGCTTCCCGGCCTGTTTGACCGCCACCGCTTTCGCCGCGGTTTTCGACGGCGCCTTGGCCGAGGTCTTCGCTGTCGCCTTGGCAGGGGTCTTAGTGGTCTTGACCTTCGCCGTCTTCGCCTTCGTGGTCTTGGCCTTTGTCGTCTTCGCCTCGGCCTTTGTCGTCTTGGCCTCGGCCTTCTTGGCCGCTGAGGACACCTTGGCCTTGGCGGTCTTGGTGGTCTTGCCAATCTTGGTGGTCTTGCTGGCCTTGGCGGTCTTGGTCGCTTTGGCGATCTTGCCAGTCTTGGCCGTCTTGCCGGCCTTGGTCGCTTTGGCGGTGGCCTTCTCGGCCGCCTTTGCCTGCTTGGCGATCCCGGTCGCAGTCTTGGTCTTGACCTTGCTCTTGCCGGCGCGCGTCGCGGCGTCCTTCGCCTTGCCTTTCGTCGTCGGCAGGTCGCGAGCGACCGCCGCCGCTTTCCTTGCGCCGACCTTTGCAGGGGTCTTGGCGGTGCTCTTGGCGGAGGTGGATTTGGCGGCGGCCTTCGCGGTGGACTTGGCAGCAGCGGTCTTGGCAGCAGCGGTCTTGGCAGCGGAGGATTTGCCCGCGGTGGATTTGGCGGCGCGACCGGCGGAATCCTTGGCCTTCGCAGACGTCTTGCCATCCGCGGGCGTCTTGACCTTCGCAGGCGTCTTGGCCTTCGCATGCGTCTTGACCTTCGCAGGCGTCTTGGCTTTTGCGGACACCTTGGCCTTTCCGGACACTTTGGCCGTCTCGCTCGCCGCCGCTGTGTCGGTCTTGCTGGCCGAAACCTTCTTCCTGGATTTCTTTGCCTTCGTCGCCATCGTGTCTCCTCCTAGAGCATTCTCCGCAAAAGTGGGAACCGGTTTTGCGGAAGAGAATGCGACAGCTCAATAACTTGGAGCGTCCGCCTGGTGCAATCAGACCGGCGGATACGCGAGAGCCCTGCCGCGCCGGTCCGTGCACCGCCACGATTCGGAACGCCGGTCCCGTTTACCAACCATTTACCATGCCCGGCGGGCACGCCATAAGGTAGGTGGCCACCCCTGCGGTCAAGTCCAAGGGAGGTCCGCGAATTTTTCGGTGCGAGGACAAAGTTGCGCGCGCGCAGTTTGGAACGATGTTGCGGTTCGTGGCCGGTCGGTGCATTACTCGAAAGCGCCGGCGCGGGGCCGGCAGCAACGCTCGGGGATAATGTCATGCGGAAATTGGTGTTGGGACTGTTCGTTCTGGCCGCGGGTGTCACGTCGGCGCAGGCGCAAGACGCTGCGAAGGGCGAGCAGATCTTCAAGCAGTGCCTGGTCTGCCACTCGATCGGCCCTGGCGCGAAGAACAAGGTCGGCCCTGTGCTGAACGGCCTGTTCGGCCGCAAGTCCGGCACGATCGAAGGATTCAACTACTCGGAAGCCAACAAGAATTCCGGCATCACGTGGAACGAAGACGTCTTCCGCGTGTACATCAAGGATCCGAAGGCCAAGATCCCGGGGACCAAGATGATCTTCGCTGGCGTCAAGAATGACCAGCAGATCTCCGACCTGATCGCCTTCATCAAGCAGTTCAAGGCTGACGGCTCCAAGTAAGCCGCAACCCATTGCCGCCCGCGTCGCCCCGTGCGCGGGCGGCGTCGGGCGGCTCGCGGTTTCGGGTCGCGGCCGCCATCGCGAGGGGCGCCATCACAAGGGCCGCCCCACGCTCGCCGCCTTCACCAGGGGCCGCCAAGCGCCGCCATGGCGCGCCGCACCACGCTCTCCAGCGGCCCGCCGGCATCGACCCGCGGCCAATCGAGCGGCCCGGTCTCCAGCCCGTCCTGAAATTCGACGACCGCCGCATCGGCATCCGAGGCATCGTGGCGGCGGCCGGCCACGCGCGCCCGCCGCACGTCGAGCGGCGCCTCCAGCCACACGCCCCGCGCCGGCACGCCGCACGCCGCGCCGAGCGCGGCGAGGGCGGCCCGCTCATCGGGGCGGGCGAACACCGCATCGACCACCACCGAATGGCCGGCCTCCAGCGCCCGCTGCGCCCGCTCCGCGAGCCGCCGGTAGACGCGCGCCGTCACCTCGGGCCGATAGGCGTCGGCCGGCAGGCGCGCGGTCGCCGGCACGCCATAAAGCCGCTTGCGCTCGACGTCCGACCGCAGGATCAGCGCGCCGGGCAGCGGCAGCAGGCGCCCGGCGATGGCCTGCGCCACGCTCGACTTGCCGGTGCCCGACAGGCCGCTGACCACGAACAGATGCGGCGGCGGCGGCGCGATCGCCGCCCCCGCGAGGCGGAAATAGCGCATCGCGTCGTGCGTTGCCGCCACCGAGGCCGCGCCCGAGGTCAGCGTTCGGCGCGCCAGCGCCACCTTGGCGCGGATCTGCGCCCTGAGCGACAGGAACAGCGGCAGCGCCGCCAGCCCGTCGAGGTCGTCGTCGCGGCCGGGGGCCAACAGATGCGGGTCCAGCAGATACTGGTTGAGCAGCCGGCAGGCGCTGCGCCGGCAGCCGCGCGCCACCAGGTCCATCAGCAGGAAGGCGAGCTCGTAGAGCACGTCGCCGGTGGCGATCAGCGGATCGAACT
This sequence comes from Blastochloris sulfoviridis, assembly GCF_008630065.1. Lineage (GTDB taxonomy): Bacteria > Pseudomonadota > Alphaproteobacteria > Rhizobiales > Xanthobacteraceae > Blastochloris > Blastochloris sulfoviridis. The sequence goes on from NZ_VWPL01000041.1 coordinate 26,295, forward strand.
CGATGGCGTCGAACGGCAGCGGCCGGCCGTCGACCAGCGCGACATTGCCGAGGTGCAGATCGCCATGGCAGCGGCGGACCAGCCCGCGCCGGCCGCGCGCCAGGATGAGCGCTGCGTTGCGGTGCAGGGCCGCGGTGGTGGCGGCGTCGAGCCGCGCCGCCTCGTCGGGCGGGAACAGGTCGTGCGCGGCGTGGAACGTCGCGCGGTCGTCGGCCGCGTAGCTCGCCAGCGCCGCGATCCAGGCCGCGGCGTCGGCCGCCGGCATGCGGGCGTGGCCGGCGGCGACCGTCTCGGCCAGGGCGTCAATCAGCGGCTCGGACAGCTCGCCCGTCTCGGCCAGGTGGTCGAGCGTCATCGTCTCGTCGAAGCGGTGCATCTCGACCAGCCACTCGACCACCTCGCCCGTGCCGCCGAGCGCCAGCGTGCCGGCCGCCTGCCGGGTGACCGGCACCACCCCGAGATAGAGCGCGGCGGCGAAGGGCGCGTTGACGGCAAGCTCGGCCCGGCAGGCGGCCTCGCGCTTGGCCAGCGTGCCGTAGTCGAGATAGGAGTAGCGCACCGGCCGCTTGACCTTGAAGGCGCGCGTTCCGGCCAGGAACACCGCGGCCGCGTGCGTGTCGATGCGCGTGACGGGCGTGCCGGGAGCAAGGCCGTAGGTCGCCGGATCGGCCAGCAGGGCGGCGATTGCCGGATCGAGATTGCCATCTGCCATCGCGTGCTATCCTCGCGCTGCTCCCCGTGCGGGAGATGGGCGCTACCGCCGTTCCAGGCAATGTCGATAAAGGCCAATGCGGATGCGCTTGCGAAGCGCCTTCTGGAATGCTCACAATCGAGGCCGAACAGCATCTGCTTGGCCGAAGGTGGTCCGCAGGGCCGTGCGCTCCGAGGGACCGCTCCGAGAGACCGCTCCAACGGACCGAAGACAATCTGGACGAGGACCATGACCAAGCTGCCGCAGGACCTCAAGCGAATCCGCCTCAACCTCGCCCGGTCCAAGGACCACCCGGAGGGGTCGGCACGGCACGGCTACGAGTTCGTGGCCCCGCTCGACGACACCGGCCACATCGACACGACATTGTGGAAGAAGCATCGCGAGCACTGCCGGGTGCGGCGGTTCTGGGCCGGCGAGCCCGACCAGATCGGCCATGTCGTCCACCGGCCAGGCGGCAAGAGCGGCAGCACCTGGGCCTTCCATTACGACATCGTCGATGCCGACAACGACCCCGACGATGACGAGGCCGGCTACCGCTTCGGCGCCCATGCCTTCGTGCCGGGCGAATACGTGTCGATCCGCGACGAGGACGGCGAGCTGCACACCTTCATCGTGGTGTCGGTCGGGCCGGTCGGCTGAGCGCCTGCGGGCTTGAACGGCCCGAAAGCGGGGATCGTCTTCTTCGAGTCGCGTCATCCCGGACGGCGCGTCGCGCCGGGATCGTGCGTCGTCGTGTGGTGTCATCCCGGACGGCACGTCGCGCCGAGCCGGGCCGGGATCGTTCTCAGAACAAGGCACCCCTTCCGGCACGCGGTCCCGGGTCGCGCGGCTTTGCCGCTTGCCCGGGACGGCAACCTTTCTTGTTGTCATCCCGGGCGAGCGTCAGCGAGACCCGGGATCGTTCTCAGAAAAAGGCACCCCTTCCGGCACGCGGTCCCGGGTCGCGCGGCTTCGCCGCTTGCCCGGGACGACGACCTTTCTTGTTGTCATCCCGGACGGCGCGTCGCGCCGAGCCGGGATCGTTCTCAGAACAAGACACCCCTTCCGGCACGCGGTCCCGGGTCGCGCGCGCTGTGCGCGCTTGCCCGGGACGACGACCTTTCTTGTTGTCATCCCGGGCGAGCGTCAGCGAGGGCCGGGATCGTTCTCAGAACAAGACACCCCTTCCGGCACGCGGTCCCGGGTTGGAACGGCGAAATGTGCTTTGATGGGTGCACCGGCTCGGGGTGGCCACCCCGAGCCGGTGCGGGCGGCACGCCGT
>NZ_VWPL01000042.1 GCF_008630065.1 Blastochloris sulfoviridis
TCGGGCAGCTTCTCGTCCTTCACCCCGGCCAGGAAGGCCGCGACCTCGGCCTCGATCGCCTGGGCCAAAAGCTGCCGGGCACCGGCGCGCAGCACCTCGGTCAGGGGATCGTCGATCTCGCCGGGCTGACGCAGCCGGACGACAGTGGTCGTCTCGCTCATAGCGTATCGCTCTCCTCTGGAGGGATTGGGCAGGCTTGGACACCCACCCCGTTACGCCGCCTCTCTCACCCCGTCATCACCCAGATTCCCTTATAGCTCACGCCCTTGTTGGACCCGCGCCGGGCCGGCGCTCGCCCGCACGAGCGCGAGCGCGCGCTCACTCCGCCCATTCCCGGTCGCCGGTGAACACGATGGTCAGCCAGCGGTCCGGCCCCTCGCCGCCGATCGCCGTGCCGATCTCGTCGCGCAGACCGTCCCACGCGGCGATGGTGCGGGCCGGCATGTCCGGCGGCACGATGAAATAGAGCTCGATCACCCGCGAGCGGCCGACCTTGGCGACATAGGCGTAATAGGCGGAAAAGCCGTGCTGGCGGACGGCCGCCTGCGCCACCGCGTCGACATGCTGCTTGAGGTCGGCCGGCGTGACCAGGAACATGTCGGAGAGCGCCTGCCGCACGGTCGAGATCGGCAGGGGCGCGATGACCAGGGAGACCACCGCCAGCACCGCCGGGTCGATATAGGGCGAGATGCCCTGCCACGACGTGCCCTCGACGGCGTAGCCGAGGCAGAAGGCGACGAGCAGCGCGGCGGTGATGCCCGCCGACATGACCCAGCCCTTGATGTCGAGCGCCACGAAGTCGGAGCGGATGCGGCGGTTGGCCTGGACCTGGATGACGGCCATCGCCACGCAGGCGACGACGGTGACGGCGGCATAGACGATCGCCAGATCGAATTCGAGGTGGCGGCCGCCCTCCAGCAGGCTGCCGATGGCGTTGATGAAGGCGTAGATGGCGATGCCGCTCAGCAGCATGCCGTCGAACGCCAGCACCATCGGCTCCAGATGCCAGAAGCCCATGGTGAAGCGATCACGCAGGATGGCGGGCAGGCGGTTCGAGGTGGCGTGGCGGGTGATGAGGCTCGCGACGATGAGCGACAGGCCGCTCATCGACGCGTCGAACAGCGAATAGACGCCGTCGAAGACGATGGAGGACGAGCCCGAGGCGAGGCCGAAGACGATGCCGAGCAGCGAGATGACGAGCGTGGCGGCGATCGAGGTTCGGAGCACGCCGCGCTCGTCCGTCATGCCGAGGAATGCACCGCGCTCCGCCATCGTCCTCACCCTTCCTGGCCCGGCGGCAGCATCCGTCCGGGCGCCGCGTGGTCTTGTGGCCTTGCGGCCTTGCCTCTTGCCGGCTGGCGTGCCCTCTTGCCGGCCGCCGTCGTCGGCGCTGCGCCGCCGCGCGTGCGCCGTCCCGCGAGGCCGGAGAAAATTCATCTCCCCCGCCGGCGGCAGGAACGACATCCTTCCCTTAGCCGCGACAAAATGACAAAGGCAATCGCCTTGCTTTTGCGCGTCCGAGGCCGCACTTTTTCCATGCAGATTGGCGATGATACGTTTTCTGGATGATCCCTTCGGGATCCTGGAGGCGGACTCGCCGGAAAATCCTCGATCAGGAAGAGATTTTTCGGCGACCGGGATGCGGTTCGCCGGCCGCGCCGGCCGGACGCCGCGTGATTGGCCACTCTGCCGCGGGATTTGATGGAGCAGCTTGCGCCGCGTCAAAAAGAGCTAAAGCGCCACGAGGCGGTTCGTGGGCTCCTTCGACACATGGGAACGGCCACAATGCGCTTCCTATCCTCAATGCGCTTCCAAGTCTCATCGCGCTTCCTACGTTCATCGTCCGCGCTCTTCTCGGTCTCCTCGTCCTCTGCGCTGCAACGCCGCGTCATGCGCGGCGGGAGCTGTCGCGTGCCGGCCCTGCGCGTCGCGGTACCGCACGTCGCGGCCATGACGCCGTGTCGCGGCTTCGCGCTTTAGACGCCCCGACGCCCGATCCCCGCAGTTTCGACCGGACACGGACCGCCCTTCGAGGCGGCAGGAGACGACTCATGACCCATCGCGCAACCCCGCCCCTTCACGCGCCCCCCAATCCCGCGACCCCGAATCCCACGACCGGCGAGCGCGCCGCCCGCCGCGAGGACGCCGCCCGTCCTGCCGCGCTGCCGCACGCGTTCGTCGTCGAGGTCGACGACGCGACCGTCGGCATCGTCGTGCGCGATGGCGAGGGCGACGACGACTTCCGCTTCTATGCCTCGACCCACGCCGTCAACGCGCTCGAACAGCAGCGCTTCCGCACGCCGCGCGCCGCCCAGCGCGCCGCCCAGGCGCTGCTGCGCGGCCGCCGCCTGTCGCGCGCGGCGTGATCCCGAACGGCCCCAGACGCTCCCAGGCGCTGACGCGCGGGGGCGTTGGCTGGGGCCGTCGGCATCCCGTCAAGTTCAACGACCGACCCACGAGACCTTGCACTTTACGAGACCGTCATGACCCAAAGCACGCATCCCGAGACCCTGTCGCTGCACGCCGGCTGGCGCGCCGATCCCGCCACCGGCTCGGTGGCGGTGCCGATCTATCAGACCACCTCCTACCAGTTCCGCGACACCGAGCATGCCGCCAATCTGTTCGCGCTGGCCGAGCTCGGCAACATCTATACCCGCATCATGAACCCCACCAACGACGTGCTGGAGAAGCGCGTCGCCGCGCTGGAGGGCGGGGTTGCCGCGCTCGCCGTCGCGTCGGGCCAGGCGGCCTCGGCCTTTGCCATCCAGAACCTGGCGAAGGCCGGCGACAATGTGGTGTCCTCCACCGACCTCTATGGCGGCACCTGGAACCTGTTCGCCAACACGCTGAAGGACCAGGGCATCGAGGTGCGCTTCGTCGATCCCGCCGACCCCGAGAACTTCCGCCACGCCACCGACGCCAGGACCCGCGCCTACTACGCCGAGACGCTGCCGAACCCGAAGCTGCGCGTCTTCCCGATCGCCGAGGTGGCTTCGATCGGCCGCGAATACGGCATCCCGCTGATCGTCGACAACACGGCAGCACCCATCCTGGCACGGCCGCTCGACCACGGCGCGGCGGTGGTGGTCTATTCCTCGACCAAATATCTCGGCGGCCACGGCACCTCGATCGGCGGGCTGATCGTCGATGGCGGCAATTTCGACTGGGCGAAGTTCCCCGAGCGCCAGCCGGCGCTGAACACGCCCGACCCGAGCTACCACGGCGCGGTGTGGACGGAAGCGGTGAAGCCGCTCGGGCCGATCGCCTACATCATCAAGGCCCGCACCACGCTGTTGCGCGACCTCGGCGCGGCGCTGTCGCCGTTCAACGCCTTCCTGACGCTGCAGGGCATCGAGACGCTGACGCTGCGCGTCGAGCGCCATTCGCAGAACGCCACCGCGGTCGCGGGCTGGCTCGCCAAGCGGCCGGAGGTGGTCAAGGTGATCCACCCCAGCCAGCAGAGCGGCGTCGAGCGCCAGCGCGCCGACAAATATCTCAAGGGCGGCTATGGCGGCCTGGTCGGCTTCGAGCTGGCGGGCGGGCGCGAGGCCGGGCGGCGCTTCATCGATGCGCTTCAGCTCTTCTACCACGTCGCCAATATCGGCGACGCGCGCAGCCTCGCCATCCATCCGGCGACCACCACCCACTCGCAGCTGTCGCCCGAGGATCAGGCGGCCACCGGCGTGTCGGACGGCTATGTGCGGCTGTCGATCGGCCTCGAGCACATCGACGACATCCTCGCCGATATCGAGCGCGGCCTTGCCGCCGCCGGCACGGTGGCCAAGGCGGCGTGAACGGGGGCCGGTCGTCGTCCCGGGCGTTCCGTAGGGCGCAATAGCGAAAGCGTATTGCGCCGGGGCGGCGGTGGCGCGGCCCGGTCGTCGTCCCGGGCGGAGCGAAGCGAAGACCCGGGACCGCGTTCAGGAAAGAGGCTCTTTTCCGGATGACGATCCCGGCTCGCGGGCCTTCGGCCCTTGGCCGGGATGACAAGACCCTTCCCGGCTCGCGGGCCTTCGGCCCTTGGCCGGGATGACGAGGCCCTTCCCGGCTCGCGCGGCTGACGCCGCGTGGCCGGGATGACGCGGGCGGAGGCGCGGCTCCTCACTGCCCGGGCAGCTTGCCGGGCGTGGTGTGGCACAGCATGCAGTTCACGCCCTCGCGGATGGCGATGGGGTGCTTCTTGGTCGGGTCCGGCGACTGGCCGGGCCGCACCGGCTGGTCGGTGACGCCCTTGTGGCAGGCGATGCACGAGGCCGGATCGGTCACCGGCGGATGGGTGGCCTTCATCGGCGCCTGGGTCGTGCCGGGCGTCGGCGCCGGCAACTGGGCCTGCTTCTGGGCAGGCGCCGTGGCGGCCGGCGCCGCCGTACCCGGCGCGGTGGCCACCGGGGCCGTGCCGACCGGCCCCGTGCTGACCGGGGTGGGCTTGGGCGCCGCCGGCAGCTTGTGGGCGATGCCCTTGTGGCAGTCGATGCAGGTCATGCCCGCCGCCAGTGCCGCCGGGTGGACGTCGCGCGCCGCGGTGTGCTGGCGGGCGCGGTCCATCGCCGCGACATTGTGGCAGTGGCGGCACTCGGCGGAGTCGTTGGCCTTCATCTCCGCCCACACCTTGGCGGCGAGCGCCGCGCGGTGGGACTCGAACTTCTCCGGCGTGTCGATGGTGCCGAGCGCCCAGTGATAGATCTCGTTGATCGAGCCGATCTTGTGCACGAACTTGGCCGGCCAGGCGCGCGGCACGTGGCAGTCGGCGCAGGTCGCCTGCACGCCGGAGGCGTTGGCGAAGTGCACGGTGGTCTGGTACTCGGGCCACACCGCCTGCTTCATCTCGTGGCAGGAGACGCAGAACTCCTGCCGGTTGGAGGCTTCCACCGCCACGTCGAAGCCGATCAGCAGCGTCGCGCCCAGCACCGCGCCGCCCAACACCAGCCCTGCCCCGCCGAGAAAGCGCGGGTCGCGAAGCTTCGTGCGAATACCATCCAACATCGCATACCTCCGTTGAATGCGGGCAGATTTTGACTGCGGGCAGGTGTCCGGCGGGGGCGCCACTGCCTCTCCTCAAATGGGCCGTCCGGCCCTGCGGGGTAATCCGTAAAGCTGCGGTTGACGCTGCCGGATTGTAACCGCCCTGCGCCTTGATGCACCGGCAACATTCGGCACGCTCGCCGACCGGCGCCGGGAGACATCCGTTGCGGGGGGCGGCGTGGCGTTGCTACAGTGCCCGCGAAGCGTATGGATCGGCCGTCCCGTCGAGCGCCTCCGTGGCGATCCGGGCACCGGAAAGGGTCGGCATGTCGGAGGAGACGGTCCCGGCGGTACAGGCGCCAGGGGGACGCGGTGGCGAATGTCCCGAGGGACGGCCGGACGGACGGCACTGGTTCCGCCGGCCGGGCGGCATCGCCCAGGTGCGGCCGGCCTATGCCGCGCTCGATCTCGGCACCAACAATTGCCGGCTGCTGATCGCCCGGCCGACCTATGACGGCTTCCGCGTGGTGGGCGCGTTCTCGCGCATCGTGCGGCTCGGCGAGGGGCTCACGGCCTCGGGCCGGCTCAGCGAGGCGGCGATGGTGCGGGCGATCGACGCGCTGGCGGTGTGCCGCGACCGCCTCAAGGCCTATGGCGTCCACCGCATGCGGCTGATCACCACCGAGGCCTGCCGGGCGGCCGGCAATGCCGGCGATTTCATCGACCGCGTCCACGACAAGACCGGCCTGGCGCTGGAGATCATCAACCGGGAGACCGAGGCGCGCCTCGCCGCCGGCGGCTGCACCACGCTGGTCGATACGCGGGTGGACGGCGTGCTGCTGTTCGACATCGGCGGCGGCTCCTCGGAGATCGTCTGGCTCGGCCCGCCCGGCGCCGTCGAGGCCGGGCCGCCGCGCGCCGACATCCGCGCCTGGGCGTCGCTGCCGGTGGGGGTGGTGACGCTGGCCGAGCGTCATGGCGGCCATCAGGTCGACCGCGCGGTGTTCGAGACCATGGTGGCCGAGGTCGCCCTCCTGCTGCGCAGCTTCCCCGGCGCCGAGGAGGTGCGGCGCACGCCGGCCCGCCACCTGCTCGGCACCTCCGGCACGGTGACCACCATCGCCGGCGTGCATCTCGGCCTCGCGCGCTACGACCGCCGCATGGTCGACGGCGTGTGGCTCGCCGAAACCGACATCGCCCGCGTCACCGAGATGCTGCTGGCGATGAGCTGGTCCGAGCGCGCCGCCAATGCCTGCATCGGCACCGACCGCGCCGACCTGGTGCTGGCCGGCTGCGCCATTCTCGAAGCCATCCGCCGCGCCTTCCCGGCCGAGCGGCTGCGGGTGGCCGACCGCGGCCTGCGCGAAGGCATCCTGGTCGAGCTGATGCGCGCCGACGCCGTGTGGCGGCGACGGAGGCCGGCATGATCGGCAAAAGGTCCAACGGCGAGCGTCCGACCGGCAAGAGGTCCAACGGCGAGAGGTCGATATGAGCGGGACGGGTGGCAAGCGCAGCGATGGCGACCGCCCGCTCGCCGTGCGGCTGAAGACGGCGCGCGGCCGCACCACCTCGCAGCAGCAGTGGCTGAACCGCCAGCTCAACGACCCCTACGTCACCCGCGCCAAGCGCGAGGGCTACCGCTCGCGCGCCGCCTTCAAGCTGGTCGAGATCGACGACAAGTACCGGTTTCTCAAGCGCGGCCAGCGGGTGGTCGATCTCGGCGCCGCGCCCGGCGGCTGGAGCCAGGTGGCGGCGCAGCGCGTGGGCGCGGCCGCGGGCCAGGGCCGGGTGGTGGCGATCGACCTGTTGGACATGGCGCCGGTCGCCGGCGTCGATTTCGAGATGATGGACTTTCTCGAGCCCAGCGCGCCCGAGCGGCTGAAGGCCACGCTCGGCGGGCCGGCCGACATCGTGCTGTCGGACATGGCGGCCAACGCCACCGGCCACAAGGCCACCGACCATCTGCGCATCGTCGCGCTGGTGGAGCTGGCCGCCGAGTTCGCCCGCGAGGTGCTGGCGCCGGGCGGGGCGTTCCTGGCCAAGGTGCTGCAGGGCGGCACCGAGAAGACGCTGCTGGCCGACCTCAAGCGCGACTTCGCCAAGGTGGTCCACGTCAAGCCGCCGGCGAGCCGCGCCGATTCCGCCGAGCTCTACGTGCTGGCCACCGGCTTCCGCCGGCCTCTTCCCTCTCCCCTTGCGGGAGAGGGTGGCGAGCAATCGTCAGATTGCGAGGCGGGTGAGGGGTGAGGCGGGGAGCCGTCCTTTTCCTGTGGAATTTTTCGTGTATATTATTTCCACAGGAAGGAGCTGCGAATGTCCAGCCCTCGGCACGCTGCGGCCGCGCACGTTGGCGCCGCGCACATTGAGTCCTCGCACATTGAGCCTTCGTACATTGAGTCCGCGCACGTTGAGTCCGCGCAATCCGGGGCCGGCCCTGTCGTCACCAAGGCCGTCGTTCGGGCGGCGGATCGTCTGCGCCTCACCGCGCGCATTCTCGCGACCGTCATCGGCGTCAGCGAGGCGACCGTGTCGCGGATGAAGCGCGGCGAGTTCAGGCTTGAACCGGGCACCAAGCCGTTCGAACTCGCCGTCCTGCTCGTTCGCCTGTTCCGCTCGCTCGATGCGATCGTCGGCGGCGATGACGACGTGGCGGCGGCGTGGCTCGCCAACCCGAACACCGTGCTCGCCGCCCGTCCGATCGAAAAGCTTCAGACCGTGAGCGGGCTGGTCGATGTCATCGCCTATCTGGACGCGCGACGCGCTGTCGTCTGAGTTCCGGCCGTTCGCCGGACCCTGCTGGCGCCTGGTCGAGGCGCAGCACCGGGTCTCGACGCTGAAGCTCACGGACACGCTCGCCGAGCAGGCCCTCCTCGAAGAGCTGATCGAGGCGACCAAGCCGGCGATCCCGCCCGAGTGCCGGCACCTCGACGTCCTGCTCGCGACGCCGTTCCGCTATGACGCGGAATACCCGAAGGGCTCGCGCTTCCGGCGGGCCGGGCGGACCTTGGGCGTCTATTACGCCGCCGAGAGGCCGGCGACGGCGGTGGCCGAGATGGCGTTCTACCGGCTTCTGTTCTTTGCCGAGTCGCCCGAGACGCCCTGGCCGAACGATGCCGCGGACTACACGGCCTTCTCGGCGGAGGTCGCGACCGCCCGGCTTCTCGACCTCACCGCCGCACCGCTCTGCGCAGATGAGGCGATCTGGACCGATCGTGTGTCCTACCAGGGCTGTCAGGTGTTTGCCGACGCCGCGCGCGCCGTCGATGCCGAAATGATCCGCTACCGGTCGGTGCGCGATCCCGAACCGGCAACGAACCTCGCGATCCTCGTCTGCCGGGCCTTTGCCCAGCCGATGCCGGTCGACCGCCAGACCTGGCGCATGCGGCTGAGCGCGTCCGGCGTCCAGGCGCTCTGCGCGTTTCCGCGCCAGGCCATCGAGTTCCCGCCCGACGCCTTCGCCGCCGACCCCCGGATCGCGGGCCTCAACTGGGACCGCGGCGCATCGGGGAGCGCGCGCCGAGCCAGAAAACCGGACGCGCCGCCGGCCCCTTGATCGGACGCCGGCTCGAAGGCGGATCAGCCGGAAACCGTATGAAACACCGGCGGCGGTGGCCCGCCTCAGCGCCAGAAGGTTTCGGTCTTCGGCCGGATGCCGGGCAGGATGCCTTGCGGGATCTGCGGCTGACCGGGCTCGGCCTGGGCCGGCGGCGGCGTGGCGCGCCGGGTCGCCGGCCGCCGCCGCACCTTCGCAGGCGCCGGCTTGGCCTGTTCCAGCATCGGCGCGCCGGGCGGCGGCGCCGGCACCACCGGGATCAGCGCGGGGGCCTCGCTGGCCGCTGCCGCGGGCGTTTCCTTGGCCGCGGGCGCGGGCGCTTCCTTAGCCGCGGGCGCGGGCGCTTCCTTGGCCGCTGCCGCTTCGTTGGCCGCGGGCGCTTGCGGCTCGGCTGCCTGCGGTTCGGCCGTCACAGGCTCGGCCGTCACAGGTTTGGCCGTCACAGGTTTGGCCGTCTCGGGAGTGACCGCCTGAGGCTCGGCGGCCTGGGGTTCGATTGTGGCCTTGGGTTCAACGCTGGCCTTGGGCTCAACGCTGGCCTTGGGCTCGATATCAGCCTTGGGCTCGGCCGCCTGAGGCACCGTGGCCTGCGGCACGATCACGGTCGGCTCGGATGCCGTGGGCGCGGCGACCGTGGGGGTCGCAACGGCCGGCGCGACGGCTTCAGGCGCGACGGCTTCAGGCTCGAAAATCTTGGGTTCTGCCGCCTTCGGCTCGAAAATCTCGGGCTCTGCCGATTTCGGCTCAACAACCTTGGGCTCGGCCGGCTCACGTGCGGCCGGCTCTTCGGCCTCGGGCGTTGCGGGCGCTGGCGCTGGCGCTGGCGCCTTCGCCGCCGGGGCTTCCGAAACTGGCGCTGGCGCAGCGGGTGCGCTCGCGGCGGGAGCTGTCGCCTCGGCGGCCGGCGGCATCGCGACGGGGGCAAGTACCGGCGCAAATGCCGGCTGACGTGCCGGCTGGGGCGCAAGTACCGGCTGAGGCGCAAGTACCGGCTGAGGCGCAAGTACCGGCTGGGGCGCCGGCTGGCGTGCGGCCGGGGCACTCACCGCCGGCCCGTGCGGCGGGTGCGCCGCCTGCTCCATCTGCGACAGCCGCCAGCCGAGATAGCCGGCGAGGCCGCCCACCCAGCAGGCGGCGACCACGACCAGCGCAGCCTTGAGCGGTGAGATCGTCGGCTCGTGCACCGGAGCCACCATATCCTCGAAGACGCCCCCGACCGGTTGGCGGATCGACGACGGCGAGGCCAGGAACACCGCCTTGCCACGGGCGGAGCGACGGCCGAAGGAGCGCTTGAGGGACGTGCCCTCCTCCGCCTTCGGCCCGGTGCCCGCCGCAGGCGGCTCGGGCATTCCCTCGAAGCCTCGGTTCGACGACCCGATCATGACGCCCCCGGACATTCCCCACGCTCGGCAAATCACTGCCGAAACGTTAAAGCCTCGAAACGGATACCTCCAGCCCGCGGCGTGACTGTCTTGTGGACGACTCACGGTCGCAGCCGGCGGGGCGTCGCGGCGCTTCACCGGGGGACGTTGACCTTGGGACGTTGACCGGGGGCGGCCAACTTCCCATCTGTTTGTCGGCGTGGGCGACCCGAGCCGGACCGCCCACGCGCGACCTCGCCGGAATTCCGTGTCCGAAGCAGGAAGTTTCGGCGGCCGCAATGTGGAAATCCGGCCGTGTGGGGTGGATTTCCCACCAGGCCGCGCTGCGCGCTCAGCCGTCCCGTGGAGGGGGCGACCATGATCTACGTTCTCGCCGTCCTGCTGCCGCCGCTCGGGCTTCTGTTCAACGGCCAGCCCTTCGCCGCGCTCGGCAATGTGGTGCTGCTGGTGGCGTGCGCGGTGCTCGGCCTGCTGTTTCCCGGCCTGTGGCTGGTGCCCTCGATCCACGCCGCCGTGTCGATCTACATGACGCGCGAGGACCGGCGCCACCGCGAGCTCGTCGACGCCATCGAGCGCCACGGCCCGCCGCCGGACTGGCGGCGCTAAAGACGGTTCGCTTGCGTCTTTGAATCGACGCCGGGGCGTGCTACCAGCCGACGCCAACTCAAATTCCAGGGTGCGCAGCGGCAAGACGGCGCGCCATAACTTATTTTTCAGGGGGTTGGCATGGCGCGCCTTTCATCCACGGCATCGATCGCCGAGGCTCTCACCTTCGACGATGTCCTGCTCAAGCCCGGCCGCTCCGAGGTGATGCCGGGCGAGGCTGACATCCGCTCGCGAATCACCCGCTCGATCACCCTCAATCTGCCGCTGATCGCCTCGGCCATGGACACCGTGACCGAGTCCAAGATGGCCATCGCCATGGCCCAGGCCGGCGGCATCGGCTGCATCCACCGCAATCTCGACCCCGAGGTGCAGGCCGAGCAGGTGCGCCAGGTCAAGCGCTTCGAGAGCGGCATGGTGGTCAACCCCATCACCATCCACCCCGACGCGCCGCTGGCCGAGGCGCTGCAGCTCATGAAGCGCCACGGCATTTCCGGCATTCCGGTGGTGCAGGGCGGCGCCAACGGCCAGCCCGGCCGGCTGGTCGGCATCCTCACCAACCGCGACGTGCGCTTCGCCACCAATCCCGAGCAGCCGGTCTCCGAGCTGATGACCAAGGAGAAGCTAATCACGGTGCGCGAGGGCGTGAGCCAGGCCGAGGCCAAGCGCCTGCTGCACGCCCACCGCATCGAGAAGCTGCTGGTGGTCGACGAGGACTACCGCTGCATCGGCCTGATCACGGTGAAGGACATCGAGAAGCAGGTCGCCAACCCCAACGCCTGCAAGGACGAGCAGGGCCGGCTGCGGGTCGGCGCCGCCTCCACCGTCGGCGAGGCCGGCTTCTCGCGCTCGGAGCGGCTGATCGCGGCCGGCGTCGACCTCGTGGTGGTCGACACCGCCCATGGCCATTCGGTGCGGGTGCTGGAGGCGGTGGACCGCATCAAGCGGCTGTCCAACAAGGTGCAGGTGGTGGCCGGCAACGTCGCCACCGCCGAGGGCGCCAAGGCGCTGATCGATGCCGGGGCGGACGGCATCAAGGTCGGCATCGGCCCGGGCTCGATCTGCACCACCCGCATCGTCGCCGGCGTCGGCGTGCCGCAGCTCACCGCCATCATGGACGCGGTGTCGGCGGCCTCGGCGCAGGGCGTGCCGGTGATCGCCGACGGCGGCATCAAGTATTCCGGCGACCTCGCCAAGGCGCTCGCCGCCGGCGCCGAATGCGCGATGATCGGCTCGCTGCTCGCCGGCACCGACGAGACGCCGGGCGAGGTGTTCCTCTATCAGGGCCGCTCCTACAAGAGCTATCGCGGCATGGGCTCGGTGGCGGCGATGTCGCGCGGCTCGGCCGACCGCTACTTCCAGCAGGATGTCGGCGACACGCTGAAGCTGGTGCCGGAAGGCATCGAGGGCCAGGTCGCCTACAAGGGCCCGGTGGCCAATGTGCTGCACCAGCTCGCCGGCGGCCTGCGCGCCGCCATGGGCTATGTCGGCGCCAAGACCATCCCCGAGTTCCAGGACAAGGCGGAGTTCGTGCGCATCACCGGCGCCGGCCTGCGCGAAAGCCACGTCCACAACGTCTCGATCACCCGCGAAAGCCCGAACTACCCGACGCAGGTGTGAAATCGTGATAGCTTCCCGCGGCGGATCGGCAGGACGGATTGTCGGGAACGATGCTCAGCGAAGACGAACTGCTTGCGCTCTTTCGCTCGCCGGAAAGCGACAGGGTGGAGCGCAAGGCATCGGTGGCCAATGCCGATGGAATCCGCCAAGCGATCTGCGCGTTCGCCAACGATCTTGCCGGCCATGAGCGGCCCGGTGTCGTGTTCGTGGGACAGCACGATGACGGCCGCTGTGCGGATTATGCGGTCGATGATCGCGTCCTGACGACGCTGGCCGGCTGGCGAAGCGATGGCAATTTCCAGCCCTTCCCCACCCTGACCGTCCAGCGCATGACTCTCGACGGCTGCACGGTTGCGGCGATCATCGTCGAGCCGTCCCGCAACACCCCGGTTCGACTGGATGGGCGTGTCTGGGTCAGGGTCGGCCCGCGCCGCAGCCTCGCCTCGCCCGAGGAGGAGCGACGGCTGACCGAGAAGCGGCGCTGGCGTGACCTGCCGTTCGATGCCCAGGGCATTCCGGAGGCGGCGCTCGACGACATCGACCTCGTGCGGTTCCAGCTTGAGTATCTCGTTGCAGCCGTGCCGCCGGATGTTCTGGCACAGAACCAACGGACAGTGGCCGATCAACTCTCGGCGCTGCGCCTGATCGACGCCAGCGGGCGCCCGACCACCACGGCGATCCTGATCCTCGGCAAGCGTCCGCAGCAGTTTTTTCCCGGCGCATACGTTCAAGTGCTGCGGATCGCGGGGTCAGTGCTGACGAACCCGATCGTGGACCGGCACGAATTGACCGGAACGGTCCCCGATCAACTGCGGCGGCTGGACGAATTGGCAGACCTTTGGGTGCGCCGCTCCGCGCAGGTTGGCGGCGAATTGCGGGCGGACATTGCCGACTATCCGATCGAGGCCTTGCGGCAGTTGTTTCGGAACGCGGTGCTGCACCGAACCTATGAGGGCACGCACGCGCCGGTGCGCGTGACCTGGTACGACGATCGCATCGAGATTCAGAGCCCCGGCGGACCCTACGGTCAGGTGACGATCGAGACGTTCGGCCGGCCCGGTATCACCGACTACCGCAACCCGACCTTGGCCGAAGCCTTGAAGTCACTGGGGTTCGTCGAGCGATTCGGCATCGGCCTGGAAATCGTCCGGCAGTCCCTGGCGAGAAACGGCAATCCTCCGGCGGAATTCGAGGTGATCCCGAATTACGTTCTGGCGACGGTCAGGGGGAAAAGTTGAAAACAATTGCGTTTTTCAACAACAAGGGTGGAGTTGGAAAGACATCTCTTGTCTATCATGTCGCGTGGATGCTGAGCAGGCAAGGCATAAATACGCTTATGGTTGACCTAGATCCACAAGCAAATCTATCGATTATTTGTTTAGACGAAACAATGCTGACGGAGATATGGGATAAATCTAAAGAGAGCACCGTCTATGGCGCGCTGAAGCCGATTTTCGAGGGCAGGCGGCCAGAACTTGACCCCAGCGTGATTGAGATTGACCGAAATCTCCACTTGCTTGCGGGAGACCTTGCTCTGACAGACATTGAAGATGAATTATCTACTCAGTGGGCGCGGGGTCTTGATGGAGATGCGCGGTCACTGCTTGTCACGGCCTGCTTTGACGCCCTCATCAAGGCCGCTGCTGCCAAGTTGGGGTCGGAAATTGTTGTTATTGACACTGGACCAAGCTTCGGATCAATAAACAGAAGTGCTTTGGTTGCCTCAGATTTTATTGTAATTCCACTCCTGGCAGATTTTTTTTCCATTTCGAGTTTACGTGATGTCGGGAAGAAGATCCGGACTTGGCGAATGGGCTGGCAAGATCTCCGCAATAGAAGGCCATTAGATCGAATCCTCGAACTTCCCAATGGAGCAATGGATCCGATAGGATATATTGTTTCACGCCAGTCTGTTTTTGCAGGACATCCGCCCGTGTCCTCAAAGCGGTGGCTTGACGCCATCCCAAAGGTCTACCGCGAGGCCGTCGAAGACCAGCCGCTCCCCCCTGGCACCACCATCGATAATGACGACCGCAAATTGGCGCTGCTGAAGGATTACCGCTCGCTGATGCCGATGGCGCAGGAGGCGCGGAAGCCCATGTTTCTGCTCCGGCCGGCGGATGGCGCCATCGGCGGCCATCAGGCCGCGGTCCAGGAGTGCTACCGCGACTTCGAGAAACTGACCGAGACGATTCTCGATCGCACGATCCGATAGGCCCTGCGCCGCAACCTCCCCGGCACCAAGGGCGGCGAAAGCAGTTCGTTCGCCTCAATGCCGCAGGCCGGGCGCCTCCTGGCCGGTGCGGGCGACGTATTCGGTGTAGCCGCCGCCATATTGGTGCACGCCGTCGGGCGTCAGCTCCAGCACGCGGTTCGACAGCGCCGCCAGGAAGTGGCGGTCGTGCGAGACGAACAGCATGGTGCCCTCGTAGTCGGCGAGTGCTGAGATCAGCATCTGCTTGGTCGCCATGTCGAGATGGTTGGTCGGCTCGTCGAGCACCAGGAAGTTCGGCGGATCGTAGAGCATCAGCGCCATCACCAGGCGCGCCTTCTCGCCGCCCGACAGCACCCGGCAGCGCTTCTCGACGTCGTCGCCCGAGAAGCCGAAGCAGCCGGCGAGCGTGCGCAGCGAGCCCTGGCCGGCGTGCGGGAAGGTGTCCTCCAGCGTCTCGAACACCGTGCGCTCGCCACTCAGCAGATCCATCGCGTGCTGGGCGAAATAGCCCATCTTCACGCTGCCGCCGAGCGTCACCGTGCCCTCGTCCGGCTCGGTGGTGCCGGCCACCAGCTTCAGCAGCGTCGATTTTCCGGCGCCGTTGACCCCCATCACGCACCAGCGCTCGCGGCGGCGCACCATGAAGTCGAGGCCGTCATAGATGCGCTTATTGCCATAGCCCTTGTGGACGCCCTTGAGCGCCACCACGTCCTCGCCCGAGCGCGGCGCGGGGGGGAAATCGAACATCACGCTCTGGCGGCGGCGCGGCGGCTCGACGCGCTCGATCTTCTCCAGCTTCTTCACCCGGCTCTGCACCTGGGCGGCGTGCGAGGCGCGCGCCTTGAAGCGCTCGATGAACTTGATCTCCTTGGCCAGCATCGCCTGCTGGCGCTCGAACTGCGCCTGCTGCTGCTTCTCGGCCAGCGCCCGCTGCTCCTCGTAGAACTCGTAGTTTCCGGAGTAGGTGGTGAGCGATCCGCCATCGATCTCGACGATCTTTGAGACGATGCGGTTCATGAAGGCGCGGTCGTGCGAGGTCATCATCAGCGCGCCCTCGAAGCCGCCCAGGAACTCCTCCAGCCAGATCAGGCTCTCGATGTCGAGGTGGTTGGAGGGCTCGTCGAGCAGCATCACGTCGGGTCGCATCAAGAGGATGCGCCCCAGCGCCACGCGCATCTTCCAGCCGCCCGACAGCTTGCCGACGTCGCCGTCCATCATCTCGTCGGAGAAGCCGAGGCCCGACAGCACCTCGCGGGCGCGGCCCTCCAGCGCGTAGCCGTCGAGCTCCTCGAAGCGGTGCTGCACCTCGCCGTAACGGGCGATGATGTCGTCCATGTCGTCGGCCTGGTCGGGGTCGGCCATGGCGTGCTCAAGCTCCTTGAGCTCCGCCGCCACCTCGCTGACCGGCCCCGCGCCGTTCATCACCTCGGCCACCGCGCTGTGGCCGGCCATCTCGCCGACGTCCTGGTTGAAGTAGCCGATGGTGAGGCCGCGATCGACCGACACGTTGCCCTCGTCGGGGGCTTCCTCGCCGGTGATCATGCGGAACAGCGTGGTCTTGCCGGCGCCATTGGGACCGACGAGGCCGATCTTCTCGCCCTTGAGCAGGACGGCCGAGGCCTCGATGAACAGGATCTGGTGGCCGTTCTGCTTGGAGATGTTTTCGAGACGGATCATGAACCTTCGGGGCTTCTTCGATGCCGGGCAAGAACTTCGGCAGGCACCGCCGGCGTATCGGCGGGCGCGAAGGTCCTTTCGCGGACGGGAAGGGGCGCGGCGTCACTGGCGCCGCGCGTGGATGGTGGCGTCGGCTTAAGCCATGCCGGGCGCCAGCGAAAGGGGCAGGGCGCAAGCCGGGTGGGACGTCCTTCACGCGGGCCGTCTTGTTCCCTATTCTTGATGGCATGACCAAGCTGCTCGAACAGGCCGTCGAGATCGCCCGCACGCTGCCGCCCGAGATGCAGGACGAGATTGCGCGCCTGATGATGTCCCTTGCGCAATCGGCGGAGCCGGAAGAGATCGACCCCGAGCACCTGCCGGATGTGCTGAAAAGCCTTGCTCAAGCCAAACGGGGCGAGTTTGCGACCGATGCCGAGGTGGAGGCTGCTTTTCGCGCCTTTGAGGAATAAAGCAGGCGCGATGTTGAGCAACGCATTCCACCGCATGCGCTACCAAATAAAATTATATTAAGATGCTGCCATTACTATATTAACCTAGCATTAAGTTGTTAAGAATACAATATAAACGCGTCAACCAGGAAAGAATTTTATAATGAAACCATTGTGATAATTATTTTATCAAATGACTTAAGCGCCCCAAAGGATATGGAGCATAATTATGCGGGAGCCAAATCGCAATTCTGTGATAAGAGCTATTAATGAATGCGCCGGCGATGTAGAAAGTTTTATAAATAGATATGCTAGCGGGCGCAATCCTAAAGCGCATTACTTAAGGCACGAAGGAAAATTATATCCACTGAAAGCGATATGGGCGGCAGCTCATAATCCTTCTATTCACACCAGAAACTTTAAGACGGACGTCGCGATCCGTGGATTATCAAATCTCGGATTTGAAGTAATTTCAGATGATAAAATTAATAATATTCAAGAAATGCATAATTATGATGACAAATTAGATGAGTTGCTCTCTGCTAATTTTATTGAAGGTGAACGCATATTAAGGGAGGTTATGTTATTTAAGAGAAATCGCGAGCTCGTACGGCGAGCGATCAACAAACATGGAACCACATGCGTGGTATGCGGGTTCAATTTTGGCGATGCTTATGGTGACTTGGGTGTCGATTATATCGAGGTTCACCACATCTCTCCACTCTGCGAGAGCGATGGTATTGATTTTAATAATAATGTCGACGACGTAACTGTTTTATGCGCAAACTGCCATCGTATGATTCACCATAAACGGCCTGCCTTAACATTGGAAGAGCTTCGTAATGCTCTTACCTCTTCATATAGGAGAAGGAGGCGAGTTCTGTAAATTTTCAGTTAATGCGGTCGAAATAGCGTTCCGCAGCGGCGGGCTGCTCGAGGCCGATGAGGACATAAATCCGCAACAGGTCTTCCCGCGACGCCTGCGTCCAGGAAACCGGCAAGGAAACGTCAGGCGACATCGGGAGCGGTTTTTCGCGCAGCTTCGAGACGCGCCCGGGCTTCGCGGCGCAGCTCGGTCATGTCGACGGGGCCGGCATCGCCGCTGGCGAGGCCGTCATCCCACAGCTTGCGCAGGCGGCTGATGTCGTCCTGGCGCAGCTGCCGCTTGGCCTGCCAGTCGCGGATTGCCTCCCGGACCACCTCGCTGGTGGTGGCATACTCGCCGCCATCGACCGCGGCGCGGATTGCCGACACCTGTTCGCCGGTGAGCGCGACGCTGATCTTCTCGATCTTCGCCATGACGGTCTCGTCGTTGGCCCTTGCCCAGTGGGAAATATCGGCCAGTGAGAAATATTGCCACTTCTTGCTACCGAGCACCAGCAGCCGTCGCCCGCGTCGGACGAAATAGCGCAGCGCCTTCCGCCGGCCCGGCCGGGACCGCTTTCCGTTTCACGTCGTCCCGGACGGCGCAGGATGCGCAGCATCCGGCGCCGAGCCGGGACCGTTTTCAGAAAGGGGACCCTTTTCCGGATGACGGTCCCGGGTCGCGCGGCTGCCGCCGCTTGCCCGGGACGACGACCCACGAAAGGACGGTCCCGGGTCTCGCTCACGCTCGCCCGGGACGACGGCCGAGCCGCGTCGGGCGCGCTCAGCCCTTCACCGGCGGCCAGCCATAGCGCGGCACCTCGGCCGTGTAGCGGCGGTAGTCGTCGCCGAACTTCGCTTCGAGATAGCGCTCCTCGCGCAGCACCACGCCGTAATGCAGCACCAGCGCCGCCGGCACCGCCATCACGATCAGCCAGTCCGACGCCAAGGCCAGCGCCAGCCCCACCAGCAGCAGGATCAGGCCGACATACATCGGGTTGCGCAGGCGGCCATAGAGGCCGGTGGTGACCAGCGCCGTGGTCGGCCGCCAGGGCAGCGGCGTGGTGCCCGCCGCCTTGAAGCGGATCTCGCCCGAGAGCGCCAGCGCCGCGGCGGCGGCCATCAGCGGCGCCGCCAGGACCTGCCGGACGAAGAAACCGACCGCGGGCAGCACCGCGCTCGGCCACAGCGTATCGAGCACGAACGCCAGCGCGAACGCCACAGCCGCGATCACCGGCGGCGGGGCGATGACGCCAGCGGTGTTCGGCGCCGTCGGCTGCTCGGCCATGGTCCTGTCTCCTCAAGCTTCCCTGCGTGCTGCGTCCTCCTTAACACGGCGGGCAGCGCCGCGTCGTCCCGGGCGGGGGAGAGGTTGTCGTCCCGGACGGCGCGGGATGCGCGCATCCGGCGCCGAGCCGGGATCGTGTTCAGGAAGGGGGCCCTTTCCGGATGACGATCCCGGGTCGCGCGGCTGCGCCGCTTGCCCGGGACGACGAACCACGAAGACGGACGGTCCCAAGTCTCGCCCACGTTCGCCCGGGACGACGCCCCTTGGAGCGCCCAAGACGACGCGCGTTGTTACGTCGCACCCGCCGGAATATGGACGATTTGGTGTCGGCCGGCCCCGATCACGCGTCTGTGATCGAAAAAAGTCGCACCCGCACGCATCCGCTCAAGCTCCTCCGCGTTGCTGTCCCAGAGGTTCGAACCGTCCGGCCGCGTGCATCGACCCATGACGGGCACCAAGAACCCAGGGAGATCGTCATGCGCCGTTTCGTTCTTGCTTGTGCCTTCGCCGCCACCCTGATCGGAGCCGCCGGCACCGCCACCGCCGGGCCGGCGAGCGTCGGCGAACCCATGTCGCTCGACCCGGCCCACTATCGCGAAGTGGCGTTCCTGATGCCGTTCGAACGCGGGCCCTCGACCTATTACCGCCAGCCGCAGCAGGACTATTACCCGTCGGAGCGGCAGTCGGTGCGCAGCACCAGCCGCGCGCTGGTCGCCTACAATGGCCGCGAGGCGCCGGGCACCATCGTGATCTCGACCACCCAGCGCCGGCTCTATCTGGTGCAGCCGGGCGGACGGGCCTTGGTGTATTCCATCGGCGTCGGCCGCGACGGCTTCCAGTGGGGCGGCACCCACAGCGTCAGCCGCAAGGAGCAATGGCCCGACTGGCGGCCGCCGGCACAGATGCTCAAGCGCCGGCCCGACCTGCCGCGCTACATGGCCGGCGGCGAAGACAACCCGCTCGGCGCCCGCGCCATCTATCTCGGCTCGACGCTCTATCGCATCCACGGCTCCAACGAGCCGGAGACCATCGGGCAGGCCGTCTCTTCGGGCTGCTTCCGCATGCTCAACGCTGACGTGATCGACCTCTACAACCGCGTGCGGCTCGGCGCCAAGGTGGTGGTGATGCGCTGATCGGAGCCCTTTTCCGGCGAACGGTCCCGGGTCTTCGCTTCGCGCCGCCCGGGACGACAGCCTGGGCCCCGTCATCCCGGCCGAGCGTCAGCGAGAGCCGGGATCGTCATCCGGAAATTGCGCCTCCTTGCGGCGGACGGTCCCGGGTCTCGCTGACGCTCGCCCGGGACGACGACCGGATCCCCCAATGGCGCTCCCCTCGATCTTTGCCTTGATCTTTCGCGCCTGCACCACGACAGAAGGGCATGATCCCTTCAGCCCGCCTGCAAGCCGCCATCGACATCCTCGCCGACCTCGACGCCCGCCGCCGCCCGGCGGCCGAGGCGCTGAAGGACTGGGGCGCCCATCACCGCTTCGCCGGCTCGGGCGATCGCGCCGCCATCGCCGGCCTGGTCTATGACGGCCTGCGCCGGCAGGCCTCGGCGGCGTGGCTGCTCGACGCGGCGACACCGCGCGCGGTGATGCTGGGCACCCTCCGCCTCGCCCGCGGGCTTGATGCCGAGGCCATCGCCCGGCTGTTCGACGGCACGCCCCACGGCCCCGCCCCGCTGACCGAGGCCGAGCGGGCGCGCCTCGCCACCGCGACGCTCGACGGCGCGCCGGCCTGGGTGGCCGGCGACTATCCCGAATGGCTCGACGCCCGGCTGGAGGCGGCGTTCGGCGACGACCGCATCGCCGAAATGCTGGCGCTGGCGGCGCGGGCGCCGCTCGACCTGCGCGTCAACCGGCTGCGGACCGGCCGCGCCGCGGCCAAGGCCGCCCTCGCCCACCTCGATGCCGCCGAGACCCCCTGGTCGCCGGACGGATTGCGCATCGTGGTGCCGGCCGAGGGCAAGAGCCCGGCGGTGCAGGCCGAGCCGGCGTTTCTGAAGGGGCAGATCGAGATCCAGGACGAGGGCTCGCAGCTCGCGGCGCTGCTCACCGGCGCCAAGGCCGGCGAACAGGTGCTCGACCTCTGCGCCGGCGGCGGCGGCAAGACGCTGGCGCTGGCCGCGCGCATGGGCAATCGCGGCCAGGTGTTCGCGTTCGACGCCGACAGCCGCCGGCTCGCGCCGATCTTCGCGCGGCTGGAGC
The DNA here is from genome assembly GCF_008630065.1 of Blastochloris sulfoviridis. Taxonomy (GTDB): domain Bacteria; phylum Pseudomonadota; class Alphaproteobacteria; order Rhizobiales; family Xanthobacteraceae; genus Blastochloris; species Blastochloris sulfoviridis. Next base: position 20,803 of record NZ_VWPL01000042.1, read on the forward strand.
GGGCCTCGACCCGCAACGTCCAGGTCCGCGCGCCCAGGGGAACGCAGGACGTGCTGGCCGAGCTTGCCGGCCACATGGATCTGGTGGTCGTCGACGCCCCCTGCACCGGCACCGGCACGTGGCGGCGCAACCCCGACGCCAAATGGCGGCTGCGCCCCGGCGCCATCGAGCAGCGCGTCAAGGAGCAGGCCGAGCTGCTCGATCAGGCCGTCCGCTTCGTCAAGCCGGGCGGCCGCATCGCCTACATCACCTGCTCGGTGCTGCCGGAGGAGAACGAGGACCAGATCCGCCGCTTCATCGCCGCGACGCCGGGCTGGCGCGCGGTCGCGCCGGGCGAACTTGCGGCAGCGCTGGCCAAAAGCGCGGCAACGACGGCGAACGGCGCAGCAGAGACGGCGAACGGCGCGGCAGCGACGGCGAACGGCGCGGCAACGTTTGCCGAGGCGGTGCGCTGCAGCGATGTCGGCCTCACCATGACACCGCTGCGCACCGGCACGGACGGATTCTTTCTTTCCATCTTGACCCGTTCTGATTGAAGATCCGGCCGGATTGAGCCTTGCCGCAATGCGGTCCGGATTTCGCCGGACAAGGCCAAGATCTCGGCGTGAAATCGTCCCTTCGGTGGGGAAGTAATCGGCCGTCCGGTCGCCTGCGGCCGACGTTTCGCGTTCTCCATCAATGGCCGAGGTCGCCCGTGAATTCCGCCCCCCGCACGTCCGATCCGGAAAAAGCGCCGCCGCGCAGCCTGTTGTCCAGGATCGGGCGCGTCGTCACCGTGATGCAGGCGGTCAGCGCCGTGCTGGCGGTGCCGATCGGCGTCACCGGCGCCTATTCGGTCTACAACGCCAATCTGTCCACCGCTGCAACCTGCAAGACGCTGCGCACCTCGCTCGTCGCCACCCTCGACCGCAATGTCGATCCCGAAACCCGCCGCCGGTTGATGCGCCGCGATGTCGAGGCGTTCGCGCAGCAATGCGCCGCGGCCGATCCCGACGCGGTCGAGGTGTTCCGCGCCGAGCTGGCCAAGGCAGAGGCCGCGCCGGCTGCGGCGCAGGCGCCGGCGGCAACGCAGACAGCGGCGCCCCAGCCCGTCGTGGCCCACCCCGCTCCCCCGCAGGGCGCGGCGCAGCCGGCCGCCGGGCTCGCGGTGGTGCCGGTGCCGGTGCCGCGCCCGGCGACGCTGCACGCCGCTTTGCCGCGCCGCGAGGCGCCGCGCGTCGAGACGCCACGCATCGAGACGCCACGCATCGAGCCCCAACGTCTGGAGACCCGGCCGGACGCCGCGGCCAAGGCTCCCCCGCACCTGCCGGCCTCCCCGCACCTGCCGGCCGCGCCGGAGGCCGAGGCGGTGGCGGTGCCGATGCCCGACGTGGCGGCCCCGCCGCCCCTCGCCCCGCCGCCGCTCGCCGCAGCGCCCGTGCGGCCGCAGGCGCCGATTGCTGCACCGCCGCAACCAGCAAGCGTGTGGGCGCCGCTGCGGCCGCCGGCCGATGTCGTGCCGGCCACCCCGCCGTCGTCCCCGGCCGAAACCGAAGATCTTTCGCCGCAGACCGACCTGCGGCTGGGAACCTTGCTGCGCTGACGGCCGCAGGCGCGCGCCCCGCCGCTTCACAGCGCCGCAACTGCGCCGGACGGATCGGCTGTCCGGCGGGCTGGCATTTCCGGACTACTGCTTATAACTCTTTGAAATCAAATAATATTTTAATTTCCCGACCCCGTTACCGTCGTGCGGAGCCCGTCGTGCCCGCGCATCCGGACGGGCCAGCCACCGCCGCCGCCGCGATTTGCCGCGGCCCACGCCGGCCGCCGCCCCTCGCCGCGCCCCGATTCGACCGCCGCCGGTGCCGGCCGGCGGTCTCGCCTGTAACTTTGTCATAATGTCGCAGGGATCCGGCCCGGATGGTCGCATATGATTTCATTAACAACCGACCGCCGATAGAAAACACGGCGGCACTTTGGGGAATACGGAGGACCAAGGTGTTCCAGATCGAAGCCATCGAACGCGACGCGCTCATATCGCTGCACCAGAACGCGACCGACCTCGACCGCAAGTCGGCGGGCCTGTCGCTCAAGACCATCGGCGGCACCACCGTTTCGATCGCCGCCAAGCTGCCGGCCAGCGCCACCGCGGTGAACCGGGCCATCGGCCTCGGTCTCGACCGGCCGGCCGAGCCGGACACGATCTTGGCGCTGGCCGACGCCTACCAGAGCGCCGGCGTCGCCAGCTACATCGTGCACTGGCACCCCGACGCCGCGCCGAGCCGGGCGGCGAACTGGATTTCCGGCCACGGCTTCGTCCGGGCGCCGGGATGGATGAAGTTCGTGCGCGGGCGCTCCGCCCCGCCGACGCCGCGGCCGCACCGTTTCGACGTGCGGCGGATCGGCGCCGAGGACGGGCTGGCCTTCGCCCGCATCATCTGCGGCGCGCTGGGCCTCGGCCAGGCGGCGGAAGGCTGGCTGTCGCGCCTGCCCTCCGCCCCGGGCTGGCACGCCTTCATGAGCTATTCCGAAGACCAGCCGGCCGGTGCCGGCGCGGTGTTCGTCTCGGGCGAGACCGCCTGGCTCGACTGGTGCGCCACCGCCCCCGCCTTCCGCGGCAAGGGCAGCCATTCGGCGCTGCTGTCGGCGCGGATTACCGCCGCGCTCGACCTCGGCTGCCGGACCATCGCCACCTGCGCGCGCGACGACGAGCCGACCATGGGCGACGACCACTCGTCCTATTCCAACATCGTCCGCGCGGGCTTCCGCGAAAGCTACGTGCGCGACAACTACACGCCGCAGCGGAGCTGACCCGCAGCCAAGACGACCCGCAGGCAAGACGACCCGCTGCGAAGACAACCGGGCGTCCGGCTGACAAGGCCGGTTCGCCGTCGCCCCATTGCCGAAGATCCCCCGTCCGAGCGGGGATTTTCGGCATGGGACCGCCTCCCACGACAAGAACGACCGGTGCCGGGGCGAACCACCCGGCGCCGGTTTTGCGCGCGTGCCCTCCCCTGGCACGCCGTGCCGGCCGCGCGGGGCTTGACCCCGCGAATGCGCCGCCGCAAGAACCGCCTGAGACCTGCTCCTCGCCGCGCGGCGGCGCGCTTCGCGCGCCCGCCCCGCCCCGTCCGACAGCATCCCTCAGGCGGCCGACCGTGACGGCCGGGAACCCAACGGCACATGACCCAGGCGGCTTCGCTCCACGACAAGATCCTCATCGTCGATTTCGGCTCCCAGGTGACCCAGCTCATCGCCCGCCGGGTGCGTGAGGAAGGGGTCTATTGCGAGATCGTGCCGTTCCAGGCGGCGGAGGCGGCCTTTGCGGCGATGGCGCCGATCGGCGTCATCCTGTCGGGCGGCCCGGCCTCGGTGACCGAGGCCGCCTCGCCGCGGGTGCCGCAGGCGATCTTTGAGGCCGGGGTGCCGGTGCTCGGCATCTGCTACGGCCAGCAGGCCATGGTGGCCCAGCTCGGCGGCACGGTGGAGGGCGGCCACCACCGCGAGTTCGGCCGCGCCGAGGTGGAGGTGACCGCCGAATCCGCGCTGTTCGACGAGGTGTGGCGCCAGGGCGAGAAATATCCGGTGTGGATGAGCCACGGCGACCGCGTCACCGCGCTGCCGGCCGGCTTCTCGGTCATCGGCGTGTCGGCCAACGCGCCGTTCGCGGCCATCGCCGACGAGCGCCGCCGCTTTTTCGGCGTGCAGTTTCACCCGGAAGTGGTGCACACGCCGCACGGCGGCGCGCTGTTGCGAAATTTCGTCCGCACGATCGCCGGCGCCAAGGGCGACTGGACGATGCGCGCCTTCAAGGACGAGGCGATCGCCCGGATTCGCGCGCAGGTTGGCAAGGAGCGGGTGATCTGCGGCCTGTCCGGCGGCGTCGATTCCGCGGTGGCCGCGGTGCTGCTGCACGAGGCGATCGGCGACCAGCTCACCTGCGTGTTCGTCGACCACGGCCTGCTGCGCCTCGGCGAGGCCAAGAAGGTGATGGCGCTGTTCCGCCACGCCTACAACATCCCGCTGGTGCTGGTGGAGGCCGAGGCGCTGTTCCTCAAGGAGCTTGAAGGCGTCACCGATCCCGAGGCCAAGCGCAAGACCATCGGGAAGCTGTTCATCGACGTGTTCGAGGCCGAGGCATCAAGGATCGGCGGCGCGAGCTTCCTCGCCCAGGGCACGCTCTATCCGGACGTCATCGAGAGCGTGTCGTTCACCGGCGGGCCGTCGGTGACCATCAAGAGCCACCACAATGTCGGCGGCCTGCCCGAACGCATGAACATGAAGCTGGTCGAGCCCTTGCGCGAACTGTTCAAGGACGAGGTGCGCGCGCTCGGCCGCGAGCTCGGCCTGCCGGAGGCGTTCGTCGGCCGCCACCCCTTCCCGGGGCCGGGCCTCGCCATCCGCTGCCCCGGCGAGATCACCAAGGACAAGCTCGACATCCTGCGCCTCGCCGACGAAATCTATATCGAGGAGATCCGCCGCGCCGGGCTCTATGACGAGATCTGGCAGGCGTTCGCGGTGCTGCTGCCGGTGCGCACCGTCGGCGTGATGGGTGACGGGCGCACCTACGACAATGTGGTGGCGCTGCGCGCGGTGACCAGCGTCGACGGCATGACGGCCGACTTCTACCCGTTCGACATGCGGTTTCTGGCACATGCCGCAACCCGCATCATCAACGAGGTCAAGGGCGTCAACCGCGTGGTCTATGACGTGACGTCGAAGCCGCCGGGGACGATCGAGTGGGAATGATTTTGGCCCTGCCGAGGGTATCCAGGAATATCCAAAAACACGCCGCAACACACTGATACATAAAACAAATGTCTTCGAAGGTGTTCGAGGACTATCGGCCGGCAGAGATCGCCGCTGACGTACTCTCTGACGGTGCGCTTCCCCATTGCGATTTCCGATTTCGTCCGATACCGTCAGGGTGTGAGTGGCCTCTGACGGTCTTTTTTTTGAGCTAACCTGCTGTAAGAAAAAGATGTTTTGTCACGAGGACGCCAGAAAATGGCCTGACGGTCGTTTTTCGAGGAGGCGGCCCGAATGTTGACGGATGCAGCCCTTAAGAACTTGAAACCAAAAGACAAAATTTACAAGGTGACCGACCGGGACGGCATGTATGTGCTCGTGAAGCCGTCGGGGACGCTCACATTTCGGCTGGACTACCGAATAAATGGGCGGCGTGAGACCGTCACGTTCGGCAAGTACGGCCCGGCCGGGCTGTCACTCGCTCGTGCGCGAGAGATGTGCATCGACGCCAAGCGGGCGATCAGCGAGGGACGATCGCCGGCGATTGAAAAGCAGCGGGAGAAGCGCCGGCTTCTGGAGGCGAAGAGCTTTGGCGAGTTCGGTGAGAAATGGTTGACTGCGGCGCCGATGGCGGACAGCACGCGGGCGATGCGCCGGTCGATCTTCGAGCGCGAGCTACTCCCCAAGTGGCGCAGCAGGCTGCTGACCGAAATCACCCCGGATGACCTCCGGGCTCATTGCGGCGCCATCGTCGAGCGCGGCGCGCCAGCGACGGCGATCCACGTCCGCGACATCGTCAAGCAGATCTTCGGCTTCGCAATCTTGCACGGCGAGAAGGTCGCCAACCCCGCTGACGATGTGGGGCCTTCTTCGATCGCAACCTTCGTGCCGAAGGATCGGTCGCTCTCGCCGACAGAAATCAGGATCATGCTCAGGCTGATCGAGAAGGTTGCGACGCTGCCGACCATCCGGCTCGGCATGCGCCTCTACCTGCAGACGATGGTGCGCAAGAGCGAGCTGCAGGATGCGACCTGGGATGAGGTCGATTTCGAGAATGCCGTCTGGACCATCCCGAAGGAGCGGATGAAGCGCTCGAAGGCGCACAACGTCTATCTGTCGTGGCAGACGCTCGACATCATGATCGCGCTGAAGACCTGCGCCGGTAATTCGAGATACCTTTTGCCGTCGCGCTATGACGCGGACGCGCCCATGTCGCGCGCGACATTCAATCGGGTGACCTATGCGGTTGTCGAGCAGGCGAAGAAGGAAGGTCTGCCCTTGGAGCCATTCACGGTTCATGATCTCCGAAGGACGGGATCCACGTTGCTCAATGAACTGGGCTTCAACAGCGACTGGATCGAGAAGTGCCTTGCGCACGAGGACGGCCGTTCATCACGGGGCGTATACAACAAGGCAGAGTACGAAGTTCAGCGCCGCCATATGATGCAGGAGTGGTCGGATATCATCGACGCCTGGGTCGCGGGCAAGAAGCGCGTCCCGGTACTCATCCCGCCTTCGATGCCGCTGCTTGAGCCCGACCCGGCTCTCGAACCGGGCGCGATCGCCGTTGCTTGACGTCAGGAGACTTCGCGCGAACAATTGGCATTGATCGGCGCGAAGTCAGCCAGGCTTCGACCTCCGCCAGGTCCCAGACGACGCAGCGGGGCGAGAGAGCGAAGCGTCGCGGAAACTCTCCGCGCTGCTCCATCTCGTAAATGGTGCTGTCGGCAAGCGGCACTATTTCGCGCAATTGCTGCCGACGGATGGTCCGCTTGATTGGACTGTCATTCCGGGGAACCATCATCGTCTCCTCAGCAATTCCTCTTGAGCAAATGAGCGCGATAGGTCCCGAAAGGGAAGGGAGGAAATTCAGATGTCGGATAGCTGGATACTGTGGCGTACAATTAGAAAGCTGTCTGGCTTGGTGCGGCCCTCTCTCGAGAGCTGTGGCGCTCTGAAGGCAAAGGTCACAGGTTCGAATCCTGTCGGATGCGCCAGTTTTTATCTTATAAAAACAGTCTTTTAGCAAGATTGCATCGACGAGCAGATACGCCCGAGTCGACCCGTGGAAGCTTCACGGAAGCAGACCGGCCTCACAGCACCACGGACCATGCGGTTTGCTCTGAAAGCAGGCGCGAGATGGCTGCGGCCCGACCGCTGACATCAAGGCAGCGGACGATCCACCGCCATGACGCTGTTGCCGGCTTTGCCAAGATGGCGGCGGCACCGCACCGCCAATGGTGTGGAGGCGGGAGCCATCCACAGCCAAAGAGTCCGGTTGACTCTGGCGTAGCTTGCGGGAACAAATAAGGAACATTCTGACCGCGAGCTGA